>DIWP01000046.1 GCA_002423545.1 Thermoleophilia bacterium UBA6103
AGCAGCTCTACGAGTGGGCCGTCCATCTCATCAGGACCGGCAAGGCGTACGTCGACGACCTCTCCGCCGAGCAGATCCGCGAGTATCGCGGCACGCTCACCGAGCCCGGCCGCGACAGTCCCTGGCGGGACCGGCCGATCGAGGAGAGCCTCGACCTCTTCGAGCGCATGCGCGCCGGCGAGCTCCCCGACGGCGCCCGCGTGCTGCGGGCCCGCATCGACATGGCCTCCGGCAACATCAACCTGCGCGACCCCATCCTGTATCGCATCGTCCACGCCGAGCACCCGCGCACCGGCGACGCTTGGTGCATCTATCCCACCTACGACTTCGCCCACGGGCAGTCCGACGCCATCGAGGGCATCACGCACTCCATCTGCACCCTCGAGTTCAGCGACCACCGGCCGCTCTACGACTGGCTCATCGAGAACCTGCCGGTGCCGTCGCGTCCGCGGCAGTACGAGTTCGCCCGCCTCAGCCTCACCCACACGGTGCTCTCCAAGCGCGTGCTGCTGCGCCTGGTCAACGAGGGCCTCGTGCGCGGCTGGGACGATCCGCGCATGCCCACCATGTCGGCGCTGCGCCGGCGTGGCTTCCCCGCCGAGGGCATCCGCGACTTTGCGGCGCTGATCGGCGTTGCCAAGTCAGACAACGTCGTCGAGGTCGGCATGCTGGAGCACGCGGTGCGCAACGTGCTCAACCGCACCGCCCCGCGCCGCTTCGGCGTGCTCGATCCCCTCAAGCTGGTCGTCGAAGACTATCCCGAGGGCCAGGTCGAGGAGCTGGAGGTCGTCAACAACCCGGAGGATCCGTCTGCCGGGACGCGGCGCGTGCCGTTCTCCCGCGAGCTGTGGATAGAGCGCGACGACTTCATGGAAGACCCGCCGCGCAAGTTCTTCCGTCTGGCCCCCGGCCGCGAGGTGCGGCTGCGCTCCGCCTACTTCGTCACCTGTCGCGAGGTCGTCAAGGACGACGAGGGCCGGGTCGTCGAGCTGCGCTGCACCTACGACCCGGCCACCCGCGGCGGCGCCGCTCCCGACGGCCGCCGCGTGAAGGGCACCCTGCACTGGCTGTCGGCGGCCCACGCCGTGCCGGCCGAGGTCCGCCTGTACGACTACCTGTTCCGCAGCCCGCACCCGGGCAGCGACGGTCGCGAGCTTTTCGACGACCTCGACCCGGACTCCGAGACGGTGCTGCGCCGCTGCTTCGTGGAGCCGTGTCTCTCCGAGCTGCCGGTCGGCGAGACGGTGCAGTTCGAGCGCCTCGGCTACTTCTGCCCCGACCCCGACTCGGCGCCCGGCGCACTGGTCTTCAACCGCACGCTGACGCTCAAGGACACCTGGGCGAAGCTGCAGAAGCAGGGGCGGCACGACACGGCCTGAGCGTCCGCGCCGGCTGCTTCATCACCGTCTCCCATGCCGGGCCTCGATGCATCGAGGCGCAGTGGTGACGTAGCGCGAGCTTGAGGAGGGCGCAGCCGCGCGGTACACTGTGCAGCCTGCAAGTCTCGCTGGCGAGTGGCCTAACTGGCAAGGCACCTGACTCTGGATCAGGGGATTGGAGGTTCGAGTCCTCCCTCGCCAGCCATCTTCCTTCCTCCGCCCCCGCGTTCCGCTCTCTGTCCGGCGTCCCTGCTGTCGAGAAAGAGGTGGAGCCGGAAGGGCGTCAGTGGTGTGACGCAGGCACCGAAGCCGCGTCCCGCGGTGGAACGCACCTGCCGGAGCCACGGTGACGATTGTCCGCGGTCACGCCGGCGGTGCGTTGACGATCACCGGCAGCTTGCCTCGCCACGCCGCCCACATCTCGGGCTTCGTCGCCAGCTCGCACATGAAGTGCGCCACGTTGGCCATGTTCGTCTGGCCGGGCCGGAACAGGCTGTCCACCAGGCCTTGGTGCAGCGCGTAGTCCGTGACCTCTCCGTCCTTCAGCGTGTCGGGGCGGACGACGACCCACTGCGCGCAGGGATCGTCGGCCGCGACGACCTCGTGGAGGAAGTCCGCGGCGCGCTGGTTGTCCCTCGCCGGCGGGACGAGGCCGCGCAGCATCCAGACGACCGCCCGCTCGAAGCGTCTGCGACGCGTGTCCAAGCCTTCCCGGCGGTTCACGGAGACGCTGCTCATCAGGATCAGCTTCACCGGCTGCGCGGGCCGCAGTGCCCGGGCCGCCCCGTACACTCGCTTGACCGACCGGGTGACGAGGTTGTGAGGCGGCCCGAGCACCCCCTGCACGCTGACGGTGTGGCCGAGACAGGAGATCACCGCGTCGCAGCCGTTGACCAGTTCCTTCACCTGGTCGTCGCTCATCGAGAGCAGGTCGGCGACGACCACCGCCAGCTGCGGGTCATCGCCCACGCCCGCCGGCAGACGATCGGCAGAGCGGACCACTGCCCGCACGTGTACGTCGCGCTCCAGTAGTCGTTGCAGGACCAGTCTGCCCGTCCGCCCGGTGCCGCCCAGGACCAGCACCGTCTGCTCGGCGCGAGTTGCGGAAACGTTCATCATTCACCCTCCGGATACTGAAACACCTCATCGAGGGGGACGCCGAACACCCTGGCGATCTGGAAGGCCACCTCGAGCGACGGCGAGTAGCGGCCTTGCTCGATGGCGATCACCGTCTGCCGCGTGACTCCCACGCGGTCGGCGAGCTCGGCCTGCGTCATCTCGCCGGCCGCGAACCGCAGCGCCCGGATGCGGTTGGTCACCCTGGTCGGCTTGCCCATCGCTAGAAGCCCCTGCGGTAGGCGACGAGCTTGACCACCGACCCGACGAGCGTCCCGACCGCGAACGACAGGTAGAGCGCGTTGGCGATCCAGAAGTAGTCGTACTCGAGCATGGTGAGCGCGAGCACAGCGACCACACCGGCTGAGGAGACGTAGAAGCCGACCAGGTCGCCGTGACGGGAGATGCGGACGTCCCGCTCGTCTTTGCGGTCGATCTCCCCGGCTGCGGATCTGCCGCGCACCTCGGCCGCGACGGCGGTGCCGATGGCCGTCGCGATCGCCCCCGCGATCGTCAGTCCGATCGACGCGCCGATGGCGATGATGAGCGGCCACTGGTAGTGGATGTCGGCCGCGGGAACATCGCCGAGCCGGCCCAGCATGATCGCGAAGTACACCACGGGGACGACCAGCGTGACCACCAGGCTGACCCACGTCATCTTCTCTTCGAACGGCATCGCCTCTTCCTCCTTGCGTTCGACGGTATGTCAGAAATCTTTGACATGCCGTAGTGTAAAGCAGGGTCGACACGATGTCAATAATTCTTTATTTCCGCGCTCGAAGGAGCGAAGGGCGGGGGTCGGTCTTCTCGGCGGGACTCGACGAAGACACGCCGAGCCGGCCTTCTGCGGCGGGGGCAGCGCAGCGCGAGAAGCTCAAGGGGTAAAAGGATGAGTGGTAGCGCATACGGGATTTGAACCCGTGTTACCGCCGTGAGAGGGCGGCGTCCTAGGCCCCTAGACGAATGCGCCACGCGGGGATGCCCGGCTCTGCGACGGCGACGATGTCGCCGACCGTCAGTGCGGGTGGCTGCGGGACGAGGACCAAGTCCGATCCCGCAACGGCGCAATAGGATAGCACACGATGACGCATGCAACCGAGCACATCACCGATCCGTCCGTGTTCCGCCTGCGGGCGTCGGCCACGCCGACCGGCGTGCTCTTCGCGTGGGACTATCCCGGGGCGACGTTGTTGCGGGTGCGCATCCAGCGCTCGCAGGACGTGTTCGTGGACGATCCCGACGACGAGCCGGCCGTAGTGTACGACGGTGTCGGCGGCAGCTTCCGCGATACCGGTGCGGAAGCCGGTCACGAGTACTTCTACACGGTGTGGGCGTGCCACGCTGAAGCACCCGGCGCGCAGGATGCGGCCGGGTGGGTGCTCTGGGAGCGCACGCGGATGCGCGCCGGGGGCCGGTCTCGCCTGCGGCGAGTGCTGTCGCGCTGGCGTGGGAGAGCATGAGCGCGCTCTGAGCTGTGGCTGTGGCGCGCCGGGCGTGACGCCGGTCGACGCTGGTCGCGACACGCCGGGCGCGGACGCGCCCCCCTGCCGGCGCCGGCCTCAGACTTCGATCAGCTCCACCCAGTTGCCGTCGGGGTCGGCGATGAAAGCTATCTTCGGCCCCGTGCCCTCCAGCAGGTACGGTTCGCGGACGCCGGTGGCGCCGGCAGCCAGGAGTCGGGGGTAGAGCTCGTCGAGTCCTTCGACCTCGAAGGCGAAGTGGGCGAAGCGCTCGCCGCCGTCGTAGCCGTCGTCCTTGCCCCAGTTGTAGACCAGCTCGATCTGGAAGCCGCCCTCCGGCGGCTCGATGAACACCAGGGTGGCCTCGCCCTTCTCCAGGATCTCCCTCCCGGTCTCCTTCATTCCCAGCAGCTCGTAGAACGCGACGGCCGCGTCGATGTCTCTGGTGCGTGTGGCGACGTGGACGAACTTCATCGGCGTCTTCCTCCGGGTCGGACGGCACGTGTGGGGCAGCTTCTCATCTCTCTTCTCGACTTTGGCGTGTGAGACCGGCGGCTCGTGTACCGGTAGTGCGGACGGTATACCCTTGCCCGCAGATGCGGGCACCTCGTGTCGTGGTGGGCAGAGGGATGTGAGGAGGGTGTCGGTGCCGATCGTGAGCTATCAGGGCAAGGCACCCCGGTTCGCCGACGGCGTGTTCGTGGCGCCCACCGCCGCGATCATCGGCGATGTGGTGCTCGCCGAGGGGGCGAACATCTGGTACGGGGCGGTGCTGCGCGGCGATGTGGAGCGCATCTCTGTCGGGCTGACCACCAGCGTGCAGGACAACGCCGTCGTACACGCCGACCCGGGGTTCCCGGTGGAGATCTCGGACGAGACGATCGTGGGTCATCTGGTCATGGTGCACGGCGCTGTGATCGGTCCGCGCTGCTTGATCGGCATGAGCAGCACCCTGCTCAACGGATGCCGCATAGGCGCCGAGAGCATCGTGGCGGCCGGCGCGCTGGTGACGCAGGGCAAGGTGTTCCCGCCGCGCAGCCTGATCATGGGGTCGCCGGCCCGCGTGGTGCGGGAGCTGGGCGATGAGGACCTGGCTCCCCGCCTGGCGTACACGGCGCGGTACGCGCAGCGCGCGCGGCTCTACATCGAGCAGGGACTGGCGGCCGACCTGAGCGCGTACCGGCGCTGAGGGGGCGCCGGGGCTGCACCGCGCCGGTCCGGCCTGCCGCGGCGGGCCGGGCCCGGCGGCGACCGTCCGGTCGCAGTCCGGGCCGTCAGTCCGGCAGGCCGGGGCGGGTCATGGCGAGTGGGTCGACGACGTTGTCGAACATGACCTCGTCGACCCCATGCTCCAGTGCCGCCTGCCGCAGACTGCAGTCGTTCTTCATGGCGAAGCGGGCGATCTTCGCCGCTTCGTCGTAACCGATCAGAGGCGAGAGGGCGGTCACGAGCATCACCGAGTCCTCCACGTTGCGACGCAGCGTCGCCTCATTGAGCTCGAGGCCCTCGACCAGGTGCTCGCGGAAGCTTGCGGCCGCGTCGGCCAGGATGCGCGCGGAATGCAGGTACTCGCCGATCACCATCGGCCGGCAAGTGTTGAGCTGCAGGTTGCTCTCGGCGCCGGCCAGCGAGATCGATGTGTCGGCGCCGATGACCCGCATGCAGACCATGAGCATCGCCTCGCACTGGGTCGGGTTCACCTTGCCGGGCATGATCGATGAGCCGGGCTCGTTGGCCGGCAGCTCGAGTTCGCGCAGGCCGCTGCGCGGGCCCGACCCCAGCCAGCGGATGTCGTTGGCGATCTTGTACAGCGTGACGGCGACGCCCTTGAGGGCAGCGTGCGCGCGCACCATGTCGTCGATGGTCGCCTGGGCGGCGAATTTGTTGGGCGCCGCCTCGAAGGGGTCGCCGGTGAGCTCCGTCAGGACGGCGGCGACCTCGCGGTCGAAGCCGGGCGGCGCGTTGATCCCGGTGCCGACCGCGGTGCCGCCCATGGCCAGGCGGAGCAGGCCGCGTGCGGCGTGTTCCAGCGCGTCGATCGAATCGCCGAGTGCGGCGGCCAGGCCCGACCACTCCTGGCCGACGGTGAGGGGCGTGGCGTCCTGGAGATGCGTGCGGCCGATCTTGACCACGTCGGCCCAGCGGTCGGCCTTCTCGGCGACCGCGTCCCGCAGTCTGCGCAGCGACGGGATCGTGCCGCCTGTCGTGAGCCGGTAGGCGGCGATGTGCATGGCGGTCGGGAACGTGTCGTTACTCGACTGGCACATGTTCACGTGGTCGTTGGGGTGGACCGGTGTCCTGGAACCCAGTTCGCCGCCGGTGAGCCGGACGGCGCGGTTGGCGATGACCTCGTTGACGTTCATGTTGGTCTGCGTGCCGGAGCCGGCCTGCCAGACGTAGAGGGGCAGGTGGTCATCGAGCTGCCCTTCGAGCAGTTCGTCGCAGACGCGCGCGATGAGCTCGCCCATCCAGGCCGGCAGGCGTCCGGACTGCGTGTTGACGATGGCCGCCGCCTTCTTGAGGTATCCGAAGGCGCGGTGGATCTCGGGGGGCATGCGGTCGCCGCCGCCGGCGACGCCGATGGGGAAGTGCTGCAGGGTGCGCTGGGTCTGTGCCCCCCAGTACCGGTCGGCCGGGACCTCGACGACGCCCAGGCTGTCTGTCTCGCGACGGATGCCGCTCGCGTCGATGCCGACGGGGAGATCGAGGATCGTCGGTGGAAGGCTGCTGTCCACGAGTGCCCCCTTGCGAGGAATGGGCCGCTGTGCGTACGCATGGTACCGCAGCGGGTATCCAACATGACGACATGAGCGAGATCACCGAGACGTTCATCGCGCGTGACCGCGAGGAGTGGCGCACCTGGCTGGCTGAACACCATGCGCAGGCCGGCGAGATCTGGCTGCTGGTGGGAAAGAAGGGCAGCCCGGAGCCCGGTGCCAGCTACGACGAGGCGGTCGAGGAGGCGCTGTGCTTCGGCTGGATCGACGGTCAGGCGAAGCGCTGGAACGAGCATCGGTACGCCGTGCGCTTCACGCCGCGGCGCCCCGGCAGCGTGTGGGCCGAGTCGAACAAGGCCCGCGTCGAGAGGCTGATCGCCGAGGGCCGCATGACGGCCGCCGGGCTTGCGGTCGTGGAGGCGGCCAGAGCGCACGGGGACTGGGATCGGCTGCCGCCGACGCGCGATCTGGACGAGGTACCCGCGGACCTGCAGGCGGCCCTCGACGCCGACCGGGCCGCAGGCGCGGGCTGGGACGCGCTGCCGCCGTCGTCGCGCCGTCAGTATGTCGGCTGGATCCTCGATGCGAGACGGCCGGCGACGCGGGAGCGTCGTGTGGCCGAGACTGTGCGCCGCGCCGGGCTGGGTCTGCGCGCCGGCGCGCCCGGCTGAGCCATCCGCTGCGCAGGCGGTGGGCGGTCGCCCGCTCAGACAGGTGCGCCGGGTCGGGAGCGCGGGACCGGTCAGATCGGCAGGCCGGTCTGTGCGGCCTCTTCTTCCATCGCCGCGAGCAGGCGCGGCAGCACGTCGCCGCCGGGGCCGCGCAGGAAGACATCGGCGAGGGCGGCGACCTCGTCCTCGTCGGGGTTGACGTCGACGATGAAGGCACCGGCCCGTCGGGCCAGGATGGGCAGTGAGGCGGCCGGCTGCACCACACCCGACGTGCCGGCCACGAGCATCGCGTCGCAGGCCCGCGCCAGGTCGAAGGCGCGGGAGATGACCGCCTCGTCGAGCAGTTCGCCGAACCACACCACGTCCGGACGGATGAGACCGCCGCAATGGGGGCAGCGCGGCGGCCGCCGCGCCGGATCGGGCAGATCGGCCAGCTCGGCGCGGGTGAAGACGACCGGGCGGCCATCGGGCGTGCGATCGGCGTGTTGCCCATCCAGGCAACGGAATCTGGCGATGCTGCCGTGCAGCTCGACCACGTCTGTGGAGCCGGCCCGGGCGTGCAGGCCGTCGATGTTCTGGGTGACCACCACCAGCTCGGGGACGAGGCGCTCCATGGCGGCCAGCGCCAGGTGACCGGGGTTCGGCGCTGCGTCGGCGACCAGTCCGAAACGGTGCTCGTACCACCCCCAGACGTACTCGGGGTCGCGCAGATAGCCCTCGCGGGTCGCCATGTCCATGGCGTCGTAGCGCGTCCAGAGGCCGTCGTCGGCGTCGCGGAACGTCGCGATGCCGCTCTCCTTGCTCACCCCGGCGCCGGTGAACACGACGAGGCGGCGCGCCGCCACCAGGCGGCGGGCGACCGTCCGAATCAGTCGGTCATCGTCGGGGACGTCTCCCATGGCGATCGCCGATCCATTCCCGGGCGCGTGTCAGCTCTCGTGCGTCAGGAATGGGTAGCCGTAGTGCTTGGGCGGTACGAACTGCTCCTTGATGGTGCGCGGCGTGGTCCAGCGGATGAGGTTCCAGATGGAGCCGGCCTTGTCGTTGGTGCCGCTGGCCCGGGAGCCGCCGAACGGCTGCTGGCCGACGATGGCGCCGGTCGGCTTGTCGTTGACATAGAAGTTGCCGGCCGCGTGACGCAGCGCGTCGAGGGCCTGGACGACGGCGTAGCGGTCGCCGGCGAAGACGGCGCCGGTGAGCCCGTAAGGCGTCGCTGTGTCGACCATCCTCAGCGTAGCGTCCCAGTCGCGGGCCGGGTAGACGAAGACCGTGAGCACCGGCCCGAACAGCTCCTCCTTGAGCGTGCGGAAGTCCGGGTCCGACGTCTCGATGATGGTCGGCTCCACGAAGTAGCCGACCGAGTCGTCGCAGCCGCCGCCGACCACGATCCGGCAGCTCGGGTCGGCCTTGGCGTCGTCGATGGCCTGCTTCTGGGTGGCGAAGCCGGCGGCGTCGATGACGGCGCCCATGTAGTTGCTGAAGTCGCGGACGTCGCCCATCCTGATGGACTCGACGGCCGCCACCAGCCGCTCGCGGACCGCCGGCCAGATGCTGTCGGGGACGAACAGGCGTGAGGCGGCCGAGCACTTTTGCCCCTGGTACTCGAAGGCGCCGCGGACGGTGCTGGCCACCAGCTCGTCGACGTCGCACGACTCGTGGGCGATGATGAAGTCCTTGCCGCCGGTCTCGCCGACGATGCGCGGGTAGTTGGCGTAGCGCTCGATGTTGGCGCCGATCTGGCGCCACATGCCCTGGAAGACGGCGGTGGAGCCGGTGAAGTGCACGCCGGCGAGGCGGGCGTCGGCCAGCGGGATGTCGCCGACCTCGCTGCCCTTGCCGTAGACGAGGTTGATGACGCCGTCCGGCAATCCGGCCTCCTGCAGCAGCCGCATGACGAAGTAGGCGGAGACCGTGGCCGTTGAGGCCGGCTTCCAGACGGCGCTGCAGCCCATCATCGCCGGGCTGGTGGGCAGGTTGCCGGCGATGGACGTGAAGTTGAACGGCGTGACGGCGTAGACGAAGCCCTCGAGCGGCCGGTAGTCGACGCGGTCCCAGTAGGCGGAGGTGCTCACCGGCTGCTGGCCGTAGAGCTGCGCCGCGAAGACGGGGTTGAAGCGCCAGAAGTCGATCAGCTCCACGGCCGCGTCGATCTCGGCCTGGTGACAGGTCTTCGACTGGTTGAGCATGGTGACCGCGTTGAGGGTGTCGCGCCACGGCCCGGTGAGCAGCTCGGCGGCCTTGAGGAAGACAGCGAGCCGCTCCTCCCACGGCAGGCGGCTCCAGCTCTGCCAGGCCTCGGCGGCCGCCTCGATGGCGGCCTGCATCTCGTCGGGTCCGGCCAGGTGCACGTCTGCCAGGACGTGCGAGTGGTCATGCGGCATGACGGCCGTGGCGGTGCGGCCGGTGCGCACGTCCTTGCCGCCGATGATGCAGGGGATGTCGAGCCGCTCAGCGGCGATCTCGGTGAGGCGCAGCCGCAGCGATTCGCGCTCGGGCGAGCCGGGGGCGTAGCCCTTCACCGGCTCGTTGACCGGGGCGGGGACACAGGCGAAGGCGTTGGTGCTCATGACAGGCTCCTCCGTGGACGAGCGTGGGACCGGCGGCTGCCGTCTACTTTACCGAATCGCGGCCGGGTAGAAGGTGTGGCGACAGCCGAGGACGGAGCGCTGGAGCCATAGGTTTCCACCATGCCGGCCATCTGAGTTCATTGGCCGCCCCTGTCTCCACAGGCGGGATCCTCGGACGTCACGGGGCCCTTCTGGGGCGGCTGCGCCACGCCGGTCCGCCCCAGTCCTCCTTTGCCCGGCGAGGCCGTCAGGTCGTCTGCACCGGTACGGTGCGAGAAGCCGCGGAACGGCTCAGGACAGGCTCGCGCTGTGGAATACCTGCGTTGTGACACGGCCGCATCCTCCCTACGCTTGCAGCGGTCAGCAGTCGCACGATGTGGAGGAAGCGCGCGAGATGGGGTCGGCGAGTCAGGCGGAGCGAGAGTCGGCGATGGTGAGGGCGCCTTCCGTGACCATCAGTGTGGCGCTCTGCAAGGCGTGCGGCATCTGTGTCGCGCTGTGCCCCAAGGGAGTGCTTGTCGAGGGGACCGGCGGCGTGCCCGACGTGTCGAACGCCGAGGCATGCACCAGCTGCCGCATCTGCGAGCTGCACTGCCCGGATCTGGCCATCAACATCATCGACGCACGCGCCGCCTCGTCGACGGCAGACGCGGACGCCGACCGATGAAGGCCCAGTTGCTGCAGGGCAACGAAGCCGTCGCCGAAGGGGCGATAGCCGCCGGCGCGCGGTTCTTCGCCGGCTATCCGATCACGCCGTCCACCGAGATCGCCGAGGTGCTGTCCCGGCGCCTGCCCCAGGTCGGCGGCAAGTTCGTGCAGATGGAGGACGAGATCGCCTCCATGGCGGCGGTCGTCGGCGCCTCGATGGCCGGCTGTAAAGCGCTGACGGCCACGTCCGGTCCGGGCTTCTCCCTGATGCAGGAGGCGATCGGCTACGCGTGCATGGCGCAGGTACCGTGTGTGGTGGTCGATGTGATGCGCGGCGGTCCTTCGACCGGCCTGCCGACCGATCCCGCCCAGGGAGATGTGATGCAGGCCCGCTGGGGGACGCACGGTGAGCACGCCATCATCGCGCTCTGCCCCAGCTCGGTGGAGGAGTGCTACACGCTCACCATCGAGGCGTTCAACCTGAGCGAGAGCTACCGTACGCCGGTGATCCTGCTCTCCGATGCTTGCGTGGGACACATGCGCGAGTCGGTCGAGCTGCCCGGACCCGATGAGATCCGGATCGCCGAGCGAGGCGAGCCGGGGTGCGAGCCCGACGAATACGACACCACGGCATCGACCATCGACCACATCATGCCGGCGCCGCCCCTGGGGTCGCGCTATACGGTGCATGCCACCGGCCTGGTCTACGATCGCCAGCGCGCGTGCCTCGCCGAGACCGGCGACCCCGAGATCGCCGGCGACCTGGGGCGGTATCTGCGGGAGAAGATCTACCATCACCGCAACGCCATCGCGCGCGTGGAAGAAGTGGAGATGGCCGATGCCGAGGTGGCGATCTTCGCCTACGGCTCGGTGGCCCGCTCGGCCATGGAGGCGCTGCGCCGGGCTCGTCGTGAGGGGCTGCCGGTGGGCCTGCTGCGTCCGCTGACGCTGTGGCCGTTCCCCACCGCTGCCGTCGACCGCATGGCCGAGCAGGTCCGCACCGTCATCGTGCCCGAGATGAACCTCAAGCAGATGAGCTGGGAGGTCCAGGCGGCCGTGGAGGGTCGTGCCAGGGTCGTCGACTACGGTCGTGTCGATGGCCGGCTGATCCGGCCCAAGGAGATCGACGCGCTGATCAGAGAGGAGTTCCGCCATCACCGCCCTGGTCAATGAGACGCTGATCGTCGAGGCGCCCGACGACGCGCTGGTGCCGCGCGTGGTACCGGCGCCGACCGAACGGATCGCCGGGTTCCTTACGATGCCGAAGACGATCTGGTGCCCCGGCTGCTCCAACGGCATCGTCATGCGGGCCATGATCGACGCGGTGCTGGTGCTGGGGCTCGACCGGCACAAGGTGGTGGTGGTGGCCGGCATCGGCTGCAGCGGCCGGCTCGTGCAGTACCTCGACTTCTCGACCGTCCACACACCGCACGGCCGCGCACTGACCGTCGCCACCGGCGTCAAGATCGCCGACCCCGACCTGCACGTGCTGGTGGTGATGGGCGACGGCGACTGCACCGCGATCGGCGGTAACCACCTGATCCACGCGGCGCGGCGCAACATCGACCTGACGGCCGTGGTGTTCAACAACAGCATCTACGGCATGACCGGCGGTCAGATGAGCCCCACGACGTTCACCGGCGACCGCTCGACGACAAGCACGTACGGCAATGTGGAGCAGGCCTTCGACATCTGCGAGCTGGCGCGCGCGGCGGGGGCCTCGTACGTCGCCCGCGGGACCGCGTATGGGTACTCGAAGCTCGCCGGTATCCTCGCCGGTGGCATCGCTCACCGGGGCTTCTCGCTCATCGAGGCGATGGTCGCTTGCCCGACCTACTACGGCAGACAGAACAAGCCCTCGTCGCCGGCCGAGATGCTGCTGCGTCAGAAGGCGCAGGCCGTGCCGGTCGAGCGCTTCCACGAGCCTGGGCCGCGCCTGCAGGACAGCTACCCCGTGGGCGTACTCCACCATGTGGAGCGGGAGGAGTACACAGCTGCCTACGAGGAGGTGATCCGCCGTGCACGTGGTGACTGAGCCCGGCGTGGCAGGTGCCGCCCCGGAACGCCTTGAGCTGCGTTTCTCGGGCTCGGGCGGGCAGGGCATCATCCTGGCGGCGACGCTGACCGCCGCCGCGGCCACGCAGGCGGGCCGGCGGGTCGTGCAGACGCAGAGCTACGGTCCCGAGGCACGGGGCGGCGCCTCCAAGGCCGAGGTGATCATCGACCGGGAGGCGATCGACTTCCCCGAGGTCGACGCTCCTGACATCACCGTGTGCCTCTCCCAGCCGGCCTGGGAGAAGTACGCGGGTCTGACCAGGCGCGGCGGACTGCTGCTCTACGACAGCGGGCTGGTGACCCCGTGCGGCGAGTCGGAGGAGCGTGACCTGGTCGGCATCCCCTTCACCGAGATAGCCGACCGTGAACTGGGCAAGACCGTGGCCGCCAACATCGTGGCCCTCGGTGCGCTGCTGGCGATCAGCGGCTTCGCGCCGCCCGCTGCGGTCGAGGATGCCATCGAGGCGCGGCTGCCGGCGAAGATCGTCGATCTGAACCTGCTGGCGCTCGATCTGGGGCGTACGCACGGCGCGGCGGCCCGCGAGCGGATCTCAGCCGCGGTCGAGGTCGTCTGACTGGCTGCGGTATCCCGACTCGTCCTCGGGGCGGACGACCGTGCCCTGGTCGGCCATGAGCTCCGAAAGCGCAGCGCCGAGCTGGCGGTCACCCTTCCCGAGGTTCAGCTTGCGGCGGATATTGCCGCGGTGGAACTGGATGGCCGAGCGGGAGAGGCACATGATCTCCGCGATCTGGTCGGTCGTTTTGCCCACCCGTATGTAGCTGGCCACTTCGAGCTCGCGGCGGGTGAGCGGCTGGCCGCCGTCGCCCGGGCTGGCGAGTCTGGCGGCAAAGGGCCGCAGGATCTCGGCCAAGTTGTCGCGCAGTGCGTGCACCAGGGCCGCCTCGGGGCGCGAGCCGACCTGACGCTCCAGGCGATCCAGGGTCGGTGTGATCAGCAGCTCGACGTTGGTGGTGATGCGCTTCTGGATCTCAAGCCGGTCTTCGTTGACCTGCTCGAGGACGACACGCAGCGCCGTGTTGGTGTCCTCAAGCCGCTGTTGCAGCATCTTGTGCGCTGAGATGTCGGTGCCGAGACAGAAGAACGTGCCGCGTCCTCCGGTGCGGCACGGGACGATCGCCACGATCAGTGTCTTGAGGGTCGAGCCGACGTCGATCGTCACTTCGGCCTCTACCCTGGTGTCGGATTCAAAGGCGCGCTCGACCAGATCTGCCAGCTCCGGGGGAAAGTCGGTCCAGAACGACCGTGAGAGCAGCTCCTCGCGCGCGCACTCGAAGAATGAGAGCGCGGCATCGTTGACGTCCAGGTAGTGTCCTTGGCGGTCCGCACGCACCGCAGGGTTGGCGGCTCCCCGGAACAGTGTCCGGTGCAGCTCCGCCGACTCCTCGAGCGCCAGAGTAGCCTCCCGCTCCCGTGTGATGTCCCTGATCGTGCCGAGCATCCTGATCGGTCGCGAGTGCTCATCGCGTGCGATGGCGCCGCGGTCCTGCACCCAGACATATGTGCCGTCTTCCCGTCGCAGACGGTAGTCCTCCTTCCAGCTTCGCTCGTGGCGAAAGGCCGAAGCCATGGAGACCAGCACGCGATGCCTGTCTGCCGGGTGCAGGAGGTCCAGCCATACGTAGAACGAGTGGACTGTGGTACCGCTTGGGCGCCGCAGGAGATCGTCGAAGTAGACGGAACGATAGTCGACGCCGGTGGTGATGTCCCAGTCATAGTAGGCGTTGAAGGACATCTCCATGATGGCGCGGAAACGAGGATCGGCGCTGACCAGCTCGCTCAATGGAGGCGCGCCCAGGATGCCACAGTCGTCGTTGACGCACTCTTCAGTCACGTATCCGGTCCCTTGCCCGCCCCCGCGTCAGGCGGGACCCGCCGCCGGGATTGCCGACAGTGTCCCACCTTCTCGTGCGGCAGGCAATACAGGGAAAAATCAGGTGACTACTGGTGAAGACCTATTGAGGCACCAATCGTGTCGAAGTCAGTGGGGCGCGGTGGCGCGGGCCGCGGTGGCCGGCCGGAGCCCGCACACCGCGTGGCCGAGCCCGGCGAACATCGCCTTGGCGATGTGACCGGCCATCTCCGGGTTCTCACGCATGCGTCGCTGGGCGTACGCGTACGAGTCGCTTCCGTACGGCACGTAGATCCGCACGCGATGCTCGCGTGAGAGAAGGCGGGCGAGATCCGACCGTACGCCGAGGAGCATCTGGAACTCGTAGGCGTCACGACAGAGACCGAGCGTGTCGATGATGTGCAGGGCCTCGACCACCAGGACCTCGTCGTGCGTGGCGATGCCGACGTAGCTGCCCGCGGCGAGCAGGCTGCGAAGCAGACTCGCAAAGCTTGAGCGGACGGCGTCGCGGTCCTGCATGGCGAGTGCGGGTGGCTCCAGGTAGATGCCCTTACAGAGACGGACGTTGGGGCGCAGGACGGCGAGTGCCTGGACGTCCGCGGCGCTGCGCCAGAGGCGGGACTGCAGGACCACTCCCACCGAGTCGTGGCCGCCGGCTCTCAGCTTCTTGTACAGAGTCAGAGTTCCATCGACTGTCGACGCGTCCTCCATGTCGATGCGCACGAACGATCCGGCATGTTCTGCATCCCGCACGACGCGCTCGATTTCCCGGCCGCAGACATCCCATCCCAACGCACTCCCCAACCCGCTCGGCTTGAGACTGAGGTGAGCGGGAAGACCGTGCTCCTGTAGTGCGGTCAGCGTCCTCAGATACTCGTCCGCGACCGCTGACGCTCCCTCGATGTCATCGACGCTTTCGCCCAGGATGTCGACGGTCGCCTCCAGGCCGTCACGACGCAGGCCGGCGACGCAGGCGACCGCGTCCTGCAGCGTCTCTCCCGCAACGTATGCGCTGCCGAGCTGCCTCACCATGGCCGCCGGCACGAACGGCGCGACTCGTGACGTGATGTGGCCGAGCAGCGGCGCGCTCGAGCGCACTGGACTCATCGGGCCTCCTGATCCGGACGCGGAATGGCGGCCTCCGTGCCCCGAAGGGTGAAGGTGACGCCACGCCGCCAGCCTAGTGACCGTCGCCGGTCGGCGACAACGCAGGTTTCTCGCAAGTGGGGGCTGGTGGACAGGCTGGGCGGGGCTGGTGACCCGGCGTCGCAGACGAACTCGCCGCTCTCCTGTGCCCTTGACAGGCGGAGCGCATGCGGTCAGTGTGCGGTGTCGGCCAATCTCTCTCCGGTCGACAGCAGGGTCTTCGTTGACAGCGGTGTCCGGTGAGATGTAGTATCCGCATTGTATACAATGGGGGACCAGTCGAATGCACGGCCATTCTCGAGCATCGAGAGCGTGTTCGTGAGCATCGGCGAACGCGGCGGGCCACTTGCCCAAAGCGCCTCGCGTCTGAAGAACGAGAACGCGTTCACCAGCGCGGCTGAGGCCGATGCCTTGGCGGCTTCCGGGCGGACCGTGTATCCGTTCCATCTCGGCAACCTCGATCTGCCGACGCCCCGGAACATCATCGACGCCATGAACAGGGCGATCCGCGACGGCAAGACCACCTACTGCCAGAACGCGGGCATCACCCCGCTTCGTGAAGCCATCGCCGACGACGTCGGTCGCGCCCGGTCTCTCTCCTATGGCCCTGGGAACGTCGCCGTCCAGCCCGGAGGCAAGCCGGTGATCGGCAAGTTCCTCCTGGCGCTCATGGAACCCGGCGACGAGGTCCTGTATCCCAATCCCGGCTTTCCCGTCTACTCGTCCCTGATCGGCTACTTCGGCGGTCGGGCGGTGCCCTACGCCTACAGAGACACGGGCGCGGGCTTCGGCCTGGATCTCGATGGTCTGGAACGAGCCATCACTCCGCGGACGCGGCTGCTGATCCTCAACGACCTGCACAACCCGACCGGTGCCGAATGCACGGCGGAAGACCTGCAGAGGCTGTCGACGCTGGCACTTCGCCACGACCTGCGCGTGCTGTGCGACGAGGCGTACTTCGACATACGCCTGGACGGCGGGCAGAGCGGTTCGCTCGCCTCGCTTCCGGGCATGCAGGAGCGCTGCGTCATCCTCTACACCTTCTCCAAGAAGTACGCCATGGGGGGCTGGCGACTGGGAGCGGCGATCGGCCCCACGGACATCATCGAGATGATGGTGAGGCTGAACACGAACTTCGAGTCATGTACGAACCACTTCGTCCAGTGGGCCGGAGTCGAGGCCTTGACGGGTGACCAGTCGGGAGCTCGGGAGATCATCGCCGTCCTCAAGCAGCGGCGCGATGTCGCCGCATCGCTCCTGCGGTCGATGGATGGCGTCACCTGCCACACGCCCGACACGACCTTCTACCTCTATCCCGATGTCACCGCCGCAGTGAGAAAGGGGGGCTTTGCTGACGACGAGACGTTCCGGCGGGCCGTGCTGAGGGAGACGGGAGTCTCCATGTGCACGCGCTCGCAGTTTGGCGATCCACTCGACGACGAGGCCAGGTTCTACCTGCGCTTCGCGTATTCCGGGATAGGCAGCACACAGATCGAGGAGGGGCTGACGCGCCTCAAGGCCCATCTTGCCTGAGGGCTCCCTGCACAGCCGGCTCCGAATGGCGGGATCCGCACGAGGCTCCCGTTGGGGATGTGACCAGAGGGGGATCACATGAAGTCCAGTCACAACGACGACGGTACGACCAGGAAGGGCATGACCCGCAGGCAGCTGCTGCAGGCCGGCGCAGTGGCGGGAGTCGGCGCCGGCTTGGCCGGCAGCGGGTTCCTGAGCGCCGGGTGTGGCGGCGACGGAGGCGGCGGGGGCGGCACCAGCGCTTCCCCGTCGGCGGCCGCATCGGGCCAGGCCAAGGCAGGTGGCATCTTCACACTTGCGACCGATCAGCTCTTCCCCAATCAGGTACTGGACACGCTCAAGAACACCGAGGACGGTGTCGACGCGGTCCAGGGCATGCTCCGGGAAGGTCTGATCACCTACGACTTCGACTTCGTGGTGCAGCCGCGCCTGGCCGAGCGCTGGGAGACGAACGAGGAGCTCACCGAGTACACGTTCCACATGCGCCCGAACGTGACGTGGCACGACGGCTCGCCCTTCACGGCGCGCGATGCGGCGTATTCGATCGAGCGCATCCTCGACCCGAACGGTGGTTCGGGCATGTACGATCGGCTCCACTCGAGCATAGAGAAAGTCGTGGTCGTCGACGACATGACGATGAAGCTGGAGCTCAAGCGGCCAGATTCGCTGATCCTTCAGCCTCTGTCGAACCAGCAGTGCTACCTCGTCAAGGAGAACGACAACAACCTCGAGGCAGGCCTCGGCACCGGGCCCTTCAAGCTGAAGTCGTGGGAGCCCGGCCAGAGCTACGAGGTGGAGAAGTACGCCGGCTACTGGATGGAAGGCGCACCACTTCTTGACGGAGTTCGAGGCATCCAGGTCCCGGAGGCTTCCACCAAGCTGCAGGCGGTGGCGTCCGGCGATTCGAGCGTCACCCAGATCGCCTTCGATCAGCTTCCGGTGGTCGAGGCCAACCCGGATCTCCAGATCAATCCGTATGAGAAGGGCATCATGTACTGCGCCGTCTGCCTCTGCACGGCAGATCCGTGGAAGGATCCCAAGGTGCGCGAGGCCATCAAGCGCTCGCTCGACCGGGACACACTGATGCAGGTCGCCTACGCCGGTCAGTCGTTCGCTTCGCCCGATTCGTGCATCGCCATGGGGGATCCGGATATGACGCCCGAACTCGAGGCGCGGACCAAGCCGGACCGCAAGAAGGCCGAGCAGCTCATGGCCGAAGCGGGCTTCCCAAACGGCATAGACCTCGAATTGAAGTATCCGGGCGACCCGCTGCACGCCAACTTCGGTCTGGCCGTCGCCGCGGCGCTCAAGGGATCGCCCTTCCGGGTCACACCGAAGGCGGTGCCCGGAGACACCTATTGGGACACGGTCTGGATGAAGGACCCGTTCTGCGTCGATGACTGGAACCGGCGTCACCCCGTCGAGACCATGAACCTGCAGGTCAAGAGTGACGCGCCGTGGAACGAGTCGCAGTGGAAGAGCCCCAAGATGGACGAGCTCCTTGCCAAGGCGTTGGCGTCGACGGGTGAGGAGTTGAGCGCTGCGACCGCCGAGGCATGCATGTGGCAGTCATCGGGCGATGGCGGCGGCAGCGGCGAACTGATCCCCGCCTATCTCAATCGTCTGTGGACGTCGAAGGTCGGTACCGTCGTCGTCCCGTGGACGTTCTCGATGCTCGACTTCCGCAAGTGCGGGTTCACTGCATGACGGATGCCGCCCCCGATCCACTGATGGCCGAGACTCCTCTCGGCCCTCAGGTCGAAGGCCCGGCCGCCGCCCCTCCCAAAGGGGGGGCGGCGGCCGCGATTCTCCGCTTTCTTGTGCAGCGCATAGTACCTGCGCTCATAACGCTTTGGCTGATCTCGATCGTCGTCTTTGCCTCGACACATGTGCTGGGCATCAATGTCGCCCTGCGAGTGCTCGGTCGGCAGGCGACACCCGAACAGCTGGCGGAGTTCAACAAGAGCCATGGCCTCGACAAAGCGGTCTACGAGCAGTACGGCGTCTGGCTCTGGGATTTCGTGCGCGGTGACTGGGGAACGTCGGCGGTCAGCGACCGCGCGATCACCGGTATCGTCGTGCCGCGGCTCGAGTACACGATGATCCTGGCCATCGCTGCGATCGTCATCGCCCTACCGCTCGCGATCGCCTTCGGCATCTATCTTGCCAGACCTGGATCACGAGCCCGTGAGCTGGCCCTTTCCATCTCGAACGTATCCGTGGCGGCAATTCCGGTGTTCGTCATCGGCATCGTCCTGATCTATGTCTTCTCGGTGAAGCTGGGCTGGACGCCGACGGACAGCAGTGGTCTTGCCTTCGGCTCGTGGACCGACAAGGTGGCGGCGTTCATCCTGCCCACCGTCACGCTGGTGATCACGCTGATGCCACACATCTCTCGGCTCACACAGGTCTCGGTGCGTGAGACCATGACGACGCCCTACGCGCGTGCCGCGGTGCTGCGAGGCCTGTCGCGGCGCACCATCACGTATCGACATCTCATGCCGAACGCCGCGGGTCCGATCGTCAATGTGGTCGCGCTCGACCTCATCTGGCTCATCGGTGGCGTGATCATTGTCGAGAACGTCTTCGGCTTTCCGGGGCTGGGCACGCTTCTCGTGCAGTCCATAGCGGCCGGAGATCTCCTTGTGGTCCAGGCGGTCGCGATGGTGAGCGGCGTTCTTTTCATCGGCATCGGAGTGGCCGCGGACATCCTCGTGACCGTCTTCAACCCACGACTCAGGAACGGGTGAGATGAGCACCGTCAACGAAGCGGGTTCTGCACCCGCCGTGCGCCAGAAACGGCAGAGCCTTTGGGTGGCGGTCCTTCACACCGGCGAGGGCATGATCGGCGTCACCCTGGGCATCGGCATGGTCCTGCTGATCATCCTGGGGCGCTTCTTCGGTCCAAGCACCGACTACAACGTAGGCCTTCCGGGGTCCGGCTCGTCGGCGGAGCACTGGTTCGGCACCGACACCCTGGGTCGCGACATCCTGAGCAGGTTCCTCCATGGCGGCGACACCGTGCTCCTCATTCCTCTGATCGCCGTGACGCTGGCTCTGATCATCGGCGGCACTCTCGGCCTGTTCGGGGCGTACTGGGGAGGCTGGCCGGACGTCGTGATCTCCAAGGTCTTCGACGTGATCCTCACCCTGCCGCCGCTGCTGATCGTGCTGGTCATCATCGGTGGGCTCGGTGCGTCGAACACCGTCCTCATCATCACTGTCGCCCTGGTCTACGCTCCGGGTCTGGGGCGGGTGGTGCGGGGCACCGCGCAATCGGTGATGGTGAACCCCTATGTGTTATCCGCGCAGGCGCGTGGCGAGAGCGACCTTGCGATCATCTTCCGCGAGGTGCTGCCGAATGTGTCCGGCCCCGTCCTCGCCGAGTTCGGGCTGCGCCTGACGTACGCGATCCTCTTCGTGGCCACCCTGAGCTTCCTCGGCCTCGGCGTGCAACCGCCGGCGCCCGACTGGGGCCTGATGGTCGCCGAAAATCGCGGGCTGATCACCGTCGCGCCGTGGGGCACCATGCTTCCGGCGCTGGGCATCACGCTGCTGGCGGTGGCGTTCAACCTCACCGCCGACGCGATCTCGCGGGTGCTGGCCGGCGATGAGCTCAGCAGACTGGCGGTGATATGAGCACCGCGGTCATGAAGAACGGGTCAGCCTGTCGCGGCGGCACCAGCGAACCGGGTGTGTCTGTGACCGACGCCGCGGCGCTGGTCGTAGAAGGCCTGAGCGTCGGCTACCACCAGAAGGATGGCGGCGTGCTCTGCGTGGCCCATGACGTCGACCTGAGGCTCTACCCAGGCAAGGTCGTGGGGTTGGCCGGGGAGTCGGGCTGCGGCAAGAGCACGGCGGCACTGGCCGCCGTCGGCTACCGCCATCCCGGCGGCGTGATCATGAGCGGCCGCTCGCTGCTTGGCGATACCGACCTGCTACAGATGGATCCCGCCGACCTGCGCCGGCTGTGGGGCGGTCAGGTCGCCTACATCTCCCAGAACGCCGCCACCTCGCTCAACCCTGCGCTGACCATCGGTCGTCACTTCGACGAGGTGCTGCGCCGCCATGCCGACATGCACGGCGCCGCCGCCGCCGCCCGCCAGCTTGAACTGCTCGGTGCGGTCAAGCTGCCCGATCCCAAAGGGGCGCTGGACCGCTACCCGCACCAGCTCAGCGGCGGTCAGCAGCAGCGTGTGGCATTGGCGCTGGCGTTCGCCTGCAAGCCGTCGGTGCTGATCCTCGATGAGCCCACGACCGGCCTCGATGTCACCACTCAGACGCACATCACCGCCCTGCTGCAGGAGCTGATCGCCGAGACCCAGGTGGCGGTCATGTACGTCAGCCATGACCTGGCTCTGCTCTCGACCGTCTCGCAGGACATCGCCGTGATGTACGCCGGCGAGATGGTGGAACGGGGCCCGGTCAAGGAGCTGATCGCCGAGCCGCTGCATCCGTACACTAACGCCCTGTTGCGCGCCGTGCCCAGCGCCCGCGCCCGACAGACGATCGCCGGCATCGCCGGTGAGCCGCCGGTCAGTGTGGCCGCCGATCACTGCGCCTTCGCGCCGCGTTGCCCGCATGCCCAGGAGCGCTGCCGGACCGAGCATCCTGACTCCCGTGAGCTGCGGCCCGGACGCAGCGCCCGCTGCCTGCGGGTCGAGGAGCTCCACGGGGCGTTGCGGATCGTGGTCACCCACGACGGCTATGAGTCGCCTGCCGCGGCTGCCGCCGGCGAGTCGACCGGTCACTTCCTGGAGGTCAAGGACATCTCCTGCTACTACGGCTCGCGCCATAAGCGGGTGGCCGCCGTGCGGGACGTCTCCTTCACGCTCGGGGAGGCCGAGGTGCTGGGCATCGTCGGCCTGAGCGGCAGCGGCAAGTCGACCCTGCTGCGCTCGATCGTCGGCATCCTGCCCGACTACACCGGCACAGTGTCGCTGCGCGGCCAGGAGCTGGCCCGCAACGCCCGCAAGCGGCCGCGTGCGCTGCGTCGGCAGGTCCAGATCGTCTTTCAGGACCCTGCCTCCTCGCTCAACCCGCGGCACACTGTGGAGCAGATCATCGCCCGGGCGGTGCACCTGTTTCGTGAGGACGTGGCGCGCGGCAAGACGAGTGAGGCGGTCGCCGAGCTACTTGAGGGCGTCAAGCTCTCGCGTTCGTTCCTGGGACGCTATCCCTCGGAGCTGAGCGGCGGCCAGCAGCAGCGCGTGGCCATCGCCCGCGCCTTCGCCGCCAGACCGAGCCTGCTGCTCTGCGACGAGGTGACATCGGCTCTGGACGTCTCGGTGGCGGCCACTATCATCGAGTTGCTACGCGACCTGACGAGCAGCTCCGCCACGGCGGTCCTGTTCGTCAGTCACGACCTGGCAGTGGTGCGTACAATCGCCGATCGGGCGATCGTGATGCGCGACGGGCTCATCTGCGAGCAGGGCAGCACCGAGCAGCTGTTCTGCGCGCCCGAGCATCCCTACACCGTCGAGCTGCTCTCCTCGATTCCGGACATCGCGGATGTGCGCGCCGGACGGACTGTCGAGGCCGGCGTGGCGCCGGTGTGCTGACGGCGGCGCTGTGACGACCGTCCTGCCCCGAACGCACGTGGCCAGCCGGACGATCGCAGTCCTCGGGGTCGACGACAGCGGTCTGGCGTTCGCCGCGGCATTGAGCCAAGCCGGCCATGAGGTCGTGTTGTGGGAGCCGCCCCGGCCGCACAGGGATGCTGCAGTCGCGCATTGCGAAAGCCGAGTCGTGAAGGTGAGCGGATGTGGCGGCGAAGGTGTCGCTCAGCTCGCGGCTGTGACCAGCGATCTGTTTGCGGCGCTGTCGGTGGCGGATACGCTCGTCGCGTCTGTGCCGCCCAGCTGCGAGGCGGCCTTCGCGTCCTTTGTGCTGCCGCTTGTGGAGCCGCGGCACACGCTCGTCCTGCCGGCCGGGCGACTGGCGACTCTGCGCCACGCTACATGGCTGCGCGACCGAGGCAGATGCACGCCACCGACACTAGTGGAGAGCGACGTGGCCCCGTTCGTGGCGCGACGTGTCGCCGCCGATCATGTGCACGTCGACGCCATGCCCCTCACGCCCGGCTTTGGAGTCTTTCCAGCGGAGCGCACTGAGAGGGCCATGGCTGTGATACGAGACCTCGTGCCAAGCGGGCGCACTCTGCCGCATGTGCTCGCCGCCGGACTGAGCGGCGTCATACCCTTCCTGCGGGCTGTGGCGCTGGTGCTGAACGGTGGTGGGGTCGAGCGCATCGGCGGTGCATTCCGACTGTTCTCGGACGGCTTCACGCCGGCGGTGGCGAGCGTGGCGGCTGCGCTCGACTCCGAGCGGGTCACGCTCGGGGCGGCACTAGATCTCGAGCTGCCGCCGGCGGCCGAGACGCTTGCGGGGTTGGGCCTGAGCCCACACGCTGAGCTATGGGCGGCCGTCAGGGGCAGCCGAGTGCTGGACCGGGAGACGGCAGCGATCACGGGCGAGCCGCACCTATCGCGCTGTGGTGGTGCCGACGAGGCGGTCTTCACCGTACGTCCGTGGGTGGGGCTCGCTGAGCAACTCGGCGTGGACACGCCCGTCATGAAGGCGCTCCTGACCTGTGCCGCCGCAATGGCGAGCGGTAGCACCGACGGAGACGGTGCTACGGGCACGTTTCCCGGCTCGTCGCTGCAGGACCTCGGCATCATGGGCATGCCGGGGGAGGCACTGATGAGCTTCCTCCAGACCGGCTGCGAGCGGCCCGCGATCTGAGGTCGCGGCAGGGAGGGGATGCGTGGAGCACACGATCGTCGATGCGCACAACTACCTGCTGGTCGAGCTGGAGCACCTTCGTCACGAGGCCCACCCGAGACGCAGGTCCGGTCCGCGTCGCTGGCACCTTATCGGTGGCTGATGAGCCTGTCCGGGGCGAACGGAGGAGCGGTCTGTCGATGAAGATGAACGGGGCGCAGTTCCTGGCGCTGATGCTGGACGGGTACGGGGTGACGCATGTCTTCTACGTGCCGGCGATCATCTCATGGACGCTCGTCGAGCTGGAGCGGACGACCGGCATCAAGCGGATCGTGACGCACGACGAGCGGGCGGCCGGTTACATGGCGGACGGCTACGCCCGCGCCACCGGCCGCCCCGGCGTCTGCGGTTGCCAGATGATCGGCACCTCGAACCTCGCAGCCGGGCTGCGCGACGCCTACATGGCGCGCTCTCCGGTCATCGCCCTGAGCGGCGGCAGCTACGTCACGTCGCGCCACCGCCATCAGTACCAGGAGATCGACGACCTGCCGGTCTTCGCGCCGGTCACCAAGTTCAACGCTCAAGTGGATGACGTGAGCCGGTTTCCTGATCTGCTGCGACAGGCCTTCCGGGCCGCGACCAGCAGTAATCCCGGCCCGGTCCATCTGGCGCTGCAGGGCCACTACGGCGAAGAGACCGAGCTGCAGGAGGCGGACCTCGAGGTGCTCGTCGAGGAGCGCTTCCGCTCCGTCCCGCCGTTCCGGCCGGAGCCGGCCCCGGACGACGTCCTGGCCGCGGTCCGTCTCCTGAGCGCCGCCGAGCGGCCGATCCTGATCGCGGGGGGCGGCGTGCGCCAGTCCGGCGCCGGCCCCGAACTGCTGGCTCTGGCCGAGCTGCTCGACGTGCCGGTGGCGACCGCGCTGAACGCCAAGGACGTCTTCCCCGGCGACCACCCGCTGGCGGTCGGCGTGCCCGGCCTCTACCAGCGCGAAAGCGCCAATCGGGCGGTCCTCGAGGCCGACCTGGTCTGCTACGTCGGCAGCCAGACCGGCAGCCAGGTGAGCCGGAACTGGACGATCCCCGTGCTCGGGACGACGGTCGTCCAGATCGACATCGACGCCGAGGAGCTCGGCCGCCACTACCCGAACGCCGTCTCCATCCTCGGTGATGCCAAAGTGACGCTGGCGCGCATCGCGGAGGAAGCCGGCGGGCGCAGCGAGCGGCCGGCCTGGACGGCACGAGTGCGGCAGCTCGTGGCCGAGTGGCGGGCGTCGGTCGAGACCCAGATGACGAGCGACGCCGTGCCGATGCGCCCGGAGCGCCTGCTCGGCGAGCTGGGCCGTGTGCTGCCGGACGACAGCATCGTGGTCGCCGACACCGGCCATGCCGGCTTCTGGACGGCGACCTATCTCGATCTGACGCGGCCCGGCCAGGGATTCCTGCGGGCCGCCGGCTCGCTCGGCTGGGGTTTCCCGGCGGCGCTCGGCGCCAAGATGGCGGTCGGCGACGAACGCCCGGTCGTCCTGTTCACGGGCGACGGCGGGCTCTGGTATCACCTCTCGGAGATCGAGACCGCCCTGCGCTGGGGTGTGAAGCTCGTGGTGGTCGTCAACGACAACCACTCGATGAACGAACAGATCCCCTTCTATGAACCGATGTACGGCGGCACTCTCCACGGTCAGCATGAAGACCTGTGGGTGTTCCGCGAGGTGGACTTCGCCGCCGTGGCCACCTCGCTCGGCGCGCTCGGCGAGCGCGTGCACAAGCCGAAGGACCTGGCGCCTGCTCTCGAGCGCGCTCTGGAAGCGGACCGCCTGACGGTGCTGGACGTGATCACCGACATCGACGCGGAGTGTCCCTGGGGCGCCTGAGTCCCGGGCGCCGAGGAAAGCGAGGAGCTGAAGCCGTGAGCAGCGTCACCTACACGCCACCGGCCGGCGCCGACGTCATCCGAACGATCGACGTGCACGCCGCCGGCGAACCCCTGCGGGTGATCGTCGACGGGCTGCCGCCGATCCCCGGCGCCACGATGCTCGAAAAACGCCGCTACGCACGCAAGAACCTGGACATCCTGCGCCGGCGGCTGATGTGGGAGCCCCGCGGTCACGCCGACATGTACGGCGCGATCCCCACCGAGCCGGTCCGGCCGGACAGCGACTGCGGCGTGCTGTTCCTCCACAACGAGGGGTTCAGCACCATGTGCGGTCACGGCATCATCGGCCTCACCAAGGTCCTCATCGAGACCGGCATGGTCCCGGCCGGCAGGGGCGAGACCACCATCCGCATCGACACGCCGGCCGGGCTGGTCGTGGCGCGCGCGGCGCACGACGCCGGCGCAGTGCGGGAGGTCACCTTCGAGAACGTGCCGTCGTTCGTTTGTGAACGCGGCATCGATGTGGCTCTGGAAGGCATCGGTGCCACCGTCTGCGACGTCGCCTTTGGCGGCGCCTACTACGCCTACTGCGACGCGAGCGACCTCGGGCTGTCGCTCGAGCCGTCGCAGCACGACCGCCTGATCGAGGTCGGCAGGCTGGTGAAGGCGGCCGTCTTGGCGCAGACGACCATCGACGACCCCGTGGCGTCCGACCTCGGCTTCCTCTACGGGGTGATCTTCACCGGACCGCCCGCGGATACGGCTCATCACAGCCGCCACGTCTGCATCTTCGCCGAGGGCGAGGTCGACCGCTCGCCCACCGGGACCGGGGTGAGCGGCCGCGCGGCCCTGCTGCACGACGCCGGGCAGCTGGCGGACGGGGAGAGGATCCTCATCGAGAGCATCCTCGGCACCTGTTTCGGCGTGGCTGTGATCGGCCGGTCCGACGTTGCTGGCCGTCCGGCGGTGATCCCCGAGGTGTCGGGGGAAGCCTATGTGACCGGTACCGGCTGCTTCTTCCTGGACCCCGGCGACCCGCTCGGCGATGGCTTCATCTTCAGGTAGCGGAGGTAGGTCGATCAGAGCACGCACGGTCGCAGAGCAGCGTGCGAAAAGGGCTGGAGGGCGAATCGATGGTGTTGACCCGAGTGCTTGATGGTGTAGTATCCGGATTGTATACAATGCTCTCCGCCTCCCGGCGGGGGGTCTGTCAGGGGGCTGACCCGCATGCATGAGCACGTCTGGGAGTTCCGCGATCCCTACGAGTGGATGGCGCGCTACGCGAAGTTCCCGCCGATGATCGTCACCTGCGCCGTGGACGGGGGCATCCAAGGCAAGGAAAGCCATCCGGCCTTGCCCGAGCTGCCGGACGAGATCGCGCAGTCGACCAAGGAGGCCTATGAGGCAGGGGCGTCGGTCGTCCACATCCACGGCCGCGACCCCGCTGATTTCACCAACTGCACCGATGACCCCGAGGTCTACCGCGAGATCCTCGGCAAGGTACGCGAGAAGAGCCCAGAGATCATCATCAACATCACCACCGGCGGCGGTCCCACGACCACCGACGAGGGCCGGGTCGCAATCCTCGACGCCGGCCCCGAGATGGCCACCCTCAATCTCGGGCCGGACATGGAGCGCTTCGAGCTGGCCGAGCGCAAGCCGCCGCTGCCACATCCGCGCGAGGCGATGGTCGTGGACATGTGCATGCCGTTCACCTACGGGTTCATCGACCGGCTCGCCGGCGTGATGTTCGAGAAGGGCATCAAGCCGGAGCTTGAGATATACCAGCCCGGACAGTACTGGGTGAGCCGCGGGCTGGCAGAACGCGGCCTGATCAAGCCGCCCTATGCACACCAGCTGGTGATGGGTGTGCAGACCGCCTCCTACCCGACCCCGTGGAACGTCCTCAACATGCTGCAGGAGTTGCCCGCCGGCTCTGTGTTCACGGTGGCCGGTGTCGGGAAGTACCAGTGGCCGCTGGTGACCATGGGCATCATCCTCGGCGGCAACGTGCGGGTAGGGCTCGAAGACAACCTGTACGAACGTCGCGGCCGCAAGTTGAAGGGCAACGGCGAGGCAGTCGAGAAGGTCGTCCGCCTTGCCATGGAGTTCGGGCGCGAGATCGCCACGCCGGCACAGGCGCGCGAGATGCTCGGCCTATCGGCAACGCCAAGCTGCTACTGAGCGGGGAGCGGATCATGAAGACGGACAAGTCACTGGAGCTGTTCGAGCGTCTCCTGAAGGTCATGCCCGGCGCCAACACGCGCTCGGTCACCCACTACGAGCCGTTCCCGATCGGCATCGACCACGGCCGGGACTGCCGGGTCTGGGACGTCGATGGCAACGAGTACATCGACTTCGTCAACAATTACACGCCGCTCGTGCATGGTCATGCTCACCCGCGTATCGTCGACGCGATCGCCAACACCGCCGCCAGGGGCACGGCGTTCCCTGCGACCACCGAGTTGCAGGCCGAACTGGCGGAACGCATCGTCACGCGCACGCCCTGCATCGAACAGCTGCGCTTCACCAACTCCGGCAGCGAGGCCGTCCTCATGGCCGTCCGCGGCGCGCGGGCGTATACCGGGCGCGACGAGCTGGTCATGCCCGCCGGGGGCTACCACGGGACGTGGGAGCAGGTGGCGCTCGAGGCGATCGAGATGCCGACCGAAGACGAGGACGAGGGCGACGACGGGCGCTCCGGGATCCCGCGGGGCATCCCCGACGCCCTCGTCGACCTCATGCACTTCGTCCGCTACAACGACATCGACCATCTTGAGGAGCTGATGGCCGAGCACGGCGACAGGGTGGCTTGCATCATCATGGAGCCCATTCTCGGTCACTCACTGCAGGAGGGAGACCCAGCGTTCGTACGCGCGGCGTTGCGTCTGGCGCACGAGCACGGTGCGGTGCTCGTCATCGACGAGGTCGTCACCGGGCGCCTTTGTGTCGGCGGTTGGACCGCTCAACACGACGTCAAGCCCGACCTCACCACTCTGGGCAAGACGATCGGCGGCGGGCTGCCGGTCGGCGCCTTCGGCGGCAGTGCCGAGGTCATGTCCGTGTTCGATCCGCGGCGGTCGGACTGCGTGCCGAGCCATGGCACGTTTAACGGCAACTCGCTGGTCATGGCGGCCGGTTGCGCCAGCCTCGACCTGCTCGATCAGCCGGCGATCGACCGCATCAACGAGATGGGCGACGCTTTCGCCGCTCGCATGCAGACGGCGGTCGACGTGGCGGGCGTCGACGTGCGTGTGGTCAATGTGGGCTCGCTGCTCCACGCGCACTCCTCGGACTGCTGGGCGTTACACGCAGCCTGCCTCGAGGAGGGGCTCTTCATCGCTCCGCGCGGCAGCATGAACATCTCGACCGTCATGGACGAGGCCGTCCTCGACGAGGCGGCCGGACGCTGGGAGCGGGCGCTCCAGCGTGTCAAGGTTGCGCAGGCCACGGCGGTCTGACGGGCATGGCCACCAAGACTGTCAGCCTGCTGAGCCGCGAGTCGCTCGACCGCATCCACGCCGACTCGCTGCGTTTGCTCGCCGAAGTGGGCGTCCGCGTCGAGAACGCCGGCTGCCGCGAGGTCCTGGTGAAGGCCGGGGCGAAGGCCGTCGGGCAGACGGACGTCGTGCGGCTGCCGGCCGCCATGGTCGAGGAGGCGCTGGCGCAGGTCACGAAGACGTATGAGTTGGTGCATCCGGGCGGCGAACGGCTCACCACGCCGGACGGCAGGCAGCATGCCGGCGTCCGCGTCAAGATGCCGAAGGTGCTGGACTACGGGGAGACGGAGCTTCGACCGCCCCGCCGACAGGACGTCATCGACCTCTGCCGCATCATGAACGCGCTGCCCGGCGCCGAGTTCTCGGTCGCCATCCAGTACCCGAGCAGCGACGTGCCGCCGGAGATCGACGTCGCCGACAGCCTCGGCCTCGTGCTGGCCATCACCGGCTGCATGAGTCTGTGCGCGCCGGGCAACGTCGACGACGCGCGCACGTCGCTCGACCTGGCCATGGTGGCAGCCGGCACCGACGACCTGGATCGCGACCCCGGAACCTGGGTCGAGATCAACACCACCACGCCGCTCACTCTCGGCGACCGCGAGGGGTCGATCATCCTGCACGTCGTCGGGCGCCACTGCCCGGTCGACCTGGGACCCATGCCGGTCTGTGGCGTCGCCACCCCGGCGACTCTCGCCGGCAACCTGTTGCTCGGCAACGCCGAGACCCTCTTCCTGGCCACGCTCGCGAACGCCATCTGGCCCGGCGTCAAGGTGCTGCATGCGTCCACCGGGTCCCTGATGAACATGCGCACCGCCTACCTCTCGATGGGCTCGGCGGAGACGTGTCTTATCAGCAGCGGGGAGATGGCCCTGGCGAAGTACTACGGCATGCCGAGCACGCGCATGGGCGGCTACAGCGACTCGCAGTGGCCGGATGTCCAGGCCGGCATCGAGAAGGCGATGGCGATCCTCACGCTGGCGCAGAGCGAGGCCGACTTCGTGACCATGGGCGGCCCACTCGACAACGCCGCCCATCACAGCTACGAACAGGTCGTCATCGACCACGACATCTGGGAGATGGCGCAGCGGCTGACCAGGGAGATCGTCGTCGATGACGACACGCTGGCCTACGACGTCATCGCCAGGCTGGGTCCTGGAGGCTCGTTCCTCGGCGAGCGCCACACGCGCAAGGCCGTGCAGGCCGGCGAGCACTACTACGGCGGCTCGTTCAACCACATAGGACGCACCGGCGAGGAGTACACGATGCTGGCGCGGGCGCACCAGCGGGTGGAGCAGATCCTGGCGCGCCCGTTCGAGTACCGCGCGCCGGCGGACACGGTGCGGCGCATCAAGGACTACGTGCGTGACCACGCGCGGGACAAGGGCGTCGAACCGCCGGAGTGGACGGAATGACACGGCCGGAGGTGGGCGAGTCTCCCGCCGGCGTTGAGCCTGTGCGGGGAGGCGCGAGGTGAACACCGCGGGTCTCGATCCGGCCCTCATGGCGGACCTTGAGCGCGAGACCGGTGAGTTGCTGAGTCAGCTCATCCAGATCGACACGAGCAACCCGCCGGGTAACGAGACGGCCGTAGCGGAGTTGATGGCGGCGTGGTTCCGCGGGCACGGGCTCGAGGGCGAGGTCGTGGGCGAGCCCGCGGACCGGGCGAGCTTCGTCTTGCGACTCGAGGGACGGCAGCCCGGGCCCACGCTCCTCCTGCTGGCGCACGAGGACGTCGTACCGGCCGACGCCGCCGAATGGCAGGTACCGCCGTTCTCCGGTCTCATCAGGGACGGCTATGTCTGGGGTCGCGGGGCCGTAGACATCAAGAACGTGGTGGCGGCCAACGCGGTCGCGGTGCGGCGGCTGGCGGCCGCCGGGGCGCCGTTCGACGGCACCGTCACCTACGCGTGCACGGCCGACGAGGAACGCGCCCTCGGCGGCGGCATCCGCTGGCTGATCGAGCACCGCCCGGACCTGGTGCGTTGCGACTACGTGCTCAACGAGGGCGACGGCGCCCACATTCCATGCGGCGACCGACGCCTGTTCATGCTGCAGAGCGGCGAGAAGGGCACGGCGCAGTTCCGCCTCGTCGTGCATGGCCGATCCGGTCACGGAGCCGTACCGCTGCGAGCCGGCAACGCTGTGGTGGCCGCGGCGCGAGTCGTGGAGGCGCTGGCGGCGCGCGAGCTGCCGGTGTTGGTCGAGGAGTCGTCCCGCGACCTTGTGGAGCTCCTCGTTGAGGATGCGGAGTTGCGCCGACGTCTGCGCGACGAGGCTCAGGCGCGCGCGGCGCTTGAGGATCTCGCGGAGCGTGAGCCGAAGCTCGCCGACATGATCGAGCCACTCTACGGCTTCGCGTTCGCGCCCACGATCGTGCGGTCGAACAGCGCGTCGATCAACGTGTTCCCCACCGAGGTGGTCGTCAGCGTCGACTGCAGGACGCCGGCGGGCCACGATGAGAGCGAGGTAGAGGCCGAGATCCGAGCCGCGCTGGACGGCGTCGACGCGCGGTGGGAGCTCGAGTGGGTCAACGTCGTCCGGGGCAATGCCTCCGCGTATCCCACTCCGTTTTCTGACGCCATCCGCGCCGTCCTGCAGCGCCACGTGTCGCACGCGGAGCTGGGCAACACGCACTGCGTCGGGTTCACGGATTCCAACTGGCTCCGCGCCGCCCTCCCCGGGGTGGTGGCCTACAACTTCGACCCCCATGTCGAGGAATGCCACGCCGACGTGATCGCAAGGGCACACAACGTGGACGAGCGTATCCTCATCCGTGACGTCGCGTTCCAGGCGTTCTTCGCGGAGCACGTCGCACTGGAGCTGCTGGGGCGGCGGTCATGACGGGTCGATGTCGCCCCGGCCCACCGGCCGCAGACAACGCGCTGGGCGGAGGAGCCGAGAGCAGGACGACAAGAGGGGTGGTGGTGGACGACAACAACGCCGTTTGGCGCATGCTGAAGGCGCGCCGCGTCGCGGTTGTGGGTGCCTCGCAGGATCCGACGAAGTTCAGCGGCGTCTTGGTACCGTCGATCCTCTCGGGGGGGTTCACCGGAGAGGTCTTCCCGGTGAACCCGAAGGCCGACTTTGTCGCGGGCCTCAAGGCTTACCCGAGCGTCAGCGACATCCCCGGGACGCTCGACCTGGTCGTCATCGCCGTGCCCGCCAGGTTCGTGCCCGGCATCCTTCACGAGACGGCCGACAAGGGCGCCGCCGGCGCGATCGTCATCAGCGCCGGCGGCCGCGAGTCGGGCAGGCCGGAGTTCGACGGGGAGATCACGCGGATCGCCCGGGAGCGCGGCCTGCGCTTCTTCGGACCGAACATCCAGGGCGTCGCCTACGGTCCCAACCGCCTCTCGGCTGTCTTCTGGCCGGTCATCACCGAGCACGGCCCCCTCGCCGTCGTGGGGCAGAGCGGCACGGTGGTGGCGGCGATGAGCGACTGGGCACAGGACGACGGCCTCGGCGTGAGCGCCTCGGTGAGCCTCGGCAATCAGGCCGACATCTGCGAGTCGGACATGATCCGGCTGCTCGCCGAGGACGAGCAGACGCGGTCGATCGCGCTCTACCTCGAGGGTCTCGACGACGGTCCGCGCTTCGTGTCCGCGGTCAAGGACGTCGCCATGCGCACGCCGCTCGTCGTGCTCAAGTGCGGCCGCTCGCAGCGGGGTCGTGAGGCGGTGGCCTCGCATACAGGCTCGCTGGCCGGCTCCGACAAGGTGTTCAGCGGCGTATGCCGCCAGTATGGGGTGGTCCGGGCCGAGGATTCGGAGAGCCTCTACGACGCCGCCAAGATCCTCGCCTGCATGCCGCCGCCGCGTGGCCGCCGCGTGCTGGTCATCTCCTCCTCGGGCGGCAGCTGCGCCCTGGCCGCCGACGCCGGCGACGACCAGAGGCTCATCCTGCCCGATCTTCCCGACGAGTACGTGGCCGCCCTGCGGGACCTCAACCTCGCCGAGTGGGGCTCGTTCGCCAATCCGCTGGATCTGGCCTCGATGTCGGTCGAGCACTTCCGGACCGCCGCCCGCATGGCCGATCGAGCCGATCTGGCCGACGTCATCCTGCTGATGTACGGCGATCCCATCGTGGGGTCTGCCGAGCTGGCCGCCGAGCTGGTCGCCGAGCTGCGTACGTGTGTCTGCGCCGCCTACTACGGCGGCGGCGCCGTCGAGCAGACGGAGCGCCGCCGGATGCAGCGCGCCGGCGTGCCCGTGTTCCCCTCGCCGGAGCGCGCCATGAAGGCGATCGCGGCGGCCTGCTGGTATGCGGAACAACGCCGTGCGTGGGAGGCGGACCGATGAGCGTGGAGATGGGCCAGAGAACGCGGATGCTCCTCGAGCCGGATGCCGCCACGCTTCTGGCGTCGTACGCCATCCCTTACGTCGAGCACGGGATGGCGGCCACCGTCGAGGATGCCGTCGAGACAGCGGCTCGTATCGGCTATCCCGTGGTGCTGAAGATCGTCTCGCCGGACATCGTCCACAAGACCGAGGTGGGCGGCGTCGTGGTCGGGCTAGACGCCGAGCCGGCGCTGCGCGCCGGCTTCGAGGAGCTGCTGCGCCGGGTGGCCGCCGGCTGCCCCGGCGCGCAGATCGACGGTGTGCTGGTGGCGCGCCAGATTTCCTTTCGCCGAGAACTGATCGTCGGCGGCATCCGTGACGCGACCTTCGGCGCCACTGTCATGGTCGGCCTCGGCGGCGTGTTCGCCGAGGCGCTGGAGGACGTGGCCTTCCGCGTCGCGCCGCTGCGGCTCCGGGTCGGCCTCGACATGCTGCGCGAGCTCCGCGCCGCGTCTGTCCTGGCGGAGTTCCGGGGTGAAGCGGCGGTCGATCTCGAGGCGCTGGCCGGCGTGCTTGTCCGGGTGGGGGACCTGATGCTGGCTCAGGCGGACATCCGCGAGATCGACCTCAATCCGGTCGTTGCGTCGGCGGACGGCTGCGTCGCGCTCGATGCGCGTATCATTGCCGAGAAAGAAGCCTGAGACACCGTGACGTCGACGATGAGGACGGAGATCAGATGAGTCCGGCAGAGGCGGCGCCACAGGCGGTCGTTCACCGTCGGCGGGCGAGCGATCGAGTGCTGGCGGAGTTGCGGCGGATGATCATCACTCTCGAGCTGCCGCCGGGCACGGTGGTCACCGAGGAATACCTGTGCACCGTTCTCGACTGCTCGCGCACACCGCTGCGCGAGTCGTTGCGGATCCTGGCACACGAACACCTGATCGTCGCGGTGCCCCATCGTGGGGTGTCCATCGCCGAGCTCAGCATCGTGCAGTTCTCTGCCCTCGTCGAGGCTATCGAGGGGGTGGAGTCGTTCCTCGCCCGCCTGGCGGCCGAGCGCATCTCGGACGAGCAGCTGGCGGAGATGGATGAGATGGTGCGGCAGTCGGAGGGGGCGGCGACCGACGAAGATCTGGCCCAGATCGCGGAGCTGGATTTCCGCTTCCATCACATCCTGGGCGAGGCGGCCGACAATCAGCTGATGGTCGAGACGCAGGACGTCCTGCACCGGCTCTCGCAGCGTTTCGTCTTCATGGGCTTTCGACGCGCCGGCACCGCCGCCGGTGCCGTCGCCGATCACACGCGCATAGTTGCCGCTCTCCGAGGCCGGGATCCGGATGCCGCCGAATCGGCCGTTCACGAGCATATGCACAATGCCCGCGAGCGCATGAGGGCGGCGTTGTGAACTGACCGACCGGGCCGCCGGGCCGATCGTCTGCGCTACGCGTCGTCCGAGGAGCGGTCCAGTGCCTCCGCGAGGACCTCGCCGACCATCAGTCGCGTGCCGGCCAGGTGGCTGCGCATCGCCTCTTCCGCCCGCTCCGGCTCGCGATCCCGCACCGCCTCGTAGATCTGCGTGTGCGCGTCGCGCAACTCCTCCGCGCGATGCGTGCGCAGGAGCAGGCCTACCGGCAGGAACAGCTCGCGACGCACAGCCAGCATCGCGTCTGCGAGATGCCGGCTGTGCGCTGCGGCCGCCAGAGCGTCGTGGAGCACGGCGTTCCAACGCAGGAACGCCGTGTGACTGTCCGTGGCCGCCGCCGTCCACGCCGATTCGATCTCCCGCAGCTCGCTCTCGCTGCGCCGCCGCGCCGCCAGGGACGCGATATTCGTCTCGACGATCTCGCGGTACTCCCAGAGGTCGTCCACCTCGTCACCTATGGCCCGCATCCAGTCCGTCCAGCGGCGGGTGAGAGTCTGGACGTCCTCTACCCGCGACCCACCGTGCGCTCCTCGGCTGGTGACGATGAAGCCGGCACTCTCCAGCGACTTGAGAGCGACCCTGAGGGTGAGCACTGAGATGCCCAGATGGTCCGCCAGTTGTCGCAGCGGCGGCAGCCAGTCCCCGGGAGTGAGCTCTCCCGAGTAGATCATCCCGCGGATCAAGTCGGCGGTGATGTCGCTCGGGTTCACAGCGCTCACGGGTGCCTGAGGGACCGAAGAAGACGAGAAGGCAGAGGCGTCTCTCACCGGCTTCACAACGCATCGCCCGCTTTCATTGCGGAAGTCCTTGACGCAAATGAATCATACAGTTACTCTCTGACACAATAAGACCCTGCACCACCGATCGGAGGGGCCACTGTGGCAGTATCGGCGTTCCGGGATGGCGAGTACGTGCCGCTGAACGAGGTCACGGTCAGCGTCCAGAGCCACGCCTTCCAGTACGGCACCAGCGTGTTCGAGGGTATCCGCGGGTACTGGGACACCGCAGCATCGGACCTCCTTCTCTTCCGCCCCGACCGGCACTACGCACGACTGCATCGCTCTGCCCGATTCTACGGCATGACCCTGCCGTACTCCGTCGACGACCTGTGCGACATCACCGCCGAGCTGCTCGTGCGGGACGGCGTTCGCGAGGACGCCTATGTGCGGCCGGTCCTCTTCAAGGACACGAATGCCATCGGGGTCTGGCGCCCCGACCTGACGGACAGCTTCGTCGTCTTCCACGTTCCCATGGGCAAGTACCTGGCCGATGAGGCGATCCGATGCTGCGTCAGTACATGGCGGCGGCCGGAGGGCAACGCGGCCCCCGTCCGGGCCAAGGTCGGCGGCCTGTACGCGGCCATGGCCCTGGCACGCTACGAGGCGATGCTGCAGGGCTTCGACGAGGCGATCACACTGACGGCGACGGGGCACGTGGCGGAAGGGACCGGCGAGAACGTCTTCCTCGTCCAGGACGGCCGGCTGGTGACCCCGGCCGCCGGAGAGGACCTGCTCGCCGGCATCACCCGCGAGTGCGTCATCGAGCTGGCGGAGGCAGAGCTCGGCCTCGAGGTGGTCGAGCGCTCGGTAAACCGCAGCGAGCTGTACGTGTCGGACGAGATCTTCCTGGTCGGTACGGCGGCCGAGGTCACGCCCGTGGCGGAGGTCGACCGCCGTCTCGTCGGCGACGGACAGACCGGACCGATCACGGCCGACCTGAAGGACCTCTTTTCGCGCGTGGTCCGTGGCAGGGTCGCGAAGTATGGGCACTGGTGCTTTCCGGTCCGCACCCAGGTTCCGCAGGCGGTCCGGCCGTGATCGAAATAGTGGTCCACGGGCGCGGTGGGCGCGGGGGCGTCACGCTGGCGAAGCTGATCGCCGGCATGTACTTCCGGCGAGGAAGCTACGTGCAGGCGTTCGGCGTCTACGGCGCCGAGCGCTCCGGCGCGCCGGTCCAGGCGTACGTCCGGGTGGATACGGAGGAGATCACCGCGCACCTGCCGATCACCGAGCCCGACCACATCGTCGTCATCGATCCGTCGCTCATCACGGCAGCTGTCGCGTCGGGCCTGAGGGCGGGCGGGTGGCTGGTGTTGAACTCACCGCTGGAGCCCGCCGCGTTCGCTCAAACGTTCCCAGGGTGCTGTGTTGCAACGCTCGACGCGAACGCGATCGCGTCGGCCAATGGACTCGGGAGCCCGGCCCTGCCCATCGTCAACACGACCATGCTCGGTGCGGCCGCCAGGTTGTTCGGCCTGCACGTGGCCGACGTCGAGGGTGCGCTCGACGATGTCGGCCTGAAGGGCGGCAACCCGGCCGCCGCGCGGGCGGCCTATGACTCCGTGCTGACGGCGGCGATGCCCGGTAAGGTCGTCCGCGTCGCGCCGCAGTTGCCGCCGCGGTCGCTCGGCTTCCTGGACGATGGCGTCGGTGGCCTTCCCACCATCCACACCGGGCAGTGGGCGTCGCGCCGCCCGCACAGCCGCGAGCTCGCCGCGGTGTGCAGCGAGGCGTGTCCCGCCGGCAATGACGTACGCGGCTTCCTGCAGGCGGCGGCGCGGGGCGACTACGACGCCGCGCTGTCCCTGATCCTCGAGACATCGCCGTTCCCCGGTATCTGCGGTCGCGTCTGTCCGGCGCCCTGCATGGCCGGCTGCAACCGCGCCCAACTGGACGAAGCGGTGAACGTGCGCGAGGTGGAGCGCGCCGTTGCAGGGCGCGGCCGGCTACCGGAGCCCGGGAAGCCCCGGCGCGCCGAGCGTGTCGCGGTGGTCGGGTCTGGCCCGGCCGGCCTGAGCGCCGCCTATCACCTGGGGCGCTTGGGCTACGGCGTCACGGTGTTCGAGGCCGACCCCGAGAGCGGTGGGCTGCTGCGCCGCGGCATACCGGCGTACCGCCTGCCGCGCGACATACTAGATCGCGAAGTGGATTTCGTGCTGCGGCACGGCGTCGACATCGAAACGGGTCACCCCGTCGACCGCGCGGAGCTGGCGCGACTGCGCAGGCGATACGCCGCCGTGTTCGTGGCGACCGGTTTGCAGGGCACGCCGTCGCTCGAGCTCGGCGGCGCCTGCAACGGCGCGGTGCTCCAGGGGCTCGACTTCCTCGAGAGGGCCTGTCGAGGCGAGGCCTCGGTCGCCGGCGACAGCCTGGTCGTGGTGGGCGGTGGCAACACGGCGATGGATGCCGCGCGGACGGCGCTCCGTCTGGGCGCCCGGGACGTGCGCGTCGTCTACCGGCGCACCCGTGACGAGATGCCGGCGATCGCCGAGGAGGTCGACGAAGCTCTCGAAGAGGGGGTCGAGCTCCGCGAGCTGGAAGCGCCTGTGCGGATCTGCGAGGCAGCGACGGGCCCGACGCTCGTCTGCCGACGCATGCGGCTGGGCAAACCGGACGGATCCGGCCGGCGTCGCCCCGTGCCCGTGGAAGGCGACGAGGCTCTCGTCGAACTGCCGTGCGACCGTCTGCTGCTCGCCCTGGGCCAATCGCCGGATGTCTCCGTGCTGCCGAAAGGCGCGGAGATCAGGGGGTGCCGGATCGCCGGCGAAAAAGAGGACGCGCCGCTCTTCGTCGGTGGCGACCTGGCGACGGGAGAGGGGACGGTGGCGGCGGCCGTGGGCAGCGGCCGGCTGGCCGCCGCACGCATCCATGCCCTGCTCGACGGCAGCGAGACGGAAGAACCGCAACCGCACGAGCTCGCCGGCCCCGACGTCATCGCGCTCGACCGGTTCCCGAAAACGGCCCAGCACAAGAGCGCCATGCTGGCCGTGGACGAGCGACGGCGTACTTTCCTGGAGGTCCGCCGCGGCTTCGTCGACGAGGAGGGCGAGGACGCGACCGCCGCCGAGGCGGCGCGCTGCCTCAGCTGCGGCGCCTGCAACGAGTGCGAGACCTGTGTCGCCTACTGTCCCGAGGGGGTCGTCTGCCCCGCCGGCGGCCACCGGTACCTCTTCGACTACGAGTACTGCAAGGGCTGCGGGCTCTGCGCGGCACAGTGCCCGCGCGGCGTGATCGTCATGGAGGACTGCGCGGAGGAGGTCTGCACGTGAGCCGCGCATACGTGACCGGGAATCACGCCGCCGGCCACGCGCTGGCTGCCGCCGGTGAGGCCAACCGCCGTGCGCGCGGCTGCTGCGGCGGCGCGTACCCCATCACGCCGCAGACCGAGATCATCGAGTATCTCATGGCGCATGCCTTCGCCAGAGGGAGCGTGGTGCCGGTCGAGTCCGAGCACAGCGCGATGGGGGTGTGCATCGGCGCCGCGCTCGCCGGCGCCCGCGCCTTCACCGCCAGTTCGGCCAACGGCCTCCTCTACATGATGGAGAACGTGTTCGCCGCGGGCTACTACCGCCTGCCGGTGGTGATGGTCGTGTCGAACCGGACGCTTGGACCGCCCTGGAACATCTGGGCGGACCAGGGCGACAGCCTCGCACTGCGCGACGCCCCTTGGCTGCAGTTCTACTGCGACTCGCACCAGGATCTGGTCGATACGATCCTGGTAGCGTTCCGGATCGCCGAGGACCTACGGGTCCTCCTGCCGGCGATCGTCGCCCAGGACGGCTTCCTTCTCTCGCACACGCAGATGGTGGTCGATCTTCCCGAGCAGGAACTGGTCGACGGCTATCTGCCGCCGCTCGACCTGCCGCATCATCTGGACTTCGGGCGCCCGCGGATGTACGGCGGAATGACGTGGCCGCGCGACACGCAGCGGCAGCGCGCGGACATCCAGGCCGCCATGGACCGGGTGCCCGAGGTGCTCGACGAGGCGCTCGACGACTTCGAGCGGTCGTTCGGCCGCCGGCCGGTCTCGGCCTTCTCCGCGGAGCAGACCGGCGACGCCGACATCGTCGTGGTCGCCTGCAACACGCTCGCGGAGACGGCCAGAGAGGTCGTCCGGGCCCGCCGGGCCGCGGGTGAGCGTGTGGGGCTGGTCCGGGTGAAGCTCTTCCGGCCGTTCCTCAGGCAAGCGCTCGTCGACGCGGTGGGCCCGGCCAGTCGGGTCGCGGTCCTCGACCGCAACCACTCGCCGGGCTCGGGTGGCATCTTCTGGAACGAGATCGCGACAAGCCTGCGATCCCGTCCGGACGTGGTGCTGCAGGACTACATCGTCGGGCTCGGCGGCAGCGACGTGGCGCCGGCCGTCATCGACGGCATCATCCGGGACGTCGGCACCCGCGACACCGCCGCCGATCCGATCTTCATCACGGAGGCGGTCGCATGAACGTGACCGGTGTTGAGGAGGAGGTCCACAGCCACACCGAGCACGCGCTGTGGCGTGCCGGCAACGGCGCCTGCGCCGGGTGTGGCATGTCACTCGGCCTGCAGTGGGTGGACCAGGCGCTCGACGGCGAGAAGCCGACCATGGTGGTGCCCGCCTGTTGCGCGGTCGTCACGCCGGGTTCCTACCCGACGACCGCCTTCGGCGTGCCGGCCGTGGCCACCACGTTCGCGAGTTCTCCGTCGGTGGCCACGGGTGTCAGCCGGGTGCGTCAGATGAACGGCGAGGACATCCCGACGATCTGTTGGGCCGGAGACGGCGGCACCTACGACATCGGCCTGGCCACGATCTCGGGGGCGGCCGAGCGCAACGAGGACATCATCTACATCTGCTACGACAACGAGATCTACGGCAACACCGGCGGGCAGCGCAGCAGCGCGACCTTGCCGGGTGCGAGGACCAGCACCACGCCCGCCGGCAAGCACGAGCCCAAGAAGGACATCATGGCGGTGCTTGTCGCGCACCGCATCCCCTATGCGGCCACCCTCTCGCTGGCGCACCGCGACGACTTCCTGCGCAAGATCCGGGTGGCCCGCCGACTGCGGGGGTTTCGCTTCATGGTGATGCTGTCGCCGTGCCCGGCAGGCTGGAAGTCGGACCCGGCCGAGGGCATCGACCTGGTGCGGGCGGCTGTGGGATGCGGCCTGTTCCCGCTCTACGAGGTCTTCGACGGCCGCCGCTACCGCATCAACGCCCGTCCGGACGGCACCGCTCTGGAGGACTACCTGTCGCGGCAGGGCCGCTTCAGGACGCCCTCCTTCGATCACGCCGCCACGCGCGCCGCCATCGCCGAGCAGTGGGCCTACCTGGATGCCATGGAGGCGGCCTTCCCGGCCGGGCCCCGTGAGGGGTCGGACGTCCCGGCCGCTCCGCCACCCCCTCCCATAGCCCCGGAGGCGAACGGACCGGTGACGGGGCCGTGAAGCACACCCTCCGCATCATCGTGCTGGACCGGCCATCCGTCCTGGCCCGCGTGGCCGGACAGGTAGGGCGCCGCAGCGTCAACATCGATCACTTCACGGCGCGCAACATCGCCGACGGCAAGACGGTGATCACCATCGGCATCGACACCGACGAACACCTGGCCGAACGGCTCGCGAAGGGGATCGCCCGGCTCATCGACGTCCTCGATGTGGACTGGAAGCCCGACGTATCGCGTCCGGACGGGCCGGTGGCCATAGCCGAAGATCGACGGACGGAGCGCTCCGTAGAGGAGGACAGATGCCCGCGAACAAGATGATCCCGCTCGATGAGGCGGTGGCGCGTGTCGAGTCCGGCATGACGCTCGCGATGGGCGGGTTCCTGGGTCAGGGCTCTCCGCTCACGTTGATCCGGTCCTTGCGCGACGGAGACGTCGAGGACCTGACGATCTACGCCAACGATGCCGGCTTCGGCGACGCCGGTATCGTCGAGCTCATCCGGGCAGGCAAGGTCAGGACGCTCTACTGCTGCCATGCCGGCTACACGCCGGCGGTGAACGAGGCGGTCGAGCGGGGACTGGTCGAGCTTGTGTGGACACCACAGGGCAACCTCATCGAGATGCTGCGCTGTGGCGGCGCCGGCCTCGGGGGGTTCCTCACGCCGACCGGTGTGGGCACCTCAGTCGCGGAGGGCAAGGAGCACGTCACGGTCGACGGCAAGGTCTACTTCTGGGAGCGCGCCGTGCGGGTCGACGTGGCACTCGTGCAGGCGCATGCCGGTGACACCCTGGGCAACCTTTGTCACCGCGGGACCGCCCGCAACTACAACCCGATCGTCGCGAGCTGCGCCGACTACGTGATCGCCGAGGTCGAGCACGTGTGCTGCCCGGGCGAGCTCGACCCGGAGAAGATCCAGACGTGCGGCGTCTTCGTGGACGCGGTGGTCCGTACGACCGGCGACAACGCGTCGCGGCACGCGGCGTAGGAGGAGGGTGCGATGTCGGCCGGCTCGACCCGGGACACCAGGTGCACGATCGCCGCGCGGGCGGCTCGTGAGCTCAAGGACGGCGACGTCGTCAACCTCGGCGCCGGCATCCCGATGCTGGTCGCCAACTACGTGCCGGACGGACGCGATGTCGTGATCCAGGCGGAGAACGGCATCGTGCGCTGTGGGCCGGTGTCGGCACCCGGCACGGAGGAGCCGGACCGGCGCAACGCCGGCAATCTGCCGGTCGAGCTTCTTCCGGGCGGCTGCTACGTCGACAGCGCCACCTCCTTCGGGATGATTCGCGGAGGGCACATCGACGCCACCATGATCGGCACGCTGCAGGTGGACGGCGACGGCGACATCGCCAACTGGCAGATGCCGGGGCGCAAGATCGGCATGGGCGGCGCCATGGATCTGGTCGCCGGAGCCCGGCGCGTCTACGTGCTCACCGAACACTGCGCCAAAGACGGATCGCCGAAGCTCGTGGAGCGTTGCACCCTGCCGCTGACGGGTGCCGGCGAGTGCGATGTGCTCATCACGGAGCGCGCGCTGTTCCGCCGTTCACCCGAGCGGGGCTTTGTGCTGGAGGAGGTCGCGCGAGGCTATGCTCTCGACGACATCCGGAGCGCCACCGGCATGCGTTATGAGGTCGCCGAGGATGTGAGGCTGGAGGCCTACGGTCCGGCGAAGTGACCCGTCTCCCCGTCCGCAGCTGCGGGCAACCATCCCGGACCGCCCAGATGAATGCGGCATGTCCGACTGTCCCGCTCCCTGCCGGCCGCGCCGCCTGCCCGAGGCGGAAGCATCCACGCTCACCTCGATCCGGACCCGATGAGCGAGTTGCGGTGGCCGCGGGGTCTGCCGCTGTTGCGACGCGCGTTCGTCTCAGGAAGACTCGAAGAGACCTGCTGAAGGCCGGCGGCCGTCGTGGGCTGCGGAGTCCAGGCGCGGACCAGCCTCATGGCTCTCGTCGAGGAGATGCCATCGCTGGCGGAGGTGCGGTGCTACGACTTGTATCCGGAGGCGGCGCGCAGATTCGTAGCCGACATGGGAGCGACGTTCCCCGCACTGCGCTTCATCGTCTGCATGTCTGCCGCAGAGGCTGCGCGTCCGGCGGACGTGGTGGTCACCGCCGTCCCGATCGTCGTGGACCCCGCACCGACTCTGGATGGCGGGCAGCTCAAGGAAGGCGCTCTTGCATACCTGCGGTCATCACGGGCGATCTCGGCGAGCTGGCCGCCGGTCTGGCAGCCGGGCGCGAGAGCGACGCCGAGCGCATCTTCTGCATGAACATGGGCATCGCCGTCGACGATCTGGTGACGGCACGGATCCTCCACCAGCGCGCGTGCCAGCGAGGCGTCGGGGTCCGTCTGCCACTCTGAGCCGCCTGCTTCTTCGGTGCGCTCTTCCAGGTTGTAGACCGCCGCGTCTATCCTCTCTGCTCGGCTGTGGGTCCGGGTTCGCGCTCGGGGCCGCCAAGCTCCATGTGGGCGGCGGTCATCGACTCTGCTCCAGCGTGGGCGCTCACAGTCCCTTGTGCTTCGCAGAGTCGTCGCAGTGCGCCGCGGGGCCGGCGCCGTTGCGGCGGATCAGCTTGCGCATCACGGCATGTCCCACGAGGCCGGCCATGGCCGGGTTCTCGCGCATGCGTCGCTGGGAGTAGGCGGCCGCGTCGCTGCCGTAGGGCACGTAGATGCGCACTCTGTGCTCGCGTGCCAGTGTCCTTGCCAGGTCGCCTCTGACGCCGAGCAGCATCTGGAACTCGTAGGCATCGGGGGAGAGGCCGAGCTCCGAGACGGCTCGCAGCGCCTCCACGATCAGGTACTCGTCGTGCGTCGCGATGCCCACGTAGGAGCCTCGGCTGAGCAGGCGTCTGAGCATCTCGCAGAAGCTGGCGCGTATGGCGTCGTAGTCCTGCAGGCCCACGTCGGGCTTCTCGAGATAGATGCCCTTGCAGAGCCTGACGTTGGGCGTCAGGTCGGCGAGGGCCTGTACGTCCCCCAGGCTGCGCCAGAGCCTCGACTGAAGGACGACGCCGGTGCCGGTCAAGCCCGTGCTCCGCAGACGACGGTACAGAGCCAGCGTGGCGTCGGTGGTGGTGGCGTCTTCCATGTCGATGCGGACGAAGACCCCGAGCTCCGCTGCGTGCGTCAGCATCGCTGTGATGGCGGCCTCAGAGGCGTCCCAGTTCGTCGTACTGCCGAAGGCGCTCGGCTTGAGGCTGACGTTGGCATCGAGACGATCAGCCGTGATCGCCTCGAGCAGAGCCTTGTAGTCTGAGACGGTCATGTCGTTGCGCGACTCGTCCTCGACGCTCTCGCCGAGGATGTCGACCGTTGCGCACAGGCCGGCGCGGTTGAGGCCCTTCACGGTGCGCACTGCATCTTCGAGCCTGCTGCCGGCGATATACGGACTGGCAAGAGCCTTCACCACCGGTCCGGGGACGAGCGGAGCGGCCACCGAGACCATGCGGCCGAAAGCACCACCAGAGGCCGATCGCGTCATTGCTCGTCTCCCTCTTGCCCTTCGCCGCTTCAGTCAGGCGACATGAGACCCCGCGCCGACGGGAGCGCCGGCCCACCTCCGAACCGTCGGGGTCCTCACGTCAGACCGGGTGTCGGCGCCGCTCGCGTCCCCTGCGGCGTGCCGGAGGCGATGGGCCGTCCCGTCGCGTCACGCAGGTCCGGGGGGGCTGCTCGAGCGGCATCGCCGTCCTCGACCCTTGAGCAGCGTAGTGCCGGCCGTACGTCCCGACAACACAGGTTAGGCACTGGTACAAGCTGGGCTCTGGCGCAATCGCAGGCGTGGATCGGCACTTGCCGCCTGCCCAGGCACTCAGGAGATGCGAGGCGCCGGGCGCCACCGTTCGGCGGGGCCAGTATGATGACGACCGATGGACCTCTTCGAGTGGCACGGCAAGCGTCTGTTCGCGGCGGCCGGCATCCCGGTGCCGCGTGGCAGCGTGGCGCGCACCGTCGACGAGGCGTGTGCAGCGGCGGCGACGCTGGGGTTCCCGGTCGTCGTCAAGGCGCAGGTACTCACCGGCGGTCGCGGCAAGGCCGGCGGCGTGCGCACCGCCGGCAGCACCGGCGAGCTCGCCGCGGTCGCCCGGCACATCCTCGATCTGACCATCCGCGGCTTCGCGGTAGACGCGCTGCTCATCGAGGCGGCGCTGGCCATCCGTCACGAGCTCTACCTGGCTGTGACCCTCGACAGGCGCCGGCGCCGGCCGCTGCTGCTCATCTCGGCCGAGGGCGGCATGGACATCGAGCAGGTCGCGCGCGAGCATCCGGGCTCGCTGTTCAAGGCGCCGCTCGATCCGCTTCTGGAGCCGTCGCAGGCGGTGCACGATGGTGCGTGGGAGGCTCTCTCCGGAGCTGCCGCCGCGGCGCGGCTCGACGGCCGCCTGCGCGACGATCTGGTGGACCTTGCGACGGCCGTCTACCGCCTCTACCGCGACCACGACGCGACGCTCATCGAGCTGAATCCTCTGGCGGTAGTCGAAGGCGACGGCGACGGCGACGGCCACGGCGTTCGTCTCATGGCGCTCGACGCCAAGGTGACCGTCGACGACAACGCTCTGTTCCGGCAGCCGGACCTGGCGGCCTGGCGCACCGGCGAGGACGAGCGCGAGCGGCGGGCACGTGAGGCCGGCGTCACCTACGTGACGCTCGACGGCGACGTGGGCGTCATCGGCAACGGCGCCGGCCTCGTCATGAGTACCCTCGACCTGATCGCCGCGGCCGGCGGTCGGGCGGCCAATTTCTGCGACATCGGCGGCGGCGCGCGGGCCGATCAGATCGCCGCCGCCCTGCAGATAGTCACCGCCGACGAGCGCGTGCGCGGCCTGCTGGTCAACGTGTTCGGCGGCATCACCCGCGGCGACGAGGTCGCGCGCGGTCTGCTCGCGGGTCTTCGGCAGCTCTCCGATCGGTCGCTGCCGATGGTCGTCCGTCTCGATGGCAACAACGCGGCCGCCGGGCGCGCGCTGCTGGCGGCCGAGCGCCCCGGTCTGGCTGTCATGGAGACCCCGTGGGACGCCGTGCAGCGGGTCGTCTCCCTGGTGGCGGAGGGCTGACGTGGCGATCCTGGTCGACGAAGGCAGCCGCGTCCTGGTGCAGGGCATCACCGGGCGGGAGGGCACGTTCCATACGGAGCGCATGCTGGCCGCCGACACCCGCATCGTGGCCGGCGTTACGCCGGGCAAGGGTGGCAGCACGGTGCACGAGGTGCCGGTTTTTGGGACCGTCCAGGAGGCGGTGGCCGCGACCGGCGCCGATGTCGCCGTCGCCTTTGTTCCGGCTCGCTTCGCCAAGGCGGCCGCCCTGGAGTCGGCCGACGCCGGCATACGGCTCGCGGTGCTCATCACCGAAGGCATCCCGGTGCGCGACATGGTCGAGCTGACCGCCGAGCTGGAGGGCTTCGGCCTCGACGAGATCCAGCGCCGGGCGCTGGGCCGACGCGACCCCGACGCAGCGGATGAGCCGGTCGCGTCACGCGGCGGCATGACGCTCGTGGGTCCCAACTGCCCGGGAGTGGTCTCGCCGGGCGCCTGCAACGTCGGCATCATGGCCGCCGACATCTTCCTGCCCGGTGGCGTCGGCGTGGTTTCGCGCAGCGGCACGTTGACCTACGAGATCGTTGGTGGCCTCACGCGGCTCGGTATCGGCCAGTCGACCTGCGTCGGCATGGGCGGCGACCCGGTCCACGGCGTGGGCTTCCTGGAATGCCTCGAGTTGTTCGAAGCCGACCCGCAGACCGAGGCGGTGGTGCTGGTCGGCGAGATCGGCGGCGACGACGAGGAGCGCGCCGCTGCGTACGCTGCCGAGCACCTCACGAAGCCGGTGGTCGCCTACCTCGCCGGCTTCACCGCGCCGCCCGGCAAGCGCATGGGGCATGCGGGGGCCATCGTCTCCGGCGCCGGCGGCACGGCGGCCGCCAAGGCCGAGGCGCTCGAGGCGGCCGGCATCCCGGTGGCGCGGCGTCCCGATGAGGTACCGGGTCTGGTGGCCGCGGCACTCGGCCGCTGACCGTAGCGCGTCCGGGAGCCCCCGAAGGGTCTGCGACCCGCGGGCACGCATCGACCGCTTCACGGCGGGCCCCGGGGTCCTCGATGGCTCTGCAGCCCGAGGCCACCCACCGACCGCCTCGCGCTCGCAGGACCGAGGCGCGTGCTTGTGCTAGCCTTCATGCTTCGAGCAGCGTCCATCCAGGACGTGCGGGATCGGGGGACAGATGATCGAGCGCGGCGACCGATGAGCAGTCGCACAGGGGGCCAGGCGGCGAAGCGGCGTACCGCCGGACGTGGCTCTGCGGCGCGGGCGTCGTCGCCGAAGGCACCGGTGAAGATCACCGGCACGCTCTCCAACCTGCTCCTGATCGGACTCGGCCTGCACGGTGTCGGGATCGTCGGGACCTGTCTCGCCATCGGCATCGCCCTGCGTTCGGCCGGCGACAAGCTGCCGGTGGGTGAGAAGATCTCGTTCCCGCTGCTGCTTCTCATCGTGGTGCTCGGCACCTACATCTGCTTCGCAAGCGTGCACGGGGCGGCGCTCTACCTGATCCGCCGTGGCGGGAACGAGCAGGGACTCACCATGATGGCGTTCGGCGGCGGGGTGCTCGCCATCGCCACGATAGCGGGCGGCTTCTACGCTTTCGGCGAGCGGTTCTTCATGCTCGGTGCGGCGGCGGCGTATGCGGTGCCCTATTCGCTGGCGCCGCTGATCGTGGGGCTGCCGACCACCGCCGCTGCCGCCGTGCTGGCGTTCCGCCAGAGACGCGGCGGCTCGGGCAGCCGCTCGGGCAGCCGGTCGCAGCGCGCCCAGCAGCCGCGCCTGCTGCGCTGAAGGCCGGCCCTTGCGCCGACCGGCCGACCTGCGCTGATTGGCCAATCGCCCCCGCCGCGTCTGCCGGTGTGGTGCATCGCCCGCCCTTTCGTCCTCGAGCGAGCGTGTGCTAGCGTTCAAAGGCTTCAGGGTAGGAGCCGCGAAGCGCCACAGCACCGGCAAGCTTGCATGCGGACGGCCGTGGCCGCCGCTCCGCGGACTATCGGCGTCGAACAGGGAGGAGACCCCCATGCCCCAGCCAGAGCACCAGCCCACCGTCGAGGAGCTCAAGGCCAAGGCCTACCAGCCCATGGAAGACGCCACGGTCCTGCATCCGTTCTACAAGGGCAAGATCGAGACCACGCTCAAGTGCTGCGTGCGCGACTTCCAGGACTTCGGCATCTGGTACACGCCCGGCGTCTCGGCTCCCTGTCTGGAGATCAAGGACGACCCCGAGAAGATCTACGAGCACACCAACAAGTGGAACACGGTGGCGGTCATCAGCGACGGCACCCGCGTTCTCGGCATGGGAGACATCGGCCCCAAGGCCGGCATGCCGGTCATGGAGGGCAAGAGCCTGCTCTACAAGTACCTGGGCGGCGTCGACGGCTTTCCGCTGATGGTGGACACGAAGGATCCCGACCGCTTCATCGAGTTCGTCAAGCTCGTCCAGCCGGGCCTCGGCGGCGTCAACCTGGAAGACATCGCCCAGCCCAAGTGCTTCCGCATCCTCGACACGCTGCGCGAGGAGTGCGAGATCCCGGTCTGGCACGACGACCAGCAGGGCACCGCCTGCGTCACCTTGGCCGGCCTCATCAACGCTCTCAAGGTCACCGGCAAGAAGATCGACGAGATCAGGATCGCCTTCATCGGCTCGGGGGCGGCCAACGTGGCCATCAGCCGCCTCATCTTCCACTACGGCGCCCGCCCCGAGCTGGCCCGCGTCTGCGACTCCAAGGGCATCCTGCACAAGGGCCGCAGCGACATCGAGGCCGTCAAGGACGAGTGGGTCGACAAGTGGAAGTACTGCCAGATCACCAATGAGGAGCAGCGGACCGGCAGCATCGCCGAAGCCCTGGCCGGCGCCGACGTCTGCATCGCCCTCTCCAAGCAGGGTCCGGACACCATCGTGCCGGAGTGGATCAAGGGCATGAGCCCCGACCCGATCGTCTTCCTGTGTTCCAACCCGATTCCCGAGATGTGGCCCTGGGATGCGCTGGAGGCGGGCGCCGCGGTGGTCGCCACCGGCCGCTCCGACTTCCCCAACCAGGTCAACAACAGCCTCGGGTTCCCCGGCATCTTCCGCGGCACCCTCGATGTGCGCGCCAAGACGATCACCGACGAGATGTGCATCGCCGCCGCCGAGGAACTCGCCAGGCTGGCCGAGGAACAGGGCCTGCGGCCCGACTACATCATGCCGACCATGGACGACTGGGAGGTCTTCCCGCGCGAGGCCGCCGCGGTGGCCATGAAGGCGGTCGAGCAGGGCGTGGCGCTGCGCACCGACATCACCTACGAGCAGGAGAAGGCCGAGGCCACAGAGATCATCGCCCGGGCCCGCGGCCTGGTGCAGGACGCCGAGGCGCTCGGCTACATCAAGATGCCGAAGGGCAGCAAGCCGCCGGCGCCGACGAAGCAGGCTGTGCGGGCGGTCGGGCGCGGCGTGGCGGCCGATGCCCGGGCCAAGGGCACCGCCGCCGCCGACGAGGCGCGCGAACGCGGCAAGCAGCTGCTGGCCGACGCGCGCGAGCAGGCCAAGCGGATCGTCGCCGAGGCCCGCTCGGAGGCCCGCCGTGCCGGCGGCGACGCACGCACCCAGGCGCGGGCCGACGCCCGGCAGGTCGTCGCCGACGCCAGGCACGAGGCCACGGAGATCGTCGACGAAGCGGTCCACCACGCCAGCGAGACCATGGACGAGGCTCACGTGAAGGCGCGCGAGCTGGTGCAGGAGGCGGTGGCCGAGGCCAGGCGGATCACCCAGGAGGCGCAGAAGACGCTCGGCAAGTCGGCCGAGGCGGCCGCCGAGAAGGGCAAGCAGGTCGCCAAGGAGGCCAAGGCCGCCGCCAAGGAGGCCGCCAAGCAGGCGAAGAAGGCGCGCGCCAAGGCCAAGGACAAGAAGAAGGGCAAGAAGGGCAAGTAAGGCCCGCGCGCCACCCCGTACGACCAGATGGCCGACGCCGACCGTCGGCCGCAGGAGGTGATCGCGATGCCCGTCAGAGAGGTCGACGTCGCCGACGTGACGGCGGCCATCGAGCGCCTCTGCAAGGAGGCCAACTACGACCTGCCCAAGGACGTCTACGCGGCGCTCGAGGCGGCCAAGAAGACGGAGGAGTCGCCGGTAGGCCGGGCCGTGCTCGACCAGCTCACCGAGAACGCGGACATCGCCGCTCGCGACCGCGTGCCCATCTGTCAGGACACCGGCTACGCGGTGCTGTTCATCGACGTCGGGCAAGACGTGCACTTCACCGGCGGCGGCTTCGAGGACGCGGTGCACGAAGGCGTACGCCGCGGCTACACCGAGGGCTACCTGCGCAAGAGCGTGGTCGAACAGCCGGCGCACGCCCGGGCCAACACGAAAGACAACACGCCGGCCGTGATCCACACGCGGATAGTGCCCGGCGGCGGAGTCCGCATCCTCTTCATGCCGAAGGGCGGCGGCGCCGAGAACATGAGCAGCCTGAACATGCTCAAGCCGGCGCAGGGCGTGCAGGGGGTCATCGACGCGGTCGTCGAGACGGTCTCGAAGGCCGGCTCCAACCCCTGTCCGCCGGTGGTCATCGGCGTCGGCATCGGCGGTAGCATCGACATGGTCACGGTGCTGGCCAAGAAGGCGCTGGCCCGCGAGATCGGCTCACGGCATCCCGACCCGCGGCTGGCCGAGCTGGAGGACGAGCTGCTGCGCCGCATCAACGCGCTGGGCATCGGTCCGCAGGGTCTGGGCGGCACCACCACCGCCCTGGCCGTGTTCATCGAGGAGATGCCGAGCCACATCGCCAGCATGCCGATGGCGGTCAACGTGCAGTGCCACGCGCAGCGCCACGTGGTGGCGGAGCTCTGAAGCGACGCGGGAGGAGTGAGATGGTCAAGAGGATCACGACCCCGCTGACCGACGAGGTCGTCAGAGACCTGCGCATCGGCGACGAGGTCCTCATCAGTGGTGTGGTCTACCAGGCGCGCGACGCGGCCCACAAGCGCATGGTCGCGCTCATCGAGCAAGGGGAACCGCTGCCGTTCGAGATCCAGGGCGCGGTGATCTACTACATGGGGCCGTCGCCGGCCAGGCCCGGCAACGTGATCGGCTCGGCCGGTCCCACCACCAGCGGCCGCATGGACGCGTACGCGCCGCTGCTCATGGAGAAGGGCCTCAAGGGCATGATCGGCAAGGGTCTGCGCACCGACGCGGTCAAGCAGGCGATGGTCGACACCACGGCGGTGTACTTCGCCGCCACCGGCGGCGCCGGCGCCCTGCTGGCCCAGCGCATCACCGGCAACGAGGTGATCGCCTGGCCGGAACTGGGCGCCGAGGCGCTGGCCCGGCTGCAGGTCGAGGACTTCCCGGCGATCGTGGTCGGCGACTGCCACGGCGGCGACCTCTATGAGGTGGGCCGCAGGGAGTACGCGCGCCAAGTGTGAGACGGCGGCTGAAGAAGCACGGTCGAGGTGCGTGGCGATGAGCGATGTCGGCATCATCGATCGCGCCGTCGCGGCGGCCATACCGCTGGTGCCGACGCGCCTGGTGCGTACCTTCGCGGCGCCGTACATCGGCGGCGAGACGCTCGAACAGGCGCTCTCCGTGGTGCGCCGCCTCAATGCGGCCGGACTGGCCGCCAGCCTCGATGTCCTCGGCGAGGACGTCCACGACGAGGCCGGCGTGCGGGCCATGGTGGCGGCCTATCGGCAGGCGCTGGCGGCGCTGGCCGCCGGGAGCGCCGACGCCGGTGTGAGCGTCAAGCCCAGCGCCCTCGGGGCCGCCATCGACTGGGATCGCTGTCACGACGCCATCGTCGAGGTACTCGACGGGGCGGCCGCGTCGTCCGCAGGCGGCGGCCGCTTCGTCCGGCTGGACATGGAGGAGTCGGCCACAGTCGACGGTACGCTGGCGCTGTACCGCCGTCTGCGCGAGGAGGGACGGGAGCGCGTCGGCATCGTCCTGCAGGCGCGGCTCTGGTGCACGTCGGCGGACGTCAAGGCACTGGCCGACCTGGCTCCGGACGTGCGCCTCTGCAAGGGCATCTACCTCGAGCCGCCGAGCGTCGGCATGCAGGACCGTGAGGCGATCCGGCACAGCTTCTCGGCGCTGCTGCGGCAGCTGCTGCGCGCCGGCTCCCGGGTCGCGATCGCCACCCACGACGAGGTGCTGGTGACCGACGCGCTGGCGGCCATCGACGAGTATTCTGTGCCGGCCGCCGGCTACGAGTTCCAGATGCTGTTGGGCGTGCGCGGTGACCTGGCGCGGACGCTCCGTCGCGCCGGCCACCGCGTGCGCATCTACGTACCCTTCGGCAAGGACGTCTTCGGCTACTCCGTGCGGCGGCTGCGCGAGAACCCGGCGGTCGCTGGCCACGTGGCCCGGGCTTTGCTCGCCGACCTCGTCCGCGGCGTCCGCCACGGCCGTCGGCGACCCGATGGGCAGGGCGTGCGATGAGCCGACCGTTGCGGCGGGCAGGTGAGATGAGCCGACGGCTCCGGCCGGCAGAGTGGAAGATGAGCCGGCCGTCTTGGCGGGTGCGGGCGGACGACCGTACGGCCACTGAGGAGAGGCAGGTCCAGGTGAGCATGGACGATTACCGGCCCCGCGATCCCAAGCCGCGCTCTTCGACCGTCTGCGCTGCGTGGACTACGGCGACGTCTTCTTCCACGCCGGCAACATGTTCGACTTCCTCGACCAGGCCGAGCGGACCGTGAGCGGGATCCTGGCCGGCGGCGCTCAGGTGCTGGCGTTCGGCGGCGACCACATGATCCCGCTGCCGATCGTGCGCGCGTACGCGAAGCACCTGAAGCGCCCGCTCTCGCTGGTCCACTTCGACGGGCATCTCGACGACTGGGACACCTTCCCCTAATAGTGGGGCGGTAGCTGGGTGACCGAGCTGGCCGACGAGGGGTGCCTGGATCTGTCGCGCTCGGTGCAGCTCGGCATCCGCGTGCTGGGCGACGAGGCGCCGGAGGGAGAGCTCTACCCGGCGACCTCGGATGCTGTCGTCATCGGCGCCGACGAGTGTCTCGACGAGGGTCCTCTGGCCGCCGCGGCGCGGGTCCGTGAAGTGGTCGGCGACGCGCCGGTCTACCTGACCTTCGACGCCGACTTCCTCGACGCGTCGGTGGCGCCGGCCTGCCACACGCCCTGCGTCTGCGGGCCGGACACGTACTGGACCAAGCGGTTCTTCCGCGCCGTGCGCGGCCTCAACGTGGTGGGGGCAGACGTCAACGAGCTCTGCCCCCAGTACGAGCCGCCGCTGGGCCCCACCCAGCTCGCCCTGGGCCACGTGGCGTTCTGGACCTTGCGGCTCATGGAACAGGTCCCGGGCTGCGTCTCGGGCTGACGGCGGCCGGTGCGCATTGTCGATCGACCGCGATCGATCGACAGGTCGGGAGATCGGCCGGCATCGAGCGGCCGGGATCGAGCGGCCAAGGCCGCGCACCCTGTCGTCGACGCCGGCCGCCCGCGCAACGTCACCCTGCCACAGATGGCATCGTCTCCCTTGCTCGCAGATCGTCGACCTTGGCCGGTCCGACGCGAGCGAGTATCTTCGAGTGGTCATGTAGCTGTTGCAGTCTGCAAGCAAAGTGCTAATCTGGGAGGTGTGTCGGAGTGACCGGGACTGGAGTGGCCATGCCCACGCTGTACCTGCGCGACGTGCCCGAGCACGTCATCGAGGAGCTTCGCCGGCGCGCTTCCGCCTCCCGGCGGTCTCTGAATGCAGAAGCGATCGTCTGTCTTGAACAGGCACTTGAGCGCAGTGGGGCCGCGGAGCGTCTCGACGTGGAGGGCATCGTCAGTCGTCTCGATGAGTTCGCCGAGCGGACGCGAGACAAGTGGGGAAGCGAAGACTCGGCCGACATCATCAGGGAGGGTCGGGAAGAGCGGGGCGACTGGTGACGGACTGCGGGGCGTGCGTCGTGGATGCCAGTGTGGGTGTGAAGCGACTGCGGCAGAAGGAGGCGCACTGGAGGCAGGCGCGGGCGCTTGTCGACAGTGCAGGTGTGAATGCGAGCATACGGTTCGTGCCGGACCTCTTCGACCTGGAATGCACGCATGCCGTCGTGAAGCTCCACCGCCGTGCGGAGCTCAGTCGCAGCGAGTCGCTCGAGGCGGTCCGGCTTCTCCACCGCCTTCCCTTGGCGCGAGTGCCTTCGCGGCCCCTCTTGCGTGACGCTGCCCGACTGGCTGTTGGAAGTGGGATCAGCGCCTACGACGCTGTCTACGTGACCCTTGCCGTCGCGCTCGATGTCCCGCTGGTCACCGCCGATGAGCGGCTGGCGCGGTCGATGGAGGGCATGTCGGTCGAGGTGGTACGGCTGGCAGACATCGACGCCTGACCGCCCGTGACTGCGGCGGGCGGCCCAGCCACGAGTCTGCTTTCGCCGATTCGGCAAGACTGCTAGGCTACCGGCCTGACGGCCGCGGCCGTATGCCGCGCCGCCGTTTCGTATTCGCGGCCGGAGACGTCGGAGTCTCCGGCCCGCGCGGACCGCAGTACTGGGAGAGTCCGTCAGTTGATTGCTCACGAGGTGCTGATCATCGGCGCCGGCCTGGCCGGCATGCGGGCGGCGATCGCCGCTCACGATGCCGGCGCCGACGTCGCTCTGGTCAGCAAGGTCCACCCCGTCCGCAGTCACACATGCTGCGCGCAGGGCGGCATCAACGCCGCCCTCGGCGACGACGACTCGTGGGAAGCCCACCTGTTCGACACCGTCAAGGGATCGGACTACCTGGGCGACCAGGACGCCATCGAGGTCATGTGCAAGGCGGCACCCGGCGACATCCGTGCCCTGGAGCACATGGGTTGCCCGTTCAGCCGCTTCGAGAACGGGCGCATCGCGCAGCGGCCGTTCGGCGGCGCCGGCTTTCCGCGCACGGCCTACGCCGCCGACATCAGCGGCTTCGTGCTCCTGCATACCATGTACGAGCAGGTCCTGCGCCGCGGCATCCGCCTCTATCAAGAGTGGTACGTCACCCGTCTCGTGCTCGACGACGGCGTCGCGCGCGGCGTGGTCGCCATCGACCTTCTCACCGGGAAGCTGCATGCCATGGCCGCCAAGGCGGTGGTGATCGCCACCGGGCCGGCCAGCCGCATCTACCAGAGCTCGTCCAATTCGGTCGACTGTACCGGCGACGGCATGGGCATGGCCTATCGTGCCGGCCTGCCGCTCATGGACATGGAGTTCGTGCAGTTCCACCCCACCGGGCTGCGCAACGGGGTGCTGATCACCGAGGGCTGTCGCGGAGAGGGCGGCATCCTGCTCAACAGTGACGGCGAGCGGTTCATGAAGCGCTACGCGCCCACCAAGGGCGAGCTCGCCAGCCGCGACGTGGTCTCGCGCGCCGAGGCGACCGAGATCGCCGAGGGACGCGGCATCGATGGGTTCATCATGCTCGACCTGCGCCCCATCGGGCCGGAACGTATCCGCACCAACCTGCTGCAGGTACGCGAGCTGTCCATGGACATCGCCGGCGTGGATCCCTGCGAGGCGCCGATCCCCATCCGACCCACGCCGCACTACTTCATGGGCGGCGTACGGGCCGGCGTCGACGGCAGGTCGCCGGTTGCCGAGGGGGCCTACTTCGCCGGCGAGGTGAGCTGCATCAGCGTGCACGGCGCCAACCGGCTGGGTGGCAACTCGCTGCTCGACGCGGTGGTGTTCGGCCGTCGCTCGGGAGAGGCGGCGGCCGCCCATGCCGCCGCACACGAGCAGCTGCCGCTGCCGGAGAGCGCCGTGCGCGACCAGGAGGCGGAGATCGCCGAGCTGGCCGGCCGCGACGGCGACGGCGAACGGCAGGCCACCATCCGCGAAGAGCTGCAGAAGCTGATGTTCGCCAAGGTCGGCATCTGGCGCGAGAAGGGCGCCCTTGCCGAGGCCGTGGACGAGGTGCGCGCGCTCAAGGAACGGTACGCGCGCGTCCGGCTGGGCCACGCCGGGGCCGTGTTCAACACCGAGCTGCCGCAGGTACTCGAGACGGGCAACCTGCTCGACCTGGCCGAGTGTGTGGCCATGGGCGCGCTCGATCGCGAGGAGAGCCGCGGCAGCCACGCGCGCACCGACTTCCCGGAGCGCGACGACGAGGTCTGGATGAAGCACAGCCTGTTCACGCGTGGCGACGACGGCCCCGTCTGCGACACTGCGCCGGTCACGATCACCCGCTACGAGCCGGAAGTGAGGACCTACTGATGCCGGCCGCCGACGACCCTGGTGTCCCGCCTGTGACTGCGGCTCTGGCCATCCGCCGCTACGATCCGGAGCTCGGCGATGAGGCTCGCTGGCAGCGCTACGAGATCGAGATGCCGGCCGGCTCCACGGTGCTCGAGGCGCTCATGTACGTGCAGGAGCACGTCGACGGATCGCTCGCCTTCCGCCGCAGCTGCCGGCACGCCATCTGCGGCTCGTGCGGCATGCGCATCAACGGGTGTGCCCGCCTGGCCTGCAACACGCAGCTCACCGCGGTCGTCGCCGAGGCCGAGCGGCGCGCGGCACGCCGGAGCGCCGCGGCGACGAGCGGCGACGACGACGCGGCGCTCGCCGGCGCCGCCGTGCGCATCGAGCCGCTCGGCAACATGCCGGTCATCAGGGACCTGGTCACAGACATGACCGTCTTCTGGGAGAAGCTGCGCAGCGTGCAGCCGTGGCTGCAGTCGCTCGACGATCGCGCCGACGCCGATGGCGAGCGGCTGATGACACCGCACCAGTATGCCGTCATCGCTCAGGGTCTGCTGTGCGTGGAGTGCGGCGCCTGCTACTCGGACTGCATCGCCGTGGAGGCGGCGCCCGAGTTCGTCGGCCCCACGTCGCTGGTGAAGGCCTACCGGTACGCCTACGACGTGCGGGACGATCAGGCGCATCGACGTCTACACGATCTCGCCGGCGAGCACGGCATGTGGGAGTGCACGCACTGCTACGTCTGCACCCAGCGCTGTCCCAAGCATCTGCGGGTCCGCGAGCTCATCGGGCGCCTGTCCGAGCTGGCGCAGGTCGAGGGGTTGTGCAGCGACGCCGCCGTGAAGCGGTCTCAGGCTTTCGTGGCCGGCATCGAGCAGAGCGGCCGGGTCGACGAGCGGACGCTCGCCGAGAAAGCGGGCGCGGTGCGCGGTGGCGTGTCGGCGGCGCTTCCGGCGCCGGTCTCCGAGATGTTGCGGGGCGGCGCCCGCGAGCCGATCTCTGATGTGGACCTGGTGCGGCGCGTCGCCGGTCGGCTGCGTGGACCGGGGAGCACCGGCGCCGAGGGTGCGCCATGAGGTACGCCTACTATCCCGGCTGCTATGCCAAAGGCACCGCGCCCGAGCTCGACAGCAGCACGAGGGCCGTCTGCGAGAGGCTTGGCATCGAGCTGGAAGAGCTCACCGCCGCGCCGTGCTGCGGCGCCGGCGACGTGCAGCAGGTCGACGGTCCCCTGGCACAGGGCCTCAACGAGCTCACGCTCGCGCAGGCCCAGCACCTCGGTCTGGACATCCTCACGATCTGCAACGTCTGCACGCTGAGCCTGCGGCAGGCGAACGTCGCGGTCGAGGAGGGTCGGCACCTCGACAGGGGGTCGGCGTGCCTGGCGGTGGCCGACCCCGGCTGCCCGGCGTCTGCCGATGGCGCGAGCGACTCGGCACCGACGGTGCTACCGGGCGGTGCGACAGAGGATCCGCCGCCGGCCGGCGCGGCCGCGACGGGCGGCCCCGTGCCGCCGGGCTTCGGGCAGCGCTGGCCGCTCTCCGGCGCCGAGGCGGCTGCCGCCACGACCGCCGCGCTGGCACCGGAAGGCCTGGCCTATGCCGGCGGCGTCGCTGTCACCCACCTGCTCTGGGTGCTGTGGAAGGATGTCGGCGTCGAGCGGCTGGCGGAACAGGTGCAGCAGCGTCTCGGCAGTCTCACGCTGGCGCCCTTCTACGGCTGTCAGATCCTGCGGCCGGCTGCTGTCAACGACGACGACGTGGCCGACGATCCCACCGCCCTCGAAGATCTTGTCGCCGCCTGCGGTGCCGCCGCCGTCGACTACGACGGCCGTCTCAAGTGCTGCGGCTGGCCGGTCATGTACGTCCGTCAGTCGGCGGCCACCACCATGGCGGCGCGGGTCGTCCGCAACGCGGCGGCGGCCGGCGCCGACGCCATCGTCACGCCGTGCCCTCTCTGTCATGCGGCTCTGGAAGGCTGCCAGTCGGCGTCCGCCACCGGCTCCGAGCGGCTGCGTCTGCCGGTGCTGCATCTGCCGCAGATGATCGGCCTCGCGCTCGGATGCTCGCCGCGTCGTCTCGGCCTCGTCGACCACGCCATCGACACCAGGCCGCTGCTCGCACGCCTCGGCCTTACGCTCGCCTGAGCCACGGTCGCGCTCGGCCTTCCGGCGCCGATTTGGGCGCGGGTGATGAACCGCGGCTCAGGGGGCATATCCTTAGCTCATGAAGAAAGTCGTCGCGATGGCCTCCCCTCTTCTGACGAGACCGGTGTTCGGCCGGGTCTCACGCGCGTCGCGCTTCCGTGATCAGTCACAGGCGGACGGCTCATGATCGGCTGGCTGTTCGCGGTCGGGCGCATGGTCGGCTTCGGCAGCGCCGCCGGCGTGCGGCCGGCGCTCACCCTGGCTGTGATCGGCGCCATGTCGCTCGTCGGCATCGGCCCCGACGTCCAGCCGCCGTTCCTCTTCCTCGAGCGCTGGTGGGTCATCCTCATCTTCGCTGTGCTGGCGATCCTGGAGGGCAAGTTCGACAACGTCCCCAAGCTCGACCGCATCCAGGATCGCATCCTCGTCCCGTGGCGGATCGCGATCGGCGGTGTGGCGGCGGCGGCGACGGTGCCCCACGGCGTCACCGGGCTGGTCGTGGGTCTCACCGTGGGCGCCGCGTTCGGCTGGCTGAGCCAGTCGGTCAAGCATGGCAGCCGGCCGATCCAGCCGCCGAGCGGTCTGGCGGTGGCGTTGATCAGCCTCTCGGAGGACCTCTACGCGCTCGGAGGCGTGGTGGCGACGGCGATCTTCTCGCCTCTGGGATACGCCTTCGCCGCGGTCAACATCTGGTTGTTCGTGCGGCTGCGCCGGCGGCGTCGCCTGCGGTACCGCGCCAAGCGCGGGATCGCGGATGGATCGCCGTAAGGTGTGGTCGGCGATGAGCCCGGGAGGCAGAGACGAGGCGGACGGCGCCGGCGAGCGCGTCACGGCGGTCCGGGCGCGCATCGAAGGGCGTGTCCAAGGGGTGTTCTTCCGCGTCTCGACGCGGCAGGTGGCCCGGTCGCTCGGGGTCACGGGGTGGGTCCGCAACCTGCCGGGCGGCGCTGTGGAAGCGTTCCTCCAGGGGGCGCCCGACGCCGTCGAAAGGGCGCTGGACTGGTGCCGCGAGGGGCCGCCCGGCGCGCGGGTCGATCGCGTGCAGGTGCGATCGGCCGATGCCGACGAACGCTGGACCGACTTCAGCGTCAGGGGATGAGGGCGGCCCGACGGCCGGCGCCACGACACGACACGATGAGCGAGGCAGCATGAACGAGAGCCAGCGCGTGACTCTGGACACCATACGCGAGGACTACGAGACGCAGATGTACATCGCGCGCGCCGATGACAATCTGGCCGTGCTCGGCTTCACCGAGCACGGCGACCGGCACTGCAGCGCCGTGGCCATGACCGCGCAGACCATCCTTCTGGAGCTCGGATGGCCGCAGCGCCGGGCCGAGCTGGCGGCGATCGCCGGGTACATGCACGACATGGGCAACATGATCACCCGCGAGCAGCACGGCATCGCCGCGGCGCTGCTCGCCCGTCACATCCTGGACCGCCTGGGGACGCCGCTGGCGGAGACGATCGACGTCATGTGCGCCATCGGCAATCACGAGGAGGAGTACGGCGAGCCGGTCAGTGAGGTGGCGGCCGCCGTGATCCTCGGCGACAAGAGCGACGTGCGGTCCGACCGCGTGCGCGAGACCGGCGACGTGGTCGGCGACATCCACGACCGCGTCAACGCCGCCGCCGAACGGGCCTCGGTCTCGGTCGACCCGGACAGCAGGACGATCACCCTGGCCCTGCAGATCGACACCGATGTCTCGCCGGTGATGGAGTACTTCGAGATCTTCCTCAGCCGCATGGTGCTCTGCCGGCGGGCGGCGGAGTTCCTGGGATGCGATTTCCATCTGGTCATCAACGACGTGCGACTGCACTGATCCAGGCGGTGGCCTTGGTAGGATGCGACGATCACGGGATGGGAGGTCTCACGTGGCGGAGAACGGACGCAGAGGGGTGTTCCTGGTCGGCCTGGCGGCCGGTGCGGCGGCGACGTGGCTGCTGGCGACCGGCAAGGGCCGCGCGCTCTGCAGCCGGCTGACGGCCGGCAGGCGCGGCCCGGAGCCGGACCAGCTCGTCGACGTCGAATCGTCCGCCTGGCAGGATGCGGCGGACGCCGACGAACGCTCCGAGGCGCTGCGTCGCAAGATCGACGAGACGCGACGCCGGCTGCGCGAGCAGGTCGGCCTGCCGCCGGAGGCATGACTCACGGGACGCGGAGGGCGGCGGTCGTGCTGGGCACGACCGCCGCCCTCGGTCTCTCGTATCTCCTCTTCGAGGCGCAGTGGGTGCGCCGCATCGACCGCACCGTCGCGGTCCCGGACCTGCCGGCCGACCTCGACGGCCTCACGATCGCTCACCTCTCGGACATGCACGCCGGCTTCCGTCTGAGCCTCAACTTGCGGGCCACCCGTCGCGCCTTCGCGCTGGCGCTCGCGGCACGCCCCGACCTCATCGCCATCACGGGCGACTTCGCCGGTGGTCCGGCCAATCTGGAGGCGCTCGAGCGCGAGCTGGAGACGCTGCGGGCGCCGCTCGGTGTCTTCGGCGTCCTCGGCAACCACGATCACGGTGAGAGCAAGGTGCCGTTCACCGTCCCCGTCGATCTGAGCTGCCTGAGCGAGCACGGGGTCCGCCTGCTCGACGGCGAGTGCATGACGATCGAGCGAGGCGCCGCTCGTATCCAGGTGTGCGGCATCGACGACTGGCGGCACGGCTACGGCGACCTGGAGCCGGTGCGGCAGGCTCTCGACCGGCGGCCGGCCACGATGCGGTTGCTGCTCAGCCACTACGCCGGCGCGGCGCTCGAGCTGGCGCCGGACGACGTGCACCTCACGCTCAGCGGCGACACGCACGGCGGCCAGCTCTGCCTGCCGTGGCCGGGCGGTCCGGTGATGCTCAGCGACCCGTCGGCCGAGTTCAAGGACGGGCTCTATGATCGCGACGGCCGGCTGATCCACGTCACTCGCGGCATCGGGACCAGCCTGCTGCCGTTCCGCTTCTTGTGTCGCCCGGAGGTAGCGATCCTGACGCTGCGGCGTGCGTGACTGCGGGCCGCCCGGACGGCCGGCTCACGGCGGGCATCGCCCTCTCGGCCGCCCCACGGCGCACCGGCTCACGGCGCGCCGCCCTTGCGGTGGCCGTCGGTCCGCGCGTCAGCTCTCAGCAGGCTGCCGCTGGAAGCGTTCCGCGAGCCGCACCAGCGGCGGGTTGACGGCGTCGATGGCTCCGGTGGGGCACACTTCGACGCAGGCGTAGCAGCGGACGCAGCGGTCGTCGTCGTAGACCGGCACGCGAGCGAGCGTGCAGGCGCCGTTGCCGCAGATGCCGGCGCACTCCCCGCAGCGGATGCACAGCGAGGGGGCCACCACCCGTGGCCGGGCGGTCAGCAGACGGCGGCCGACGGCCCGCAGGCGGCGCGGTATGCGGGCATCGAGATCACGGCCGGCGTGGACGAACCCGGGTTCGTCCACGATCTGGTCGCCGGTGGCCTGGTACGGTGTCTGGAGGTCGATGATGCCGCGTCGTTCGGCGGCGGCCAGCGTGTACACCTCGGCCCGGTCATGACCGGTGCGGTCGGCCAGGGCCGCGTCCAGAGCCACGGCATCGTGTGCGGCGAAGAGCGAGCCGAGGGCACAGGGCGTGCCGCCGCCGGGACCCTGACCCTGCATGGCGACGATGCCGTCGATGATCGTGAACCGGGGCGCCAGTCCCAGGTGGAGGTCGAGCAGCATGTCGGCGAAGTCGGCCCGCTCCGGCAGGTTGATGTGCAGGCGCGCCTTGGTGAGCCCGGGGATGCAGCCGAAGGTGAGCTTGACGCCCCCGGTGAGGCGCATGAGCTGATGTGTCTTGAGCGGCCCGAGCTGTACGATGCCGTGCGCCTCCACGAACGATCGTGCCACGGTGAAGGAGCGAAAGCGCAGGCCGTCGGGACAGGGGAACGGCAGGCCCTCGTTCTCGACGTCGCGCAGCTCCACGTGCTCCTGCATACAGACGTCGGCGATGCCGCTGAGCTTCCAGATGCGGGCGATCTTCTGCGGCGGATTGCGCCCGCCGGGACTGTCGGCGACGAACGGCTCGGCGCCGGCCGCCTTGATCGCCCGCAGCACCGCGCGCAGCGTCTCCGGGTGGGTGCAGACGGCGCGCTCGGGCTCGGCGCCGCGCAGCAGGTTGATCTTGACGGCGATGCGCTCGCCGGGCCGCACGATGCGGGTCCAACCGCCGAACGGGGCCACCAGCCGCTCCAGGTGCCCGGGCAGACCGGGACCGTGCTCGGCGCGGACGTGACTGACAAGCGCCGGCACGGCGTCGCTCAGGTGTCGGCCGGATTCTCGGCCACCACTGCGATGTGGTGCTGGAGAAGCTCGCCGGGCTCGTACACGGCGATCTCGCGGACGCCCAGGCCGCGGATGAGCTCTCGCAGGCGGTCGTGCGGCAGCACGTGATCCCGGGGCGGACCGATGGGGCGGTCGATGTCGCCGAAGTCGATGACCACCAGGCGCCCGCCGGGCCGCAGCAGCCTCGCCATGGTGTCGAGGGCCTGCTGTTCGTCGTGGACGTGGTGAGCGACGTTGATGGTGAGCAGGCGGTCGGCGACGCCGTCGTCGAGCGGCACGTGACCATCTTCGGTCAGGACCGGCTCGATGCGTGCGGCCAGCAGCGGGTCGATGGTGGCGAGCTTGTCGCGCAGCCGTTCGAGCAGCTCCGGCGACTCGTCGACGGCCAGGACCAGCCCGCAGGCGAGATGCTCGGCGAGGGGGATGGTGAACGCTCCGGTGCCGGCGCCGAAGTCGACGACCGTCTCGTGGCCGTGGACATCGAGCAGCTCGGCGATGACGGCCGGCGGCAGCTCCACGAGGCGCTGCGGGTCTTCGAGCCGTTCCCAGTGCGCGGGGTCGAACTTCTCAGCCATTGTGCGCGACCTCAGCGGGCGCTCTGCGCATACTTCAGGAAGGCCTCGAGCGCCGCTTCGACGGCCTCTTCGGTGCCCAGCTCGGCGCCCTGCTCGGCGAGGCACTCCCGCATCTTGTGCGAGATGAGGAGGATGCCGACCCTGTCGAGCGCCGCCTTGACGGCGGCGAGCTGCGTGAAGACCTCCTCGCAGCTGCGCTCTTCCTCGATCATGCGCTGCAGGCCGCGGGTCTGGCCCTCGACCCGGCGCAGGCGGTTGAGGATGCGGGCGGTCTCGTCGGCTGTCGGCGTCTCGGTCACGCAGGCAGTATACCTCCCCGGGTACTCGATGAACCACCCGGCCGATGGTCGAATCGTCTGGGGCGATGTCGCCGAGCGCGGCGGCCGAGAAGGGGGTGCCGAGCCGGCAAGACGGCCGCGTCGCCGGAGCGCAGACGGCCGGCGCGGGGCTTCGGGCGGCGAGTCGTCAATCCGACGTGGGAGCCAGGGGGCGGCAGCGGGCGCGCAGCGCGTCGAGGACGCTGTCGGGTACCGGCTGCCCCGCGGCGCCGACACCGAGCTTGACGGTGGGCTTCATCTCGCCGTGGAAGTCCGACCCGCCGGTGGCGACCAGTTCGTACTCGGCGGCCAGTGCGAGGCACTGTGTCACCGTGGCTTCGTCGTGTCGAGGGTAAAAGCACTCGATGCCGACCACGCCGTGCCGCTTCGCCTCGCGCACCAGCCGCCGCAGGCCGGCCGCGTCGGTGCGGATGATGCCGGGGTGGGCGATTACCGCCAGACCCTGTTCGGCGCCGATGAGAGCGACCGCTTCGGCGAGGCCGAGCCGGCGGCGATCGACAAAGGCCGGGGCGCCGCGACGCAAGAAGCGCTCAAAGGCTTCGCTGATGGAATCGACGTAGCCGCGCTGGCGCAGTGCCTCGCCGATGTGCGGCCGCCCGACGGTCTCGCCGTTGGCGACCGCCGCCAGCTCCGCGGCGTCGAGCGGATAGCCGAGAGCGGCCAGCCTCTCCAGGATCTGCGAGTTGCGCTCGTCGCGCTCGCGGCGCAGCCGCGTGAGCCGCGCCCGGAAGCCGTCTCCCGGCGGTCCGCAGAGGAAATAGCCGAGCATGTCGAGCGTGAAGCGCTCGAACTCGAGTGGGATCTCGACGCCGGGCACGACCTCGACGCCCAGGGCCTTGCCGGCCGCCAGCGCCTCGTCGACGCCTTCGACGCTGTCGTGATCGGTGATGGCGACCGCCGAGAGACCGATGCGGTGGGCCAGCGCGACCAGCTCGCTCGGGGTGAGCGAGCCGTCGGACATGGTGGTGTGCGTGTGCAGGTCGATCATCGTTGCCCTCGGAGTGTGCCGGTCGGCCTACCCTAGCATGAGGCGGCGAAGGGTCAGTGCGCACCCCGGCCGGTGCGGTCACGCCGTGCGCTCGGGGTCCCGCCAGACGCGCTCAGGCCGTGCGCGCCCCGGATCGCCTCGCTGCTGCGCTCGTCCAGGAACGCTGCTCGATCAGGGTCAGGAACGCTTCCACCACGACCGGGTCGAACTGCGTGCCCGACCCGCCGAGCAACTCCCCGCGTGCCTCTTCGTGGGGCATCGCCGCCCGATAGCGTCTGTCGGACGTCATGGCGTCGTAGGCGTCGCACACGAACAGGATGCGAGAGAGCAGCGGGATCTCCTCGCCGGCCAGCCCGTCCGGATAGCCGCTGCCGTCCCAGCGCTCGTGTGCCGCTCGCACGATGCGCGCCACCGGCTTGAGGTAGTCGACGCGCGAGACGATGCGCTCGCCGATGGTGGTGTGCTGGGTCATCCGCGTGTATTCCAGCGCCGTGAGGCGGTCGGGCTTGTTCAGAATGTGTCCGGGCACGCCTATCTTGCCGACGTCGTGCAGCACCGCCGCGTACTCGAGCTCGCGAAGCTGTCCATCGTCGAGACCCATGTGGTGACCGACCGCGACCGCCATGGTGGCGATGTTCTCCGCATGGGTGGCCGTGTACTGGTCCTTGGCCTCCATCGCGGTCGCCAGAGCCTGCACCATCTCGAGGTTGGTGGTCTCCAGCCGGCGCACGATGTCGGCGCTGCGCAGGGCGATGACGAGCTGTCCGGCGATGGTCGTGAGCAGGGCGGCGTTCTCTTCGTCAAAGCCTCCACCGGGGACACCGCCGACCGCCAGGAAGCCGAGGGTGTTCCCCTCTATCTCCATCGGCGCAGCCATACGGACGTGGACTGCCGCCGGGCAGGTGGCGACGCACAGGTCGCCGGCCGCCTGCCGCGCCGGCGGCGCAGCGCCCGGCGAGTCCCCGGCCATGTGGACGGCAGCCGCTGCGTGCGAGGGCGCAGCACGATCGGCGGGTTCGCCGTCGAGCACCTGGACACTGTGCTCGCGCAGCGCTGCGGTACCCAGCCGGCGTAGCGCGACGGCGAGCCGGCGGCTGCCGCTGAATGCCTCGCGGCCGGCGCTTGCGGATCCGAGGGCGGTACCGGCCAGGACCGGGGCCGCGGCCGGCACGCCGTGGGCGCGTCCCGCCCCGCCTCCCGCGTCGGACGTGGGCGCCAGGGAGAGCATCGCCGCGTCGGCGTCAAACGCCTCTCGCACCAGCTCAGCCACGTCCTGCAAGGCGTCGGTGACGTCGCGGCTCTGCGCCAGCGTGTCGCCGAGCACATTGAGACTGGCGATGGCCAGCGACAGCGTGCCGAGGCGGTCGGTCAGCAGCTCGACCCGTGCGGCCACGCTGGCAGACATCGCGTTGAAGGCGTGGCCGAGCTTGTCTATCTCGTCCTGGCTTGCCACATCGAGCTGTTGGCGCAGGTCGCCCTCGGCCATCGCCGTCGACGCTGCCTCGAGCCGGCCCAGCCGGCGGCTCACCCGCCGCGAGAGCGGCATGCCGACGGCCAGACCCAGGAGCAGGACCACCGCGGTCCCGGCAAGCAGTGAGGTCCGGGTGCCGCTGTCGATGGCCTGTTGGAGATCACTGCGCGAGGTCGAAGGGACGCCGCCACTCCCGTCGCCGGCGTCCGCCGCTGCGGCCGGGACGGCTCTCACGCTCTGGGGGGTGGGGTCGGTCGAGCGGACGTGCAGCGTCATGATCAGGTAGTCCAGCGCCATGGCGCAGACCACGGCCAGCAGACCGGCCACCATCACGGCGACCAGCAGCTGCGTCGAGATGCCCCAGAAGGATCTGTTCGAGCGACCGGACAACGCGACTCCTTATGAAATACGGATATCAGCGTATCCCAAAGACGGTATCGGCAGAGACGGCGAAGACATGAGCGTCCCGTACATGTCGGCGACGGTGCCTTCACTGGCGGCCGGAGCGGCCGTCTACTACTTTCTGGCCAAGTTCTGGGTGCAGAGGGTCGGCAAGGGCGGCTACACGTCCTGAGGCCGAAGCTGCCGCTGTTCCCCGCCCGGCGCGGCGTCTGCCGGCGGGGAGGTCCGCCCCGCCGCTCGCGCTTCCCGCGGCGCGAAGGCTGCCCTTGAGCGGGGGCGGGTCGCAGCGTAGGGTTGGTCATCATGGGACTCCCCTACGACGACGTGCATCTGATCTCCGACCCGCTCTACGGCTACCTGCGCATCACCACGCCGCGGGACGACGGCGAGACGGCCGAGTCGGACCTGCTCGACGACCCCTGGGTCCAGCGGCTCAAGCGCATCCACCAGCTGCAGAGCTCCTGGTGGGTCTTCCCGACCGCCGAGCACAGCCGCTTCGCTCACAGCCTTGGCGTCATGCACCTGGCAGGCACGCTCGCCACGCACGTCTACCCGACGTTGCGCGCCGTGTTGCTGGGCGAGAGCGCGGATGCCTCTGCCGCTCGGACCCGCCCGGCGGTGGCGCCGTCGTTTGGCGCCGGAGGCGCCGATGCGGCGTCGCCGGCAGATCCGGGTGCCGTCCCGGCGACAGCGGCCGATAACCCGGTACCGTCCTGTGCCCTGGTCGAAGAGACGCTGCGCATCGCCGGCCTGCTGCACGACGTGGGTCACGGTCCGTTCAGTCACTTCTGCGATGAGGAGTACCTGCATCCGCGCTGGGGTCTCGATCACGAGCAGATCTCGCAGCGTCTGATCACGCACGAGCTGGCGCCGGCGATCGGTGCGCTGCGTCGCAGTCCCGCCGGCGAGCTTGCGGCCGGCGAGGCGGTCGACCCGGCACATGTGGCCTGGCTGGTGCGCGGTGAGCGGGGGGACGGCGACTCGGAGCCCGGCGCCGCGTCTCCGCCACGCTGGGTGAGACTGCTGGCGCGCGCCTTGAGCGGCGCCGCGACTGTCGACAACATGGACTACGTCCGCCGCGACTCGTACATGTGCGGCGTCTCGCTGGGGGCGGTCGACGTCGAGCGCCTCATCTACTACTCCTTCTGCACCGATGAGGGCCTCACGCTGCACAAACGCGCTCTGGGGGCGTTGCGCGCCTTCCTCAATGCGCGCCTGTACATGTACGAGAACGTCTACTTCCACCGCATCGGCGGCGCCATCGACATGCACCTGCGGGAGATCTTCGCCGACACTCTGGCGCTCATCCTGCCGGAGAGCCCGCTCGACGACCTGGCGGCCTATCGGCGGGTCACCGAATGGTCGCTGTTCGAGGAGGTCGAGGGGTGGCTTGCGGAGCCGCCCGGCACACGCCGCCGGCGGCTCGGCGACGAGTGGCGGCGGATCATCCATCGCGACGTGAAGTATCACGCCGTGTTCGAGCAGCAGATCGAGCACGGGCAGCCGGCGCCGGGTACGCGCGAGCTGTCGCGGCACGAGTTCGAGGCGGCGATCCGCCGGGCGCTGCCGGCGGAGCTCGTCGAGCTCGAGTTCCGGGTCGATGTGGCGTCGCAGGACCCGCGGCCGGTGAACCCGTTGCGTGGTCCCAAGCGCATCCCTGTGTACGACCCGGTGACCGGAACGGTCGCCGACGAACTGCTCGGCGCCATGCTCGCGTTCGTGCCGGCCAGGGCGCATCTGTACCGCGTGTACTCGGTGGACAGGGAGCACGAGCGCGCTCTGGCGGAGGCGGCGAGAGCGGCTCTCGGCGAAGTGGCGCCGGCGAGCCTGACGAATCTGTAGCCGGCGGTCCGTCGATCGGGCCGAAGATGGGAAGGGCCATCGTCGTGAGCCTGTGGCCTGAGACGCCCAAGGAGCTCATCGAGCGGCAACTGGAGCTTGCTGCCCGTGCCGCCGAGGTCGAGCCGTGGTCGCCGCCGTCCCGCCCGCTGCGCGTCGCGGCCGCGTTCTGTGCTTTCCCCACCGGCGTTCATGGCCCCGGTTCTGCCGGCGACCCCGTGTGGACGGCCGCCGTCGTGTGGACGGGGCGCACGGTGCCCGAGGCCGGCGACCGTCCGGCCTCCCGGGCCGGGACAGGGCGGGGCCGCGTCGCGGGGCCGGGTCGCGTGCTGGCCGAGGCCATTCAGTCGGGAGTCGCTGGAGCCCCGTACATCGCCGGCCTGCTGGGCCTGCGGGCGGGGGAGTCGCTGGAGGCTGCGCTGCGATCGGTCGGTGTCGCCGAGCCGGACGTGCTGCTGTTGGACGCCACCGGCCGTGACCATCCTCGTGGGGCCGGTCTGGCGCTCCACCTGGGGGCGGCTCTCGGGGTGCCGAGCGTCGGGGTGACGAACCGCGTGCTGGTCGCCGCCTTCGAGCAACCGGAAGACCGGACCGGCGCGGTGAGCGGACTACGCTTCGGCGGCCGACTCGTCGGCTACGCGCTGTGCGCGCGAGCCGGCGCCAATCCGCTGCTGATCCATGCTGCGTGGCGCACCGACCCGGCGACGGCACTGGCCGTGGTGCAGCCGCTCATCGGTCGCTGGCGGACGCCGGAGCCGTTGCGAGTGGCACGTCATGCGGCGCGGGTGGCGCGGGCGCGTGCGGAGGGTCGCTACCCCCGCTGAGGTGCCGGATCCCTCGATGGCGCGACCGATCGGCGGCCGTCAGCCCGGGACGGCGGCTCCGCCGGCCGCTCGTCGTTGCACCAGCGCCAGCCCGGTGAATAGCAGCGAGCCGGCGACTCCCACGGCGGCCACGACAAGGTAGGCGCCCTGTGGACCGAGCGTGTCGAGGGCCCGGCCTCCCAGCAGCGGCCCCAGGCCGTAGCCGGCCACATAGACGATGGTCCAGACGCCCATGTAACGCCCGCGCAGGTGGACCGGCGCCATGTGCGAGACCACGGTGGGCACCAGCGCCATGAAGAGCACCACACCGAGAGCGGTGACCACCATGAGAGCGACCGTCGGCCAGCCCCAGCCGGCGAACGCGATGCCGCCCAGGGCCGAACCGATCAGCAGGCTGCCGATGCCGATCAGCCCGGTGGGATCGCGGCGCCGCAGGGCCCGCACGACGGGGAACTGGATGACGGCCGAGGTCAGTGAGTAGACGGACAGCAGGAGCGCCCAGCTCGCTGGTCGGACGCCGTAGAGGTCGTTGAGCAGCACCGGAAGCGTGACCCAGATCTGTGCGAAGCAGTAGGAGGGCGCCAGAGTGGCCAGCATGAGAAGCAGGAAGCGGCGGTCGCGCAGCACCTGGCGGTAGCCGCCGCGTCTCGCCGGGCGGTCGTCCGGCAGTGTCGGACATTCGAGCGGCGGGGCCGGCTGCGGCGGGGCCGACAAGCCGGGCTCCTCGCATTCACTGAAGAATCGCTCGTGCGGATCCGCCGGGGCGAGCGGTCCGCCGTCCGCGGCCGCGGGAGTCTCATCGTCTGCGGCCGCCGCCCCGCTTCGAGAGCCCAGGTCCGGCTTCGTCTCCTTGAATAGCACGATGACCATGAGCGCGAAGAGGCCGCAGACACCGGTCCCGATGACGAACGAGAGCCGGAACGATCCGCTCGACGCCAGGATCCACGCAGCAAACAGGGGACCGATGGTGGCGCCGGCGCTCACCGCCGTGCGTGTGAGGCTGTAGGCTTCGGCGCGCCGCTCGAAGGGCACCAGGTCGGCGACCATCGCGTTGCTGGCCGTGAGGAACATCGACCAGCCGAAGGCCGCCTCGATGCCGAACACGAGGATGATGACCCAGAGGGCCGGCGCGAACGCCACGCCGAGGTAGAGCAGCATGGTGCCCAGGATGCCGACGACGATCATCGGGCGCCGTCCGATGCGGTCGGTCAGGGCACCGCCCGGGATCTGGAACGGCAGCCCGATGAACGACATGCTCCCGATGATCAGGCCGATGGTGCTCATCGAGATGCCGAGGCGCTTGTTCAGGTAGAGCGTCTCGAACGGGAAGCACATGTCGATCCCGATGAGGAAGATGAAGATGCCGGCGGTGAGCAGCCAGAACTGCCGCGGCAGGCTGCGGAGGCCGGCGCGCATCCGGGTGACGGACAAAGGCGCCACGTCAGACCGGCATGGGATCGGACAACCGCTCGGCACGGCCTCGCAGCATCGGTCGCAGCAGCAGGAGGAGCGCGGCTGCGGCGACGCCGGTGGCGGCGACGATGAGATAGGCCGGCTGTGGGCCGAGCGCCGTGACCACGAGGCCGCCCAGCAACGGACCGAGGCTGTACCCGGCGAGGAAGACGAAGGTCCACACCCCGAGGTAGCGGCCGCGGATGCGCAGCGGTGCCAGGCTCGAGACGACACCGGTCCCGATCGGCAGCAGGAGCACGTACCCGACGCTGGCGGTGATCATGAACAGGAACGTCGTCTCGCCACCGGGTACAAAGACCATCGCGCAGACGCTGCTGCTGACGACCAGCGTAGCGACCGCCTCCACCAGGACCGGGTCGGTCGAGCGCAAGGCTCGGACCAGCGGATACTGCAGGACGGCGGCCGTGACGGCGAAGACGGTGAGCAGGACACCCCAGTCGCTCGCCGTGAGACCCTGAGTCGATCCCAGGACCACCGGCAGCGTCACCCAGATCTGCCCCAGGCCGTACAGGGCGAGGATCATGACGGCGCAGAAGGCGAGGAAGTACGTGTCCCTCAGCACGACGCCGTAGCCGACAGTCTCCTCCTGGCTGCGTGCGGGTCGCGTGTCCGGCTCGAGCGGTCCGGAGGCCGGATGGGCGACGACGACGTCCGTCGCCGGCTCGAGACCGGCTGCCACGGGATCGATGCGGGCCGCGGCCGGCTCTGTTCCAGCGGCGACCGGTCCCGTCGCCAGGCCGGCTGCGGTCGGCGCCATCCGGCGCCGGTCCGGGCGTGTCTCCTTGATCGAGGTGACCGTCATGACGAGGAACACGGAGCAGATCCCGGCGCCGATGAGGAACGACAGACGGTAGCGACCGCCGGTCAGCAGCGCGGCTGCCAGCAGCGGCCCGATGGCGGCGCCGATGTTGATGACCGTGCGGATGATGCTCAGCGCCTCGGCGCGGCGCTCCACCGGCACCAGGTCGGCGATCATCGTGTGGGTGCTCGTGAGGAACATCGGCCAGCCGAAGGCGGCGTCGACGAAGAGCACCAGGGCGACCTGCCACGGGCTGTGTGCGAACGAGAAGCCGACGCAGAAGGTGATGGACCCCAGCACGCCGAGGACCAGCACCGGACGCCGGCCCAGGCGGTCGACCGCCGTCCCGCCGGGGAACTGCAGCGGCAGGCCCACCAGAGTCATGAGGCCTATCAGTATCCCGGTGGTGGCGACCGAGATGCCCAGGGGGCCGGTCATGTAGAGCGCCTGGAAGGGGACCGCCATGTGCACGCCGACGACGTAGAAGAGCGTCCCGGCGATGAGGACCCAGAACTGGCGCGGCAGATCGCGCAGCTCGTGGACGACGGCGGAGTGCAGGCGAGCCAGATCCATAGCGGTCTCCTGATGCTATCCAAGAGGGTGGTCGCCGCGCACATCGGCCCGGCGTGAGGCTGCTCGCGTCCGCGACCGTGGGTGCGCTCGCGACCGTGGTGCCCCCGGCGCTGCGGCGCGCGGCTCCTGCGCCGCGGCACGCCGTCCCTTGTGCTCTGCGGTGGGGGTTGCCGGCGGCGCGGCGGGGAAAGAACGGGTCTCAGACCGTCGCCCGGCCGCAAGGAGATACCGCATGAGCACACCCGTCCCGGAATGGCCCACCCTGGCCTATGCGGATTGGGCTCCCACGCGCCGCACGCTGCATCTGGTGACGCAGATCGCCGCCAAGCTGCGCGCCAGGCTGGTACCGCCGGCCCCACGGCACCTCGAGCTGGCGCTGGCGCTCACCTCGAGAGGCATCACGACCGGCCCCCTGCCGCTGGGCGACCGCTCGCTCGAGATGCGTCTCGATCTGATCGATCACCTGGTGGTGCTGGAACGCAGCGACGGCCCTCGCGTCGCGGTGGAGCTGCCGGCGTCCCCCTGTGTGGCCGACATCTGGGTGCAGACCGTGGCGGGCCTTGCGGCGCTGGACGTCCCGGCCCCGATCCGGACCCTCTCACCGCAGCCGTTCGAGGGCGTCTCGGATATCCCCATGGATCGCGATCGGGCCGCGTGTGCGTACGATCCGCAGGCGGCGACGCGCTTCTTCAGCGTGCTCACGGCGGTCCACAACGCGTTCCTCGGCTACAGGGCTCCATGGATGACCACGACGACGCTGAGCTTCTGGTCGAGCTCCTTCGACCTGTCGCTCGAGCACTGGCGTGAGGCGCCGCCGGAGCCGGTCTGGGACGCCGACGTGGGGTCTGCCGACGATATCGACCTGGAGTATGTGATCGCCGGCTTCTGGCCGGGCGACGAGCGCTTCCCGGAGCCCGCGTTCTACTCCTTCACCGAACCGGCGCCGGCGGGGTACGCGGCTGCCCAGGTGGAGCCTGAGGCCGCCGGCTGGAGCGAGGAGCTCGGCGAGTTCCTGCTGCGGTACGATGACGTGCGCGCGGCTCCGGACGCGCGCACGGCATTGCTGGATTTCCTGAGAAGCACCTGCGAAGCCGGCCGTTCGGAGGAGTGGTGAGGCCGGTCGCTGGAGCCCGGACGCTGGAGTCGGATGATGACTGATGGGCGGTGCGACCGTGACCTGCGGCGGCGTACCGGTGTGGACCCGCGCCGTGTCGAGCAGCTGCGGCGGCGCGAGGACGAGCGCTTCCGTGAGCTGCATCCGCGCTGTGCGGCGTTGAGCGGCGCGGCCGAGCGCTCCATGCCGCGTGGCGTGCCGATGTCGTGGATGACCGACTCCTTCGATCACCCTCCTGTCTGGGTCGAGAGTGGCCACGGCGCTCACTTCACCTGCGCCGACGGCGTGCGCTTCCTCGATACCAACATCGGCGACAAGAGTACGTTCTGCGGACTCGATCCGGAGCCGGTGGTCCGCGCCGTACAGCGGCGGCTGGCCGACGGCTGGCAGTTCATGCAGCCGCTCGAGGACGCCATCCCGGTCGCGGAAGAGCTGGCCCGTCGCTGGCGGCGGCCGTTCTGGCAGTTCACGCTGTCGGCGACGCAGGCCAACGTCGAGGCGGTGCGTCTGGCCCGCCTTGCCACCGGCCGTGACAAGGTCCTGCTGTTCTTCGGCAACTACGCCGGTCACGCCGACGAGCTGCTGGTGAGCTACAGCGGCGGCGAGCTGCGGCCCCACACCCTCGGTCTGGCGTCGCGGGCGTTCGGCGCCGCCGGCATCGTGCCCTTCAACGATCTCGACGCGCTCACGGGGGCGCTCGCGACCGGTGAGTACGCCTGTGTGGTCACGGAGCCGGCGCTGACCAATGTCGGGGTGGTGCTGCCCGAGCCGGGCTTCCACGATGATCTGCGCCGGCAGACCCGCGAGGCCGGCACGCTCCTGGTGCTCGACGAGACCCACACCCTCATCTGCGGACCGGCCGGCCTGGTCGGCCGCTGGGGCTTGGAGCCGGACATCGTCACCATGGGCAAGGCCATCGGCGGCGGCGTGCCGCTGGGTGCCTACGGCATGACCGAGGAAGTGGCTGAGGTCCACCTGCGGGAGCGGGGTCCGGACGGCTCGCCGGGTGAGCTGGCGACCGGCGGCACGCTGTTCGCCAACGGCTTGAGCATGGCCGCCGCCCGGGCGGCGCTCACCGAGGTTCTCACCGAGGAGGCGTACGGCCGGACCGCCGGACTGGGGGCGCGGCTGGCCGACGGCTTGGAGAGCCTCTTCGGCGACGCGGGCCTCGACTGGCCGGTGCATCGGCTGTACGCGCGCTCCGGCTGGTCACTGGGCGGCCGTCTGCCGAGGAACGCTGCCGAGGCCGATCACGACGCCTGGCCGGAGCTCTCGGCGCTGCAGCACACCTACCTGGCCGATCGAGGCGTCTGGGAGGCGATCAGCTCGGCCGGCCCGGCCGTCTCGGTTGCGGCCTCGGCCGCAGACGTCGACGACTATCTGGCCGTGGTCGGCGATCTGGTGGCCGAGCTGACTGCCTGAGACCCGTTCCCGCTCGCCGGCCTGGGGCCGGCACGCCGACCACGGCCGTGTAGCGCGGATGAAGGCCGCGATCGGTCACCCTGCGCGCGTGGCGACGTTTCGTCCTGCCGCTCACGGGGCAGGTCTGCGTCGTCTTCGTACGAACGCCACGCTGGATGCCGGTGAGACCGGCGTTCGTGGCGAACTGACGGTTGGAGGGTACACATGGAGCACTCGCTGCCGCGGCGCATGGCCGCAGAATTCCTCGGGACGCTCTGGCTGGTCCTCGGGGGTACCGGCGCTGCCGTGCTGGCCGCCGGCTTCCCGGACCTGGGGATCGGCTTCCTGGGCGTCGCGCTCGCGTTCGGTCTCACAGTGCTTACCGGCGCCTATGCGCTGGCGCACGTCTCCGGGGCGCACTTCAATCCGGCCGTCTCGATAGGCCTCTGGGCCGGCGGTCGCTTTCCGGCCCGCGAACTGCCGGCCTACATCGTGGCCCAGCTCGCCGGCGGCATCGCCGGCTCGGCCATCCTGCTGGCCATCGCCAGCGGCAAGGCCGGCTTCAGCCTCAGCGACGGCTTCGCTGCCAACGGCTACGGCGACCACTCACCGGGCGGCTACACGCTGGCCGCCGTGATCGTGGCCGAGATCGTCATGACGGCCTTCTTCGTCTTCGTCATCCAGGGGGCCACCGACAAGCGGGCCCCGGCGGCCATCGGCCCGCTCGCCATCGGCTTCGCCCTCACCCTCATCCACCTGATCACCATTCCGGTGAGCAACACCTCCGTGAACCCGGCGCGCAGCTTGGCGCCGGCCGTCTTCGTCGGTGACTGGGCGCTGGCGCAGCTGTGGGTCTTCTTCGTGTTCCCGATCATCGGCGGCACGATCGGCGGCCTCATCTACCGCTTCGTGATGGAGCGGCCGGGCGGCGCACCGGGCACCGAACGGCTGACCAAAGAAGCGCTGAAGCTGGAGGACGTGGAGCGCACGTAGCGGCCTGGCCAGACGACCGACATTGAGTGGCGTGACCGGCCGTCCCCGTGGCGGCCGGTCTGCGTTCGCGGCCGATAGCGGTCGCGTTCACGACCGGTGGCGACCGGTCGGTCGCTGAGGCCCGGTGGCGACCGGATGGCGCTCCCGGTACCCTCCGGGCAGGTTCCGAAAGGAGCGCGTGGACGTCACCCGCACACAACGCACCCGCGGCTACGCCATGGTGGCCGTCTCGTACGTCATCATGGGGTCGATCGGCGCCCTCGTCACCTGGGTCGAGGCGCCGGAGAGCATGCTCGTGGTGCTGCGCATGGCCATCGCCGCCGCGGCCCTCGCCGTGTTCTTCGCGCGCCCCCGGCTGTGGCGCGAGATCCGGCGGCCCGGCATCTTCAAGCTGCTGGTGATCATGGCCCTGCTGGACTCGGCGACGCTCGTGCTGTTCTTCATGAGCATGCGGCTCACCGACGTCGCCATCGGTATGTTCCTGTTGTTCCTGTCGCCGCTGTGGGTCGCTCTGCTGGCGCCCACCGTGCTGCATCAGCGGACGGAATGGATCGTCTGGCCGTCGTTCGTCATCGCCATGGGCGGCTTGGCCTTCATCATCGTGCCGCCGGTCCTGGGTCAGGACGTACGCTTCTCGGTGTGGGGCGTGGTGTGCGGGCTGCTCGCCGGGATGCTGCTGGCGGGCTTCATGATGAGCGTCAGCGCGCTGCGCGCCAAGGGCCTGCGCAGCGCCACCATCGTGATCGCCGAAGGAGTCCTGGATACGCTCTTCCTGCTGCCTCTGGCCGTGGTCCAGACATGGGTGTTCGGCAGCGGCCTCACCGGGCGCGACCTGCTCTCGGGGCTCATCCTCGGCACGGTCTGCACGGCGTTCACCTACATGCTGTGGACGGAGGGCGTCGGCTTCATCCCGGTCCAGCACGTGCCGATCCTCGGGTATCTGGAACCGATGGCGGCGCCGCTGTACGCGCTCCTGCTGGTCGGCGAGGTACCGTCGGGATGGACGCTGCTCGGCGGCCTGCTGATCGTGGCCGCCGGCGCCCTGGTGGTGCTCAAGGGCGAGAAGGAGGTGGCGGCGGAGGCGGCCGCCGCCCCGGAGAGCTGAATGCGGCGTCGCAGATCTGAGTGTGGCGGCGCGGACTGAGCAGGGTCCGCCGGCCCCGCCCGGCCGGCGTGCCTTCGACCTCCTCTCAGGGACTCACGCCCACGGTGCGGAAGAGCCACAAGGCACTCACCCACCACACGGCCAGTAGCAGGACGAAGACCAGACCGCCGGTGAGCGCGAAGGCCCAGTATGGCGAGCGCTTCACGTGGACCACGATGACCTTGGCGGCGAAAGCACCGTAGAGCGCGCAGCCGAGGATCGAATGCACCAGCGCGCGCGCGGGCGAGGTCGAGAAGCCGACCTCGAAGACGCAGAGGTAGGCGACCGGCAGGGTGAGGACGACGCTGAGCCAGCCGGCGATGCGATGAAAGCGCCCCAGCCACGGCGGCCGGCGCCACGGCAGCTTGCCGAAGAGCCACGGGCCGGTGAGCGGCTGCGAGGCGGCCACGACCAGCGCCGCGGTGGCCAGCCAGGCCTTGAGGTAGAACGGCGTGCTGAAGAAGAGCCGGAACTCGCCGCCGGAATAGGGGTCGGCGGCGGTCCGGCGGGCGATCAGCCAGACGACTATCGTGATCACCACTCCGGCGGCCGCGGCTGTCAGCAGTCCGCGCGTGGTGTGCGGCGCCCGGTTATCAGTGGTCTCGGTCACCGCCTGCTCCTCTCGATGGCGCCGTCCACTACGACGCTCGTCACGCTGCCAAGAAACATGGCCACCGTCAACGGGCGCACCGTTGCGGCATCGGATCGCGCAGCGTGAGTCTGCCGGCGTCATTCGGGGGCGGCACCCCCCCGTCTTTCGCGTCCGCGAACGGTCGCCGCGGAGAGGTGCCGTCAACCCCGCCGGGTTGACGCGTGGCTGTGGCCGATGACACGGTGCCTGGGCCGCAGGGCAGGCGGCACGGGACGTGAAAGGACCGCCGCAGCGCCGTCGGCACGGTGGCCGAGCGGCGGGATCGCCAGGGCGCCGTCGGGATCATGGACGAGCACAGAGACACATCGATGAGCCACACGGTCGAGGCCGAGCCTCCCGGAGAGCGCCGCAGCGTCAGACGGGCGGCGCGCCGTGCGCGTCTGGGCCGGCAGCGTCTGCTCGTGCTCGGAGGTCTCGCCCTGGTGGCGCTCGTCGTGGTCGTGGTGATCATGCTGACCGCCGGCGGCAGTGGCGGTGGCGATGGCCTGCAGCGCCCGGGGGAGCCACCGATCGGCTATCTGCGCGAGCCCATGGGCGGCAGGAAGTACCGCGTCACCGCCTGGACGCTGGGCGGCGCGGCGTCGGTGCGCGCCGCCCTGAAGGAGAAGGCGGTCGATGAGATCGACTTCGACTGGTACCACTCCCAGCCGGACGGCAGCGTGCTGGCCCAGAACGAGGATCTCGACCTGGTCGCCGAGGCGGCCGACGCCGAGGTCAACGTCTTCGCCACGGTCGTCAACTCCCCGAGGTTCGGGGCTGCCTTCAGCGCCGATACGGTCTCGGCGATCCTTCAGACCCAGAAGACGAGACGCCGCCATGTGCGGGCCCTCGTTCGGCTGGTGCTGGAGAAGGGCTACGACGGCATCGATCTCGACTGGGAGGAGATGCACGCCGATGATCGCGACCGTCTGTCGCTGTTCGTCGAGGAGCTGGCGGCGGCGCTGCACAAGCGTGGCCGCTTCCTTTCCATCGCCGTCTTTCCCAAGACATCAGAGCCGGGGAGCTGGTCCGCGCAGCAGGTGATGGATTACGCGCGTCTCGGCGCGGTGGTCGATCAGTTCAAGATCATGCTGTACGCATACAGTGGACCCTGGAGCGATCCCGGTCCGCAGGCGCCGTTCGAGTGGGTCGACGAGGTGCTCCGCTTCGCCGGGAGAGAGGTGCCGCCGGAGAAGATCTACATGGGCATCCCGTTCTTCGGCTACAGCTGGCGGGCGGGAACGGCGCGGGCCATGACGGCCAGGGAGGTGGCGGCGCTGCCGCAGGCGTTCCTGAGCAACGCCGCCCGCGATGAGGGCTCGGGCGAGCTGATCCTGAAGTTCACCGACGACTACGGCGTGGCCCATCACGCTTACGTGCAGGACCGCGCCGCAGTGCAGGCCAAGCTGAAGCACCTGCGTGAGAAGCATCCCGACATCGCCGGCATCTCGATCTGGGCCATGGGCCAGGAGGGTCCGCGCTTCTGGGAGGTCATCCGCACCGACCTCTGAGGACGGGCGCGCCGGATGCCTCGTCGCCTCGGCGAGCGATGGTGCATCGGTGGACGGGCCGGCCCTCCGCTTGCCTCCCGGCGCCGGCCTCGATAGTCTCATGACGCTTCTCCGAGTGCCGGATGCCTACGGACTCCCGTCTACGGCGCCGGCGCCGGCAGGGCGCGACAGGGAAACCGTCGCGCCTCCCAGTGCGGAAAGGAGAGCGCGCTCTCTCGTGTTCCCACGCACCGCGGTGTCGCTGACGACGCCGCCGGCCGCGTGACCGGACACTACCCGCGCTGCGCCGCCGGACGACCGGCGTCTGCGGTCGTGCCTGCGGTCGGCGGCGTCGGGGCGCCGCGCCTGGTGTCGCTGACGATGCCGCTGTCGGTCTCGTGTGAGAAGCGGGCAGGTCACCCGACTGGAGGTGGGTCATGAGGCAGGCAGGGAGCACGACCGGACATTCGCGGTGGTCCGCCGCCGCGGCGGCGCTCATCGTCGTGGCGTTGACGCTCGTCATGGTGCTGGCGGCAGGGTGTGGGTCGGAGGCCGACGAGGGCGGCGGCGAGGCCGCGTCCGGCGGCCAGGTCAAAGCCGACCAGCTCATCCTTGCCACGACGACCAGCGTCAAGGACTCCGGGCTCATGGACGATCTGGTGCTGCCGGCGTTCAACGAGGCGCAGCCGCAGATCGAGGTGAAGCTCATCGCGGTCGGCTCCGGTGAGGCGATGGCGATGGGCGAGCGCGGCGAGGCCGATGTCCTGGTCGTCCACTCCCCGGCGGCCGAAGAGGAGTTCATGGCCCAGGACTACGGCACCCTGAGGCTCCCCGTGGCGCGCAACTACTTCGCCATCGTGGGGCCTGCTGACGATCCCGCCGGTGTCGGCGGCACCGATTCGGCGACCGCTGCCATGAAGGCGATCGCCGACTCCGAGTCGTTGTTCGTCTCCCGCGGCGACGACTCCGGGACCAACACAAAGGAGCTGGGCCTGTGGGAGGCGGCCGGTGTGGAGCCGTCCGGCGACTCGTACATCGAGACCGGCCAGGGCATGGGTGAGACGCTGCGCATCACCAACGAGAAGCAGGGTTACACGCTGACCGACCTCGGCACGTATCTCTCCATGAAGGACGACCTCGACCTGGTGGTCCTCACGAAGGAGAGCGACGACCTGGCGAACTACTACAGCGTCATCATCGTCAACCAGAACCTGCACCCGACGGTCAACGCCGCCGGTGCGGAGCAGTTCGCCGATCTGCTCGTGAGCAGGCAGATCCAGGACGCGCTGGCCGACTACGGCAGGGCCGAGTTCGGCCAGCCGTTGTTCGCGCCGAACGCGAGCGCCCTGGGTCGATGAGCTGATCCGGCGAACGCGCGGGAGCCGCCGGTCACCCCCGATTGTCGGCGGCCTCGTGGCGGCCCGGGCTGTGCTGAGTCCGGGCCGCCCTCGCCGCGCAGAGCCTCTCCGGCATGGCGGTACGCCTGCCGGAGAGGCTCTGCGGTAGCATCAGCAGGCCATGGAACTGATCCTCGAAGGCATCGTCGAAGCGTTCCGCCTCCTGTTCGGCGGCGATGCGGACGTCTACCAGATCATGCTGCGCTCGCTCTGGGTCTCGGGGCTGGCGCTGCTCGTCGCCAGCCTGATCGGCCTGCCGCTGGGCGTCACGCTGGGCCTCAGCGAGTTCCGCGGGCGACATCTCACGGTCGCCACGGTGAACGCCGGCATGGGGGTGCCGCCGGTGGTAGTAGGGCTCCTCGTCTCGCTGCTGCTGTCCCGCAACGGCATGTTCGGCTTTCTTCGCCTGCTCTACACGAACTGGGCGATGGTGGTGGCGCAGGTACTCATCGCCCTGCCGCTGGTCACCGGGCTGTCGCTGGCCGCAGTGCAGCAGCTCGACCCTGGCTTCCGCCTGCAGATCGTCGCCCTGGGCGCCGGCCGCCTGCAGGCGTTCTGGCTGCTGCTCAAGGAGATCTGGGTCACGCTCCTGGCGGCCGTGATGGCGGCTTTCGGCGGCATCATCTCCGAGGTCGGCGCGGTGATGATGGTGGGTGGCAACATCCGCGGCCAGACGCAGGTGCTCACCACCGGCGTCGTGGAGGAGACGCGTGCCGGCCGCTTCCCCACCGCCATCGCGCTGAGCATCATCCTGCTGCTGCTGGTCTTCGCTGCCAGCCTGGCGATGACGATCGTCCAGCAGCGGGGGCGGCGCCATGCCTGACGGGCCGATCATCTCGGCCCGCGACCTGAGCGTCACCCTCGGCGGTTGCACGCTCGTGCACGCCGAGGCGTTCGATGTGCTCCCCGGTCGGACGCACGTGGTGATGGGACCCAACGGCGCCGGCAAGAGCACGCTGCTGCGTGCCGTCGGCGGCCTGATCAAGGCCACCGGCACGCTGGAGCTGGCCGGCAAGCCGGTGTGCTCGGGACGCGATCGCGCCGTGCTGCGGCGCGCCACCGCCTCCGTGTTCCAGAAGCCCTACCTGCTCTCGACGACGGTCCTGGGCAACGTCGAGATCGGCCTGCGACTGCACGGCATCGGCGCCCGGGAGCGCGGCCGGCGGGCGCGCGCCGCGCTCGAACTGCTCGGCATCGAGCACCTGGCCGACCGCCGCCGCGACGGGCTCTCCGGCGGTGAGGCGCAGCGCGTCAGCATCGCTCGAGCCCTGGCGGTGGAGCCGCAGGTGCTCTTCCTCGACGAGCCGATGGCTTCGCTTGACCCGCCGACGCGGCGCTCCCTGATGACAGACCTCTTCGACGTGTTCTCCCAGCGTTCGGTCTCGGCGGTGTGGGTGACGCACGATCGCGAAGAGGCGGCGGCGGTCGCCGACCACGTGACCTTCCTCACCGACGGCCGTGTGCGGCAGCAGGGCACGGCCTCAGAGGTGTTCGGCCGGCCGCAGAGCGAGGAGGTCGCCGGGTTCCTCGGCATGGAGACGTCGTTCGAGGGAGTCATCGAGGCGCAGGACGGCGCCGTGTGCCTGGTGCTGGTCGACGGCACGACGCTTGTCGTCGGTGAGGCCGAGCCTGGACCGGCTCTCGCCTTCGTCTTCCCGGAGGACGTCGTACTGTTGCGTCACCTGCCGGAGTCCGGCGAGACCAGCCTGCGCAACTGCCTTGAGGGCCGCGTGGCCGGCGTCCGGTCCAGCGGCCGCCTGCGGCTGGTCGACATCGTGCGCGGCGACCTGCGCATCGTGGCCATGGTGACGCAGGCGGCGCTCGACGATCTGCAGCTGGGAGTCGGGGATGCCGTCGTGGCAGGCTTCAAGGCGTCGGCCGTGCACGTGCTGCCGCGGCATCATGGACACGCGTCCTGAGGGCCGGTCGATCGTCCTCCGGGGAAGGAGCGCGGTCGGCCGCTGAGACCATCACCACGGCAACGTCGTCGCTGAACGGGCCGCAGATGGTCTCGATGCCGCGCAGGATCTTGAGGAGACCGGCCTCCGACAGGTTGTCCAGCTCGTATCCGCCGAGGATCTCGCGCAGTCGCTCTTCGCCGAAGCGTTCCGGCCTGCCGGGCGCGATGCGGCCCTCGATGAGGCCGTCGGTGTAGAAGACCAGGCTCCAGTCGGCGGGCAGACGCAGGGCTTCGGGCGGATCGAGCGGCAGGTCGGCGGCGCCGAGGGGAGGCTGTGCGCGGCTGACGATCGAAGCCACGTTCCCCCCCGCGCTCAGAAGTGGCGGCGGATGCCCGAGGTTGAGGAACGCCATCTCGGCGCGATCCGGATCGATCCAGGCCATGAACGATGTGGCGAACACCTCGGGCGCCGCCCGCTCACGCCGCATCACATCGTCGAGCGCGTGCGCGATGGTGACGGGGTCGGCGCCGGCGACCACAAGCGCTTCCCAGCCGGAGCGCAGCGTCGCCCCCAGGGCGGCGGCATCGGGGCCGTGTCCGGACACGTCGCCGACGAGCACTGCCACGCCGGCGTCGCCGCGGTCGAGCACGTCGATGAAGTCGCCACCCAGCTCGAGGCGTTGTTCGCTGGGCTGGTAGACGCAGCGCACGAGCAGCCCCGGATGGTCCACCGGCAGGTTCGGCAGCAGGCTGCCGGCGAAGCGGCGATGCACGGACTCGGCGCGCTGTTGTTCCGCCAGCCGGCGGGTCTCGACGAGCGCCACCCCGACTTGATCGCAGAAACGCTGTACGAGCGCGAGCGTCCGTTTGCTCGGCTCGCGGCGCTCGGTCGACCAGCCGAGCACGAGCAGGCTGTCGGCCCGGCCCCCGACGCTGATCGGCGCCCGCAGCACCGTCCGCAGACCGAGCATGGCGTGCATGTCGCAGCCCTCTGCATCCCCGTCGGCGCCGCAGGTCGCGCTCCCGCAGTCGATCCCGCAGCGCACAAAGGTCGGGATACGTCGCGCGAGCTGCTCGGCCAGGGCGCCGTCGCGCGGGATGGGCAGCCACTGCCGGTGCAGGACCGGCGGCGCCGGCTCGACCGCCACCAGCCGCAGCGCCTCGTCGTCGACGTGGAACAGCATCGCGGCGTCGCAGTCGAACAGTCGCCGTGCACCTTCACAGGCGACCGTCCCCACGTCACGCGGGTCGCCTTCTTCGTACAGCGACGGCGTCAGCTCCAGTAGCTGATCGAGCGCCCGGCTCATCGCTTCCTCCTCACGCTGGGCGGAGCGGGCGGCCTTCTCGCTGAGCTGCAGGTTCTGCACGGCCAGCGCGTGTGGCCGGGTCAGGGAGTCCTGCACGACCGCCTGGTAGATCAGCATCGCGGAGAGCAGGAGGAACACGTGGCCCAGCAGGTTGGGCCACGTCAACGGACCTACGTAGAACGTGAACCACAACTCGGCGACGATGCGCGCCACGAGAGCGGCCGTGAGGTAGCGGAACGCGCCCCGTGCCAGCAAGTCGCGCTTGCGCCACAGCACGATGACGGCGGCCGCCAGGATGCCGCAGATGACGTACTCGGCGACGATCTTGAACGTGGTCAGCCCGCGGCCATCGACAAACGCCGACGGGAAGACCCGCCACCAGTAGACGGCGGCGATGACCAGCCCGTCGAGGACGAGGTACGCCACGACGATGGGTGCCATGCGCAGGCGATGCCCGAGCACGAACGGTGCGATGAGGAACGAGACGCTCCCAACGAATGTGGCCGCCAGCCAGAGCTGGGTCGGAGGGTCCGACGATGGCGAGATGAGATCGAGGCCGGCGTAGTCGACGAGGTGGACGACGTGCAGCAGCGCCGTCGCCATGAGGGCCGTACCGAGGAAGACGGGGAAGTCGTCGTCGAGGAACTCGCGCAGCGTCCAGGCGATGATGAAGACGCAGAAGGCGACCGTGGCGTAGGCCAGCTCGACGAGCGAATGGAAGAGGTTGAACGAGACCAGGCTGGTCAGGACGAGGAGCACGAAGGCGAGGACAGCCACGGCGGCCGCGACACCACCATCGTAGGCGAGCCGCCCGGGTCCCCGCCGTTGTGTACCGACGGCCGTCTGCATGCTTGCGATGCTAGCACGGAAGCGCCGTTCGGCTACTATCGTGTGAGCCATGCAACGGCACCGTACAGCCTTGAGATCGTCGGCGGCCTTCGCGCCGCTGCTCGTGATCGTCATCGCGCTCTCCATGCAGACCGGCTCGGCGCTGGCGGTGAGCGTCATCGGCGCGGTCGGCATCGTCGAGGCGCTGTGGCTGCGCACCGTCATCGCCGCCGTGATCCTGGTGGCCGTGCGGCCGCGCTCGCTGCGCCTGCCCGCCCGTGGCGAGCGACTGCCGGTGCTGCTGGTCACCTTCTCGCTGTTCGCGATGAATCTGAGCTTCTACGCGGCGCTTGCGTATGCGCCGCTCGGCGTGGTGGTCGCGATCGAGTTCCTGGGGCCGCTGGCGGTGGCGGTCGTCGGATCGCGGCGACCGCTCGACTTCCTCTGGATCGCCTTGGCGGCCGGCGGCGTGGTATTGCTCGCCGGACCCACCGGATCGGTCGGCACGCTGGGAGTGCTGCTGTCGCTGTCGGCGGCGCTGTGGTGGGCGCTGTACCTGGTGTTCGGCCGTCGCGCCGTGCGCTCGCTCGATCCGCTGCAGGTGACCACGCTCATGCTGGTGGGCTCGTCGGTCCTGCTGTCGCCAATACTGGCGGTGACGGGGTTCACGACGGCCGGTTTTCCGGAGGCCTTTCTGCTGGGGGCGGCGGTGGCCGTGCTCTCGTCGGCGTTCCCGTACTTCCTGGAGCTGCTGGCGCTGCGACTGGTGCGTGCGCACACGTACAGCGTGCTGCTGAGCCTGGAGCCGGCGATCGCGGCGCTCACCGGCTTCCTGGTGGTGGGCCAGCGGCTGTCGAGTGTCGAGCTGGCGGCTATCGGCGCCGTGGTAGTGGCGGCTGCCGGTGCGAGCTGGTTCGCGCGCGCTGACGCGACTGTGCCGGAGGAGATACCCGCGGCGCCCTGACGTGGTCCGCGCACGCGCCGGCGTCTCTCATGCGGCCGGCACGACGGTGAAGCCCTGCTGCTCGAAGTGCTCATCGAGGGCGAAGGCCGTGACGACGCCGAGCCTGCGCATGACGACGAAGCTGACGCAATCGACCCAGGAGAGACGCCGCCGCCGCTCGGCAAGCAGGACCGCCAGGCCGGCGTCGTGATCGCCGTCGGAGACCCAGTGGATGGTGATCGCCGGCAGCATGTCGGTCACGAAGCGTTGCAGCGTGGTGAGCCCGAACCGCCGCTGCACCACGGCGGCGGTCTCGAGGACGACGTAGTTGGTGCTCAGGAAGGCGCCGCTAGTCAGCAGTCCGTGGCGCCACACGGCCAGGGTCGCCGCATGACGATCGTCGTCGGCGTCGATCAGCGCGATGAGCGCGGACGTGTCGACGAACGCGGGACCGCCGAAAGTCGCGGTCATCGCTCGTCACCGTTCAGCGCTGCGTCGGCGAAGTAGTCGTCGTGGCGGCGAGAGACGTCGCCGCTGCCCGAGCGAGCGCAGCCGGCGGCCGCGATGGCGCGTGCAACGGTGTCTTCTCGGGACGGCCGGCCGCGCCGGGAAAGGTGCTCGTCGATGGCCTCGCGTATCACGGCTGCCATCGAGACGCCCCGCTCGTCGGCCCATCGCTTCAGTTCGTCTGCCTGTCGCGCTGTCAGCTGGATCTGGGTGCGGATCACAGCGGGCCTCCAGTGTGTAATCACATCGATCATAACGATAACAATCCCGAAGGGGTCGGTGGCGGTCGCTCCCGTTGCGCGTACCTGTGTGAGGGGCCTGAGAACACTCCGTGTGCCGCGTCCCTTGAGCGCAGGCGCGGCACCGGCAGTAGTCGAGAGTGACGATGGCTCGGCGAGGGTGACAATGGTTGCCTCCGGCGCAGGTGACGAGTCATCGTGCGACGCTCAAGTGTGCTCAGGTCGCACCCGATAGGTGATTCGAGACCACGCAGGGGCACTTTGACGCTGACGCACGAGGTGACATGACCGACGTCTTCCAGGGTCAGATGGACTACATCTACGCCGTGTACGGCCTCGGCTACTTCGTGCTGGCGATGGTCACCCTGAGCCTGACGCGGACCACGTCTCCTTTGCCATGGCGCTGGATGGGCGCGTCGGCCGTCCTCCACGGCCTGAACGTGTGGGTGGTCTCGCTGATGGTCAGCGTCGGCAGCGGGGACGGCGTGCAGGTGGTGAGGACGGCTCTGCTGGCCGGCTCCTGCGCCTGCCTCTTCGAGTTCGCCCGCCGCGGCTGGCACGCGAGCGGCGGGCGTCGTGTGAGTCCGTGGATCCTCCTGCCGCTCGTCGCCGTGGCCTGCGTCGGCGGGCTCGCCGGCTTCACCGGACTGAACGTCTCGTTCCGGTACGCCGTCGGTCTGCCCGGCGGGCTGTGGGCGGCGCTCGCCATCTACCGCTGCGCCCGCTCGGCGACGGTGGGCGGCGGCTCCCTGCTCACCGCGGACGTCGCCATGGTCCCGCTCGTGCTGCTGGAGTACATCTTCGGTCCCGCGGCAGCGTTCTTCCCGGCCTCCATCGTCAATCGCGAGGCCGTCCTGTCGACCATCGGCGTGCCGGTCCAGATCGTCGTCATCGCCATCGCCGTCGTCTTCGTCGCCGGACTCTGGGTGCACTCGCGAAGGCTGCTGAAGCATGAGCATCCGGGAGCGTCCGATCGCACCAGCGCGCGCGTCCAGGCTGGACTGGCCCTGGCCTTCGTGGTGGTGCTGGCCGGCGGCTGGTTCGTGACCGAGCGGGCGGGCGAAACGGAGGAGTCGGCGGCGCGGTCGCGCCTTCTGGAACGGACCGGGCTGGTGGCCGGCGCGATCGACTCGCAGCGTGTGGAGAGCCTCAGCGCGTCGCCGGCCGATCTGCTGACGGCCGACTACCGGCGCCTGCGGGATCAGTTCACCCAGATGGACGACGCCGGGTCTGATATCCGCTGGTTCTACCTCATGGCACTCAAAGACGACCAGATCGTGTTCACCGTGGACGGCATCCCGCTCGACGATCCCGGCCACGCGGAGCCCGGGGTCCCGTACGAGGAGCCGCCGGACGGACTGGCGTCGACCTTCCGTGCCGGCAGCGACCTGGTGGTGGGGCCGTATGCCGACGAGTACGGCACGTTCGTCTCCGGCTTCGTGCCGATCGAGGACCCGAACGACGGCAGCGTCGTGGGCGTCCTGGGGCTCGACATCGATGCATCAGACTGGGTCACGGGGATCGCCCGACACCGGCTGCCGCCGATCCTGGTCACCCTGCTGCTGGCGCTCATCATCATCGGTTTCATGGCCGTGCAGGACCGCATGCGCTTCGCGGCCGCCAGCCTGGACGAGAGCAGGGCGAAGTATCGCTCGGTGCTCGAGAACATGCAGAACGCCCTGTACCGCACCGACAAGAGCGGCGATGTGGTCATGGCCAGTCCCTCCTTCGCACGCCTGTTCGGCTTAGACTCCGTCGAGCAGGTCCTCGGCCTCAGCGTCGTGCGCGACCTGGGCGTAGACCCCGACGAGCAGGCGGCCATGGTCCGCGAGATCGAGACCGACGGAGCCGTGAGCGACCACGACCTGATGCTGAAGCGTGGCGACGGAGAGCTCATCGAGGCGGCCGCCAACGGCCATTTCTATCGCGACGCGGCCGGTGAGGTGCTCGGCGTCGAGGGCGTGCTGCGCGACGTGACCGAGGAGAGGCGCGCCGCCCGCGCCCTGGCCGCCGCCGAGGAACGCCTCGATCTGGTGCTCAAGGCGGCCGAGGTGGGTACCTGGGACTGGGACATGAAGACCGACACGGCGCGTTGGGACGACATGCTCGCCACCCTGTACGGCATGGAGTCGGAGAAGCGCGAGGGACCGTTCGAAGTCTTCTACGAGACCATCCACCCGGACGACCACGCCGTGCTCGACGCGGCGCTCGAGACGGCCATGGAGCCGGGCGCGGCTTACGAAACCGAGTTCCGCGTTGTGAGGCCGGACGGCACGATCGCCTACCTGGCTGAGCGCGGCAGGGTCTATCGCGATGCCGCCGGCACGCCGGTGCGCATGGGCGGACTCACGTGGGACGCCACCAGGCGGACTCTCGCCGAGCAGGCGCTACGGGAGGCCGAGGAGCGTTCGCGGCTGCTGCTGGAGTCCGCCGGTGACGGCATCGTCGGCATCGACACCGCCGGCCGAGTGACGTTCATGAACTCTGCGGCCGAGAAGCTGCTTGGCCGCTCGGCCGACGACCTCGTCGGCCGGGAGCTGCACGGGGCCATCCATCACTCCCACGCCGACGGCAGCCCGTACCCCTCGGCAGAGTGCCCGCATGCGGCGGCCTACAAGGAGGGCGCGGAGAGCCATGTGGACGAAGAGGTGTTCTGGCGCCTGGACGGTACACACTTCCCGGTCGACTACATCGCTCGGCCCGTCCGGCAGGACGGCGACCTCGTCGGCGCCATCGTCACCTTCCGCGACATCAGCGAGCGCAAGCGGATCGAGGAAGCGCTGCGGCTCACGCAGCTCTCGGTCGACCGCTCCGCCGACCTGATCCACTGGATCGGGGCCGACGGCCGGGTGCTCTACGCGAGCGAATCCGTCTGCCGCCGTCACGGTTGCTCGCGCGAGGAGATGCTGGCCAGGACTGTCTTCGATCTCGACTCCGACATGATTCCCGAGCGCTGGGAAGAGCACTGGCACGAGCTCAAGGAGCAGGGGTCGTTGACGTTCGAGACGCGGCATCGGACGGCGACCGGCGAGGTCTTCCCGGTCGAGATCACCGCCAACTACGTCGCCGCGGACGGTCACGAGTTCAGCTTCGCCTACGCCCGTGACATCAGCGAGCGCAAGGAGGCGGACGAGGCGCTCCTGCGGGCCAAGGAGCAGACGGACGCGGCCAACCGCGAGCTGGAGCGCGCCATCGCGCGGGCCAACCAGCTGGCGGCGGAGGCGGAGGACGCCAACGCGGCCAAGAGCGAGTTCCTGGCCAACATGAGCCACGAGATCCGCACGCCCATGAACGGCGTCATCGGGATGACCGGCCTGCTGCTGGACACCGACCTGGAGCCGGAGCAGCGCGAGTTCGCCGAGACCGTGCAGAGCAGCGCCGAGGCGCTCCTGGTGATCATCAACGACATCCTCGACTTCTCCAAGATCGAGGCCGGCAAGCTGGTGCTCGACAGCATTCCCTTCAACCTGCGCGACCTGATCGAGGACACCCTGACCATCCTCGCCCCGGCGGCGCACACCAAGCAGCTGGAACTGGTCAGCCTGGTCTATCGCGACACGCCGCTGTCGCTGGTGGGCGACCCGCTGCGGCTCAAGCAGGTGCTGACCAACCTGATCAGCAACGCCATCAAGTTCACCAACGAGGGCACCATCGCGGTGCGCGCCATGGTCGAGGACGACAGCGCCGAGCGTGCGCAACTGCGCATCAGTGTGCAGGACACCGGCATCGGCCTGACCGACCAGGACCTGCGCGCGCTGTTCCAGGCCTTCAGCCAGGCCGACAACTCATTGTCGCGCCAGCCCGGCGGCACCGGCCTGGGGCTGGTCATCTCCAAGCGCCTGATCGAACAGATGGGCGGCGAGATCGGCGTCGACAGCATCCCCGACGAAGGCTCGGAGTTCTGGATCAGCCTGAACCTGCCCAAGGCCCGCGACGACATCGAAGACCACCCTCACCCGGCCCTGCTCGGCCGTCGCGTCGGCCTGCTGGAGCAGCACCCGCTGGCGCGCCAGGCCCTGCAGCACCAGCTGGAGAGCTGCGGCCTGCAGGTGCAGGCCTTCGACAGCCTCGAACAGATGCAACAGGTGATCGGCGCCGAGCGCCAGGGCAGCCAACTGATCGACCTGGCGGTGCTGGGTGTCACCCGTCGTGAAATCGAACCCGAGCAGCTCAGCCGCTACCTGGCGGAGATCGAGGCCCTCGGCTGCCAATGCGTGGTGCTCTGCCCGACGACCGAGCAGGCCCACTATCACGACGCCCTGCCCGGAGGGCATACGCACACCCAGCTGCAGGGCAAGCCGGCCTGCACCCGCAAGCTGCAGCGCGTGCTGCTCGAACTGGTGCGCCCGCAGCTGACCTATAACGAACCCGAGCAGCCCGCGCCCAGCCGCGCCGCGCGGGTGCTCTGCGTGGACGACAACCCGGCCAACCTGCTGCTGGTCAAGACCCTGCTCGACGACATGGGCGCCGACGTCATCGCGGTGGACAATGGCCCCGCGGCGCTGGAAGCGGTCAAGCAGCACCCGTTCGACCTGGTGCTGATGGACGTACAGATGCCAGGCATGGACGGACGGCAGACCACCGAAGCCATTCGCCAGTGGGAGAGCACCAGCGGCGCGGCGCCGTTGCCGATCATCGCGCTCACCGCCCATGCCCTGGCCAACGAAAAGCGCTCGCTGCTGCAGAGCGGTCTCGACGACTATCTGACCAAGCCGATCAGCGAACGCCAGCTGGCCCAGGTGGTGCTCAAGTGGACCGGCCTGGCCCTGCGCAGCCAGCCACAACGCACCGTGGAACTGCTGCCGCCGCCGGAGCAGGCCCTCGCCGTGCTCGACGCGGAAGAAGGCCTGCGCCTGGCCGCCGGCAAGGCCGATCTCGCCGCCGACATGCTCAGCATGCTGCTGCATTCGTTGGCCGCTGACCGCCAGACGATCCGCGAGGCGCGCCAGGCCGGCGATCGCCAGGCGCTGATCGAACGCGTCCACCGCCTGCACGGCGCCACCCGCTACTGCGGCGTGCCGCAACTGCGCAGCGCCTGCCAGCAGAGCGAAACCCTGCTCAAGCAGAACCACCCCGACAGCGAAGCCGCGCTCGACGAGCTGGACGCGGCCATCGGTCGACTGGAGCAACAAGCCCGGGTCGACAGCTGACGACAGAACCTGCGAGCCGCACGCCCGGCCCGCAGGTTGCCAACCGAGCCGCCCGTTCTATTCAGGATTCGCCCATGCATGATCGCCCTCCCTTCCAGCACGCCGAACTCGACTGGGACGAAAACGGCCTACCGCAATCGCGCCGCTACGGCGACGTGTACTTCTCCCGCGCCTCGGGCCTGGCGGAAACCGAGCACGTGTTCCTCGCCCAGAACGCGCTGGCGCAGCGCTTCGCCGCGCTGCAGCCGGGGCAACGGCTGGTGATCGGCGAAACCGGCTTCGGCACCGGCCTGAACTTCCTCTGCGCCTGGCAGCTGTTCGAGCGCGTTGCCGATGCGCGGGCGCAACTGCATTTCGTCAGCGTCGAGAAGCACCCCCTGACCCGCGAGGATCTCGCGCGGGCACTGGCGCTCTGGCCGGAACTGCAACCCCTGGCCGAACAGTTGCTGGAGCAGTACGTCGCGCTGCACCCGGGCTTTCAGCGCCTGCTTTTCGCCGACGGCCGGGTGGTGCTGACGCTGCTGGTCGGCGACGTGCTGGACTCCCTGCCGAGCCTCGATGCGACCATCGATGCCTGGTTCCTCGACGGCTTCGCTCCGGCGAAGAACCCGGACATGTGGCAGCCGGCGCTGTTCGCCGAACTGGCGCGGCTCTCGGCGCCGGGCGCAACCCTGGGCACCTTCACCAGCGCCGGCTTCGTGCGCCGCGGGCTGGCCGAGGCCGGCTTCGACATGCAGCGGGTAGCGGGCTTCGGCCACAAGCGGGAAATCCTCCGCGGCCGCTTCGTTGGCGAGCCCCGCAGCGAGGTCAAGCCCTGGTACGCCCGCCCGACCTTCGTGGCCCCGGCACGCCGCGCGCTGGTGATCGGCGCCGGCCTCGCCGGCTGTGCCACGGCGGCCTCCCTGGCCGCACGGGGCTGGCAGGTCACCCTGCTCGAACGCCAGGCCGAAGCGGCCCAGGAGGGTTCGGGCAACCCGCAGGGCGTGCTCTATCTCAAGCTCTCGGCCCACGGCACGGCGCTGTCGCGGCTGGTCGTCAGCGGTTTCGGCCATACCCGGCGCCTGCTCCAGCATCTGCAGCAGGGCCGCGACTGGCAGGCCTGCGGCGTGCTGCAGATCGCCTACGACGACAAGGAGCGGCAACGCCAGGCCGAACTGGCCGATGCCTTCCCGGCCGCCCTGGTGCATCCACTGGCGCGGGAGCAGGCCGAAGCCCTGGCGGGCGTCGCCCTGCCCGAGGGCGGCCTGTTCTATCCCGAAGCCGGCTGGGCACATCCGCCGGCGCTCTGTCGCTGGCTGCTGCAACGGCCGGGCATCGAACTGCTGCAGCACCATGAAGCCCTCGAACTGCGCCGCGACGGCGACCACTGGCAGGCCATGGCCGGCGAGCGGCTGCTGGCCCAGGCGCCAGTGGTGGTCCTGGCGGGCGCCGCCGATGCGGCCCGCTTCGAGCACAGCGCCTGGCTGCCGCTCAAGCGCATCCGCGGGCAGATCTCCTGCCTGCCGGCGACCCCGGCCAGCGCCGCGCTGCGCACCGTGCTCTGCGCCAAGGGCTACGTCGCCCCGCCGCGCGATGGCAGCCATACCCTCGGCGCCAGCTTCAACTTCCAGCAGACCGACAGCGCCCCCAGCGTGGCCGAGCACCAGGCCAACCTGGACATGCTCGAAGACATCTCCAGCGATCTCTATCGACGCCTGCAGGCCGACCCGCAACATACCGAGGCCCTGCAGGGGCGCGTGGCGTTCCGCTGCACCAGCCCGGACTACCTGCCGCTGATCGGCCCGCTGGCCGACCCGCAGCGCTTCGCCGAAACCTATGCGGCGCTGGGCAAGAATGCCCGACAGACGCCACAGGCCGCCTGTCCCTGGCTGGACGGGCTCTACGTCAATACCGCGCACGGCTCGCGGGGCATGATCAGCGCACCGCTGTCCGGCGAATTGCTGGCCGGCTGGCTGGATGGCGAACCCTTGCCACTGCCGCGCGACGTCGCCGAAGCGTGCCACCCCAACCGTTTCCTGCTGCGCAAACTGATCCGCGGTAGCTGAGCGAACGCCCCGCCCGCGCCACGCCACGAGGCCAGCGGCTTGCATCGGGCTCCGCCAGAAGCGATATACTCCCCCCACTATATTTCCAGCCTGCGGAGACCCCATGAAAGCCCTGTCCCTGATCGCCTTAGCCACGCTCGCATGCGGCGTGCACGCCGCACCGATGCCCGACACCGAACAACTGCGCAGCGAAGCCGCCAGCCTGATTCCCGCCTTCCAGCAGCAGTTGCTGGGCACGGTCAAGCAAGCGATGGCCGACGGCGGTCCGAGCAAGGCCGTGGAAGCCTGCCAGTTGCTGGCACCGGGCATCGCCGAGCAGCACAGCAAGGCGCCGTGGCAGGTCGGCCGCACCGCACTCAAGATCCGTAATCCGGACAACGCCCCCGACGCCTGGGAGCGCCAGGTCCTCGAGCAGTTCGCCAGGCGCGCTGCCGCCGGCGAGCCGCTCGAAACACTCGCCCACGGCGAAATCGTCGGCGGCGAATACCGCTACATGAAGGCGATCGGCACCGCCGAGGCCTGCCTGGGCTGCCATGGCGAAAACATCAAGCCCGAGCTGCTCGGCTTGCTCGACCAGCATTATCCGCAGGACCAGGCCCGCGGTTTCCGCGAAGGCGAGCTGCGCGGTGCATTCACCCTCAGCCGTACCCTGGCGCCCTGATCGCGTTTACACTCCGTGCGGCGGGCCCTGCCCGCCAATCGTTCGCCATCACGGGGCCACCTCCGTGATCCGGGTCTAACAGGCTGTTGAAAAACGCAGGCGAGGCAGCCAGCGCAAGGCGCAACGACCAACGGGAGTAACAGCCGAAGGCTGGCCCGAAGGGTGAGCGTCAGCGAATCAAACAGGCGAAAAAGCGCAGTTTACGAGCGGTAAATGAGCATTTTGATCGGACTCGCGCACGAGCCTGTTTTTAACGCCGCGATGGCAACGCAGGTAGTTTTTCAACAGCCTGCTAACCCGCCTGGGAGGACGATCCAGCCCTCGACGGAGTACAGCATGCGCCTCGCCTCTTCTTTGAGCCTCCCCGCCGGCAGCGACTACGGATCGCCAGGCAGGCGCTGATGGACGTCCTGTTGCTCGAAGCACTGGGCATCGGCCTGGTCCTTGGCCTGTTGCTCGGACTCACCGGCGCCGGCGGCTCGTTGGTCGCCCTGCCGCTGCTGCTCAGCCTGCATTTGCCCTTGCGCGACGCCATCGGCGTGAGCCTCGGCGCGGTCGCCATGTCGGCGCTGATCGGGGCGATTCCGCGCGCGCGCATGGGCCAGGTGGCCTGGCGCCCGCTGCTGTTGCTGGTCATCTTCGGCCTGCCGGGCAATGCCGCGGGGCAATGGCTGGGGCAGTTCATCCCCGAGCGCGGGCTGATCGTCGCCTTTTGCCTGCTGGTGCTCTGGTCGGCCTGGCGCATGTGGCGCGGTGCCGGCTTGCCAGCCAAGGAGAGCATCGAGGATCGTCACTTGGCGCTGCTCGGTATCGGCGTGGGCGTGGGGCTGCTGTCCGGGTTGATGGGGGTCGGCGGCGGCTTTCTCATCGTGCCGGCGCTGCTCTGGTTCACTTCGCTGTCGCTGCTCAGCGCCATGGCCACCTCGATGGCGGTGATCGCCCTGGTCAGCGGCGGCGGCTTCCTGCTCTACCTCACCGACGCCGAACCACCGCTGCCGTTGCTCGGCGGCCTGGCAGCCGGCGGCGCCTTCGGCGTACTCGCCGGCAACCGCCTGGCACAGTACCTCAACAGCAGCCTGCTGCAGCGGCTGTTCGCGCTGATGCTGGTGATCGTCAGCCTGTCCCTGGGCATCCAGAAGCTGCTGCTGGGACATTAACTTGAATCAACCAACTAACCGCACAGGCCACTAGGCCTCAATGCGGCTCGGGGTCGTCCCAGAACGGCCTGCCGGCTTCGAACTCGACATCGGCACGACTGCGGCCGATGTCCTTGAGCATCGCGTCGCTGAGCCCGGCGAGCTGGCGGCGCTGACGCGACAGCTCGTTCCAGCGGCGCACCCTGGACCAGGCCCGCGCCAACAGCCCCGGCGCCGGCGCTTGCGTCATCCGCGGCAGGTGGATCAACCCGTGCATGGCACTTTTCTGCGCGTTCATCTCGTTTCCTCCGAATGGGATTGGCGCCAGTCTTGCGCCGGGCTTAAGATCAATCCAACGAATGTTCCTGATGCCTGCCATCTCGGAGATTGATGAATGGCCAACTATCCGAGTATCGATACCGAACTGCTGCGCAGCTTCGTCGCCATCGCCGACCATGGCGGCTTCACCCGCGCAGCCGACGTGGTGAACCGCACGCAGTCGGCGGTGAGCATGCAGATGAAGCGTCTGGAGGAGGATGTGCTGCAGCGCCCGCTGTTCGAACGCAGCGGCCGCCAGGTGAGGCTCACCGCGGAGGGCCAGATCCTGCTGGGTTACGCCCGACGCATTCTCAAGCTGCACGGCGAGGTGATGACCACCCTGCGCCAACCGCACATGGTCGGTGTCGTGCGCATCGGTACGCCGGATGACTATGTCATGCGCTTTCTGCCCGGCATCCTGGCGCGCTTCGCCCAGGCCTACCCGTTGGTGCAGGTCGAGGTGCACTGCGAGCCATCCAGCCAGCTGCTGCAGCGCCACGACCTGGATCTCAGCATCGTCACCCGCGAGCCGGGGACCGAGATCGGCCAGTTGCTGCGCCAGGAGCACGTCGTCTGGGCCGCGGCCCCGGGCTTCAGCCTGCACGAACAACGGCCGCTGCCGCTGGCGACCTTCAATACCGACTGCTTCTGCCGTGCCTGGGTATGCAACGCGCTGGACGCCGTGGAGATCGACTACCGGATCGCCTATACCAGCCCCAGCCTCTCGGCGATCATGGCCGTGGTCGGCGCCGGCCTGGCGATGACCGCCCAGTTGCAGAGCCTGATCACCCCGGAGCTGCAGATCCTCGGCGAGGCGGACGGCCTGCCCGGGCTGCCGCAGAGCAGCATCGTGCTACTGCGCAACCCGCAACAGCGATCGCCGATCAGTGAAACCCTCGCCGACTACATCGTCGACGGCTTCCGCCTGTAGCGGACGTCTTCACGCCAGTTCGTCGAAAATCTCAGGCACCAGCGCCGCTTCGCCCTTGTCGATCAGGCGCTGGCGCAGGCCATCGCCCTGGGGACCGTCGAGTATGTCCAGCAGGCGCACGCCGCGCTCGGTGAGAATGAAATTCTCACCGTTGCCACCCTGCTCTTCCGGCCGGCTGGCGATGAAGCCGCCTTCGAACAGCAGGCTTTCATAGTCCGCAGCCTCCGCACGCAGGCTATCCAGGTTCGGCAGCGGCTGGCCTTCGCTCTCCAGCTGGGTTGCGTACTCCTCGGCATAGCGGCGGGGCTTGAAGCTGTCGTTGGCGCCGGCCTGGGCTTCATGCAGCAGGCGCTGGATCAGGTCCCATTTGTAGCTCATGGCGTTTTCTCCCGTCAGGTCATGGCCCCGCGAACGGGGCGCCTATGCATACCGACCGTGGCCGGTGCCCGGGGGTTCGCCGCTGAACTAAAGCAGCCGCGGGGCGATCCACCATTGAGAACGACTGAGTGAGGATCGAGCCATGAGAGCGCTGATGATCACCCTGACCGCCACCCTGCTGACCAGCCCGGCGGCCCATGCGCAGTGCACGCCGGACGAGGTCACCGCCAAGGCCGAGCAGTTGGCCGAGCGCATCAGCCAGCTGACCGAGCGCGACCCGCAGCGTGCCGAGGAGATCAACGAGGAAATCCGCCAGATGGAACTCAAGCGCAGCGCCGATCAGCTCGGCGACGAATGCGAGGCCTACGACAAACGCCTGAAACAGATCGAGGAGGCGGAAAAACAGGCCGGTGGCTAGCGGCCTGGATACAAGCCGGACGCGTCAATCCGCGGCTGGCTTCCTGCGCTTGAGCGGCGCCATGCCGTCCTGACTGACCACCGGCGACGGCTCGTGCCGAGCAACCTTCGGCCGCTTGGCGGCCGGTTTGGCCTTTTTCTCGGCCGCCTTCTTCTTCTCGATCTTTTTCTTCTTGGTCCCGGCGGCCTTGCCGGAGGCCTTCAGGTTCTTCGGCCCCTGATAGCTGCCCTTCAGCCCCTTGATGACGCGCCGCTCGAAGCGCTGCTTGAGGTAGCGCTCGATGCTCGACATCAGGTTCCAGTCGTTATGGCAGATCAGTGAAATGGCCAGGCCTTCGCCCCCGGCGCGCCCGGTGCGACCGACGCGGTGCACGTACTCGTCGCCGGAACGCGGCATGTCGAAGTTGATCACCAGGTCCATGCCTTCGATGTCCAGCCCGCGCGCCGCCACGTCGGTGGCCACCAGCACCTTGACGCCGCCCTGCTTGAGGCGCTCGATCGCCAGTTTGCGCTCCTTCTGGTCCTTCTCGCCGTGCAACACGAAGACCTTCATGTCGCCAGCCACCAAGTGGCCGTACAGGCGGTCGGCCTGGGCACGGGTATTGGTGAAGATCACCGCCTTCTGGTAGGTCTCGTTGGCCAGCAACCACTGCACCAGGCGTTCCTTGTGCGCCGGATCGTCGGCGGTGATGATCTGCTGGCGAGTGGTCTCGTTCAGCTCGCTGACGCGATTGAGCTGCAGGTGCAGCGGATCGCGCAGGACCTTGCCGACCATCTCGCGCAGGCCGGCACCGCCGCTGGTGGCGGAGAACAGCAGGGTCTGCNNAAGCCCATGTCGAGCATGCGATCGGCCTCGTCGAGCACCACGACCTCGACGTCCCCGAGGATCAGGTTGCCGGCGTTGAGGTGCTCGATCAGCCGCCCCGGCGTACCGATCAGCACGTCCGGCACCTTGCGCAGCATGGCCGCCTGGACCTTGAAATCCTCGCCGCCGGTGATCAGCCCGGACTTGATGAAGGTGAACTGCGAGAAGCGCTCGACTTCCTTGAGCGTCTGCTGGGCCAGCTCGCGGGTCGGCAACAGGATCAATGCGCGCACGTCGACGCGTGGCTGGGCATCGCCGATCAGCCGATTGAGCATCGGCAGCACGAACGCGGCGGTCTTGCCGCTGCCGGTCTGCGCCGTCACGCGCAGGTCGCGCCCCTCCAGCGCAGGCGGGATCGCCGCCACCTGCACCGGGGTCGGCTCGACGAATTTCAGTTCGGCGACGGCCTTGAGCAGGCGTTCGTGCAGGGCGAATTGGTCAAACAAGGGAGCTACCTCGGAGTCGAAAACAGTGGCATAGGTTAACCCGTCTGCGAGGCAAAGGCGCGTTCTGTAACCGCCTGCGTGTTTTCCCTACCGAACACACGCTAAGCTGATGTAAACGAAGCGGCTTAATGCCCGAGGAAACGTGCATGACCTCAACGAAACGAATGATCCCTTTGGCCGGCGCCCTGTCGCTGGCCCTGTGTGCCTCGGCCGGTGCCGCCCAACCGAACAACGACCGCCCCGCTCACCAGGGCAAGCCGGCGGCGGGCCATCAGCCTGCGCAACAACAGAACCTCCGCCTGCATGCTCCCTCGGTGGATATCGGCCAGGTCCGCATCACGCTGCGCAGTCATCGCGACCTGCTGGCCCCGGCCACCTCCCTGCCACCGGGTATCCGCAAGAACGTAGCGCGCGGCAAGCCGCTGCCGCCGGGCATCGCCAAGAACATGGACAGCCGCCTGCTGGCCCACCTGCCGCATTACGACGGTTATGAGTGGAAGCAGCTGGGCCGCGATGTGATCCTGGTCGCCATCGCCACCGGCATCGTCTACGAGATCCTGGAGAACGTCCTGGATTGAGGCGCGGCGGTGTGCGTACGCCTCTTGCCAAGGGCCGAACGGCCTACTTCGGCTCGCAGGTCAGCGTGATGCGCAGGCGGATCACATCCCGCTTGAACTTGGAAGTCAGCGCCTTGCGCTCACCCGCCTGCAACTCCACGCGACGCGTGCGCGGGGCCTCCGGGCCGTTGCGGAACACCGCCGTGCACACCGCCGGCGTCTGGCCGTAATTGAGCAGCAGCAGGCCGGCGAGATCGCGATCGATGGCCTCCGGGGTGGCATTGATCTCCGCGCCGTTGAGCTGCTGCTCGAGTTCCACCGGATAGGTGGCGGCAACCGCGGCGAGCGGCAACAAGGCAAAAAGCATGTAACTGAGTCTTCTCATCTGCGACGGTCTCCTCGAGAGAACGGCCAGCGTAACAGACCCTGAGCGTACCAGCCCCTGGAGGAATCGAAGATGAAAGTGCCCCGTGTGACCCTCGATCAATGGCGCACCCTGCAGGCCGTTATCGATCATGGGGGCTTCGCCCAGGCCGCCGAGGCCCTGCATCGCTCGCAGTCTTCGGTCAGCTATACCGTCGCGCGCATGCAGGAGCAGCTCGGCGTTCCCCTGCTGCGCATCGACGGCCGCAAGGCCGTGCTCACCGAGGCCGGGGAGGTACTGCTGCGCCGCTCGCGGCAGCTGGTCAGCCAGGCCAGTCAACTGGAGGAGCTGGCGCACCACATGGAGCAAGGCTGGGAAGCCGAGGTCAGGCTGGTGGTGGATGCCGCCTATCCCAGCGCCAAGCTGATCCGGGCCCTCACCGAATTCATGCCCCAGAGCCGCGGTTGCAGGGTCCGCCTGCGCGAGGAAGTGCTCTCCGGCGTCGAGGAAGTGCTCAAGGACGGCACCGCGGATCTGGCCATCAGCGGGCTGGATATCACCGGCTACCTGGGCAGCGAGCTCGGCACCGTGGAATTCGTCGCCGTGGCGCAGGCGCAGCACTCGCTGCATCAGCTCGGCCGCAAGCTGAGCGTCCAGGACCTGCAGAGCCAGATGCAGATCGTGGTGCGCGATACCGGCCTGCGCCAGCCACGCGATGCCGGTTGGCTGGGCGCGGAACAGCGCTGGACGGTCGGCAGCCTGGCCACCTCCGTGGCCTTCGTCAGCAGCGGCCTGGGCTTCGCCTGGCTGCCGCGGCACATGATCGGGCGCGAACTGGCCGAGGGCATACTGAAGCCGCTGCCACTGGTCCAGGGCAGCATCCGCCGGCCGTTGTTCTATCTCTACACTAACCACGATAAACCGCTCGGCCCGGCGACCCGGATTCTCATCGAGCTGATCAAGACGTACGATGCCGGGCAGGCCAATGGCGGTCTGCCCGGCTAGCCAGCCGATACCCGCGCACCGCCGCCCGGCCGTACTGACCAGATTCCCTCAACACCAGGAAAGACACCATGTTGAAACGCATCGCCCTCGCCGCCTGCTCGCTACTACTGGCCGGCAACCTGCTGGCAGCGGAAAACCCCCACGTGCTGCTGACGACCAGCCTGGGTGAGATCGAGATCGAACTGGAGGCCGAGAAGGCCCCGATCAGCGTCGAGAACTTTCTCGGCTACGTGGACAGCGGCTTCTACGACGACACCGTGTTCCATCGCGTGATCCCGGGCTTCATGATCCAGGGCGGTGGCTTCGGCGAAGGACTGAACCAGAAGCCCACCAAGGCGCCGATCAAGAACGAGGCCGACAACGGCCTGCACAACGTGCGCGGCACCCTGGCCATGGCCCGCACCCAGAACGTCAACTCGGCGACCAGCCAGTTCTTCATCAACCATCGCGACAACGACTTCCTCGACCACGGCGCCCGCGACTTCGGCTACGCGGTGTTCGGCAAGGTGGTACGCGGCATGGAAGTGGTCGACCAGATCGCCCAGGTACCGACCGGCAACCGCAGCATGATGCAGAACGTTCCGCTGACGCCGGTCAAGATCATTTCGGCGAAGAAGCTCTGACCCTCTGAAGGCCGGCGCCGCCGCCCGAAGCGCGGCGCTGCCCTCTCTTCACACCCCTTCCTGTCGATACGGCAGCGCCGCCCACGCCGACTCGGCATAAGCCAGCACGCCGGCGCGCTCCTGCAGCAGGAAGTCCGCCACCGCCGCACGCAGGCCGGGATGCGCCAGATAGTGCCAGGAGCGGGTGATCACCGGCTCGAAACCACGGATCAGCTTGTGCTCGCCCTGGGCTCCGGCATCGAACCACTGCAGCCCATCGGCGATGGCCTGGTCGATGCCCTGGTAGAAGCAGGTCTCGAAGTGCAGGCGATCGAACTCGGCCAGGCAGCCCCAATAGCGTCCGTACAGACCGCTGCCATTGCGCAGGCTGAAGGCCATCGCCACCGGGCGCGCGCCCTGCCGCGCCAGCACCACACGAATCGCCCGCGGCATGCGCTCGGCCAGCAGGCTGAAGAACTGGCGCGTCAGATAGGGCGCCTGCCCACGCACGCGATAAGTGTTCGCGTAGCAGGCATGGACGAAGTCCCACTCCACCTCGCTGAGCTGGTGCCCCTCGCGCCAGTCGAACGCGATGCCCTGCCCGGCCACCTGCTCGCGTTCCTTGCGCAGCTGCTTGCGCTTGCGCGACGTGAGTCCATCGAGAAAATCCTGGAAGTCGCGATAGCCGCGGTTGTGCCAGTGGAACTGGCAGCCGATGCGCTCCAGCCAGCCGTCGCGCCCGGCCAGTACCGCGTCGGCCTGCGCCTCGGTGAAATTCACGTGCACCCCGGAAACGCCCTGCGCCTCCAGCGCCTCGACCAACAGGTCGAGCAACCGGCCGGCCGCCTGCACGTCACCCAGCAATCGCGCGCCGCTCACCGGCGTGAACGGTACCGCGCACAGCAGCTTCGGGTAGTAGCGGATGCCGGCGCGCTGGCAGGCGTCGGCCCAGGCCCAGTCGAAGACGTACTCGCCGTAGGAATGGCTCTTGCGATACAGCGGCAGGGCCGCGACAAGCGCACTCTGCTCGTCGCGCAGCAACGCGTGCTCGGGCCGCCAGCCGCTGCGCCCACCGACGCTGCCGCTGTCCTCGAGGGCGGACAGGAAAGCGTGGCGTAGAAAGGGCTGCGAATCGGGTAGCAGGGCATCCCATGCGTCGGGCGCGAGTTCGGCGAGGCCGCCAATGGTCTGGATAGGCATGCCGCCAGTCTGGCCTGTCGTACGGACGAAAAAAAGCCCCGCCAAAGCGGGGCTCAATGGAGCATCACGGATGAGGCGATGTTTTAGAACACGTACTGGCCGCGAACCACGAAGCCGTCGCCGTCGTCGTCGCCGGCCTGGTTGGTGATGCCGTCGGTCTTGACCTTGACGTAGGCGGCGCTCAGCTTGACCGCTTCGTTGACGTACCAGTTGACGCCCAGATTGTGCAGCTTGCCGTCGACGTCGCCGACATCGCGCAGGCCGGCGCCGTAATCGACGACCCCTGCAACTGCACCCACGCCGTTATCGTCTTCGACGGTGAAGTCGTCATAGCGGTAGAAGACTTCCCACGCACCGGTCTGCTTGTTCTCCGGCTTGATGGCGTCGAACTTGCCCAGCTTGTAGCCGCGCGACTCGCCAGTCAGGGTGTAGGCGGCCTGCACGTAGAAGCCGTCGGCTTCGATGTCTTCGGCGGCGTTATCCGCCTCCAGGGTGCGCTTCATGTACTCGCCCTGCAGGGAGAAGGGACCGGTTGCCCAGGCCGCTTCGACGCCCCATGCGCTGTCCTTGTCCCAGTCGCCGGCGGCGGAGTTGTTATAGCCACCGAACAGGCCACGGTTGCCGCTGTTGGCGCCATGGCCACCCTGGGTGTCCACGCCACGCATGCCCATGCGGCTGCGGAAACGTGCGTCATAACCGGCATCGTCGGCATTGCGCTGGGCGTAGTTCAGGCCCAGGTGCAGCACGTTGCCGCTTTCGTGCAACGGTGCGAACACGCCGCGCAGGTTGAGCTGCTTGGTGCTCTGGCCGTTATCGTCGCCGTTGTCCTTGGAGCTCAGGGTCACCGCACCGAACAGCGAATCGCCCGCCGTGGCGGACAGCTCGATACCCATGCCGTTCTGGTGGCCGTTCACCCACTCCATCAGGTCATAGATGGAGTTCCGCTCGGGAGCCGTGACCCACTTGGAGCTGGTGGCCTTTTCCAGGCCGAAGATGGGGTCGAAGCGGCCGAAACGGATAGCGACCGGGTTGAATCCGGTGTAGGTGATCGACGCTTCGTCGAAGTAGCCGTCGTCGCTGCTGCCGGCGTTATGTGCGAAGTCGTAGCTGATCAGGTATTTCCAGTCCTTGTAGGCCACACCCGACAGTTCGAGGAAGGCACGACGGAAGTAGGCGGCATCCTGGCTACCACCGTCTTCGGTGTAGAAACCATCGAACTGGCTGTAGTCGGCCTGCAGACGCCCACCGAGCTTGAAGCTGAACTCCTTGTCCGTCGTGGCGACTTCCAGGCCACCCTTGGTCTTGACAACGATATCGGCGCCGTCGGTGGTGACGGTACCGGCGAAAGCCTGGGCGGAAACGGCCAGTGCCAAAGCGCTGGCGGCGAAACCGGCGAAGTGCTTACGGATCATCAAAATTCCCCTTTATGTTTAGCGTTGGAAACACACGAGATGGGCTCTTTGTGTTGGGGGGAATCTTGGCGATGGGTTATTTCAGTCCGGTGGCCGTGATGTAAAGGTTTTGTGACAGCGGAACTTTCTTGCACAGTCCGATCCAGAGCGGCTGGCAAGCCTTTGCCGATAGACGGAACGCAGCAATGGCCGGGCAGTCAGCTGGCTGGCCCGCGTTCGGAAGGCCGGCGGGCGCCCGCCACCAGCTTGTCCACCGCCTTCGCTGCGGCCGCCATGCCGAAACTGGCGGTGACCATGGTCACCGCGCCGAAGCCGCCGGCGCAATCGAGCTTGACGCCCTCGCCGACGAAGCTCTTGCTCTGGCAGACGCCGCCGTCCGGCTTGGGGTAGCGCAACTGCTCGGTGGAGAACACGCAGGGCACGCTGTAGCTGCGCCCCGGCGTGCGGGAAAAGCCGTAGTCGCGGCGCAGCGTCGAGCGCACCTTGGCCGCCAGCGGGTCGTTGTAGGTCTTGTTGAGATCAGCGACCTGGATCTGCGTCGGGTCGATCTGCCCGCCGGCACCGCCGGTGGCGACGATCTGGATCTTGCGACGCTTGCACCAGGCGATCAGCGCAGCCTTGGCCAGCACGCTGTCGATGCAATCGATGACGCAATCCATGTCCTGGGTGATGTAGTCGGCCATGGTGTCGCGGGTGACGAAATCGGGTACCGCATGAACCCGGCAGGCCGGGTTGATGGTGCGGATGCGCGCGGCCATCTCGTCCACCTTGGGCTTGCCCACCGCGCCCTCCAGCGCATGGATCTGCCGGTTGGTGTTGGTGATGCAGACATCGTCCAGGTCGAACAGGCTGATCTCGCCGACCCCGCTGCGCGCCAGGGCCTCGGCCGCCCACGAGCCCACCCCACCGATACCGACCACCGCCACGTGGGCCGCCATGAGCCGCTCGAGGCCGAGCCGGCCATACAGGCGGGCTATGCCGCCGAAACGCTGATCATCGATAGACATGCCTGCTCCCCGAAAAAACCTGGCGATTATAGGACCTCGGCGCCTGTCGAGCACTGCAACCGGCCGTCACCGCAGCCATGCGCTTTGCTTTAATATGGCGCCCTTTCCCGCTGCACCGGAGCCGTGATGACCGCCCCCGCCCTTTCCCCGACGCTCGCACTCGCTTGCGAGCTGATCAATCGCCCATCGGTCACACCGCTGGATGAAGGCTGCCAGCAGCTCATGGGCCAGCGCCTCGCCGCCTGCGGTTTCACCGTCGAGCCGATGCATATCGAGGAAGTGGAAAACTTCTGGGCCATCCGCGGCAGCGAAGGCCCGGTGCTGTGCTTCGCCGGGCATACCGACGTGGTGCCGACCGGTCCGCTGCAGGCCTGGCGGAACCCGCCGTTCGCCGCCCGCATCGACGAGCAGGGCATGCTCCACGGGCGTGGCGCGGCGGACATGAAGGGCAGCCTCGCGTCCATGATTATCGCGGTGGAACGCTTCACCGCCGACTACCCCGACCACAAGGGCCAGATCGCCTTTCTCATCACCAGCGACGAGGAAGGCCCGGCGCAGCATGGCACCAAGGCGGTGGTCGAGCGCCTGCGCGAACGCGGCCAGCGCCTGGACTGGTGCATCGTCGGCGAGCCGTCGAGCACCACCCTGGTCGGCGACGTGGTGAAGAACGGCCGTCGTGGCTCGCTCGGCGGCACCCTCAGCGTGCGCGGCCAGCAGGGCCATGTGGCCTACCCGCACCTGGCGAGGAACCCGATCCACCTCGCCGCGCCGGCACTGGCCGAACTCGCCGCCGAGCACTGGGACGACGGCAACGCCTTCTTCCCGCCGACCAGCTTCCAGATCTCCAACCTGAACGCCGGCACCGGCGCCACCAACGTGATTCCCGGCACGCTGGAGGCGGTGTTCAACTTCCGCTTCTCCACCGAATCCACCGTCGAGCAATTGCAGCAACGCACCGCCGCGATCCTCGACCGGCACGGCCTGGACTGGAGCATCGACTGGGCGCTGTCCGGCCTGCCCTTCCTCACCGAACCCGGCGACCTGCTCGACGGCGTGGCCAGGGCGATCCGCAGCGTCACCGGCCGCGAAACCACGCCGTCCACCAGCGGCGGCACCTCGGACGGACGCTTCATCGCCACCCTCGGTACCCAGGTGGTCGAACTCGGCCCGGTCAACGCCACCATCCACCAGGTCGACGAGCACATCCTCGCCAGCGACCTCGACCTGCTGACCGAGATCTACTACCAGACCCTGGTGAACCTGCTCGCATGCTGATCTGCCCGATCTGCCAGGCGCCGTTGAGCGCCGTCGACAACGGCGTCGCCTGCCCGGCCAATCACCGCTTCGACCGTGCACGCCAGGGCTACCTGAACCTGCTGCCGGTGCAGCACAAGAACAGCCGCGCCCCCGGCGACAACCAGGCCATGGTCGAGGCCCGCCGACGCTTTCTCGACTCTGGCCATTACGCGCCGCTGGCCAAGCGCCTGGCCGAACTGGCCGCCGAACGCACACCGCGGCGCTGGCTGGATATCGGCTGTGGCGAGGGCTACTACACCGCGCAGCTCGCCCAGGCGCTGCCGAATGCCGAGGGCTACGCGCTGGATATCTCCCGCGAGGCAATCAAGCGCGCCTGCAAACGCGCGCCGCAGCTCGAATGGCTGGTGGCGAGCATGGCCCGCGTGCCGCTGGCCGACGCCAGCGGCGACCTGCTGGCCAGCGTGTTCAGCCCATTGGACTGGCAGGAAGCCCGGCGCCTGCTTGCCCCCGGCGGCGGCCTGCTGCGCATGGGCCCGACCCGCGAGCACCTGTGGGAACTACGTGCCCGGCTCTACGACGAAGTGCGCGATTACGACGACCGGAAACACCTGTCGCTGATCCCGGACGGCATGCACCTGGCCCATAGCGAAACCCTCACCTACGAGCTACAGCTGAACGATGCCCAGGCCCGCGCCGACCTGCTGGCCATGACCCCGCACGGCTGGCGCGCCAGCGCCGAACGCCGCGCGGCGGTAATCGATGCGCCCCTCAACGTGCGGGTTGCGATACGCTACGACTGGATTCAGCGCGACGCCTGATCGCCACATGACAGCTCCAGACTCATCACCAGAAGGCAGCCGCCCCATGCGTCAACCGGACATCGAGATATACCTCAGGGACGCCAGCCAGCAGGCCGTCGGCGAATGGCTGGCACAGGCCATCGGCCCCTGCTCTCCCTGGCAGCAGAAAGGCCAGACCTTCAAGTGCAGCGCCGCCGGGATACCGGTGACCTGGCTGCCGAAGGCGGTGGGCAAATGGCATTGTCTGCTGCTGGAAAGCGATGCCACGCCCTGGGAAGACGACCTCGCCTGCGCCCGCGCCGCCCACCAGGCGCTGGGCGTGGAAATCCGCTGCGCGCCGGGCGGTTGGCAGGAAGAAGAGGCCGAGGAAGAAGCCGACCGCTGGATGCGTGTCAGTGAAGATGGCGAGCAGGAGATCGTCTGGCGGACGGGCTAAAAACTGCAAAAAATTCGTGTGGGCGGCGATAGGCACCGCCTTGGTGTCCCCGCTGCGCCGGGATGCACAAGCCGCTTTTCGTGGGAGGCCCGCCCCGGGGCGATGCTTTTAGCGCCGTCGGACCTCGCCTGACGCAGCCGCACGGGAACCGGCCACCCCCGCCAAAAGCCCACAAGAAACCGCGCCGGCGATCACCGAGCGGTGCGACACAAGAAAGCCCGTCTCGAGGACGGGCTTTGTCGTCTCGTCAGAGCCCCGCGACGTCTTCGGCCTGCAGGCCCTTCTGGCCCTGGATCACCGAAAACTCCACCTGCTGGCCCTCGGCCAGGGAGCGGTGCCCTTCGCCGCGAATCGCGCGGTAGTGCACGAAGACGTCCGCGCCGTTACCCCGCTGAATGAATCCATAGCCTTTAGCATCGTTGAACCACTTGACGGTTCCGGTCTCGCGTTCAGCCATTACCACTTCTCCAACTCGCTTTTTGTTATTCCTCGGAAAGAGGAGCTCGACGGCTAGGCCCTCACGCCATCCGCTGCCTGGCAGCGGGACGTTGCGCTTGGAACCGACCGTCGCCGGAGTATAAAACAACGAAAATCGCTGTCAGCCCCTTTTTCGTTACCGCTTTGCCAACGGGTTCGCCCGTGCCGAACGCCGTCGGCACGGGGCTCGCTCATCAGGCAGACTTGCGCCGCCGCCACAGCCACAACACCAGCACCACAATGGTCAGCAGCGACGGCACCAGGGCGATATTGGCGAACTTCAGCGTCCGCCCCAGCGCCTCGATATCGGCATTGAGCTGGTAGCGCACCTCGCGCAGCTCCTTGCGGATGCGCACCTTCTCCTGCAGGAACTGCTGCAGCGTCCGCTCCTGCTCGGCAGTCAGTTCCAGCGATCGCTCGGGATCGGGACTCTGCAGCTCGGCCAACTGTTGCTCGGTATCGGCCAGGCGCTGCTGCAGCACCTCCTCCTTCTCGCGGAAGCGGTTCTCGGCCTGGCGCTGCAGCGCCTCGACCACCACGAACGGGCGGGTGAAACGGCCACGGGAGCGCACGCTGATCAGCGCATCGGTGCCCGAGAGGTTGTCCAGCGCGTTGATCACGAAAGCGCCATTGTCCGCCCACGGCTGTGGAACGCGCTGGCCGAAGAAGTCCTGCACCTGCACCCACATGCGGTCGCTGAGCAGGTCGCTATCGGCCACGGCGATCACATTGATGTGCTCGCTTTCCTTGATGCCCTCCTCGCGGCCTTCGATGCCGTCCGGGAAGGCCGTCTGCGCCGGCCCCTGGATGCGCGCCGCCAGCACGTAGCGCTCGCCGGTGGGCTCCAGGCCACGCAGCAGCGCCTGCGGATCGTCCAATGTGGCGAAGCGCTGGGCGTCGACCGGCATTGCGTAGGCGGAGCTGCGCAGCAGCGGCGTGAAGCGCGTCGTGGCGTTCTCCAGCGGTTCGAGGATGCCGCCGCTGGCGATGGTGAGATTCTCCAGCGCCGCGGTGGTGACGTCGTCCCGGTCCATGGCCGCCTGCGGCAGGCTCAGCCAGCCGGCATGCCGCACCGGGCGGCGCTCGGCGCCCATGCCCACGGACATCGCGTAGGACGCATCGGCGATCACCTTCTCGGGCACCATGCGCACGCCCCAGGCCTTGAACAGCGGTTCGAGATCCGACGCGCGCTGCTCATCGAACTCGCCCGGGCCGAAGCCCATGCCCGGATCGGCTTCGCTGAACGGATCGAGGAACACCAGCAGCTTGCCGCCGCGCAGGACGAACTGGTCGATGGCGTACAGCGTCTGCTCGGGCAGCTCCTTGGGATGGATCAGCAGCAGCACCGAGATGTTGGTCGGGATCATGTCGACGTCGCGCTTGAGGCTCTCGATGTGGAACAGCTGGCGGACCTCCTCCAGCACCATCCACGGTGGCGTCGCCTGCTGCGTGCGCATGTCGAAGCCGCCCGTCAGCTGCAGCCCGGAGAGCACGCCGACCACCGGCAGCTCGGCCGTCGCCAGGCTCTGCACCAGGCGGCTGATCTCGTATTCGAGGAATTCCTCCTGATCCAGCGGGAAGAACGGGATGATCTGCGTCGCGCCCTCGGCATTGGTGCCGGCCAGGCCGAAGTAGACCTTGTCGCCGCTCTGGTTCAACGGCACCGCCTGCAGGCCGAACTCGGCGGCGCGATCCTCCTCCTCGGAGAACGGCTGCGGGTCGATGATGTGCAGTTTGAGCTTGCCGCCGGAGGCGCGCTGGTAGGCCTTGAGCATCTCCTCGACGCGGCGCGCATAGTTGCGCAGCGCGACCAGCTCCCTGGCCGCCCCGTCGGAATAGAAGAAATGCAGCTCCAGCGGCTCCTGCAGGCCGGCGAGGATGCGCTCGGTGCCTGCCGAAACCGTATAGAGCTTCTGCTCGGTGAGGTCCAGCCGGGCATTGGTGAACAGCAGGCTGGAGACCATGTTGAAGGCCAGGAACCCCAGCGCGATCAGCAGCAGCCCGGCCCCGGAATAGATGACTCGTTTCATGTCCGTTCCCTCAGGCGGCTTTCTTCAGGTCGACGACCACGGCGGTGGCCGCCAGCCAGGCGACGATCAGCGTGACGAAATACAGCAGGTCACGCAGGTCGATCACGCCCTTGCTGATGGAATCGAAACGGATCAGGAAGCTCAGCGAAGCCACCGCATCGATCAGCCACTGCGGTGCCCAGGCGAAGGCGTCCAGCACCATCGGCAGGCCGCTGACGATGAACAGGAAGCACACCGCGACCGAGAGGATGAAGGCGATCACCTGGTTCTTCGCCAGCGCCGACATGCACGAGCCGATCGCCAGGAAGGCGCCGGCCAGCAGCCAGCTGCCCAGGTAGGCCGCGGCGATCACGCCGTTGTCCGGCTCGCCCAGGTAGTTGACGGTGACGACCATCGGGAAAGTCAGCAGCAGCGCGATACCGGCGAACACCCAGGCGGCGAGGAACTTGCCGGTGACCGCCTCGAAGCGGGTGATCGGCAGCGTCATCAGCAGCTCGATGGAACCGGACTTGCGCTCCTCGGCCCACAGGCGCATGGCGATCGCCGGCACCAGGAACAGGTAGAGCCAGGTGTGGAAGCTGAAGAACGGCGTCAGGTCGGCCTGGCCGCGCTCGTAGAAGCCCCCCAGGTAGAAGGTGAACACCCCGGACAGCACCAGGAAGATCACGATGAAGACATAGGCGAGCGGCGTGGCGAAATAGCTGGCCAGTTCGCGCTTGAAGATCACCGGCAACTGGCTCATAGCGCCTCCCCGCGGGTCAGAGTTCGGAACACCTCGTCCAGCCGGCCGCGCTCCACGTCCAGCTCCGTCACCACCCAGCCGCGCTGGCTGATCAATGCGTTGATCTGCGGGAAGATCACCTGCCCCGGCTGCGCCAGCACGGTCAGGCTGTTCTCGCGCTCGTTGAGCTCGACCCCGGCCACGCCCGGCAATGCGGCCAGGGCGATGTCGTCCAGCGGGTTATCGCTGACCAGGGTGACCGCCTGGTGGTACTTCGAACGGCTTTCCAGTTCCAGCGGCGTGCCATCGGCCACCAGCTTGCCGCCGGCAATCACCACCGCGCGGGTACACACGGCGGTGACTTCCTCGAGGATATGGGTGGAGATGATCACGATCTTGTCGTGGGCCAGGCCCTGGATCAGCTGGCGCACCTGATGCTTCTGGTTAGGGTCAAGGCCATCGGTGGGCTCGTCGAGGATCAGCACCTTGGGATCGTGCAGGATCGCCTGGGCCAGACCAACGCGGCGCTTGAAGCCCTTGGACAGCGTCTCGATAGACTGCCCGAGCACCTTCTCCAGTTCCACCTGCGCCACGGCGGCCTCGACCCGCTGACGCTTGTCCGCACCGCGAAAACCGCGCACCTCGGCGATGAACTCGAGGAAGCCGCGCACCGTCATGTCGCCATAGCAGGGCGCACCTTCGGGCAGGTAGCCGATCTGCCGCTGGGCCTGCAGGGTCTGGCTCTGGATGTCATGGCCGAGGATGCTGGCGGTGCCGGAGCTCGGAGCGAGAAAACCGGTCAGCATCTTCATGGTGGTGGACTTGCCCGCGCCGNNAGCGTGGCGAGCATCCGCAGCGTGGTGGACTTGCCCGCGCCGTTCGGGCCGAGAAAACCCAGCACCTCACCCGGCCGGACGCTGAATGACAGCGCATCCACTGCCGTGTGCTGGGCGAATCGCTTGGTCAGACTTTTTAATTCGATCATTCACTCTCACCAGTACGCTTAGAGGCCTGGCGCGCCGTCGCGCGACCCGAGCCAGGCCCTGCAAAAATGCCGGCGGAACTATAAGAAGAGCCCCGCGGCGAATGCAACTGCGCGAGTATGGCGGAAGGATTACGGGAGGTTGTGCGAAATCAGTGGGCGGCTCTCGACGGGCCCCACCAGAGCGCCTCGTAGGAGCCAGCTTGCTGGCGATGCTTCGAGCGGTTATGCGACAAGTATCACGTGCGAACGCGGCGCCAATGTCGTCTAATTCAATAGTTAGCCGCCGCCAACAAGGAAGTCTTATGGAAAACCAAAATCCTTACGCCCCGCCCGTCTCATTAGTTCTCGACACTAGCGAACAGCCAACTGACGAAATGATAGATAACCTATCGGTCTCCGCAGTTTGGAAAGAGCGCTTCAAAGCAATCGCGCATGCAGGCGGACCAAAGCTACCCAACCTGAAAAATCTTCCAAAAACGGAACGAAGAAAGGCCTTATCCTTTAACATATTGGCGTTCCTCTTCGGCCCACTATATTACTTATCTAAAGGGATGTGGAAGAAGGCACTCACATACTTCATCTTGCTATTCATCGCAGCCATAATCTTAATCCTCATCCTAAAAGCACTTGGCTACCCCCAAATATCTAGCGCCCTCAAGTATGGCGCAGGTGCATTTTATGCAATCCGAGCGAATATAGATTTCTACAAAAAATCCGTTCTACACAGCAATGGATGGTGGTAGCGCCTAACAACTCGCTCTAAAAATTTCGTATGCCATTGGAGCAAAAGAGGAGATTTATTTATTGGCCAGCACACCATCAGCCAGAAAAATAAATCTACCCCCTTTCGCTCCATGAATACAAAGATCTATCTCGGCATGACTTTCTCGCACGACCTCCAATATTAGACGCCCCTCAGATTCCCGTGATAAGCAAATCAAGTGCCGCAATGATTTCGTCGCGTTGCGCGGAGAGATCGGCAACTTGATTGCCGAGTTGTTTTCTGGCGATACCAGCCAGCTGCGGAGTCACCATTACGTATGGCTTTTCCTCAACTTCAAATATTGGCGTGAGCGTTTTGAGAATTTTCCCTTTCATGGCTGCAGCCGTATAAAGAGGCACTACAACCCGCGTGCCGAGTTCGGCAATCAGGTCGCTTTGCACATCGAGCAGGAAGGGCACGGCCGCCTTGGTGGCAGCGTTGGAGTTCTCGTACACGGCGAATTGAGGCATCAGAAACCCCGCAGACCGTCGCTGAACACGCCGTGGGCTTCCACGTGTTCGTTGTAGGCGCTGATGGCTTTGCGGTTCTCTGCCAGCCATTGCTCGCGCTGTTTCTTCTTCAGGGCCTCGATCAGAGCCTGCTCCAGCGTCGCGGAGAGATTGATATCCAGGTCCTTGGCTTTATTGAGCAAGTCACCGTTGACGCTGAGGTTGGCAGCCCGCTTTGGGGCATTAGGGTTGTAGGCGGCGCGCATGGGATTCATTCCTGAGCATGTATGCGCATACGTTATGCGCATTATGGCTATGCAGTCAAAGGCGCATCGAGCAACTGATGCAAGCGTTCGCCTCGCTCACTGGAATGGGCGAAGGCCCTTCCCTTGGCCAAGCGCCAGATGATGGCCACATTGTCGCCCCCGGATCAGCTCCTGGCCTCCACGTAGCGGCCGAAGTTGTCCAGGATGGCCTGCCAGCCTAGACGCTGGAGTTCGGGAGGGTTCTCGGTTTCCGCGTCGAACCTGACGGTCACCAGGACGCCGTCAGGGTGCTCGGTGAACGCGACTTCGGCTTCGCGGCCATCACTCATCCGGTATCCGATGGCCTGCTTCGGTACGACGCGGGTGTAGGTGCCTTCGAAGTCGAACCCTTCGCTGCCGTCCTTCGCTTCCATGCGCGACAGGAACTTGCCGCCTTCGCGCAGATCGACGGTACTCCTGGTCGTGTGCCAGTCTTCCTGTGCGGCATTCCATTGCTCGATGTCCGCGGGATTGTTGTAGGCATCCCAGACCGTGCCCAGATCAGCCTTTACATAAGCTTCTACGGTGATTTTCATGGTTGTTTCCTTTCCGCTTGGCAGTTGCCTGTGGTCGAACGGGGAAGTGGAAATTCGACACTGGCTACGACAGCTGCCACGGCAGATATGCAAAAGGAGGACGTACCATGGCGAAATCAATCAAGCCGAATACGACCCGCAAACCGCCCGTGCCAGCGGATGATCACAGCGATATCGAGGATTGGATCGGGCAGGTGATGCCGGCCCTGCAGCCCATCGTCAAGCATCTGGATGAGCTGATCCGCGCGTCGATTCCCAACCTCCACTACGCCATCAAGTGGAAGAAGGCGTACTACGGGTTGCCGGAACTCGGCTGGATCATCGAGATGGTCGCCTACGATGTCTCGGTAAACGTGGTTTTCTTCGGCGGGGCGAAATTCGATTCCCCACCGCCGCTGGGAGAGGTCTCTCGCTATGCGAAGGTGAAGACCCTGGAGGAAGCGCAGGGACCGCAGATGCGCGAGTGGATCGAGCAAGCGGGACGAGTCCCGGGGTGGACATGAAGCCTGCGAGGAATTACCGGTGCCTGCCGCTTGGAATGGCCAGGGTTCCAGGCTCGCGCCGAAGCATCGTCTGGCACCTCGTCCGTTGGGCTTCGCTGCGCTCAACCCAACCTACGTGAACCAGACATTTTTGCCCGCCATCGCTGCTTACGGCACACTTGCCGCCTTCGAGGGCATCGTCCCTTTCATAGCCGAACCCGCCGTATGACCCGCTCCCCCATTCGCCGTCTGATCTTTTCCCTGCTGCGCCGTGTGCTCTACGTCTGGGTGCGCTCGGAGACCATCAACCAGTCCGCCTTCACCCTCAGGCTGGATCGCAGCAAGCCGGTGTTCTATGTGCTGCAGCAGCCCTCGCTGAGCGACCTCGCGGTGCTCGATGCCGAGTGCAGCAAGGCCGGGCTGCCGCGACCGGTGGCCGATGTGGCGGTGGGCGCGCATGTCGAGCCGGCGGCGTTCTTCTTCCTCAACCCGGCGGCGAGCTGGTTCGGCCGGCGTACGCGGCTGGTGGCGCCGCCGGCACTGGTGCGACTGGTCGGCGCGCTGGAGCACAACGCCGTGGAAAACGCGCAGATCGTCCCGGTCAGCGTGTTCTGGGGGCAGTCGCCTAACCGCGAGACCAGCGCCTGGAAGCTGCTGTTCGCCGACAGTTGGGCGGTCACCGGACGGCTGCGCAAGTTGCTCAGCATCCTGGTGCTGGGGCGCAAGACCCGCGTGCAGTTCTCCGCGCCGATCCAGCTCAACGAACTGGTGGCGATGAACAAGGGCCACGAGCGCACCCTGCGCATGGTCCATCGCATGCTGCGGGTGCACTTCCGCAACCAGAAGACCGCGGTGATCGGCCCCGACCTGTCGCACCGGCGCAACCTGGTCAAGGGGCTGGTGCATGCACCGCAGGTCCGCCAGGCGATCCGCGAGGAAGCCGAGCGCGAGAACATCGCCCTCGAGAAGGCCGAGGCCAAGGCGCTGCGCTACGGCAACGAGATCGCCTCGGACTACGCCTACACCGCGGTGCGCTTTCTCGAAGTGGTGCTGTCCTGGTTCTGGAACAAGATCTACGACGGCATCCGCGTCAACCATATCGAGCCGCTGCAAGACGCCGTGCGCGGCTACGAGGTGATCTACGTCCCCTGCCACCGCAGCCATATCGACTACCTGCTGCTGTCCTACCTGCTGTTCCGCAACGGCCTGACGCCGCCGCACATCGCCGCCGGCATCAACCTCAACATGCCGGTCATCGGCGGCCTGCTGCGCCGTGGCGGCGCCTTCTTCATGCGCCGCTCGTTCAAGGGCAACCCGCTGTATACATCGGTGTTCAACGAATACCTGCACAGCCTCTTCAGCCGCGGCTTCCCGGTCGAATACTTCGTCGAGGGCGGCCGCTCGCGCACCGGGCGCATGCTGCGGCCGAAGACCGGCATGCTGGCGCTGACCCTGCGCAGCTATGTGCGCTCCTCGCGCCTGCCGATCCTCTTCGTGCCGGTGTACATCGGCTACGAGCGCGTGCTGGAAGGCCGTACCTACCTCGGCGAGCTGCGCGGCGCGGCGAAGAAGAAGGAATCGATCTTCGACATCTTCAAGGTCATCGGCGCGCTCAAGCAGCGCTTCGGCCAGGTCTGGGTCAACTTCGGCGAGCCGCTCAAGCTCAACGAATTCCTCGAGCAGGAGCAACCCGGCTGGCGCCAGCAGACCTACGCGCCCGACTACCGCCCGCAGTGGCTGAACGAGACCACCAACCGGCTGGCCGGGCGTATCGCCGAACGCCTCAACGAGGCGGCGGCGGTCAACCCGGTCAACCTGGTGGCGCTGGCGATGCTTTCCACCAGCCGCCAGGCCCTCGATCACGACGCGCTGGCGCGGATTCTCGATCTCTACCAGGCCCTGCTGCGCGCGGTGCCCTACTCGCCGCACACCACTCTACCGGAAGGAGACGGCGAGGCGCTGATCGCCTACGTGAAGAGCCTCGACCTGCTCGCCGAACAGAAGGATGCGCTGGGCAACATCCTCTATCTGGACGAGCAGAATGCGGTCCTGATGACCTACTACCGCAACAACGTGATGCACATCTTCGCCCTGCCGGCGCTGCTGGCGAGCTTCTTCCAGAGCAGTTCGCGGATGAGCCGCGAACAGATCCAGCGCTTCACCGAGGCGCTGTATCCCTATCTGCGCGCGGAGCTGTTCATTCGCTGGGAGGAACACGAGCTGGAGGCGGTGATCGACCAGTGGCTGGCCGCCTTCGTCGAACACGGCCTGCTCAGGCAGGACGGCGACAGCTACGTGCGCCCGGCGCCCAGCTCGCGGCAGTTCGTGCGGCTCACGCTGCTGGCGCGGGTGGTCATGCAGACTTTGCAGCGCTTCTACATGGCGACCTCGCTGCTGCTCAACAGCGGCCAGCGCAGCCTGAGCGCCGAGGAGCTGGAAGAGCTCTGCACGGTGATGGCCCAGCGCCTGTCGATCCTGCACGGGCTGAACGCGCCGGAATTCTTCGACAAGAGCCTGTTCCGCCACTTCATCCAGAGCCTGCAGGAGCAGGAGGTGCTCTGCGCGGATGCCGACGGCAAGCTCGGCTACCACGACAAGCTCGGCGAACTGGCCGAAGGTGTGGCCAAGCGCGTGCTGCCGGCGGAGATTCGCCTGTCGATCCGCCAGGTGGCACTGGAACGGCACGATGAGAGATCCGCAACCGAATCCACACCCACGGATTGAGCCATACTGAGGCCGTTATTCCCCATCCCGAAAGGACATCGCCATGCGCCAACTCCTCACCCTGTTTGCTGGCCTGCTGCTAACCAGTGTCGCCCACGCCCTGTCGCTCTCCGACCTGACCCAGAGCGACGCCAGCGCCGGCCTCAAGGATGCGCTCAGCCAGGGCGCCAAGATGGCGGTGCAGCAGCTCGGGCGGCCCGGCGGATTCAGCAGCGATCCGGACGTGCGCATCGAGCTGCCGGGCAACATCGGCAAGGCCTCGCGCATGCTGAAGATGCTGGGCATGGGCAGCCAGGTCGAGCAGTTGGAGAACAGCATGAACCAGGCCGCCGAAGCGGCCGTGCCGCAAGCCCAGCAACTGCTGCTGGACGCCGTGCGCAACATGACCGTGGAGGACGCCAAGGGAATTCTCGCCGGTGGCGACGATTCGGCCACCCAGTACCTGGACAAGTCCAGCCGCGAGCAGATCCGCGCGAAGTTCCTGCCCATCGTCAAGCAGGCTACCGATCAGGTCGGCCTGGCGCAGCAGTACAACGCCGTGGCGGCCAAGGTGCCGACGGGCCTCTCCGGTGGCTACGCCAATATCGAAGGCTATGTCACCGAGCAGGCCCTGAATGGCCTGTTCAGCGTCATCGCCGAGCAGGAAGCGAGCATCCGCAAGAACCCGGCGGCAGCGGCCACCAGCCTGGCGAAGAAGGTGTTCGGCGTGCTCTGACGAGCCACGTCTGGACCAGGGTGGGTGGCTTCGGCCATCCACCTTGCGTTTAGCGCGGGCCCATGATCAGGCCCAGGGCTTCCGGCCGCGGCGCGCCCTGGTGCTGCTGCAGGCGGCCGTTGTCGTCGAGGTAGAAGATCGCCGGCGTGGCCTGGGCACCCAGTTCGCCCATCAGCATCAGGTTGTCGGTGAGCTGCCGTTCCAGTTCGGCAGGAATCTTATCCAGCGGCTTGAGCTTGCTCGCCTTGCCGGCTGCCTCGTGCGCGTTNNCGGCTCCTTGGCGCCGAGCAGCGCGGCGGACTTGCCGGCACTGTCCGCACGCAGCATGCCGACCATGATGTGGCGCAGCTGCACCTTGCCGGCCTCGACCCAGGGCCGCGCCTGTTTCCAGAACAGGTTGCAGTAGGGGCAGTTCGGGTCGCTGAACAGGTAGACGATGCGCGGTGCGTCGGCGCGTCCGTCGGCGATCCAGCTGCTGCCCTCCATGCGCGTCCACATCTCCTTGCCCAGCGGTTCGTAGACCAGCCTCTCCAGGTGCCCGCGGGTCAGGTCTTCGCCCTTGGCGTCGAGCAGGCTGCCGACCAGCACATGCTCGCCGTCGGGGGTGAGGTACAGCGCCATGCCCTGGCCGTTGTAGCGTGCGGCATAGCCCTGCAGCCCGCCGGGCGCATCGAAGCGGCCGACGACCTCGGCACCACGCGCTTCCACGGCCTTGATCGCCGCCGGCAGTTCCTCGGCCTGGGCCACGGGCAGGGCCAGCAGGCCGATGCCGGCCAGCAGATACGGTAACGGCTTGAGTTGAATCACTGCGCATCCTCTTTCAGTTTTGCCAACGCACGCGCCAGGCTGGCGTGCGAGAGTTCGCCGAGATGGCTGCCGACCTGGCGGCCCTCGGCGTCGTAGAACAGCGTCGTGGGCAGGGCCCTGGAGCCGACATGCTGGCCGAGGCGTCCACCGCCGTCGAGCAGCACGTTCTCCAGCCCCAGGTCCATCGCTTGCAGGAAGCGGTTGATCTCGCCCTCCCCCTCGCCCTGGTTGACGAAGAGGAACAGCGTATCGCGCTCGCGCGCCTGCGCTTCGGCCAGCACCGGCATCTCGCGACGGCACGGCGGGCACCAGGTGGCCCAGAGATTGATCACCAGGGGTTGGCCGACGTATGCCTCCAGCGCCACCGGCCGCCCCTGGCTATCGCGCAGGGCCATGTTCGGCAGGCGCGTACCCTGCTCGAAGGAATGCCATGCCAGGCTGCCGAGGCCCCAACTCGCCACGCCGACCGCCAGCGCAATACCCAGGGGCTTGCGCAGCGCCCGCTCGCGCCAGCACCAGCTGGCGCCCAGCGCCAGCGCGGCGAGCACGCCGGGCCAGGCGATGAAGCCGCCGTCGCGGATATCGATGAGCCGCCACCACGTCCCACGGTAATGCTCGAAATAGGCGATCACGAAGGCCAGCCGCGCGACCAGCAGCGCCACCAGCAGCAGGCGGAACAGCTGCCGCTCCGGATTGCAGGCACTGCGCCGGCCGACCCACCAGCCGCTCAGGGTCGCCAGCAGCAGGCTGCCCAGCAACAATACATGGGGCACGGCAAGGGCCAGCGGCCCGATATTCATGGTCAGCATTCAGTCCTCTCGCACCTGTGTCATCTCAACGGTCCCGGACTCATGCGAGGGAACTCCAGCCTGAACGTCGTGAGGCCCGCCGCCGACGAACAGCCGATCCGCCCGTGATGCGCCTCGACGATGGAACGGGTGATGGCCAGCCCCAGCCCGGCATTGCTCGGGCCGCCTTCGCGCCGCGCCGGGTCGCCCCGGTAGAAGCGGTCGAACAGCCGGCCCAGATGCTCGGGGGCGATGGTTGCCCCGGGGTTGGCGACGCTCAGCGCCACCCCGTCGGCATCCTGCTCGATCAGCACCCGGATCGTCCCGCCATCTGGTGTGTAGCGCAGCGCGTTGGACAACAGGTTGGACAATGCCCGGCGCAGCATCGATCGATCCCCCGCCAGCGTCCCGGCCCCGGACCGCTCGAGACGGATGCCGCGCTCGTCGGCCGAGAGCTGGTAATAGTCCAGCAGCTGTTCGCACAGCTCGTGCAGCTCCACCGGCCGCGCATCGGGGATGATTAGCCCATTGTCGGCCTTGGCCAGGAACAGCATGTCGTCGATCATCCGCGACATGCGCTGCAGCTCTTCCAGGTTGGAATGCAGGTTGTCCTGGTATTGCTCCACCGTTCTGGCCCGGGTCAGTGCCACCTCGGTGTGGGTCATCAGATTGCTCAGCGGCGTGCGCAACTCATGGGCGATGTCGGCGGAAAAGTTCGACAACCGCACGAAGGCATCCTCCAGCCGCGCCAACATCGCGTTGAAGGCCTGCACCAGCTGTTCCAGCTCCGCCGGGATCGCCTCGCCGGGGATGCGCTCGCGCAGGGATTTTGCCGAAACCGAGGCCGCCACCTGCGTGACCTCGCGCAACGGCCGCAAGCCGCTGCGCACCAGCAACCAGCCGAGCAGGGCGCTGACCAGCGCACAGAGTACCAGCGCGCTCCACAGCCAGCCGCTGAAGGTATGGAAGAACGCCCTGTGCACCGTGACGTCGAGCAGGATCAGCAGGGTCAGGCGCTGCCCGGCAACCTCGACGTGCCCCGCCTCGCCACGCCAGACCCGGCCGTCGACCTGCAGCTCGCCGCCCCCCTGCCCCGCCAGTTGCAACAGCCGGGTATCGAAGGGTGCGAGCCCAGGCGCCGGAAACAGCTGCTGGCCGCGATCGTCGAAAATGAACGCGGCCAGTCCGCCATGGCCACCGAGCAGTGCCTGCAGCTGCGGGCGCAGCTCATCGAAGCGGCGCAGATCGTCCAGCCCACCGAGCAGGCTGCGGCCAGCCTCGAGTTTCTCGTGCAGCGTATGGCGGTCCAGCTCGTCGAAATGGTGCACGCTGAGCTGGTTGAAGAAGTAGCCGGCCGCGGCCAGCACACCGGTCACGGCGAGCATGAACATCAGGCTCAGGCGCGCCGTCAGCGACAGGCGTTTCATGGCGCATCCGGCTCGTCGAGCATGTAGCCCATGCCACGCGCGGTGTGGATCAGCTTGGGCTCGAAGCCGTCGTCGATCTTCGCCCGCAAACGACGAATCGCCACTTCGATGACGTTGGTGTCGCTGTCGAAATTCATGTCCCACACCTGCGAGGCGATCAGCGACTTGGGCAGCACCTCGCCGCGCCGGCGCAGCAGCAGTTCCAGCAGGGCGAATTCCTTGGCGGTGAGGTCGATGCGCTGCCCGGCACGCATGGCCCGGCGCTTGAGCAGATCGACCTGCAAATCGGCGATCTTCAGCTGCGTCTGCAGGGCCGCCGCGTTGCCGCGGCGCAACAGCGTGCGCACCCGCGCCAGCAGTTCGGAGAAGGCGAACGGCTTGACCAGGTAATCGTCGGCGCCCAGTTCCAGCCCCTTGACCCGATCCTCGACGCGGTCGCGCGCGGTGAGGAACAGCACCGGCACCTCGCTGCCCGAAGCGCGCACCAGCCGCAGCACTTCCCAGCCGTCCAACCCCGGCATCATCACGTCGAGGATCAACAGATCGTACGGCGTGCTCAGTGCATGCTGCAGGGCGTCGGTGCCGCTGGTCACGCGGTCGACCGTGAAGCCCGCCTCGCTGAGCCCCTGTTGCAGGTAGGTCCCGGTCTTCGGTTCGTCTTCGGCAACCAGCAGTTTCATCGCATCGCCCTCATCCGGAGTTGCCCGAGTGTGACAGCCTCTGCGGCAAACCAACCAGAACGTTACAGAAAAGTAATGTTTCGATCAGCCTGGCGTAAGGCTGCCGGGGCTATGGTGGGGCCGCGATCACCTCAGCCACTTCGGAGGCTCGTCATGCCTGCTCGCCCCTCACCGCGCGACTCCCGGGAACCCGACCAGCGGCAGGCCGGCGAACAGCGCGTGCAGCACGATCCCGTCTGTGGCATGCCCGTGGAAAACGGCGGCCCGTTGCACGCCGTCCATGCGCGGCGCGACTACTACTTCTGCAGCCAGCGTTGCCTGGACCGGTTCGTTGCCGAGCCGCAGCGCTATGTGGCTGGCGCCATGGCGGCCGACGAGGCCTCGCTGGCCAGCGCGGAAGCGGCCGATCCCGGAGCCGAATACACCTGCCCGATGCACCCGGAAATCCGCCAGATCGGCCCCGGCACCTGCCCCAAATGCGGCATGGCCCTGGAGCCTGTGATGCCGGAGCTGGAGGAACGGGAAAACCCCGAACTGCGCGATTTCAGCCGGCGCTTCTGGTGGACCCTGCCGCTGACGCTGATCGTCACCATGCTGGCGATGGCCGGGCACTCGCTGGCCCTGTTCCATGGCGCCACGCAGAACTGGGTCGAGCTGGTATTGGCGACGCCGGTAGTGCTGTGGGCCGGCTGGCCGTTCTTCGTGCGCGGCGTACGTTCGGTCAGCCAGCGCAGTCCGAACATGTGGACGCTGATCGGCCTCGGCACGGCGGCCGCCTATCTCTACAGCCTGGTGGCGACCCTGGCGCCCGAACTCTTTCCCGCGACCTTCGTGCAGGATGGACGCATCGGCGTGTACTTCGAGGCCGCCGCGGTGATCATCTCGCTGACGCTGCTCGGCCAGATGCTCGAACTCAGGGCGCGCTCGCAGACCTCGGCGGCGATCAAAGCCCTGCTCGGCCTGGCGCCGAAGACCGCGCGGCGCATCGCGGCCGACGGTAGCGAGCAGGACATTCCGCTGACCCACGTGCACAGCGGCGATCGCCTGCGCGTGCGCCCCGGCGAGAAGGTGCCGGTGGACGGCCGGGTGCTCGAGGGCGAAAGCGCGGTGGACGAGTCGATGCTCACCGGCGAGCCGCTGCCGGTGATGAAACACGCCGGCGACAGCCTGATCGGTGCCACGCTCAATACCCATGGCAGCCTGGTGATGGAGGCGCAGAAAGTCGGTTCGGCGACCATGCTCGCGCAGATCGTGCAGATGGTCGCCCAGGCCCAGCGCAGCAAGGCGCCCATGCAGCGCCTGGCCGATGTGATCGCCGGCTACTTTGTGATAGTGGTGATCCTGGTCGCCGTGCTGACCTTTCTCGGCTGGGGCCTGTTCGGCCCGCAGCCGAGCTGGGTGTTCGGCCTGATCAATGCGGTGGCGGTGCTGATCATCGCCTGTCCCTGCGCGCTCGGCCTGGCGACGCCGATGTCGGTGATGGTCGCCACCGGCAAGGCCGCCGGCAGTGGCGTGCTGTTCCGCGATGCCAGCGCCATCGAGAACCTGCGCAAGGTCGACGTGCTGATCGTCGACAAGACCGGCACCCTCACCGAAGGCCGGCCGGCGTTCCATAGCGTGGTCGCCGCCTCCGGCTTCGACGAGGAACAGGTGCTGCAACTGGCGGCCAGCCTCGACCAGGGCAGCGAACACCCGCTGGCGCACGCCATCGTCGAGCGCGCGCAGCAAGCCGGCGTCACGCTCAGCCCGACCGAGGCCTTCGAGTCCGCCTCGGGCATCGGAGTACGCGGCCGGGTCGACGGCCGGCAACTGCTGCTGGGCAACACCACCCTGCTGGACGAAGCCGGCGTCGATGCCACGCCGTTGCAGGCCCGCTCCGAAGAGCTGCGCGCCGAGGGCGTGAGCATCATGTACCTGGCGGTGGATGGCAGGCTGGCCGGGCTTCTCGCGGTGGCCGACCCGATCAAGCCCACCTCCAGACAGGCGGTCGAGCACCTGCAGGCGACCGGCGTGAAGGTCATCATGGCCACCGGCGACGGGCTCACCACGGCACGCGCGGTGGCGCGCCAGATGGGCATCGAAGAAGTCCACGGCGAAGTCAAGCCGCAGGACAAGGAGCGTCTCGCCGCCACCCTGCAACAGGCCGGGCACCGCGTGGCGATGGCCGGCGACGGCATCAACGACGCTCCCGCGCTGGCCCGTGCCGATGTCGGCATCGCCATGGGCACTGGCACCGACGTGGCGATGAACAGCGCCCAGGTCACCCTGGTCAAGGGCGACCTGCTGGGCATTCTGCGCGCCCGCAGCCTGTCGATGGCCACGGTGCGCAACATGCACCAGAACCTGACCTTCGCCTTCCTCTACAACAGCCTGGGCATCCCGTTGGCCGCCGGCCTGTTCTATCCGCTGACCGGGCACCTGCTGTCGCCGCTGATCGCCGCCCTGGCGATGAGCGTGAGCTCGGCCTCGGTGGTGTTCAACGCGCTGCGCTTGCGCAAGGCCGGTATCGACTGAACGCTTGACATTGACACCATGTCAAGGTTGAGCATTCGATCAGGTCGCAAGATATTGGCCATGGGAGAACGACCAGCATGAACACGAGCACCTTGAAGGTTTCCGGCATGAGCTGCGGCGCCTGCGCCAGGCACGTCAGCGAGGCACTCGAGCCGCTGGCCGGCGTCACCACGGTGGATGTGGACCTGGCCGCCGGCCTCGTCCGCATCGCTGGCACGGCCACCCGCGATGCGTTGATCGCGGCACTCGATGCCGCTGGCTACCCGGCCGAGGCCGTCGCGGATGCGCCCCCCCGGAAAACCGCTTGCGGCGCCAGCGCTGGCTGCTGCTGCCACTGAAACAAACCTCGACCTGGAGAACAGCATGAAACCTTACCTCACTGCCGTCGCCGCCCTGCTGATGAGCGGCGTGGCCCACGCCGCCGACGTCATCGACGTGCACCGGGACGCCAACTGCGGCTGCTGCAAGGACTGGATCAAGTACCTCGAGGCCAACGGTTTCGAAGTGCGCGACCATGTCGAAAGCGACATGCCGGCAGTCAAGCAGCGCCTCGGTGTCGTGCCGCGCCTGGGCTCGTGCCATACCGGGATGATCGACGGCAAGTTCATCGAAGGTCATGTGCCGGTGGCCCAGATCCGCGAGCTGAAGACCCGCGACGATCTCGCCGGCATCGCCGTGCCCGGTATGCCGGCCGGTTCGCCAGGCATGAACTACGGCCAGCCGCACCAGCGTTACCAGGTGATCGCCCTGACCGTCGAAGGCCGCGATCAGGTGCTGGCCGATTACCTGGGCTCCCAACCGGTCCGCTGAGTTCGGTCGAGCGTACATGGCGGCGCCCGGAGGGACTGGCCACCCGGCCGCCGCCGTGATGAGTCGCCAGTTAATCCGGAGCCGGTCGCCCGTCATGGGAGAAATCTCCCTCCCGAAGAGCTGCCGGCTGGCCTTTTCCTCCCCCCGAAAAGAGTAAAGGGCTCCCATATACGAAACGCAGCGCAACGCTAGCTTTAGATTCACCCGGGCAATCAGTCGACTAGCCAACCGACGGCCCGATGCAGCCGGGCAACCATCCGGCGGACAGCATGTTTCACCCCACGCGGGGCGGGGCGTGAAACGAACGCAGCAATGCTCCGCAACCTGGCAAGGAGATGAAGATGGACACCAAGCGGAAAACCCTGGCCACCGCAGTTGCGCTGGCCGGATTACTGGGTGCAGGTGCAGCGCTGGCCGACGGACCGATGCGCCTGACCGAACCGCAAATGGATCAGATGGTTGCAGGGGCACTCGTGTCCGAGAGCACCACCTACGAGTATTTCCATGGTTATTCCAACAACCCGGCAAGCGAGGCGAGCAACGGCACCAGCACTTACGCCACCACCACGCAGGTATGGTGCCCCGGCGCATCGGTGACCTGTGCAACCCCAGCCCAAACCACCATGGTAGGAGACCCCGTCCTGATCGACGGCCCCGGCAACAGCTTCCCCTGACCGTGCCCGGGCCCTGGCGGCTGTGCTGAGACGGGCGCGGCAGCGAGGGCCTTGTCATCCAGATGCTCCACCTCAGGCAATGCCGTTCACAGGTTCCTGTGAACGGCATTGTTGCGACTGGCATATGGATCGTGGCGACCTTGCGCCTGTCCGCCAGCGGCCCGGCCGACATTCATACTGGCACAATGCAGGCCATGGTTTCCCGGTCTAAGCTTGGTACACAGCCGCTTTGGCCCCGATCGTCCTGAACCCTCAGCGTGGGAAAGGATACGTTCGCCAGGCAGCTCGAGGGGATGTAACCGGTGCCTGGCCTTGCCCGAGCCGGGCATCGAAAGGCAGGGATCAGAGGGAGTCGACGCCGCCATGAGTTCGTTGCCCGACCGCTTGCCCGAGGCGCTCCAGGCGATGGCAATCGCCATCCTCACCGCCGCGACACTTGCTCCCTGCGCCAGCCTCGCGGACACCCCCGCCTTGCGCATCGAATCGCTCAAGGAAATGCGGGAGAAAGCGGTGGTCATGCAGCAATGGGAGACCAGCTGCGCAGCCGCCTCGCTGGCCACCGTGCTGACCTATGGCTTCCAGGACCCGGTGAGCGAGCGCTACGTCGCCGCGACCATGCTCAAGGGAACCGAGCCAGCCAAGGTGCGTGCGCGTGGCGGCTTCTCGCTATTGGACATGAAGCGCTTCGTCGAACAGCGGGGCTACGCCGGCGATGCCTACCGGAACCTGGCCCTCGAGGACCTGAAACTGTTCCACGCGCCGATCGTCCCGATCCAGATCCGTGGTTTCAATCACTACGTCGTGCTGAATGCGGTTACCGAGCGTGAGGTACTGCTCGCCGACCCGGCCTTCGGCAATCGCCGCATGTCGCTGGCACGCTTCAATGAAGTCTGGCTGCAAGGCCTGGCTTTTGTCGTATCCCCCCAGTTGAGGTCAGCGCCATGAGCCATTCAGTTCGCCTGTCGACCATCGTCCTGGCTATGGCGGTAGCGGCGCCAGTATGCGCCGAGACCGCCGATGAACTGCGCCAGCAGCTCGAGGCGCAGAAGGCCCTCAACGCGCAGCTGCGCCAGCGGGTTGCCGCCCTCGAAAGCCAGCTCGCCGGGGCGCAGCCGCAACCGGCCTTGCGTGCGCCCGAAAGCAGGGCCCCGGTAATCGAGCCGGACAGCCCGGAGGCCACCACGGCCATCGAGGAGGCGCTGGTATCGCGGGGGCTGATCCTGCTGCCATCCGGCGCCTTCCGCGTGACGCCCAGGTTTACCTGGGTACATTCAGGCTCGGACAACTATCGGGACCGTAGCGACAGCTACATCGGTAGCCTGGGCGGCCAGGCGGGCTTGCCCTGGGGCATGGCGTTCAGCGCCTCCATACCCTATACGCACCGCAATACCTCGATCGGATCGAACAGCGGGGTAGGCGACCTGGTACTGGAACTCGCCAAGAAACTGAACAACGAGACGCAGCACCTGCCCTCGTTCGTCGCCGCCCTGAGCTACTCGCATGACAACGGCGACGATGCCTTCGAACCGGTTCCGATCAGCTATGGCTTCCGCAGCGTGGCGGGCTCGCTTTCGGCGCTCAAGCGTCTCGATCCGGTAGCGCTCTACGGCGGGTTGGCGTACAGCCATGCATATTCGAAGCATGTCAGGGCCGACAACCTGCTCGGGGAACGTCCCTTCTCCGGGCGTATCGCTCCCGGCGACAGCTGGGCCTATCGCCTGGGCGCATCCCTGGCCGCCACGCCGGACATTAGCCTGGACGCTTCGCTGTCAGGGGCCTTCATCGAGGGAGCCGATATCCACTCCAGCGCTACCGGCAAGCGTACGCTTTCCCGGGCGACCATCGCGTCGCTGAACCTGGGGGCCACCTTCATGCTCAGCCGGGACCTGGCGCTGCAACTGTCCGCGTCGGCAGGCGCGACCGACGATTCGCCGGACTACAGCTTCTCCGTGGCCCTGCCCTACCGCTTCTAAGCAAGGCCGGGCCTTCCTATCGAAGCTTCGGCGGGGCTGGAGGCATGTCCAGCCCGTGGCGCTGGGCAAAGGCGAACAACCCCAGCCGGCGGGTGACTCCGAGCTTGCCGTAGATAGAGGTCAGATGATTGCGCAGCGTGTGTTCGCTGATATGCAGTTTCTGCGCGACCTGAACCGCGGACATCGCCGTGTACCTCGACAGGGCGGCAACGATCTCCCGTTCGCGCTCGGTGAGCGACGTTATCCGCTGCGACTCAGGGTCAGGCACGCGAGCCGGTACACGGGACAGGCAATCGGCCAGAATCCGCCCGGTGGTCGCACGGTCCAGCCAGAGCTGCCCCTGGACCACCTTGGTGATCGCCGTGACGATCAGCTCTGCCGGCTCCGCCATTTCGAGCACCCCGCAAGCCCCGCAGAGCACGGCCTGGCCATGCACCGACCTGTCCTGCAGCGTAGTCATCACCAGCAGCTTTGCCGGCGATTGCGCCCTGAACCGGGAAATGGCATCGAAGCCACTCTGCATAGCCAGATCGATACCGAGCAGGACGACGTCGGGGGCGGTCTTGTTCAGCAAGGCAAGCGCGTCAGCAGGGCTGGTCGCGCTACCGACGACCTCCATGGCAGGCTTCGCATCCCCGATGAGCTTTTCCAGAGCCCAGAGAATGCAACGATGGCCGTCGACAACCAGAACGCGGATCGGCCCAGAGCGCTCAGTACTCATCGAAGATCCACTTCCGTGAGAATCATGCACTGCACTTGAGTATAAGCGCAGATATCGAAGGCTTCGCTCCGAGGTGCCAAGCCTGCCCGCGTGCCCGCCCTGCAAGCTGACCGAACCGTAATCTTGCGCTCAGCCTCCTGTCAGCGCAGGCACGCTATGGTTGTCCTGCCCCCTGCGTTCACCTCGCGGCCCACTCGAACATCCCGATCGACCGAACAGGACCAGCATGCAATTCACCAGTTCCCGGCGCACCTTCGTCAAAAGCCTGGCCGTAGGCGGCGCCCTCGCCGGCTTCGGCCTGTGGCGCCAGCCCGTCTGGGCGCTGACCAGCCCCGGCCAAGCCACGGTGCTCAGCGGCACCCGGTTCGACCTGAGCATCGACTCGATGACAGTGGACTTCAGCGGCCGCCAACGCACCGCCATGGCCATCAACGGCAGCATTCCCGGCCCGCTGCTGCGCTGGCGCGAGGGCGACAGCGTGACCCTGCGCGTGCGCAACCGCCTGCCGCAGGACACCTCCATCCACTGGCACGGCATCCTGCTGCCGGCCAACATGGACGGTGTGCCCGGCTTCAGCTTCGCCGGTATCGCGCCGGACGGCATGTACGAGTACCACTTCAAGGTCAAGCAGAGCGGCACCTACTGGTACCACAGCCATTCGGCCTTCCAGGAACAGCTCGGCGTCTACGGCCCGCTGGTCATCGACCCGCTGGAGCCGGAACCCTTCGCCTACGACCGCGACTACGTGGTGTTCCTCTCCGACTGGACCGACGAGAGCCCGGCACGGGTGCTGGCCAAGCTGAAGAAGCGATCGGACTACTACAACCAGGGCCGCCGCACCCTCGGCGACTTCATCGGCGACGTCGCCGACAAGGGCTGGCGCGAGGCCTTCGGCGAGCGCTGGGCCTGGGCCAGGATGAACATGTCGCCCACCGACCTGGCCGATGTCAGCGGCGCCACCTACACCTACCTGCTCAACGGCCAGGCGCCGGACGGCAACTGGACCGGCCTATTCCAGCCGGGCGAGCGCATCCGCCTGCGCCTGATCAACGGCTCGGCGATGAGCTACTTCGATTTCCGCATTCCCGGGCTCAAGCTCACCGTGGTCGCCGCCGACGGCCAGCACGTCGAGCCGGTAACAGTGGACGAGATTCGCCTGGCGGTGGCGGAAACCCTCGACGTGATCGTCGAGCCGGACGCCAGCCAGGACGCCTACACCCTGTTCGCCCAGGCCATGGATCGCAGCGGCTACGCGCGTGGCACCCTGGCCCGGCGCGCAGGCTTGCAGGCGCCGGTGCCCGGGCCGGACCCACGGCCGGAACTGAACATGGCGGACATGGGCCACGGCGATCATGCCGGCCATGGCGCCCCTGCACCGGCCGGGCCGGGGCATGCCGCCATGGATCATGGACAGATGGATCACGCCGCCATGCCCCATGGCGCCACCGGCAGCATGGCAATGCAGGCGCATCCGGCCAGCGAGCAGGGCAATCCGCTGGTGGACATGCAGACCATGATGCCGGTGGCGAAGCTGGACGACCCCGGCATCGGCCTGCGCGACAATGGTCGCCGCGTGCTGACCTACGCCGACCTGCGCAGCGCCTTCGCCGATCCGGACGGCCGCGAGCCGAGCCGCACCCTCGAACTGCACCTGACCGGGCACATGGAGCGCTTCGCCTGGTCGTTCGACGGCATCCCCTTCGCCGACGCCGAGCCGATCCGCCTGAAGTACGGCGAGCGGGTACGCCTCGTGCTGGTCAACGACACCATGATGCACCACCCCATCCACCTGCACGGGATGTGGAGCGACCTGGAAGACGAGCACGGCAATTTCAAGCTGCGCAAGCACACCATCGACATGCCGCCCGGCGCCAGGCGCAGCTACCGCGTCACCGCCGATGCCCTCGGCCGCTGGGCCTACCACTGCCACCTGCTGATGCACATGGACCTCGGGATGTTCCGCGAAGTCCGCGTAGAAGAATGACGGAGAAGCACATGAACACTCGCAAACACCATGCCCTGCTCGCCTTCGGCCTGATCGCCACCCTCAACCTCGGCACCGCCTATGCGCAGAGCGAACACGACGGCCACCATCCGCAGAACGCCCCGGCCGAACAGGCGGCGCCACAGGCCACCCAGCCCAGGCCCGGCCAGGGCGGCATGATGCAGGGCATGGATCACGACAAGATGATGCAGATGCACGATGAGCACATGGGCAAGGGGCAGATGATGGACCACGGCAACATGGGCCAGGGCGGCATGGGCAACGGCATGAACAAGGACGCCGGCCAGGGCAAGCCGCATGATCACTAAGACGCTGCCCGTCGCCCTTGCCCTCGGCCTGGCCGCCACGGCGAGCCAGGCACAGCAGCTCATGGACCACTCCGGCCATGCCATGCCGTCGGCGCGCGAGCCGGCGCCTCCCCGGCAGATGGAGCATGGCCAGATGGGCCATGGCGACATGGATCACGGCTCGATGGCGCATCCGCCGGCCACCGGCATCCCGCCGGGCCAGGAACCGCGTTCGCCGATCCCCTCCCTCACCGATGCAGACCGTGCCGCTGCCTTCCCCGCCCTGCCGCCGCACCGGATGCACCAGGGCGGCAGCCACTTCCTCTTCCTCGCCGACCAGCTGGAATGGCAGGACGCCGACGACGGCAGTGCGCTGGCCTGGGACATTTCAGGCTGGCTCGGTGGCGACGTCGACCGCCTGGCCTTCCGCTCCGAAGGCGAGCGCACCGACGGCCACACCGAAGAGGCCGAACTGCAACTGCTCTGGAGCCACGCCATCGGCCCCTGGTGGGAAACCGTCGCCGGCGTGCGCCAAGACTTCAAGCCCGGCTCGGCGCAGACCTGGGCCGCGTTCGGCGTGCAGGGCATGCCGTTGTACGGCCTGGAAACCGAGGCCACCGCCTTCCTCGGCGAAGACGGCCAGAGCGCGCTGCGCCTGGAGGCCGACTACGACATCCTGCTGACCCGGCGCTGGGTGCTGCAGCCGACCGCCGAGCTCAACCTGCATGGGCGCAACGACGAAGCCCGCGGCGTAGGGGCCGGCCTCAGCGAGGCCAGCGTCGGCCTGCGCCTGCGCTACGAAATCAACCGGCAGTTCGCCCCCTACGTCGGCCTGAGCTGGAACCGCGCCTACGGCAATACCGCCGACATCCTGCGCGCCAATGACGAAGACATCAGCGAAACACGTCTACTGGCGGGCATCCGTTTCTGGTTCTAAGGTCCAGCGCATGAAAACCATTCTGACGACACTGGCGGCGGTCGCCCTGGCCACGGCGATTGGCGGTGCCGTGGTGGTGTATTCCGGCATCATCGATGTCGCAGCCGACACCCCGCATGCCGCCCCCCTGCACGCCTTGCTGGAAACCACTCGCAAGCACGCCATCGCAGCGCGCGCCAAGGACATCGAGGTGCCCGGCCTGGACGCCGCCGAACTGGTCCGCTCCGGGGCCGGCAACTACGACGCCATGTGCATCGGCTGCCATCTCGCCCCGGGGGTCGCCTCCAGCGAACTGAGCCAGGCCCTCTATCCCGCCCCGCCGAACCTCGCCAAGGCAACGGCCGATGGCGATCCGGCGACCCGTTTCTGGATCATCAAGCACGGCATCAAGTCCACCGGCATGCCGGCCTGGGGCAAGTCCATGGACGATCGCTACATCTGGGGCCTGGTCGCCTTCCTCGAGCGGCTGCCATCGCTCTCCGCCCAGGAATACCAGAGCCTGGTGGCATCCAGCGCGGGCCACCAGCATGGTGGTGGGGAAAGCGACAGGCACGCACCGGGGACAGCAGGTCATGAAGCCGGCACGAGCCACGCGGGGCACCCGCATCCGGCCGAGCCGGAGGCGGCGACAGTTCATCGTCACGCCGATGGCAGCCAGCACCGGCACTGATCGCCCTGGGCACGGGGCCGCCCCTGCGGGCATACCCCCGCGCCGCGGCCGCTATGCCCGGCTCACGACTCCTTCGCGGCGCAGCGGCGGTAGGCGTCGCACCAGGCCTGGTAGCGCGGGTCCTGCCAGACACGCAGGTGCAGGCTCGCCATGCCGTCGGGATCGTTGAGCAGCCGCCAACGTGCCGCTTCGGCATTGCCTTCGGGGCCGGCATCGAGGATCTGCTGCATGCGCTGCTCGCGCAGCGCCTCGGCACCGGCCACCCGCTTGGCGTGACGCGCCCGCGCCATGCCGCACACCAGTGCGTTGTAGAGCGGGTCCACCGTGGCGGCGAGGAAGCCCTCATGCAGGGCAGTGTCCTGGTTCTGCCGGGTATAGAGATCGGTCGCGGCCAGCTCCGGCGGCGGATTGAACTCCTCCGGGATCAGGAACAGCTTGCGGCGCAAGGCGCCCAACCCCAGCCCCGTGCGACTGGTGATCACCGAGACCGGCGCCGACAGCATCAGCGACACCACGATCGGCGCCAGCCACCAGAGGAAGGCCGGATCGAGCCAGGCCACCAGCGCCGTCCAGAGCACGCCCAGCAGCATCTGCGAGCCGTGCCGGCGCAGCGCTTCGCCCCAGGGCGTGGCGTTGTCGGCGCGCTGCGGCGACTGCCATTGCACCGACCAGCCGAGGAACGCCGCGGTGACGAACACCGTGTGGAACAGCATGCGCACCGGCGCCGCCAGCATCGAGAACAGCGATTCGAGGATCATCGACAGCAACAGCCGCAACCGCCCGCCGTACTCGTGCGCGCCCTGGATCCAGATCAGCAGCACGCTGAGCAGCTTGGGCAGGAACAGCAGGGTCAGCGTCGCGGTGAACAGCGCGATGGCTTCCTCCGGATGCCAGCGCGGCCACAGCGGGTAGAGCTGGTTCGGCTGCAGGAAATACTCCGGCACCATCAGCGTGTGGATCGCCAGCAGCCCGGTGGACAGCGCCAGGAACACGAACCACAGCGGCGCGGAGAGGTAGGACATGACCCCGGTGAGGAACACGAAGCGGTGCACCGTGTGCATGCCCTTGACCAGGAACAGGCGGAAGTTCATCAGGTTGCCGTGGCACCAGCGGCGGTCGCGCTTGAGCTCGTCGAGCAGGTTGGGCGGCAGTTCCTCGTAGCTGCCCGGCAGGTCGTAGGCGATCCACACGCCCCAGCCCGCCCGGCGCATCAGGGCCGCCTCGACGAAGTCGTGGGAAAGGATGTCGCCGGCGAACGAGCCCTTGCCTGGCAGCGGCGCCAGCGCGCAGTGCTCGATGAAGGGTTTGACCCGGATGATCGCGTTGTGCCCCCAGTAGTGCGATTCGCCCAGCTGCCAGAAGTTGAGGCCGGCAGTGAACAACGGCCCGTAGACCCGCGTGGCGAACTGCTGCATCCGCGCGTAGAGGGTGTCCATGCCTGAGGCCTTGGGCGCCGTCTGGATGATGCCGGCGCCAGGGTTGGCTTCCATCAGCCGCACCAGGCTGGTCAGGCAGGCGCCGCTCATCACGCTGTCGGCATCGAGCACCACCATGTAGCGGTAGCTGCTGCCCCAGCGGCGACAGAAGTCGTCGATGTTGCCGCTCTTGCGCTTCACCCGGCGCCGGCGCCGGCGGTAGAAGATGTGGCCGAAGCCGTCGACCTCGCGGCACAACTCCAGCCAGGCCTTCTGCTCGGCCACGCAGGTATCCGGGTCGTTGCTGTCGCTGAGCACGAAGATGTCGAAATGCTCGATCTGCCCGGTGGCCAGCAGCGATTCGTAGGTGGCGCGCAGGCCGGCGAACACCCGCGGTACGTCCTCGTTGGCAATCGGCATCACCAGCGCCGTGCGCGCCTCGCGCGGGATCGGCTCGTCGCCCAGCGTGCTGGCGGAGATGTTGTAGCGGTCACGGCCCTTGAGCAGCTGGAAAAAGCCCATCAGCGCCGTCCAGAAGCCCACCGAGACCCAGCAGAACAGCAGCGCGAACAGCAGCAGGATGCTGGTCTGCACCACATACGGCAGGATCTGCCGCGCCGACTCCTGCCAGGGTTGCTGGAACACCTCCTGCAGGTCCACCAGCGCCCAGCCCTGATAGGGCAGCACCGACTTCATGTGCCAGGTGGCGAAGACCGTCTGTACCAGCATCAGCAGCAGCAGGACGGTGCGGCGGAAACCGGCCACCCTGCGCCAGCCGGAACGATCCATCTCGACTGGCGGCGGCATGTCCACCGCCCGGTTCTTCTTGCGCAGCAAGCGCCACCAGCTCAGCCGCAGCACATTGGTATGCCAGGGCTCGGGAACCATCCGGGTGCGCACGATTGGCGGCGTCGACTGGATGCAGATACGGTCCTGGTGATCGCGCGCGAGCGCCCGGCCACGCTCCAGGGTCTCGCCCCAGCCGAGCCTCAGGCGCGCGACGACCGAGCCCAGCACCCCGGCACCGGCCGGCAGGTCGCCGGCAATGGCCGGCGCACGACGCGCCAGGACCCGGTGCACATCTTCCAGTTCGCCCCCCTCGCGGGTCACCTCGCGAACCAGGGCTTGGCGCTCGTCTTCGGCGAGTGGCAGTTGATCGATATAGCGCCCGCTAAGGGGAGGCAGCACCGGATTATTCATGGATCGGTATCTGATAGCTCCAGGTTTCGGAAAGCGTCGTCTCGCCGTCCACCAAGGCTGCGCGCAGCTCCACCGGTCGGGCCGGGTCGCGCACCTTCAGCCTCAAGGTCAACCGCCAGCCCTTGCTCACCGGGTTGTGGCGCAGGTTGTTCTCCACCAGTTCGGCGTTGTTGTCGACGCTCACCCGCGTGGACACCGGGGCATCCGCCGGCAGCCCGGCCAGGTTCGGTCCGGCGAAATCGACGATCAGCGCCATGCTGCCGTCGGGCTGACGGATCAGGTTCGACTGCTTGACGTCGCCGGTCGACAGCCGCGTCTGGCTGACCCAGGCCAGCGCCGGGTCATGCAGCGCCGGCTCGTCCATGGTGAAGTGCAGGCGGTAGGCGAAATCCAGCGGCTCGCGTGGTTCCGGCCGCTCTTCGGGGACCCAGAACGCGACGATGTTGTCGTTGGTTTCGTCCGGCGTGGGGATTTCCACCAGCTCCACGTGGCCCTTGCCCCAGTCGCCGCTCGGCTCGACCCAGGCGCTCGGGCGCAGCTCGTAGCGATCGTCGAGATCCTCGTAGCGGCCGAAATCCCGGGTCCGCTGCAGCAGGCCGAAGCCACGCGGATTCTCCACGCTGTAGCTGCTGATCGCCAGGCGCTTGGGGTTGTTCAGCGGACGCCAGATCCACTCGCCGTTGCCGGCCTGAATGGCCAGCCCTTCGGAATCGTGGAGCTGCGGCCGGTAGTTGAGCTGCCGGCTCGGCTGGTTGGCGCCGAACAGGTACATGCTGGTGAGCGCGCCGATGCCGAGCTTTTCCACCGGCTCGCGCAGATAGACCCGCGCCTGCACGTCGACGGTGCTGTCCTTGCCCGGCGTGACCACCATGCGATAGGCGCCGGTCGCGCGCGGCGAATCCAGCAGTGCATAGATCACCAGGTTGCGCCGGTCGGCCTCCGGCCGCTCGATCCAGAACTCGCGAAAGTGCGGGAATTCCTCGCCGCTGGGCAGCGCTGTGTCGATCGCCAGCCCGCGAGCCGACAGGCCGTAGACCTGACCCTTGCCGACCACGCGGAAGTAGCTGGCGCCCAGCAACGTGATCAGCTCGTCCGCCTTGTCCGGCGCGTTCAGCGGATAGAGCACCTTGAAACCGGCGAAGCCGAGATTTTCCAGCGCTGCCGGGTCGACCTGCACGTTGCCGAAATCGAACATCTCGGGATCGTAGCGCACCCGTTCGACGCCCTTGGCGGTGATTTCGTTGATCCTCACCGGCACGTCGAAATGCATGCCCTGGTGGTAGAACTGCACCTCGAACGGCGTCTGCGCCTCGTGCCAGAGCGCCTTGTCGCCACGAAAGCGCAACTGCTGGTAGTCGGCGAAGGCCATCTCCCGGAACGCCGCCGGCAGGTTGCTCTGCGGCGCGGTGTATCCCGCCGCCGCCAGCTTCTCGGCCTTTTGCGCAACGTCATCGAGGTTGAACGCCCAGCCGCGGCCCGCGAGCAGGCTCATGGACAGGCCTAGTGCCAGAGCCCATACCCGGCTTTTACTGGCGCCCGTTGCCAAATGAATGGTTCGTGACACATCCCCTCCTGTCGAATCGCGATTACGCCGGGCCGTCGATCGGCCCGCTTGCTCGTTGGTCTGCCGCCAGCGGTAATGATTCCCGCGCTAATCGAGGCGGCGCATCATCCCACGCCGGACACGAGCCGGATAGATACCCCGAAACGTCCCGTGCAGGCGCGTGCCAGCGGTCGCCCCGCCGCCTGCGCAGCAGCCTTGGACCGGAGCCTGGCGCGATTCATTGCAGCTCGAAACGCAGGCTTTGCACGCGCTGCGAATCGAGGCCGATCTGCACCTCGAATTCGCCCGCCTCTGCCACCCGCTGCAGCTGGGCGTCGACGAACTTCAGGTCGTCCTCATCGATGCTGAAGCGGACTTCCCGCTCTTCGCCGGCCTCGAGCAAGACCTTGCGAAAGGCCTTGAGTTCTTTCACCGGGCGAATCACCGATGCCACCCGGTCCTGGATATATAGCTGGACCACGGTCGCGCCGCTTCGCTGACCGACGTTCTTCACCTTCACGCGCGCCTGCACTGTTTCCCCGCGTCTGAGAGTGGAGCTGGACAAGCTGACATCGGACAACGCGAAGCGGGTATAGCTCAAGCCGTAGCCGAACGGGTACAGCGGGCCGGTAGGCTCCTCGAAATACTGCGAGGTGTAGTTGCCCGGCTTGCCCTCGACGTATGGCCGCCCGACGCGGAGGTGGTTGTAGTAGGTCGGGATCTGCCCCACCGAGCGCGGGAAGGAAATCGGCAGCTTGCCCGAAGGGTTGTAGTCGCCGAACAGCACGTCGGCGATGGCGTGGCCGCCCTCGGTGCCGCTGAACCAGGTTTCGACGATCGCATCGGCGTTGGCCTTCGCCCAGCCGAGCTCCAGCGGCCGGCCGTTCATCAGCACCAGTACCAGCGGCTTGCCGGTCTCTTTCAGCGCTTCGAGCAGGCGCTGCTGGCCGGGCGGAAGCTGCAGGCTGGTGCGACTCGACGACTCGTGCGACATGCCGCGCGACTCGCCCACCGCAGCGACGATCACGTCGGCCTTCTGCGCGACGGCAAGCGCTTCGGCGATCATCTCGGCGGGGGAACGCGGGTCCTGCACGACCTCCGTGACGTCCCAGTTGAGCTGGTTCAGGTAGTCGACCATGTGCGGGTCGTCGGTCACGTTGGCGCCCCGCGCATACAGCAGTTCCGCCGCCTCGCCCAGCGCCTCGCGCATGCCCTGGCGCAGGGTCACCGATTGCCGGGCGATACCGGCGGCGGACCAGCTGCCCAGCATGTCGAGCGGCGAATCGGCCAGCGGGCCGACCAGGGCGATGCTGCCGTGCTTCTTCAGCGGCAGGATCCGCCCGTAGTTCTCCAGCAACACGAGCGACTGGCGCGCAACGGCTCTCGCTGCGGCGCGATGCAGGCGGCTTTCGGCATTGACGTCCTGCGGATCGTCCTTGGCGGCGCCGATGCGCCGATAGGGATCGTGAAACAGGCCCATGTCGTACTTGGCACCCAGCACCTCGCGCACCGCCGCATCGACCACGTCGATCCCGACCTCGCCCGAACGCACCAGGGCCGGCAGCTCGTCGCGATACAGCGTGTCGGCCATGCTCATGTCGATGCCCGCCTCGATCGCCAAGCGGGCCGCCTCGCGACCGTCGCGCGCGACGCCGTGGCGCAGCAGCTCGCTGATCGCGCCGTGATCGCTGACGGTCATGCCGCGAAAGCCCCAGTCGCGGCGCAACAGGTCGCGCAGCAACCAGCGGTTGGCGCTCGCCGGCACGCCGTTGATGGCGTTCAGCGCCACCATCACGCCGCCGGCCCCGGCATCGATGGCGGCGCGGTACGGCGGCAGGAAATCCTGGTGCATGCGCATCGGGCTCATGTCCACCACGTTGTAGTCGCGTCCGCCCTCGACCGCCCCGTAGAGGGCGAAATGCTTGACGCTGGCGGTGATGCTGTCCGGTGCCGCCGGCGACTCGCCCTGGTAGGCTTTGACCATGGTGCGGGCGATTTCCGAGACCAGGTAGGGGTCCTCGCCGAAACCTTCGGAGGTGCGCCCCCAGCGCGGATCGCGGGAGATGTCGACGGTGGGCGCGAAGGTCATGTCCAGGCCGTCGGCACTGGCCTCGATGGCCGCCACCCGGCCGCTGTGGGCGATGGTGTCCAGGTCCCAGCTCGACGCCAGTCCCAGCCCGATGGGAAAAATCGTCCGGTGGCCATGCACCACGTCGTAGGCGAAGAAGATCGGAATCTTCATCCGGCTGCGCAATGCAGCATCCTGCAAGGGCCGATTGTCATGGCGGGTGACCGTGGTGAAAGTGCCGCCGATCTGCCCCGCCGCCAGTTCCTCGAGCATCCGCGAGCGCGGCATGTCCCCGCCGATACTGATCAGCCGCAGCTGGCCGATCTTTTCCTCGAGGGTCATCCGCTCGATCAGGTCGTCAATGAAGGCTCCTTTCTCGTTCGGCGAAGGGACGGTCGCGGCAGCAGCATGAAGCGAAAAGCCGGCGAGCAAGCCGAGCAGATACATCCGTTTCATTGAAATGTGTTCCAGGCAGGCGGGCATTTGGCGCTTCGCTCGTACCGGGACGGCGCCGAGCAGTGCGCGTGCCGAGTATGAATCGCCCAGCCGGGTACAAACCAGAGGCGCTCGCGGAGAAATTGCTATTCTCGCCTACCCCGCGCCCGCCGAGGCGCACGCAACCGCCCCGATGCGACCACCACTGGAGCAACGCATGCGCCGACTCGCCACGCCAGCCGACTTCGACCGCGTCTACGACATCTACATGCATGAGGAAGTGATGCCCTTTCTCGGCTTCGAGCCGATGCCCCGCGAGGCCTTCGCCAGGGTCTTCGACCCGTTATTCGAAAGCGGCTGCTTCTACGTGTTCGAGGTCGAGGGGCAGGTCCAGGGGTTCTACAAGGCGCAGCGCCATATCGGCCGCGCCGCCCATGTCGTCTACCTGGGGACGCTGGCGGTGGCGCCGGCGGCGAAAGGCCGCGGCGTGGCGCAGATGATGATGGGCGATGCCCTGGCCCGGCTGCGCGCCGCCGGTATCCGCCGCGTCGAACTGACGGTCGAGGCGGACAATCCGCGTGCGATTGCCTTCTACGAGCGCTTCGGATTCGTACGCGAGGGCACCCAGCGGGCCGCATACAAACGCGCGAGCGACGCAGGCTATGTGGACGAGCTGATGTATGGCCTTTTGCTGGAGCCTCTACAGGCCTGCCCAGCAGGCTGATGCGGCGCCGGACGGCCAGCCTCCGGCACCGCCTCGGTCGCTCAGCCTTTCAGCTTGCTGGCGATCTTGGCCACATGCTCGCCCTGGAAGCGGGCGATGGTCAGTTCCTTGGCCGACGGCTGGCGGGAGCCGTCGCCCCCGGCAATGGTCGAGGCACCATAGGGCGTGCCGCCGTTGGTCTCGGAGATATCGAAGAATTCACTGATGCCGTAGCCGGTCGGCACGATGATCATGCCGTGGTGCGCCAGCGTGGTCCAGGTGGAGGTGATGGTCATCTCCTGGCCGCCGCCGGTGCCGGTCGAGGTGAACACGCTGGCGACCTTGCCATGCAGCGCGCCATTGACCCAGAGGCCGCCGGTCCGGTCGAGAAAATTGCGCATCTGCCCGGACATGTTGCCGAAGCGGGTCGGCGTGCCGAAGATGATCGCATCGTAGCCGGGCAGCTCGGCCGGATCGGCTATCGCCGCGGCCTGCTCGACCTTGCCGCCGGCATTCCTGAACGCATCCTCCGGCATGGTTTCCGGCACACGCTTGATGACCACCTCGGCGCCCGGCACGCGACGCGCGCCCTCGGCCACCGCATTGGCCATGGTTTCGATGTGGCCGTACATCGAGTGATACAGCACGAGAATCTTCGCCATCTGGTGTTCCTCCTGGGGTGAAACGCAAACCTGCTGGTGAATAACCATAGCTCGTGAAAACGCCTGGTCACGTCCGCTCACGAGAGCGCCGCGCTCTCAGGCGTGACGGGGCGGATGATGTATTCGCCCCAGCCTCGAATGGTTGCAATTTCATACCGATAAACATCGACCAGTTCGATACGAACCAGCCGACACCGGAGGACTTGCCCGCTGGCCACGAAGCGCGGCCAGGCTGCCTTAGCGGGAGGCGCCGAAGCGCTTCACCGCCTCCAGCCAGGCCGGATCCAGCCGGCGCTGGTCGATGTCCATGCCCAGCGCCTGCATGGCTTCGCGATGCCGGTCGATCTCGGGGACCATCTCGCTGAGGGCGCTGGAGTTGGCATCCAGCTGGTGCATCTGCGTCATGCCCAGGTGGTAGAAGCGCAGCAGGCGCATGGCCGTGGGGTCCTGCGCGGCGACGCCGGCCTTCAGGTGATGCATCAGGTTGGTGATGCTCATCAGGCTGCGCTTGAGCCGCCAGCCGTAGACCGCCGCGGCCATCCACGGCTGCCGCCAGTACAGCTGGCGCACCAGCGCCACCGTCAGCAGCAGGCCGGCCAACACACCGCCGATGTTCCAGCGCAGGTTGTCGCCGCCCGGCTCGCCGAACAGCGCCACCGCCGCCGTCGCCAGCCCCATGGCCAGCACCGCGAAGGTCGCGATGACGATCAGCGTGCTGCGCCGCGTCTGCTGACGGTACGCCTCCGCGTTCATCGGCTCGATCTCGAATACCAGCATGTCGGATTTCCTGCAGGGCTAATGGCGGCGCGCATTATTGCAGACTACAGGTCTGCCCGAGGCTCAAAGCATCGCCCCGAGGGCGAGGCTCCCACAAGAACAGCAAGCCCACGCCGAACCGGTGGGAGGCGCGCCCTCGCGGCG
>DIWP01000020.1 GCA_002423545.1 Thermoleophilia bacterium UBA6103
TGGCCGACATCCTCGAGCAGCGCGGCTTCCTGAGCTGACCACGCTCGTCCGGAGCTTTCCGGACAACGGCCGCGGCGCGCGTCACGCTCCCCCCGTGACGCGTGCCGCGGCTTTCATCATCCTCGTCTGGGCCCCAGACGGGGCAGCTTGCTCCCGCGGGCCGCGACCGGCTGCTCAGATGTCTTCGGCGTCGGGGAACGGACGGTCTCCGGTACCGACGGCGGCACCGCCGCCGGCGCCCTCGGGTGCGCCGTCATGCGCCGGCAGGGCTCGTGCGCCGAGGCGCCGGGCGACCATCCAGAGGGCGGCGCCGGCTGCGGTGCCCAGCAGGCCGACGCCGGCCAGCATGAGGTAGACGTACTGGAGCCGGCCGCCGGCCGCGTCGGCGACCAGTCCGCCGGTCCAGGCGGCGAAGGCGCCGAAGCCGAACGACAGCCCGAAGCTGAAACCGTAGCCGACCCCGCGCCGGCTCAGCGATGTGTACTTGCCGGTGAGCACGTTGTCGAGCGGCTGAGTGGTGAAGTGGACGACGCTGAAAGCCAGCAGCACCACCACCAGAGCCCAGTCGGTGGTCGCCGCGATCACGGCGAGCAGGACGCTCTGGACCAGCAGCAACACGGTGTACGTGCGCTCGAGTCCGCTGCGGTGACCGAGGCGGGCGGCCCACCACTGTCCAAAGAATCCGACCAGGTAGACCAGCGACGCCAGCAGGCCGCCGCGTATGACCGCCGCTCCCGGGAACACGTCGGCGCGTTCGGCCGCCAGAGCCGGAAGAAAGGTCACGGCGCCGCGGAAGATGAAGCCGAGGGCGATCGTGACGAGGTAGACGAGTGCCAGAGCGCCCAGGTGCGTGGTGCCGTGCGATACATGCGTCCGCGGCTCGGGCACTCCACGGCTGGGGTTCGGTAGCCGCGGCACCGCCAGCGTGCTCAACAGCACGACGACGCTGAGGCCGCCGGCGACGGCGAACGGCAGCCGCCACGAGACGGCGGCCGCCAGGAGGGCCGCGAACGCGGGTGCCACTGCCAGACCGAGGCTGCCGGCCATACCGTGGTGAGCCAGCAGACGGGGACTGTTGCCGCTGGCCCGCGAGATGAGCGTCATGGCGGCGGCGTGATAGGGCGAGCCGGCCAGGCCCAGCAGCAGCAGGCCGGCGGCGAACACCGTCTGATCGGGAGCCAGCGCCACGGCCACGGCCGCCACGGCCGCCAGGCCGAGATAGCCGCGCACGATCGTCAGCGGGTGGATGCGGTTGACGATGAAGCCGGTGGGGATCGAGCCGGCGCCGTAGAGGAAGGTGGCCGCCGTGAACACCGCTCCCAGGGTGGCGTAGTCGGCCTCGAACGTCCGCCGCAGGATCAGCAGCACGGCCGGGTAGATGCCGATGAGGACGTGCAGGACGCCGTGTGCCAGGTAGAGGGGGACGAGCGTGCGGGAAGCGGGCGCCGGGCGCCCGCTCAGATCCACGTGGGCAACCACATCAGTCGGTAGAAGCGGTCGGGGTCGGTGCCGATGTCGAGGACGATCGGCGCGAAGGCGATGGCCAGGCCCACGACCAGGCCGCCGAAGGCCCAGGCGACGAGGCGCCAGGCGCCGGCGAGGGCCGGCCGGCCGGCCGCCCATCCGAGAGCCACGAGTGCCGCGGCGCCGGCGACGGTGGCCACCGCGACGCCGACCGCCGGAGCCACGCCGGCCGGCCACTCGTAGAAGACGGTGGCCACGAGCCGTCCGATCGGCCACCAGAAGAGCGCCGTCAGCGCGGCCGCCGACAGGAAGGCGGCCAGCCCGGCGACGATGCGTCCGGGCGCCACCCCATCCGGGTGCGCTGCCGCCGGCGGCAGCGTGGGCAGGCCGTTGTCTGCGTCCAGCGGCGAGATGTCGGGCTCGGCGGCGGTCCAGACCCAGCGGGCGCCGGCGTCCGGCGTGTCCCCCTGCAGAGCAGCGTCGGTGACGTCGCTTGAGGGAGGCCGGCGCTTCTCGCGGGCCGATCGCCGGCCGCGAGGCGGGTCGTCCTCGTGGCCATCCGGGAGCCGTGGCCGGACGCCGGCGAGGCGGGCCAGACCCACGGTCACCATGATGGCCAGGAACGGCGCTACAGGCGTCATGTAGTAGAGGAACGAGGTCCGCGTGGTCGCGAACCAGGGGAGGTACAGCAGCGCCACCAGAAGGGCCGGCACGACCAGGGCGCGGCAGCGGTCGAGGATGGCGGCCACCGGCAGGGCCACCAGTGTCAGGGTGGCCGCCCACCAGAGCACCGGGTGTCCCATGGCGACCACGCCGTAGTAGAGCGTCGCCATCTCGTCGAACGAGTACCAGACCGGTCGGATGTCCAGTATCCAGGTCGGAGCCAGCGACGCGTATGTGTGCGTGGCGTCGAGGTTCATGTTGAAGGTCCACATCTCGCGCTGCAGGTGCCACCAGTCGGTGAGTCCGTGGCCGGCGGCGAAGTACACACCGTAGCTGGCTACGTAGAGCGCCGCCGGCAGCAGGACCAGACAGAGGATCGCCAGCAGCGCCGTGACCGCGGCCTCGCGTCGCCGGGAGCGGGCGGCCGAGCGGGCGCGGCGCGGAGTCGCGGCCGGCGGCCCGGCGGCGTCCTTCTTCTCGGCGCCTTCGCCTGCGATCGTCGGGCGCTGGTCGGGCCCGGGCACGGAGAGCCTCGCGTCGGTCCGCGGCCTCCAGAGCACGGCGATCAGCCCCAGGGCGGCCAGCGCCGCCAGGGCGCCCGACCACTTGGTCCCGAGGGCCAGACCGGCCGACAGGCCGGCCAGCAGCAGCCAGACGACTCGTCGGCCACTCTGTATGTACCGCAGGGTCAGATAGACCGTCAGGACGGTCCACAGGGCGAGGAAGATGTCCAGCGTGGCGATGCGGGACTGGGCGATACCGAGGATGTCGGCGGCCGCAAGCACCAGGGCAAGCACTGCCCAGGAGCGTCCCAGGCCGAGGCGCCTGGCGACCGGGTACACCAGGGCCAACAGAAAGATGCCCGCCAAGGCGGGCATGAAGCGCCAGCCGAACGCGTTGTCGCCGAAGAGGCTGATGCCGGCGGCGATGGCGAGGTCACCGTAGTAGGGATGCGGCCAGGACACCTCATCGCCCGGCATCCAGGTCGCACCCGGGCGAGGGCCGATCCTGCCGTCGAGGATGAACTTGGCGTCCTTGGCGTAGTAGACCTCGTCGAAGATGTACTCAGAGGGGGTGTCCAGGCGGACCAAGCGTACGGCGGCCGAGGCGATCAGGACGACGATCACCGCCGCCAGGACCATGGTGCGGGTCGCTCTCATGCCACCCCCAGCTGCGGGAGCCAGAAGGCTGACGATGCGCGCGCCGGATGATCGTCGAGGCGCCGCGTGGCGCCGGTCCGGGGGTAGACGCTGCAGGCTGTGCTCATGGACGCATTATAGGGAAGAGAGCAGACGCCGGAGCGCCCGGCCGGCAAGATCAGAGACAGGAGGTGGCGCCCGCCCGCGGGCCGGGACACGCTGCTGGCAGCACCGCGATGTGTGTGATAGAACAGCTCAGCCTGCGCACGATCGCTGAGCACGGTCCGTGCGGAGAGCCGGCGGAGGACCACCCCAGAGCAGCGCGGACACGCGGTCTCGGCTCGGATGCTGCACGGTGCCACGCCGGCCGTGCAGCGCTGCCGTCAGCCGGCGTTGCGACCCCGAAGAATCACAGATAGAGACAGATGTGTGGTGTGATGACGGCCGTCGTCGGCAGTCTTCACTGAACGATCGGACCGGTGTGGAGGCCGGCTCGAAGAAAGGAACGCTGTCCATGGCAGAACTGACTGAGGTCCGCATCAAGGACACCACGGCGAACCCCGGGCCTCTCGGCCTCATGGCGTTCGGCATGACGACCGTCCTTCTCAACATCCACAACGCCGGGGCCTTCGAGCTCAACTCGATGATCCTCACCATGGGCATCTTCTACGGTGGTCTGGCGCAGGTCTTCGCGGCCTGGATGGAGTGGAAGAAGAACAACACGTTCGCCACGGTCGCGTTCATGAGCTACGGCCTGTTCTGGCTCCTGCTCGTGGGGCTCATCCTCATCCCGCAGATGACGTTCCTCGGCAATGCCCCCGCCCTCGCCTCCAGCGAGACCGCGATGGGCTACTTCTTCCTGTTCTGGGGCATCTTCACCGGCCTCATGTTCGTGGGCACCCTGCGCATCAACGTGGCGCTGCAGGTGGTCTTCGCCAGCCTGACGATCCTCTTCTTCCTGCTGGCCATCCGCGACTGGACCGGCAGCGAGCTCATCGGCCGCATCGCCGGCTGGGAGGGCATCTTCACCGGCCTGTCGGCCATGTACGCGTCGGTCGCGCAGATCTGGAACGAGCTGTACGGCCGCGTGGTGCTTCCGGTCTGCCCGACGCCGCGCAAGCCGGCCGTGATGGCCGGCGGCCCGGCCGAGCAGTACGTCACAGAAGACAAGCGCGACGCCGTCTGAGAGAGCAGCCGATGGTGACCCGGCCCCCCCCGGCGCCGGCACGAGCGACGCGAGAGGGCGGCGGGTCCCATCCGGCCCCGCCGCCCTCAGCTTCTGGAGTGGCGGGTCGGGATCGGCACCGCCGCGAGCTCCGTGTGACTCACGGGTCGTCCGACGCCGGCGGCGGTGCGTTGTGGGTCCTTGCGGGCTCGGGACCGCCGGTCGTCGTCTTCGTCGGCGATCGGGCCAGTCTGTGCGGTCGAGTGGTCTACCACACCACGGCATCGAGCTCGGAGGCCTCCCAGCGGAGGTCGGAGACGGTCTCGATGAAGCGGCCGTCGTAGACCGGCGGCGGGTACGTGGACACCTTCGGTCCGAAGAGCTGCCGACCGCCGCCGGTCGCGTAGGGCCAGTAGTGGACAGGGTCCCATGTCATGTCGGCGCAGGTCCCCTGGATCAACACGGCCCCGCGCTTGAGGCGATGGAGGGTGACCGAGGTGGCGAGATTGTCGCGCGGCAGGCCGAAGAGGATCCTGGCGCGGATCGGGGTGTACAGGGTCCCCCGATACGGTGAGAACCAGCGGCCCACCGAGGACGTGTCGCTGCTGTCGCGGACGAGGACCATGGGGCGGCGCAGGCGGATCACGCGGACGGTGCGATCGCCGGAGGTATCGTAGGACCGCAGCGTCGAGCGTGCCCACTCCTCGTCTCGCCCCCCGGCTCGTGCGACGGCGGCGATCAGCGCCGGATCGCCGGTCTTCCCGCTGGCCAGCACCGCCGGCTTGCGCAGCACCGTCCACGGTATGCGACCGAAGAAGCGGACGAGCCGATACCCGTCCTGGCGGATCGTCCGCCACATCGGGCCGAGAAAGACGGCGTAGCGTCCTGGGCGGGTGATCGTGGCGGCGGCCGTCGTGTTCCGTAGCCCGACGACCGCAGGCCGCGCGATCCGCCGCCAGACGCGGCCGTTCAGCCGATAGACGGTCAACCGTGTGCCGGCAAAGAGCGCCTTCGGCAGCGACATGACGAGCGTGAGTCGCGCGGCGTACTTCTCACGTCCGCTCACTACGGCGCCGCGCAGGAACACACGACCGGCCGGCATCCTTCCGAGCCGCCGAGCCGCGACACGGGAGAGGTCGTCCAGCTCCGGCGCCGCCTCGGGCAGAGCCTGCAGCGGCCCGAGGAGTTGCAGACCATCATCGGCGGCGAGGACGGTGATCTGGCCGGATGCGTCCGCGCGCGCCGTGAGCGCCGCCAGCGCCACGAACGCGAGCAGGACGACGACGCTGAGTCGCGTGATGCACGCGAGCCATGCGTCGCGCGCGGACGATCCACCGGTCGTGGTCGTCTCCGGTACCGCTGCGGGCACTGCGTCCTCCCCTGGGTGCGGGGCCCTGGTCCTCGGTCTCGACGATCCCCGATCCCGGCATCGGCAGCAGGCGCGTCGGTCTTGAGCCGGCACGCCTGCCCGTCGGCGCGGCCGCGGCGGGCGCCGGCGGCGCTGCGCCTCGCTCCGCGGCGTGCGCCGCACAGGGGCGTCAGCCGGAGCGGCGCACGCCGCGCACGGTGTCGCGCAGCTTGAGGTAGAGCTTGGGGCTGCGCTCGCGCAGCGTGCTCTTGGCCTTCTCGGCCGCCGCCCGGCGGCCGTCCTGGATGCCGACCAGGGCCTTGTGCGGCAGGTGCGGGCTCAGCCAGACCCGGTCCAAGGTCCGCTCGAGAGGCTTCTGCAGGCCGTCGGGCAACCTCTCGGCGCCGCGGTACAGCCCCAGGAACGTGCGGAAGTACCGCTGGGCAAAATAGAGCTGGTCGCGCGGCAGGCTGGGCTGGTCGACGAACTTGTCCTCGCGGTAGTCGTAGAGCGGCGGCACCCAGCCGTGCTCCACCGCCACCTCGAACAGCTCCGTGTCGGGGTAGGGGTAGTAGATCGGGGCCAGGGCGTGGTCGCTCCTGATCTCGACGTTGAGCTTGATGGTGTCGAGGATGGCCGCCTTGTCTTCGAACGGCAGACCGACCATGTTGTACGCCACCGTCTTGATGCCGACCGCCCGGCAGGCGTCGAAGGCGGTCTTGATCTGCTCGCGCTTCATCTTGCGGTTGAGCACGTCGTTGCGGATGTGGTCGTTGCCGCTCTCGACGCCGAAGAACATCTGGTAGCAGCCGGCGTCGCGCAGCATGCGCACGATCTCAGGGGTCACGTGGTTGGCGCGGTAGTTGCAGATGAACGGCAGCCCGATCTCCTTCTTGTAAGCGGCCGTGAACGTCTCCAGCCACTGATCCTTCCACGGCAGGATGTCGTCTTTGAAGTTGAGGTACTCCATCTCCGGGAAGGTGGCCTTGAGCTTCTTGAGGTACTCGATGGAGTACTCGGGGCTGTGGAAACGCGAGTAGCAGCGCTGGTTGGGGTAGATCTCGCGCATCTTCTTGTTGGAGCAGTAGCTGCACGAGTAGGGGCAGCCGCGGGAGAGGATGCAGACGCCGGTCTTGATGCCGGTGCCGGCAAGCTTGGAGAAATCGAAGATGCCGAAGTCGGGGAGCGGGAGGACGTCGATATCTTCCAGCACACCGCGGACGGCGTTGCGGTGCACCGTGCCGTCCGCCTCCTTGACCCAGATGCTCTCGACGCCGGTGTAGTCCTCGCCGGCGCTCATCTTCTGGACCAGTTCGAGGACGGCCATCTCGCCCTCGCCGCGGCAGCACATGTCGACGCCCTCGGTCCCGATGACCTCATCCGGCATCGTGGTGGGGTGGTAGCTGCCGGAGATGATGGGCGCCTCGGTGCGGTCTTTGAGGAGCCGCGCGAAGTGCTTCACCTGCGGGTACTCGCGCGTCATGGTGACGAACCCGATGATCTCCGGCTCGTGCGAGAGGACGGTGCGCACGAAGGCCTCATCGGACGCCGGCGGCTCGATGAGATGATAGAGGGCGACGTCGTGGCCGTGCTCCTTGAGGGTGGCCGAGATGGAGGCGATGCCCTCCATGTACCAGCCGCCCCTGACGATGCCGATCTCCTGGTGGGTCTCGGGATCGATCTCGACCTTGTAGTCGGGGTAGATGAAGAGGAACTTCACGGTGCGCGGCCCCCTCGAGGACGTACTGGTGTCGGCGCCGGGCGGCCGGCCCGGGCGCGGCAAGCTCGCGCCATTGTAACGGACGACGCGGCAACGGTCGTGCGGCGGACGGCGCAGCGCCTGTCGTGGCGACCGCGGTGTCGAGCGGAGGTGTCCGACCGCGCAGGCGGAACAGCCGCCCCTCAGGGCGCCCGACGCCGCGATCAGGCCGGCGGCTCCTCGGAGGGCGGCCCGCCGGCGGCCTTCATCTGGGCCACCGTCGCCTGGAAGGCCGCGTTGTCGGGCAGCTCCGCCGGCGGCATCGCCGGCATGGCCTGGAGCTGATCGCAGAGCGCTGCGGTGCGCCCTCTGAGGGGCACGGCGTGAGCGCTCAGCACCGTGTCCGGCGCAAGCGTGCGGACCACGTCGATCGACCGTGCCAGCCTGGCCGGATCGACGTCGTGGATCCAGACGCTGTTGGCCAGCGTGAACATCGCGCAGCCCTCCTCGTATGCCGTGCCGAGCTCCTCGATGTCGGTAGCGACGCGGGGCACCACGCCGCCGAAGGCGTCGGCCGAGAAGAGCGTGCGGGTCTCATCATCGAAGAAGGCGACCGTGGCCGATGAGTCGTAGACCGGCGGCCGGATGACGCCGAAGCGTCGGTCACCGGCCACGAGGGACTGGCCGGGCGTCGCGATGACCAGGCGGTCCATGAGGCCGCCCGCTTCGCCGGCGCCGCCCTTGCTCAGCGCCAGGAAGCTGAGCACCAGCCTGGCGTCGGGCGCTGCCTGCATGAGCGGCGCCACGGCGCCGGCGTGGTCAAGGTCCTCGTGCGTGAGGAAGATCCAGCGCAGGTCCTCGAGGTCGATCTGCCGTCGCACGGCGTCGACCATGCTCTCCGTCTCTGTGATGATCCCGGTGTCCACAAGGATGGGTTCGCGGCCCTTGATGAGATACGAGTGACACGGCAGGAATCCGAAGGCTCCGGCCGGTTCGTGATGGGGCAGGACGAGGATGTCGTCATGCGAGGGATAGGCCGCTTCCACGCTCTCCTCCTTGCCGAACCGCTGGTGCCGTACACGCGATGGCCGACGCCGGACTCACCGAACGGACGAGAGGCTGTCCGGATCCATCGCGGCATCTCCGTCGACGCATACTGGGACCCGGATCTACCCGTGTCCCGCACGGCGGTGAACGCGTCGCCGTTTTTCCGTCCCCGCCGGCATCTACCATGTCCTTGACACGAACGTGTGTTCTGTCTACAGTATCAGCGAACATATGTTCGTATGGAGGAGGAAGCAGTGGGCGAGCTCACCCGAAGGCAGAGACAGGTGCTGGACTTCATCCGCGAGGCGACTCGCAGAGACGGCTACCCGCCGACGGTCCGCGAGATCTGCACGCGACTCGATCTCTCCTCGCCCTCGACCGTCCACGCGCACCTGGCCAATCTCGAGCGGCTCGGCTACCTGCACCGCGATCCCAGCAAGCCGCGCGCTCTGGAGTTGACCGACGACCTGCGCCCGCCTCGTCTCCTGCCGCTCGTGGGACGCGTGGCCGCCGGCGTACCGCTGCTGGCCGAGCAGAACGTCGAGGAGTATCTCGACGTCCCGTCCGTGCTGCGCCGCGGCGACGACGATTTCGTCCTCAGGGTCCAGGGCGACTCGATGGCCGACGCCGGGATCCTCGACGGCGACTTCATCGTCGTACACCAGGAGCGCACGGCACAGAACGGGGAGATCGTCGTCGCTCTGGTCAACGATGAGGCCACGACGAAGCGCTTCTTCAGGGACGGCGACCACATTCGCCTGCAGCCCGAGAACGATCTGTACGAGCCGCTCGTCGTGGCGGCGGAATCGGTCGACATAGTCGGCAAAGTCGTGGGGGTGCTGAGGAGACTATGAACCAGCCGGCACTGCATGAGGCGGTCTCGCTCGCGGACGAACTGCGAGCCATCATGCGCAGCCCGAGCGGCTGTCGCACATGTGCGTGGTGCGGGTCTACGGATGTGACCCGGCGTACTCTGACCGAGTGGCCGCCGCGCGTGGTCGTCACCTGCAGTCGCTGCGGCTCCGAGCTCGTCGCCGACCGGCGTCTGGCGAAGGCCGGTAGCGCATGAGCGACGGCGCTCACGGGCGGATCGGCTGCGGCCGGGCAAGCGTCCAGCATCGGCCGGCACGTGCCACGAGCGCCGTTCCCGCGGCGGCATCGTCCCGGAGGGGGGCTCGCCGACCGGTACGCCGCACCGCGAGGGCGCACCGCCTCGCCCGCCTTCTGGTCCTGATCGCGGTCGTCTGTGTCCTGGCGTGGGGTGGGGCGCGTGTCGCGATCGCACAGACCGAGGCAGCCGCGCCGGTGACGATCCATCGCGTGCTGGCCGGGGAGACGCTGTGGGGCATCGTCGACCGACACTACGACGACAGCGGCATGGACATCCGGCGGGTGATCCAGGACGTCATGGAAGTCAACGGGCTGTCCGATGCCGCGTTGCGCCCGGGCCAGACCATCGAGCTGCCCGTCGTCCTCGAGTGACGCCCCGATAGCCCGTCGCCCGAGCGCTGCCGCGGCTCGGTAGCCGCTCGGGCGCCGCACGCGACCCCGGCCGGTCTCACCCTGGGGTATACTGCACTGGTCCGATGGGCCCCATGGCACGGGACGTGGCGCAGCCTGGTAGCGCACCTGCTTTGGGAGCAGGGGGCCGGCGGTTCGAATCCGCCCGTCCCGACCAGAACCACCCAAGCGGGCGGGAGTAGCTCAGTTGGCTAGAGCATCAGCCTTCCAAGCTGAGGGTCGCGGGTTCGAATCCCGTTTCCCGCTCCAGATTTAGGGCGTTTCACGCGGTTGCAAATTGATTGGCCCACATAGCTCAGTTGGTAGAGCGCATCCTTGGTAAGGATGAGGTCA
>DIWP01000025.1 GCA_002423545.1 Thermoleophilia bacterium UBA6103
GACGACATGAAGGGCCGCATCATCGGCCGCGAAGGCCGCAACATCCGCGCCCTCGAGGCCGTGACCGGCATCGACTGCATCATCGACGACACCCCTGAGGCGGTCGTCCTCTCGGGCTTCGACGGCGTGCGCCGCGAGATCGCCCGGCTCACGCTCACCAAGCTCATCGCCGACGGCCGCATCCATCCCGCCCGCATCGAGGAGATGTACGAGCAGGCCAAGGCCGAGGTCGACGCCGTCATCGAGGAGGCGGGAGAGCAGGCCTGCTTCGATACCAACATCCACGGTCTGGCGCCGGAGCTGGTACGGACCCTCGGCCGGCTGAAGTTCCGGACAAGCTACGGGCAGAACGTCCTCAATCACTCGACCGAGGTGGCGCATCTGGCCGGGATCATGGCCAACGAGCTCGGTGCCAACCCCAAGGTCGCACGCCGCGCCGGCCTGCTGCACGACATCGGCAAGGCGATCGACCACGAAGTCGACGGCTCGCACGCGCAGATCTCCGAGCAACTGGCGCGCAAGTACAAGGAGTCGCAGAGCGTCTGCCACGCCATCGCCGCGCACCACGCCGACGTGGAGCCACAGACCGTCGAGGCGGTCCTGGTGCAGGCGGCCGACGCGATCTCGGCGGCGCGCCCCGGCGCCCGGCGCGAGACGCTGGAGAGCTACATCAAGCGGCTCGAGGCACTCGAGACCATCGCCGAGGCCCACAAGGGCGTCGACAAGAGCTATGCCATCCAGGCCGGCCGCGAGGTCCGGGTCATGGTCAAGCCCGGCGAGATCGACGACGACGCGGCGGCCCTGATGGCGCACGACATCGCCAAGGACATCGAGGGGCAGCTCGACTACCCCGGCCAGATCAAGGTGACGGTCATCCGCGAGAGCCGCGCCGTCGACTTCGCCAAGTAGCGGCGAGAGCTCGGCAGGCGGCCGCCGCCGCTGGAACAGCGCACGACAGGACGCCCATGACGGCCTCGCCGAGCACGTCAGCGAGCACGTACTACTTGCGCTCGTTCGGCTGCCAGATGAACGAGCACGACGCAGAACGCATCCGCGCCGTCGCTGAGGCGCTCGGGCTGCGGCGCGTCGCCGAGCCGCAGGACGGCGACGTCCTCATCTACAACACGTGCACCGTCCGGCAGAGCGCCGACGAGCGGCTGGCGGGTCACGTCAGCCTGGCGACGAGGCTCAAGCGTGAGGATCCGGCTCGGCTCGTCGTGCTGACCGGCTGTCTGCCGCAGGCGCAGGGCGAGCAGGTCTTCCGCACGTTCCCGTGCGTGGACGTGGCCGTGGGTCCACAGGCGCTGCCGCGGCTTGGTGAGCTGCTGGGGGATGCGCTGGCGACGCGGTCCGGTGCGGCCGGCGGAACAGCGTCGCGGCCGGCGGGGGAGACGATCGGGAACCGGCCGCACCGCGGTTGCTTCGACGACGGTGAGCGACTCAGTGGCGACCTGCCGGCGGTCCGCGAGCCGTCATGTCGCGCGTGGGTGCAGATCATGACCGGCTGCACGAACCGCTGCAGCTACTGCATCGTGCCGGACGTGCGCGGCCCGGAGCGCTCACGGGACGCCGACGACATCGTTGCCGAGGTCCGTGGGCTGGTGGCCGACGGTGTGCGTGAAGTCACGCTGCTCGGCCAGAATGTCAACGCCTACGGTCTCGATCTGTCGCGCCGCGGCCTGCCCTCGGTGAGCTTCGCGGCACTGCTGCGACGGCTGGACGCCGTCGAGGGCCTCTCGCGGATCCGTTTCATGACCTCGCACCCGCGCGACCTCTCAGACGAGCTGATCGCGGCCATGGCCGAGTGCCCGAGCGTCTGCGAGCACCTGCACCTGCCGGCGCAGTCGGGCTCCGATGCCGTGCTGACGGCGATGGGGCGCGGGTATTCGGTCGCCTGGTACCTCGAGCGGCTGACGGCCGTCCGCCACGCCGTACCGGGTATCGCAGTGACGACAGACCTCATCGCCGGCTTTCCCGGAGAGACCGACGACGACTTCCGGGCGACCCTGGACCTGGTGCGGCGGGCCGGCTTCGATGCCGCCTTCACCTTCGTCTTCTCGCCGCGACCGGGGACGCCGGCCGCCGACCTGCCCGGGCAGCTGCCCTACGAGGTGCGGCGAGATCGCGTACGTGAGGTGATCGCCCTGACCCAGGCGCAGTCTCTGGAACGGCACGTGCGTCTCGTCGACCGGGACATGGAGGTACTCGTCGAGGGCCGCAGCCGCCGGGGCGACTGCTGGCGCGGGCGCACGCGCGGTAACCTCACCGTGAACTTCACCGCCGCCGCCCGTCCCGGCGACCTGGTCGACGTGCGCATAACGCAGGCGACCTCGACAACCCTCAAGGGCTGCGTATAGGTTGTCATAGACCGGGTCGGCGGCGCCCCGAGCCCGGACGTGTCTGCGACGGCGTCGGGGAGGGCCCGTGCAAGGCTGCGTCTGTCCACATCCCCCGCTTCTGGTACCGGAGGTCGGCCGGGGACACCTCGACCAGGCCCAGGCGACGGTCGACGGCATGCGCCGCCTGGCCGACGCTCTCGGCGAACGCGAGACGATCGTGATCATGTCGCCGCACACCCCGGTCCATCGAGCGATCTTCACCGTCAAGGCGGCGGCCGAGCTACACGGCGATCTGGGCCGCTTCGGCGCCGGCTCCGTACGCCAGGTCCACGCCACGGACAAGGAGCTCATCGAAGCCCTTGTCGAGACGGCGGCTCTTGAAGGCCTCGAGGTGCTGCCGGTCGACGATCCGCTGCTGGATCACGGCATCCTCATCCCGCTGCACTTCCTGCGGGCGAGGAAGATCGTCGCCCTGTCGATCGTCGCCGACTACGCACCGCACCGCGCCCTTGGTGTCGCGGTCCGCACGGCCTGCCAGGCGCTCGGTCGAGCGGACGTGGCGTTCGTGGCCTCGGGCGATCTCTCGCACCGGCTGCTGCCGGGCGCACCGGCCGGGTACGACGAGCGCGGCTCCGTCTTCGACCGCCGCATCGTCGAACTGCTCAGCGAGGGCGACTTCGAGGCGCTGCAGGAGCTCGACGCCGACCTGGTCGAACGCGCCGGCGAGTGCGGGCTGCGCTCGCTCATGGCACTTGGAGGCTTCCTCGGCGAAGACGCCTCCCGCAACCCGCAGATCTTCAGCTACGAGGGTCCGTTCGGCGTCGGGTACCTGGTCGCCGGCTTCAACCTCGAGGCGGTGTCATGAGCCGCCAGGACCCCGGTCCGGCAAGCTACGCCCGCAGCTGCATCGAGGCCTTCCTGGCTCGCCGCTCTCCGCCGCCGGCGCCACGGCAGGCTCTCTACGAGAGCCCGGCCGCCTGCTTCGTCTCGCTGAAGCGCTTCGGCGAGCTGCGCGGCTGCATCGGCACGCTCACTCCCGCCGAGGCCGATCTGGGGTGCGAGATAGCCCGCAATGCCTACGGTGCGGCCTTCGGGGACCCGCGCTTCCCGCCGCTGGCGGCCGACGAACTGGCCGGCCTCACATGCTCGGTCGACGTCCTCGGGGCGCCAGAGGACTGCGCCCTCGACGACCTCGATCCGGCTCGCTACGGCGTCATCGTCGCCGCCGGCCGCCGCCGCGGCGTGCTGCTGCCTGATCTGCCCGGCGTGGATTCGGTCGACCGTCAGGTCTCCATCGCACTCCAGAAGGCGGGCATCGACCCACAGGAGCCGTTCGCAGTGCAGCGCTTCACGGTGCGGCGCTTCGCCGAGAACGACGCTCTGGGCGCCGAATGCGGCGCCGGCCGCTGCGTCCCGCCCGGCTGTGTGGTCGTGGAGGACGGCGCTGTGCACGACGATGCAGCGCCGGCCGGATCGAGGACCGCGGACGAGGGGGACGAGCCGGCGTGAGCTCGCCGGCGGCTGCCCGGAGGTCGGCCGGCGGACCCCGGCGTCTGCTCGTCCTCATGGGACCGACGGCGCTCGGCAAGACCGCCGTCGCCGTGGCCGTGGCGGCGCGGCTTTCCGCTGAGATCGTGGTGGCAGACTCGATGCAGGTCTACGCCGGCCTGCCCATCCTCACCAATCAGCCCTCGCCGGAGCAGATGCGGAACGCACCGCACCATCTGGTCGGCTACGTGGACCCGCGCACCGAGTACTCGGTCGCCGCCTACTGCGAGGCCGCACACGCGGTCATCGATCGCCTGCGCGCCGCCGGACGGCCGGTCGTCATCGAGGGTGGCAGCGGCCTCTACGTGCGTGCCGCCCTCGGCGATCTGAGCTTCGGCGTACCCTCCGACCCAAGCCTTCGGACCCGGCTGGAGCTGCGCTGCGAGGCCGAGGGTCTGGCGACCCTCGTCGCCGAGCTGGAGACCCGTGATCCGGGTTGCGCGGCACGCATCGACACCGCCAATCCCCGGCGGGTGGTGCGCGCCCTCGAAATCGCCATCCTGCAGGAGTCGCCGTTGAGCGAGGGCCAGTACGGACGCCTGTGGCAGGCGCCGGACCGCTACCCTCATCTCCTCGTGGCTCTCGAAGACGACCGCGAGCTGATCCGCGACCGCATCGACTCTCGGGTCCTGGAAATGATCGACGCCGGCGCCGTCGACGAAGTCCGCCGGCTCGAGGCGCTGGGGACACCGTCACGCACCGTCGCCCAGGCGATCGGCGTGCGCGAGTTGCGCGACCATCTCGCCGGCCGCTGCAGCCTGGAAGGGGCGGTCGCCACCATGCAGAGCCGCACCCGGCGCCTCGTGCGGCGCCAGCTCACCTGGATGAGGAAGCTACCGGATGCTGCTAGACTCGGCGTCTCCGGGCGGCCGCCGGACGATGTCGCCGACGAGGTCGTCGCCCTTCTTGAACGCAGCAAGCGGTAGGGGACAGGGAGGTCTACGCGTGCGCTTCTCCAAGTGGCAGGGTCTCGGCAACGATTACATCGTGCTCCATCGCGAAGAGCTCCCCTGGGAACTCACTCCGGAGCGCGTGCGCCTGTTCTGCGACCGCGACTTCGGCGTCGGCGCCGACGGGATCCTGCTGGTGGGACCGCAGCTGGCCGCCGACCGCTTCCGTCTCCAGATCTTCAACCCCGACGGCAGCGAGGCCGAGATGTGCGGCAACGGGGTGCGCATGGTCGCCCGCAAGCTCCAGATGGAGGGCTCCATCGACAGCGACACCGTGGTCCTCGAGACGGCCGCCGGCGAGATCGTGCCGCGACTTCTCGACGAGTACATGGTCCGCGTCGACATGGGCCGGGCCGCCTTCGGCGGCGACAAGCTGGCCGGCTTCTCCGGCGAGGCGGTCGGCGCCGCGCTGCACGCCGCCGGCCGGACTTTCACCTTCACCTTCGTCGACGTCGGCAACCCGCACTGCGTCATCCAGTCGCCCTGGCCGCTCGACCTCGTCCCCCTGCACGAGGTGGGTCCGATGATCGAGACCCACAAGTACTTCCCGGGTCGGGCGAACGTCGAGTTCGTCGTCGTGCTCGACGAGCACACCGCCCGGATGCGCGTCTGGGAGCGGGGCGTGGGGGAGACGCGCGCCTGCGGCACCGGCGCCACCGCCACCGCCACGGCGCTCGTCCGCAGCGGCCTCTGCAGCAGTCCGGTCACCGTCGAGCTGCCCGGCGGGCAGCTGGTCGTGGAGGTGGAGCCCGACTGGCGCGTCTTCATGACCGGCCCCGCCGAAGAGATCTATCATGGCGACTGCTCCGGCGAGTTCCTCCGCCGTCTGGCCTGAGACCGGCGCCCGCCTGCCGGCCGTCCATCTCACGATCGTTCTGAGGGAGCGCCCATGCCACGGACCTCACACCGCGTCCAGAGCCTGCCGCCGTATCTCTTCGCCGAGATCGAACGCAAGGTAGCCGCCCGGCGGGCCGCCGGCGTCGACATCATCAGCCTCGGCATCGGCGACCCCGACATGCCGACGCCGCCACACGTCGTCACCGCGCTCCAGCAGGCGGCCGCCGATCCGGCGACGCACCAGTATCCCAGCAACCGCGGCAGCGCCGCCTTCCGACAAGCCGTCGCCGACTACTACCGGCGGCGCTTCGGCGTCTCCCTCGACATCGAGACCGAGATCGTCCCCCTGCTCGGCGCCAAGGAAGGCGTCGCCCACATCTGCGCCGTCCTGCTCGACCCCGGCGACGTGTGTCTCGCGGCCGATCCCGGCTACCCCGTCTACACCACCGGCCCGTTGCTGGCCGACGCGGTCGCCGTCCACGTGCCGCTCCGTCCCGAGCTCGGCTTCCAACCCGACCTCGAGGCGCTCGACGACGAGACGCTGGTCCGGGCACGCATGCTCTTCATCTGCTACCCGAACAACCCGACCGGCGCCGTGATCGACGACGACTTCTTCCCGCGCGTCGTCGACTTCGCCCGCCGCCACGACATCGTGGTGGTCCACGACAACGCGTACGCCGACATCACCTTCGACGGCTACGTGGCGCCGAGCTTCCTCGAGACACCGGGAGCCAAGGAGGTCGGCGTCGAGCTGTTCTCGCTCTCCAAGAGCTACAACATGACCGGCTGGCGTGTCGGCGCCATCGTCGGCAACCCCGACGTCGTCGACGCCTACTGGCGCCTGAAGACCAACGTCGACTCCGGCATGTTCGCGGCCGTCCAGGCCGCCGGCGCCGCCGCCCTCGATGGGCCCCAGGACTGCGTCCGCGACATGTGCGAGGTGTACCGGAGGCGCCGCGACCTGCTCATCGGCGCCCTGCGCCGCGTCGGCCTGCACGCCGAGTCGCCGCGCGGCACCATCTACGTGTGGGTCCCGGTGCCCGACGGCCACACATCGGGCAGCTTCGCCGACCTGGTCCTCGAACAGGCCGACGTCATCATCTCTCCCGGCGCCGCCTACGGCCCCTCCGGCGAGGGCTACGTCCGTCTCGGTCTCACGGTTCCCGACGAGCGTCTCGAAGAGGCCGTGCAACGCATCGAGGAGCGCGTCAAGCTGTGACCGACGCCGGCAGAGGGCGCGACGCCGACGGCCTGCACCCCACAGGTACGCTGCAGCGGCCGCGGGCCGTGATCTTTGCCGTGCTGCCCGGCGGTCAGGCGAACGCCGCGGCCGACGACGAGCAACTGGCCGAGCTCAAGGAACTGCTGGCCTCGGCCGAGATCGACCTCGCCGCTGAGGTGGTGCAGCACCGCGACCATCCGCACGCCAGATCGTACTTGTACCCGGGCAAGCTCGACGAGTTGCGCCGTGCCGTGCGGCACGAGAAGGCGACGGTGGCGGTCTGCGAAGACGATCTGACGCCGGCACAGGTGGCCGCCGTCCTCGACGCGCTCGACGACGTCGACGTGCTCGACCGCACCGAGTTGATCCTCTCCGTCTTCGCCAAGCACGCTCACACGCTGGAGGGCACGCTGCAGGTCCACCTCGCGCAACTGCAGTATGAGTTAACACGGATGCGCGGCAAGGGCATGATCCTGTCGCGCCTCGGCGCCGGTGTGGACATGCGCGGTCCCGGCGAGACCAAGCTGGAGGTCGACCGGCGGGTCGTGCGCAAACGCATCCAGACCCTCCAGAAGCGCATCGACCACATGGCCCAGACACGCCGCACGCAGCGCGCCCGCCGGCTGCGCGCCGATCTGCCGCTTGTCTGCCTGGCGGGGTACACCAACGCCGGCAAGTCGACGCTGCTCAACGCACTCACCGACGCCGAGGTCTCGGTCCGCGACCGGCTCTTCGAGACGCTCGACCCGACGACGCGGACTTACCGCTTTCGCGACCGCGACTACGTGCTCACAGACACGGTCGGCTTCATCCGCAAGCTGCCCCATCAGTTGGTCGACGCCTTCGGCTCCACCCTCGAGGAGACCACCATCGCCGACCTCGTCCTGGTCGTCGCCGACGCGTCGCAGTCGATGCACGAGATCGGCGAACGGCAGTCGATCGTCGCCGACGTCCTGCAGATGATCGGCTCCGGCGATGTCCCGCGCCTGCTGGTCCTCAACAAGATCGACCGGGTCGACGCCGCCGGACGCACACGGCTGGCGGCACGCTACCCAGACGCCGTGCAGGTCTCGGCCCGCACCGGCGAGAACCTCGACGGCCTGCTCGAGTACATCGCCGACCATTTCGGCCGCGCTCTGCGAGAGGTGACGCTCCTGGTCCCGTACAGCGAAGCCGGCGTCGTGAGCCGCCTGCGCGGCACCGCCGCGGACATCCACGAGGAGAGCACCGCCGACGGCATCGTCGTCCGCGCCGCGCTGACTCCGGAGGATGCCGGCCGCTACGCCGCCTACCGGGTCGACGACCGCTGCGGGGAAGAGGGAGCCGGCGGAGGCGAGGGAACGGCCGATCGTGAGGCGCGCGACACCGGACCGACAGACGAAGAGGGGGCCGGAGGCCCGGCGCATGGCGAGCCGGCCTGACGCCCACGCCGCCGCCGATCCGCGCGCCGGCGGTGTCGTCGCCGTCAAGCGCCTGACGCCGCAGGCGCGGCTGCCCGAGCGCGCCTACGATGGCGACGCCGCCTTCGACCTCTTCGCCGCCGAGTCATGCACCCTGGAGCCGCAGGAGCGATGCGTCGTGGGCTGCGGCATCGCACTCCAGTTGCCGGCCGGCACCGCTGCCCTCACGCTGCCGCGCTCCGGACTTGCGGCGCGCCGAGGACTCACGCTGGTCAACGCGCCGGGCCTCATAGACTCCGGCTATCGCGGTGAGGTGCGGCTCATCCTGCTCAACACCGATATGCGCGAGCCGCTCGAGATCGGCGCCGGCGACCGCGTCGCACAGCTCCTCATCATCTCGCTGCCGGCCGTGCGTCTTGTCGAGGTCGATGACCTGACGGACAGCGAGCGCTCGACCCGCGGCTTCGGCTCGTCCGGCGTCTGACGGCGTCTGACCGGCACCGGTCGCCGGGCGCCCCGATGACTCGGCTCACTCCACCTCGTCCGCCTCATCCAGGTCCGGATTCTCACCTGCGTAGCGCACGAACGAGTCGTTGATGGCCGCCGCCAGCGGCGCCGGGTCCATGACGCCGCGGATGACCAGACGGTCGGTCCTCGGCAGGCGCAACTCCACGCGCAGCGCTCCGAAGCCGATGCGCCGGCCCAGCCAGCTCGCGGTGGCCCGGGCGCCGGTGGCATGGCCGATCGGGATGACGAGCGCCTCGCCGTGGATCTGCGCCAGCACGCGGCGGTCGGTGACGGCGATCTCCGAGGTCGAGAGCGTCAGGACGGCGAAGGCACCGATGACGAGGCCGGCGAACGTGACGCCGAGCAGGATCGTCGACGGCCAGATGATCATGAACGCGGCCGGCAGGATCAGGACGATGCCCGGTACCAGGAGGATGGGGTGGAGGCGCCGCCGGCAGCGCACCGCCTCACCGGCCCCGAGAGCCTGATCGATGAAGCCGCCCTCGAAGCGCCGGCCCGAGCGACGGTGTGGCTCCTGCCCCGCACGACGCGATAGCATGCGGGGACGATGGATCGCGAACCCCCTCATGGCACTGCCGGGCCACACGGCGCGCCCACCGATGCCGGCCCGGCGCGTCGGGATCCCCGCGTGCGCGTCTCTGCGTTCATCCCACGGCACGGATGCGTCCTGCTCGTCAGCCAGCGCCGCGCGGCGGAACGCACGGCACGCCCTTACTGGCTGCTGCCGGGCGGCGGCGTCCGTCACGGCGAGAGCCTGCACGACGCGCTGACCCGGGAGCTTCTCGAAGAGCTCGGTGTCACGATCCATCCGACCAAGCCTATCGCATTAGTAGAGTCGATATCTCCAGATGCAGCCTACCCGAAGCACGTGATCCACATCATCATCGCCGCCGCATGGCCGCCGGACGCCGATCGCCACGTCCACTCAGGCGGCGAGGTAGCGGTCTGCGACGCGGCGCTGCTGCAGGCGCGCTTTGTTCCAGCGACCGAGCTCGATGACCTGGCGCTGCGCCCGCCGCTGGCGACGTTCCTGCGCGAGCGGCTTGTGGGCATCGGTCCGACAGGCAACGAGCCCGCCGGCGGACCTCATGATGAGCTGAGGTATCTCGGCCGCCTCTGGTGACCGTCCGCCGTGACGTCGACAGGCAGGTTCCGGCTCTCCGTCGGGAAGGGCTCTTCTGCCGTCGGACCGGGCGGCGCGGTGCGCCGACCTGGCAGTGGCAGCACCGGCGAAAGCCCGATCAGCCCTGTTTGCTACACGCGATAATCTCCGTTATGTAAAGTAGCACCGGTGACCAGAGCAAGCGCGCTTCAGCTCTTCTGATCCAGTGGAGGCCCGCCACGACGGCGACCCCACCCTCCCGGGTCGGTCGGCTTGGGTCGGCTGCCGTCAGACTGGATCGCTCAGTACGTGATGAGGCTCATCACGTCGTAGCCGTCGAGCTTCGCGCGGCCGCCCAGATCGGCGAGCTCGACCAGGAAGCAGACGCCGACGACGTTGCCGCCGAGCTTCTCGACGAGGCGCACCTTGGCTCGCGCCGTCCCCCCCGTCGCCAGCAGGTCATCGTGGACGAGCACGTTCATACCCGGCTGGATGGCGTCCTCGTGCACGGCGAGCTTGTCGGTGCCATACTCGAGCGCGTACTCCTCGTGGATGGTCTTCCACGGCAGCTTGCCGGGCTTGCGGGCGCAGACGAAGCCGGCGCCGATGGCGTAGGCGACGGCGGCGCCGAGGATGAACCCGCGCGCCTCGGCGCCCAGCACCACGTCGACGTGCCGGCCGATGCTCCACTCGGCGATGCGGTCGACCGACGCGCGCAGGGCCAGCGGATGTTGCAGCAGCGGCATGATGTCGCGGAACAGGATGCCCTCTTTGGGAAAGTCCGGGATGTCGCGGATGAAGCCGCTGAGCTCCACCGGCTGGTAGGAATCTGCCATGGTGAGGTGCCTCCTGTGCTTGGCCGGCGCGGTCGCCCGGATGCTACAGGCACGCCACCGCCGGGCTCAACTGCGAGGCGACGGGAAGGCTGCCGAGGCGGGGTCGCAGCTGGGGCGACGGCGGCAGGATGCCCTTGGGGCGGTCACGACAGGAGCACCGGCCCCGACTGGCGCTGCGCGACGACGACTCGCAGCGGCCGGCGCCGGCCGAGGGCGACCGGTCAGACCGGTGGCTGGCCGGAGGTGAGTCGCCGTACGTTGCGGGCGATCAGCAGCTGCCTGAGCTGCGTCGTGGCGGCGACGATGGTCTGGATGATGTCCAGCGCCTCGCGCTGGTGATCGACCCGCGGCGAGCGCAGGATCGGCAGCGTGACCTGCTCGATGAGGCCGGTCTCGCGATCGACGGCGCTCTTGAGGATGCGCAGGTTCTTGGGCCGCAGGCCGACGCGTGCCAGATCCACCGCAGCGGCCACGATGCCGGCGTCGATGTCCGTGTAGCGCTTGACGCCGCTGACCTGGCGTGGCCGCACGATCTCGTACTCCTCCAGCTCGGCCAACAGCTCCGGCTCGGCGCCCAGGCGGCGCGTCAGCTCCTCGGCCGTATGCTCGCGGCCGCCGTCGGCGCGCTCGATGAGGTCGCTACGGTCCAGGCGCCTGGGAGTGGGCGCCGGCGCCTCCCCGGGCGCCTTGTCCAGCTCGCGCCGGATCACCTTGAGCGGCAGGTAGTCGTCGCGCTGCATGGTAAGGACGGCCTGCAGGCGGTCGAAGTCCTCCGGCGAGAAGAGCCGGTAGCCGGACCGCGTGCGGCGCGGCGTGATGAGGCCCTGTTCCTCGAGATAGCGCACTTTGCTGACCGAGAGGTCGGGGAACTCGGCGCGCAGACGCTCGACCACCGAGCCGATGGTCTGCAGATCGCTGCCACGGATGGCCGACTGCAGATCGCTCACCGGCCGCCGGCCGCCGGCCTCGCCGGCGCCACGCTCAGACTCGCCGTCGGCTGTGGACGGCTGATCGGTCGCGCGTGTCTGGGTCGTGGTGTCGGGAGCGGTCTCGCTCATGGGACTCACGTCCTCCCCACTGCTCCTACTGGGAGATGAAGGTCAGCTTGTACTTGCCGATCTGCAACTCGTCGCCGTCGGTGAGCAGGGCGCGTTCCAGGCGCTGTCGGTTGACGTAGGTGCCGTTCAGGCTGTTCTGATCGGCGATGACCCAGGTCCCGGCCTGGCGGCTGATCTCCGCGTGCCGCCGGGAGACGGTCACATCGTCGAGGAAGATAGTAGAGTCCGGGTGGCGACCGATGGTGGTGACCGTGTCGGCGAGCGGATACGTCTCGCCGGCCCGTCCGCCACCGCCGCGGATGACGAGGGCGGCGCCTTCGGCAGCGCCCTCGCGAGCCACCGTCGACTCCTGCTCTTCGTCGCCGGGCACGAAGCTGATCGTCGTCTCCTCTGCCTCGTGCTCAGGCAGCAGGCTGACGCCGCAGCGGGCGCAGAAGTCGGCACTGTCCGGGTTGTGGAAGCCGCAGCTGGGGCAGAACACCGTCAAGCCCCTCCTGCGCCGCCGCCCGATCCTTCCTCGCCGCCTTCGCCGGTGTCTTCGGCCGTCTCGGACGACGATCGGGCAGCTGCATCGACGGCGGCGTCGAGGGATCCGGACTCGCGTGCTCCCGGACCCCGGCCGGCGAGGATCTGCGTGAGGCGGTCGAGGTCGTTGGTCGAGATGAGCGACTGGCCCTCTTCCCGACCCTGCTGGAGCCGCATCACCAGCTCGGCTCTGAGGATGTCGATCTTGGCGTGCAGGATGCGCCGCTTGCGCGAGATCTCGCGTTCCTCTTTCTCGAACCGGGCGATCAGCTCGCGAAGCTCTTCGTCCGAGCGCGAGACGAGGTCGACGATATCGTCCACAGTGCGCACCTCCTGCGCTCTCTCGAAGTCGTGCGGCCCTTGCGAGCCGACACGGCGTCGCTTCTGGTCCGACGCCCGTAACCCTGCACGGCACCGAGGCCGGCGGGGCACACAGAGTACAGCAAGTGTACGCAACCTTCAAGTAAAGATTGAGGTCTAAGGATTCCAGCAGCGATGACGATACTGCAACAGACATGCTGTCGGCACGGCCAACGCTGCCTGTCCACGCCCGCACGGGACGCCTGTGCGTCGCGGCGACCGCGTCGGACGCCGTGGTGACGGCGCCGGACGACCCGACGGCCTTGAGGCGGGACGCGCGAGGAGAGCCACCGGTCCATGACCACACGGCGAGGACTCATCATCACCGATCAGCAGCTCGAGCGCTGCGACCAGCTCCTCTGGGAGCTGAAGGGTCTGCTCAACTGCACCTTCCTGGGGCTCATCTCGACGGCCGGACAGCCCATCACGAGCGCTTCCAGCGACCATCACCCCGAGACGTTCTCACTGGCTTCGCTCACGGCCAGCGCCTTCGCCGCCACGCGGCAGCTCGCCACGATCCTCGACGAACGGGAGTTCACCCTGCTCTTCAACGAGGGCGACGCCGTCAACCTGCACGTCGCCCAGGTCAACGACCAGGTGCTGCTCCTGATAACGTTCGGTCGCGACGTCCCGATCGGGCAGGTGCGCCTGTACACGCAGCGTTCCATCGCCGTCCTGCAGCGCATCCTCGCCGACCATTCCGGCGACGACCAGCAGCTGGTCGTCGACGACGCCTACGAGATGAGCATGGAGCGCGAGATGGACCAGGTCTTCCGCGAGAACGGGAGCGAGTGAAGCATGCCGCTCGTCAACTTCGCGGCCCGCGAGATCAACTACAAGATCGTCTACTACGGCTGCGGCCTGTGCGGCAAGACGACCAACATCCAGTACATCCATCGCAAGATCAATCCGAATGTGCGCGGCAAGCTGGTATCCATAGCCACCGAGGAAGAGCGCACGCTGTACTTCGACTTCCTGCCGCTGACGCTGGGGACGGTCCGCGGCATGAAGACCCGTTTCCATCTCTACACGGTCCCCGGACAGAGTTACTATAATGCTAGTCGTCGGCTGGTGCTGCAGGGCTGCGACGGCGTGGTGTTCGTCGCCGACTCGCAGATCACCCGTCTCGACGAGAACGTCGAGAGCTACCTCAACCTCTGGGACAACCTCATCGCCCAGGGCGACGACCTGAGCCGTCTCGGGTTCGTGGTCCAGATGAACAAGCGCGACCTGGTCGACGTCTTCTCCCTCGGCGACCTCGGCGACCTGCTCAACCACACCGGCTCCCCGATCCTGCCGGCGGCGGCCATCAACGGCATCGGCGTCTTCGAGACGCTCAAGGCCGTCTGCAAGCAGGTGATCGCCAAGACGAGCTGAGCGGCCGCGCCACGACCCGGCTCGGCTCGGCGCCGCCGCTGATCGGCCCCAACGGCACGTGCGCGGCGCGGACGGCTCAGCGTGCGCGGCGCGGACGGCTCAGCGTGTCCGTGCACCGACGCGCTTGACCCAGTCCTTGGGCGCGTAGGTGGAGACGAAGCGGTCGCGGAACAGCACGCGCCCCCCCGAGCGCACGGTACGCACCACAGTGATCGAGTACCCGTCGGCGCCCTTCTCCCACTTCACCACGCCGCCTGCCAGATCGCCGTCCTCGACGACGCGCGGAGCGGCGCGCGTGGTCCCCGGACGGCGGACGTTGCGCGGCTTGCCGGTGGAGTAGCTCACCGAGCGGTCGGTGGCGCCGAGGATGACCACCGTCAGCGCCCCCTCACCGGTGTACGAGCGGATCATCAACGGTCCACCGGTGTCGTTGCGGAAGCGCAGATCGGCGGCGCCCCAGGAGACGGCCGCATCGCGGCCGAGCGGGTAGTGCTCGATGGCGAAGGTGTGCGGATGGCGCTCCACGATCGGCAGGCCGGCGAAGAAGGCGGCGTTGAACAGCGTCGTGGCGTACTGGCAGATGCCGCCCCCCACCCCCTGCCGCAGGACGCCATCGACGATAACCGGGGCGGCGTCGAAGCCACGGTTCTGCGTCCGCGGGCCGAGTGTCTCGTTGAGCGAGAAGACGCGTCCCGCCCGCACGATGGTGCCGTCGACCAACTCCGCCGCCCGGGCGATGTTGCCGGCCCGGGCCTCGTTCTGCGGCGAGTAGTACGTGGTGAACTCCGAGCCCAGGGCAGCGAGGCCCATCTCCAGCAGCTCGTCGGTGGTCGGCGACGGGTAGACGGTCTTGAGCTGCACGTGGACCGCCCGCAGGCCGCCCTCGGCGGCCACCGCGTCCATGTCCGCGACCAGCCGTTCGAAGTCGATGGCCACGCCTTCCTTGCTCTGGGTGATCACGGCGCTGCCGTTCTTGATGGCCACCTCAGCCGCCACCGGTGCGCGCTCGTCCTCGCCGAAGATGCGGTGCACCAGCTCCCGCGTGCGATCGTTGTCGAAGGTGATCGTCTCGTCGCCGGCCGAGGCACCGCGTTTCAGCGAGAGCAGCGTGGCCAGCACCGCCGGTTGCAGACGGACGCGTCGCTCGCTGAGCCGCAGGACGAGCGGGCGACGCAGGTAGGTCGCCGCGACCGCGCGGCGCGCCTCGGCGTCGGCCGTGGTGACCTGAGGCGTCACCACCCGCGTCGGCACCGGACCGGCGTAGCGACGGCCGCGCGTCAGGGCGTCGAGCAGCGCCCGCTCCAGAGCTATGTCGTCGACGGCGATGCCATCTTTGGCCGGGACCACGACGACCTCCCCATCGGCCAGGCGCAGCGTGGCGTCTTCGGGGGCCACCTCGACACGGTCCCGGACCACGATCAGGCCTTCAACGTACGTGTCGGGGCGCACGCGGACGACCGGGTCGACAGGGTCGCCGTCGCCGGCCCAGAGTCCCATGCCCAGCAGCTGTATGCGGCCGGAGCGCATCGCCGCGGCGACCGTCCCGAGCGTGTCGAGGCTGATGCCGAGACGCTCCAGCGGCAGCTCGACGGCGCCGCCGGGCATCTTCAGCAGAACGGTCAGGAGGCCGCGGCGGGCGATCCACTCATCGAGGCGTTGTTGAGCTTCCAGCGGGCGCAGCCCGCCGATGTCAAGACCACAGACGCTGACGCCGTTGGCCAGCCGGCCGTGATGACGACCCTGCATGAGGCCGAACCAGGAGACCGCGGCGCCGACGGCGAGCGCCACGACGACGGTGACGGCGATGAAGCGGTGGCGCGAGCGCGCCAGGCGGCGCTCGATCAGCCGCGCCCGCGTGACGCGGCGAGGACCGTGCTCGGCCGCGGCCGCGTCGTCGTCACCTTCGATCACGTCAGCTCCCGCCGCGCTCGATGATGCCCCGGACCCGGTCGACGAAGCGCTCGGCCATGTCGGTGGAATCGCTCGCCGCGACGCCTTCCGCATACACGTGGAAGACCGGCTCGTCGGCGTCGGGCAGGATCTGGACCCAGCCCCCCGGATCGGTCACGCGGACGCCGTCGATGAGACCGACGTCGTCCGGCGCCGCTTTCTGCAGCTCTTCGGTGAGCGTCCTCATCACGGTGCCCTTGAGCGACCACGGGCAGGCGACCGTCCTGTGGACGAGCGTGCTGGTGGGCAGCCCGGCGACCAGGTCCGAGAGCGGCTCATCGTGCGGCGCCAACAGCTCGAGCAACTTCATCAGGCTCATGACGGCGTCGAAGGCGCAGACGAACTCCGGGAAGATGTAGCCGCCGGCGTTGCCGCCGGCGAACACCACGCCCGATGTGCCGGCCGCCTCTGTCAGTGCCGGCGGGCTCACCTTCGTCCGTTCCACAAGGAGCCCGTACTCGTCTGCCAGCAGCTCCGCCTGGCCGGTCACGGTGACCGGCAGCGCGATACGCACCTTGCCCGGACGGCGCCCGCGCGGACGGCGCCGCGCTCCGCTCTTCCCGGCGCCCGGTCCGCCTGCGTCGGCGCCCGCTCCGCCTGCGTCAGCGACCGGTCCTGGACGTCCAGCGGCCACCGCCTCCCCCACCAGACGGACGTAGAGGAGCAGAGCCTTCTCGAGCGGTACGTCGTCGCCCTGGTCATCGACCAGGTAGACCAGCTCGGCGGCCGGATCGAAGACGACACCCAGGTGAGCGTTCATGACCGTGACCAGCCGTCTCACGGCGGCCAGGTTCTCGGCGACGTCGTAGGCGCCGCGGTGGCGGGTGCCGCTCGTCATGTTGAGCGAGAGCGCCTCCACGTCGAGCGGGCCGAGCAGGTCCGGCAGCAGCGTCGACGCCGCCGAGCCGCCGTAGTCGATGACCAGACGGTAGGCACGCTCGGCGATGCGGTCCATGTCGCAGACGGTACGTACGCCGCGCAGATAGGTCTCGGCGGCCCGGTCGGGGAAGTCGATCTGACCCACCTCCGCCAGGAATGCCCGGCGGAACCCCTCGCGCCCGAAGTGCTTCTCGATACCCTTCTGGGTGCTCTCCCGGATCGGGATGCCCGGCGGCTCGAAGACCTGGATCTGCACCGTCTCAGGATCCCAGCTCGAGAGACGTACGTGCACGGCGCCCTGGGCGCGGCCGGTCTTGATCTCATGCCGCGCCAGCGCCGGCGACGCCACCCGCAGATCGCGGACGTTGATGCCGGCGGCGTTGAGGCCGCTGATCATGGCACGCTTGATGATGCGTGAGATCGGGTCGGCGTCCCGCGACGTCATCACCGTGGATCCCTTGCGCAGCGTCGTGCCGTAGGCCATCGCGACCTTGAGCCCCAGCTCCGGCGTGACGTCGACGTTGGCCAGTCCCGCGATGCCGTCTTTGCCGAAAAGCTGGGCGGTGCCGCGCGACTCCCAGATGATGCTGCTGTCCACCTGGGCGCCGGCCTCGACGGTCTTGAAGGGATAGACCTTGACGTCGGGGCCCACGGACGCCTGCTCGCCGAGACGGCACTCGTCGCCGATGGCGGAGCCCTCGCTCAAGGTGACGCCGGCCTTGATCTCCACGTTCTTGCCGACGATGGCGCCGCGCAGCACCGCGGTGCTGCCGATGTAGGTGTTGGCGTCGACGACGCAGTTGCCGAGCTCGGAGAAGCCGCCGACGACCACGTTGTTGCCGAGGACCGTGTACGGCAGCAGTCGCGCGTCGCGGTCGACCCGCGTGTGATCGCCGAGGAAGACCGGACCACGGACGCTCTCGAGGGTGTCGAGGCTCACGTCGTCGCCCAGCCAGACATCGTTCTCGAGCCGCAGACCGGTGAGGTCGGCTTCCACCTTGCCGTCGAGCAGGTCGCGGTTGGCCGCCAGGTACTGCGGCAGGCTGCCGATGTCCTGCCAGTAGCCGTCGGCGACGCAGCCGTAGAGCGGCGCGCCCATCGCCAGAAGCTTGGGGAACAGGTCCTGGCTGAAGTCGTAGGGCCGGCCCTGCGGCATGTGATCGAAGATCTCCGGCTCCAGCACGTAGACGCCGGTGTTGGCCAGGTCGGAGAAGACCTGGCCCCACGTAGGCTTCTCGAGGAACCGCAGGATGTGGCCGTCGTCGTCGATGACCACGACGCCGAACTCGAGCGGGTTGGGCACCCGCTTGAGCGCGATGGTGACCAGGGCGCCTTTCTTCTTGTGGTAGCGGACGAGCGCGCTGAGGTCGAAGTCGGTGAGCGCGTCGCCGCTGATGACGAGGAAGGTGTCGTCGAGGCTCTCCTCGGCGAGCTTGACGCTGCCGGCCGTGCCCATCGGAGCCTCTTCGATCGAGTAGGTGATGTGCACGCCGAGGCCGGAGCCGTCGTCGAAGTAGCTGCGGATGAGCTTGGGCAGAAAGGCGAGTGTGACGACGACGTCGTCGATCCGGTGCCGCCGCAGCAGCTCGACGATGTACTCCATGCAGGGCTTGTTGCACAGCGGGACCATCGGCTTGGGCTGGTTGCTCGTGAGAGGCCGCAGCCTGGTGCCCTCGCCGCCGGCCATGACGACAGCGTGCATAGCCATCACCTCCCTGCGGTCATTCCACATGCGCCTGCGCATGCCTGCCGGCGAGCGCGTACCGTCTCGCACAGGCACGCCGCCGGCAGGTGTCCGGACACGCCGCGACGCCGACCTCGCCTGGCGATAATGGTAGCAGAGGGTCGCGGCAGTGCCGCCGGATCGCCGATTGCCGCCGGCAGTGCCGGCGACCGGCGGTGACCTCAGCCCTCGGCCGGCGACTGTGCCTCACCGCGGCGGTGCTCACGTGCGTAGCGCACGAAGTACAGCGCCCCGGTGACCACATACAGCGTCGCCCCGACGATGTAGAGGGGCCATGCCACCACACGCACGCCGATCATGAAGAACCCGACCGCCCAGGCGAGGATGAAGTTCGCCCAGCGGCCCAGCGGCAGCACGCGCGGCCGTTCGCTGCTGCTGCCGAAGAGCACCAGCGCCGCCAGGATCATCACGACGTCGCGCGCCAGCACCGGCGCCGCCGCCCACCACGGCATGGTGCCGTAGTAGATGTAAGCGGCGAAGACCGTCAGGAAGAACGCCCTGTCGACGAAGGGGTCGAGAAGACGGCCGAGCTCGCTGGTGGCGTGGTACTTGCGGGCGATGTAGCCGTCGGCGACATCCGACCAGGCGGCGACGAACATGAGGATCGCCGCCATCCAGGCGAAGCCCGGCGCCTGCAGTCCGTAGAGCCAGAAGAACACCGGCAGGCAGGCCAGCCGGAACAGCGTGAGCGCGTTGGGGACGTAGCGGATGAGGCCGGTGGCGTGCGGATCGACCTCGTCGGCAGACACAGCGCCGGTGGCGTGCGGCTCGACCTCGTTGCCGACAGTCCCGGCCGGCACCTCCTGCTTCTGCTTCTGGGGCTCGTTCACAGCCGCGTGAGTCTATCAGCGGCCGATGTCTCACCGGACGCCTGCCGTGCACAGCCGGGTAGCATCCCTGGGGCTCGTGCTAGAATGTGGCCCTGCGGTCGGCGTGTGGCGCAGCCTGGTTAGCGCACTAGTCTGGGGGACTAGGGGTCGCCAGTTCAAATCTGGCCACGCCGACCATTTCTCTGCTGCAAAGCGGCACTTTCTGACGAGCACCACCCGCGTCCCTCGCCGATCCGCCTCGTGAGTGCCCACGGACCGTCGTGGAGCCCCGGCGTGGAGCCCCGGCGAACGGCTTCGGTCCATGCTTTCCACCGTGGCTCCTGCAGATGAGCCGGCAACGCCTGGCGTCACGGGCAGGCTGTCAGGCCTTCTCAGGCATCAGCGGCGTGCACCGCGGCCGCAGCCCGCTTCCTCCGCGTCATCGTGATGGCCAGCATGACGACCACGGGGAGGATCGACACCCCGATGCCCAGCACCCAGTCCATGGTCGTGAAGAGGCCCTCCGTGATGGTCTACGCGATGACCAGCGTGCAGTACGGCATGAGCACAAAGACCGTCGTGATGAGACCGGGGTTGTAGCCGCGGTGCCGGCTCTGGAACACCACGGTGTGGGTGAAGTTGTTGACGGAGAGCTAAGAAGGCGTTGACCGCGAGCTCGTAGGGGTCGTTGAGCGGCGCGTCTTCCGACGGCGGGCTCGCGGCCAGCGGCGTCTCGGTGTTGATGAAGTGCTTGAAGCCGCCCGGGAGGAAGTACTCCTCGTACTCGTGGAACCACAACAGTGGCAGTCAGTGCCCGCGAAGGCCGGTCTCCGGGAGAGACCGCGAGGGTGCAGGAGCGCCGCGACGACCCCGAGAGCGAGGTGAGGGTGGCGTCAGACGCGAGCCGCGCGCCAGGTGGCCAGGAGCTTCTCCTTGAACGCCTGCCCGTCGATGTCGTCACCCAGGCCCAGGAACACGGTGCCGCGCTCCGACGAGTGGCCGATGAACCCGAACACCTGGACGCCGTTGTCGGGGACCAGCCCGAAGTCCGGCTGCTTGACATAGTCCTTGACCTCGGCGTCGGCGAGCCGCACGCCGACCACGAACGGTCTGGCGTCCTCCGGCTTCGTCGCCCAGATCAGCCACGTGGGCGTCAGCACCATGCCGCAGAGCTGCTCTTTGGGTGCGTTGAGCATCCGCGCTGCGAGACCGCGCTTGAGCGCGCGTGAGGCGGTCTCGCAGCCGGCCACCGCGTCCGCCAGCAGCTCCGTCCGCTCCTCTTCCTCCGCCCATGCTTTGATGGCGTCGGCGAGTTCGGGGGTCATGCGCAGCAGGTCGCACGCGCGGGACGTGCGCTCGAACATCCTCTTGCCGCCCACCGTTCCTCCTCTCGAACCATACTCGGCCACCACATGCTGCCGCCAGTATCCAGCCCGCCGCGGAGGTTCGCAAGGCCGGTGGCGCAGGCATCACCGACGGCCACCGCGCCTGACGCGCGCCGATGCAGGTACTGCATTCGTACGCGATGCTCATGACGTCGCCGACTGGCTCGTTGTGCCTGGTGCCGCCGCCGGTCGTGAAGGACTCGTCGATGGTCTTCTGCCACTCCGCGTCTTCCCGGCGGCTCCGGGTCGTGCGGCTCACGCGCGGCCATTGCGGCACGGCGTGCCACGGCCGGCAGTCGCGGATCTCTCAGCGATTTGTCATGATGTGCCGATACGCCCCCTACGCAGGGATGATGACCGGGGACCGCGACACCTTCTCCAGCGACACCGACGGCGGCGCCGACCGCAGCGTGCGCCTGCTCTTCATCGAGGACTCGCCCGACGACGTGGAGCTCTTCCTGCGCCCGCTGCGCCGGGCCGGCTACTCCTGCGACTGGCTGCGGGTCGACTCCGAGACGGCCTTGCGCGAGGCCCTCTCCACCGACGGCTGGCAGGTCGCCTTCGTCGACTACCACCTCCCTGGCTTCTCCGGGCGCCGGGCGCTCACCATCATCGGCGAGGCGGCGCCCGACCTGCCCAGCATCGTCGCTTCCGGCCACGAGCCGGAAGAGGTCGTGGCCGAGACGGCACGGCTGGGGGCGATCGACTACATCCTCAAAGACGACCTGACGCGCGTCGTGCCGGCTGTGGAGCACGCCGTGCGCGAGCGGCTCGGCAGGCTCGAGCGCCGCGAGGCCGACCGCCTGCTCCGCGAACGTGAACGCACGCTCAGCACGCTGCTCGGCAACATCCCCGGCATGGTCTACCGCTGCGCCGCCGACGCCGACTGGACCGTCGAGTTAATCAGCGACGGGGTGGTCGAGGTCTTCGGCTATTCACCGCGAGAGCTGCTGCCCGGCGGTACGGCCACCTGGGACGGCATCATCCATCCCGACGATCGCGACTACGTGAGAGCATCGACGCTGTCGGCGATCGAGGATCGCGAGTCGTTCACGGTCACGTACCGGGTCATCGACCCCGCCGGAGCGACCCGCTGGGTATGGGAGCGCGGGCGCGCCGTGTACCGTCCCGACGGCTCCGTGGAAGCCCTCGAGGGCGTGGTCCTCAACGTCACCGCCGAGAAGCTCGCCGAGCTTGACCGTCGGGCGGCGCGCGACCGACTCGAGCGGCTGCTCACGGCCAGCAACGCCGTCATCTACAGCTGCGACCTGCAGCCTCCCTGGCCGAACACCTTCGTGGGCGGCATCGTCGCCGGCGTGCTCGGCTACGATTCTCAGGACTGGCTCTCTGACCCCACGTTCTGGCAGCAGCACGTCCATCCCGACGACCTCGCCCGCGCCGGCGAGATGGCCGACGACTCGCAGAGAAGCGGTCACGCCGTGCGCGAGTATCGCTTCCGAGCGGCCGACGGCTCGTATCGCTGGCTGCACGACGAGATGCACGTGGCACGGGACGTCGACGGCACCCCGCTGGAGTGCGCCGGGCAGTTCTGGGACATCACCGACCGCAAGCGCGCCGAGGAGGAGTTGCGCGAGAGCGAGCGCCGGCTGACCTTGCGCACCAGGATCGCCGAGGCCTTCCTCATGGAAAGCGGCGACTCGGCCTTCTCCGCCGCTCTCGACGTGGTGCTCGACGCCATGGACGGTGCCCTCGGTCTGCTCGGCTATCTCGACGAAGAGGGGGCGCTGGTCGTGCCGTCGATGCGGCCGCGACCCGACGGCGCCTGTGGCGGCGACGTCGATGGCGGCGTTCTCCGTCTTCCGCACCACACGTGGTCGGACACGGTCTGGTCGCAGGCTCTGAGCAGCGGCGCAACGCAGACGCTGGAGAGTCCCGCCGACCTGCCGGCCGGTCACGTGCCGGTCCGGCGCGCACTGGTGGTCCCCATCGTCTACGGCGACGAGTCGATCGGCGTGCTCATCGTCGCCGGCAAGGACGAGCCCTACACGACGGCCGACGCCGCTCTCCTGGAGGAAGTCTGCTCGCACACCGCTCCTATCCTGCAGGCCCGTCTGCAACGCATGCGAGCAGAGGCCTCCGAGCTTCAAGCGCGCGAGGATGTGAGCCTGGCACTGGCCGGCGGCGAGCTCGGCATGTACCACTCCCACACGCCGGAGGACCACTCGACCGTCGACGATCGCTACCTCGCGATGCTCGGCTACACACCGGGCGAAGTCGAGATCCCGCCCAGCGCCTGGCGGCAGAACGTCCACCCCGACGATCTCGACACCGTCGCGGAGCGCTGGCGGCCGGTCCTGCGCGGCGAGACCGACTCCTACGAGCTCGAGTACCGCATGCGCTGCAAGGATGGGTCGTACCGCTGGATCCTCGACCGCGGCCGTGTCGGCCGTCGCGGTCCCGACGGCAGCATCCTGCGCACAGACGGCACGCACCTGGACATCACCGCCCGCAAACAGGCCGAGCAGGAGCTCAGCGAGACCGCCGAGCGGCTGCGCCGCACCGTCGCCGGCGTCGCCACAGCCATGGGCGCGCTGGTCGAGATGCGCGACCCGTACACCGCCGGCCACGAGCGACGCGTCGCCCATCTGGCGGTGCTCATCGCCCGGCGCCTCGGCTGGCCCGAAGCCGACATCGAGACGCTCGAGCTGGCGGCCGAGGTCCACGACGTCGGCAAGATCGCCGTGCCGGCCGAGATCCTGGCCCGCCCCGGCCGCCTGCAACCGACGGAGTGGGCCATCATCCAGACCCATCCGCAGGTGGGCCACGACATCCTGGCGGCGGTGGAGTTCGACACCCCGGTCGCCGACATCGTGCTGCAGCATCACGAACGTCTCGACGGGACCGGCTACCCGCACGGGCTGAACGGCGAGCAGATCCTGCCGGCCGCTCGTATCCTGGCGGTCGCCGACGTCGTTGAGGCGATGGCCTCGCACCGTCCGTACCGGCCGGCGCTCGGCATCGAGCGCGCCCTGGAGGAGATCCACGACGGCGCCGGCCTGCGTTTTCAGCGTGACGTCGTCGACGCGTGCGTGCACGTCGTCGCGCAGGCCGACTTCTCGTTTGACGGCGCGCCGGCAGACCGCTGACCGAAGCGCCGGACGAAGGGATCCCGCTCGCTTCCCGAGCGAAGTGAAGCGAACGGGGCCGGAAGGGTTCCGCACGCAGCCGACGTAGGGAAACAGGTCGTCACTGCGTTCCTTTCACTGAGGGGCGCATGAAGGAGGCCTCGTTGTGACCACCCGCCCACCCACGCGTACGCATACACACACCGCCTCGACCCGGCCGTCCTCCCCGCGGACTCGCGCCCGTCGGCGACGGCTGTTCGTCTGTCTGCTCACGGCGGCTCTCGTCGGCGCCGGACTGGTGACCGTCATGGCGGCGACCGCCGGCCAGGCCGTCGCGGCCCAGCAGCGCTGGCTCATCAACATGACCGGCCGCGGCTACGGGCACGGCGTCGGGATGAGCCAGTGGGGCGCCCAGGGCCTGGCGCAGCACGGCCGGGACTACAAGGCCATCCTGCGCCACTACTATCGCGGCATCTCCTTCGGCTCCACCGGCGACCGCACGGTCCGCGTGCTGCTTACCGCCGGACAGTCGCCGGTCAAGATCACCAGCGCCGGCGCGTACACCGTCACGGTGGGCTCGACCACGCAGACGGTCGCCGCCAATGTGGTGACGTCGATCACCCGGTCCGGCTCTACGTATTCGGCTTCTGCCGGCGGCGCCACCTGGACCTCCGGCTCCCCCATCGAGGTGCGCCCCGGCGGCTCCCTGCTCCGTCTCGTCAACCGCAACCTCAACGGCTGGTCGACGACCGCCGATGCCACCTATCGCGGCAGCCTCACCGTCGTCTCACACGCCAGCCTCGGCCTCTGCACCGTCAACACGGTCGCCCTCGAGAGCTACCTCCGTGGCGTAGTGCCGCGCGAGATGCCCTCCTCCTGGCATCAGGAGGCGCTGCGCGCCCAGGCGGTCGCCGCCCGGACGTTCGCCATCAAGCGCCTCGGCAGCAGCGGCCCCTTCGACCTCTACTGCGACACGCGCAGCCAGGTGTACGGAGGCGCCGGCGGCGAGGTCGCCTCCACAACGTCGGCGGTCACCGCCACGCGCGGCGTCATCGCCACCTACGGCGGCACGCCGATCGAGGCCTTCTACTTCTCCACCTCCGGCGGCCGCACCGAGAACTGCGAGAACGTCTTCTGGGCGACGCTGCCGTATCTCAAGAGCGTCGACGACCCCTATGACAGCGCCTCGCCCTACCACACGTGGCCCGACAACCCGCTGCAGTGGAGCTCCGGTACCGTCAAGTCGAAGCTGGGGGCGGGCAGCACGCCGTCCGGCGGTCTGCAGGCTCTCTACGTCGTGAGCCGCGGCGCTTCGCCCCGTGTAAGGCGGGCGCTGGCGATCAGCTCCTCCGGCGCCACCGCCCTGAGCGGTGCGACCCTCCGGGCTCGCCTCGGGCTGCGCGACACCTGGTTCAGCGTGCGCTCGATGTCGATGATCCCCGGTGAAGGAGCCCGCCTTGCCAAGGGCGCCCGCATTGAGGTGCGCGGACGCACGTACCCGGCGCTGGCCGCGTCGGCGGTGCTCAAGCTCTACTACTATCGCGGGGGCCGCTGGCGCTCGGTGAAGGTGCCGGCAGACCGCATCCGGCGTGCCACGCGCACCGTCACGGCCGGCGGACGCAGCTACAAGCTCAGCTACTCGACGTATTCGTACCGCATCCGTCCCGGCGTGACCACGACGTACCGCTTCGGGACCGGTTCCTACCGCTCGCCGAAGACGAAGGTGACCATCGGCGGCGCCACACCGAGCCCGACGCCCACGGTCACGCCGACCGGATCGCCCACGCCGGCGCCGTCGCCCACTCCCAGCGACTCACCGGAGCCCAGCGCGTCACCGTCGGCGATCCCCAGCGCCACCCCCAGCGGACAGGACGCCGTGCGCGGCCAGGCGCTCGCGACACGGGTCGCGCGACGCGGGACCACCGTGACGCTGCGGTACCGCCTTCTGGGCACGGCCGGTGATCGGGGGCATGCGGTGATCAAGATCCGCCGCGCGGACGGGCGGGCGGTCAAGACGCTGGTACTCAAGGACCGCCCCGTCGGCACGGCGCTCGACGCAACGTTCCGCTGCTGGCTCACGCGCGGCCGCTACCGCTACTACGTCTACGGCCTCACCGCAGACGGCGTGTGGCAGACCGCACGACCGTCAAGCAAGCCGCTGATCGTGCGCTGAACGGCGTCCCCTGCTGACGGTGCGCCCAACGGGGCTCGCCGCTCATCATCCACCGACCGCAGCGTCCTCTTCCCCAGGCATGCGTCGGCGCGCGACCGCGACTGCGGCCGCGCGCCGGCTCGACTCACAGAGAGACGACGTTGCTCGGCTTGGCATCCTCTGCGTCATCGACTCGTGCGGCGTCCGAGAGGAGCTCACCCACCTCGGACGACACAGGGGCCTCGCAGAGCAGGATGCCGTAGAGCTCGTCCGCCAGGATCGGGGCCTCGCCGAGGACATCGGCGAGCCTGCGCAGCCGGAACTCCATGAAGTAGTCCGGCTCCACGTGCAGGGCGTGGGCCAGCGACTCGATCACCGGATCGGCCGGCACAGGACGACTGCCCTTGGTCAGGTGGTTGAGATACCCGGCCGAGAGGCGCGTCTTGTAGGCCAGCTGACGGTAGCTGAGCCGCCGCTCTTCCATGAGCCCGCGCAGGGCCGCAGGGAACCGCTCACGTGAGCGACGACCTTTGGCCGGCTGAGCGAGCACTGGACGAGGCCTTGCCTGGCTTGTCTGTACGCTCGTGCTCCTCATCACACTACTGGGTATCGGCCGAACCTGCTCAATCTGTAGAGAACAGGACCGGAACAGTTGTCTACCGTGGCGACAGGCGTGCACCCGCCTGGCGACACGCGTGCACCCGCCTGTATACACACGGGGAGCGACGATCCCGGGTCGCGGTTCGGTGCTGCGGACCACCTGAGGCCCGCGTCCCGAGGCCTCAGCGTGCAGGTAGTCCCTGCGGGCAACGAGGCCCGCCGGGCGAGCGTCCCGTTGTCCGCCAAGACAACAGTCGTTGCCCACGTTGACAACGAACGTCGCCACTTCTGACGACGCTCGTTGTCATGGCAGGCAACGACGTCCTTGACGGTCCCTCCTGCACACAGCATCGGCAGCGGGCACCCGGAGCTTGAACGCCGGACGTCTCCTGTCGCGACAACGGCCGGGCGAGCCCACGGCCCGTCGGGCCACCTGCCCCGCTCCTGTGGTCGGCCGGTGCGGCCGCTCAGCCGGCGCTGATGTACAGGATCAGCGGGTCGTCGGGGTGGATTTTCACGCCGGGCTCGGGGATCTGCCTGACGATAGTCCCGGCCGGCCTGCCGGATTCCACGTCCTCCGTCCTGATGTTGTCGAAGCCGTCGAGGCGCAGGTCGGGGAGCACATCGTTCTTCTGCTCGCCGACGCACTTCGGCACCGTGATCAGGGTGCCGCCACCGCCGCCACCGCCCTTGCTGACGGAAAGGATGAGCTGCTCGGTCGGATGGATCCTGGTGCCGGCGGCCGGCTTCTGCTTGACGACCACTCCCGCCGGCTTCGATGAGGCGATCATGTCGACGACGATGTTCTGGAAGCCGTCGAGACGCAGGTCGGGCAGCACGTCGTTCTTCTGCTGCCCCACGCACTGCGGGACGGTCAGCAGGGTGCTGTGCGGGCCCTTGCTGAGACAGACCTCGACGCTCGTGCCCGTGACGACCTCGGCGCCGGCCGGCACCGTCTGGCTCACCACCAGGCCCTTCTTGACGGTGCTGCTGTACTTCGCCTTCCGACCGGCGTAGGTGAGGTTCTTCTTGTCCAGCGCAGCCTGCGCCTGACTCTCCGTCATGCCCTTCAGATCGGGCACGGTGACCACCGGCTTGCCGCTGCAGACCCAGTAGGTGACGGTGCTGCCCTGAGCCGTCTGGTCGCCGGATCCGGGGCTCTGCTTGTAGCAGAGGCCCTTGTCGACCTTGACCGTCTGGGCCTGTATCTCCTTGCCCACCAGCCGGTGCGAGTCCAGGAACGCGCCGACCTCCTTGGCCGTCATGCCCGTGAAGTCCGGCAGGGCGATCATCTTGGGTCCCAGGCTCACCGAGATGACGACCTCGCTCGACTTGGCCACCTGCTCACCGGCGGCCGGCGACTGCTCGATCACGCCGCCGGCCGGCACGTCCGCGGAGGTCGCCGTCTGGACCACCGGCACCAGGCCGGCGTCCTTGATCGCGGCCTCGGCCTGGTCCTTGAGCAGATGATCGGCGGCCACGTCGGGCACGGTCACCCGCTCGTCGGCGGGGCTCGGCGACGGTCCGTCGTCGCCCGAGCCGCCGCAGGCGGCCAGACCGGCCCCCAGGGCGCAGACCACGAGCAGGATCGCGAGGCCGGCGAGAGGTCGTCCCGGCCTGGCCCACGTCTTCGTCTTCATGGCGGTCCTCCGCGTCCGGCTCGTGGTCTCCCGGCGGCGCGGCACGGTGCCCCCGGGCGGCTGTCCACTGGCCTTATCGGCCTCCGTGCGGAGCGGCTTGAGGGCGCGTACGCAGGTGGAGCGACGGCGGTCACCGTCGGCTCCCGCGACGTCTCAGCTCAGCGCAGAGAGCAGTTCGGCGACGCGTGCCCCGGCGACGGCGACCACCTCGGTCGCCGGCAGCTCCGAGCGCGTGCCGGGACCGGCCGGTACGCCGGCCAGTGCCGCGACCCCGGCGGCGCCAGCCCGCTCCTTGAGCTCGACGATGCCGTCGGCCGCCTTCTTGCCGACGACCACCTGCAGCGGGCAGCCGAGCAGGTCGGCATCCTTGAACTTGATGCCGGCCGACACGGCACGGTCGTCGTAGAGCACCTCGAGGCCGACCGCCCGCAGCTCATCGTAGAGCCGCTCGGCCAGCGCTCGCTGGGCGTCGTCGGCGGGACGCACGCAGACCAGCTCCACCTGCCAGGGGGCGATGCTGACCGGCCAGATGATGCCGTCGTCGTCGTGGTGCTGCTCCACGGCGGCCGCCGCGATGCGCGCCAGGCCGATGCCGTAGCTGCCCATGACGATCGGCTGTTCTTTGCCGTCTTCGTCAAGATAGGTGGCGCCCATGGGGATCGAGTACTTGGTGCCGAGCTGGAAGATGTTGCCGACCTCGATGACCCGCTCGATCTCGACGGGGGCGTCGCATTCCAGGCAGCGGTCGCCGTCCTGGACCCTGCGGACGTCGACCCAGGCCGCGGCGACCGGCTCGCCCGGCCCGGCGCAGAGCGGCTCGGTGATAACTGATTCGCCGGCCGGCGCACCCCAGTCGGCCGGCACGATACCGACGAGATGGTGGTCCTCGAGGTTGGCGCCGCCCACGTACACGCCGTCGCGCAGCGCTTCGTCGGCGAGGATCGGCAGACCGGTGACCTCGACGACTGCCCCCTCCCCGTCGCCCCCGGCACGCCGCACCGGCCCCACGAAGCCGGCCGGCGCCGCCTGCAGCGCCAGGACTTCGTCGGCGGTGGCCATGCGGAAGTCGCCGATGAGCTTGCGCAGCTTGCTCTCCTGCAGCTCGTGGTCGCCGCGCACCAGGACCATCCAGGCGGCCGGGCGCGGCTCCTCGCCGAGCGCGGCGCCCGGCGCGCCGCTCGCGGTGCCGGTGCCGGCCGACGCGCCTGCAGCACCCCGAGCAGTCGCAGCCGGCTTCACCGCGGCCTGCTCGGTGACCACGATCAGCGACTTGATGAGCCGTTGCGCCGGCAGGCCCAGGAACGCCGTGACTTGAGCGATGGTGCGCGTGCCGGGCGTGTGGACCACCTGCAGCCGCTCGGCGGCCGGCGCCGTCGCGGCCGGCAGCGTGACGCGCGCCGTCGTATCGGTCGACGCGGCGGCGGCCTCCCCGGCGGCGCCGGGGGCGCCGACCGGCAGCGCCTCCAGCGGCTGCGGCCGCGCCACGGCCAGCTCGATGTTGGCCGCATAGCCGCAGCCGCGGCACACCACCACGTCGTCTTCGCCGGCCTCGCTCGGGGCCATGTACTCGTGCGCCGTGCGGCCGCCCATCATGCCGGGATCGCTCTGGACCATCAGGAAGCGCAGCCCGCAGCGCCGGTAGATCCGGTCGTAGGCCGCGATGTGCTTGCGGTAGCTCTCCTGCAGCGCCTCGTCACTGACGTCGAGGCTGTACGAGTCTTTCATGATGAACTCGCGCGTACGCAGGATGCCGCTCTTGGGCCGCGCCTCGTCGCGCTCCTTGGTCTGGATGTGGTACCAGAGCTGCGGCAGCTGCTTGTAGGACCGTATCTCGCGGGCGGCCACCCAGGTGATGCACTCCTCGTGCGTCATGGCCAGCACCATCGGCGTGCCCTTGCGATCCTTGAAGCGGAAGAGCTCGTCGCCGATCTCCGTGTAGCGGCCCGACTCCTCCCAGAGCTCGGCCGGATTGATGACCGGCATCAACAGCTCCTGGCAACCGATGCCGTCCATCTCCTGACGGATGATGGCGGCGATCTTCTGCATCACGCGCCAGCCGGCCGGAAGGTAGATGTACACGCCCGCCGCCAGCTGACGGACCAGACCGGCGCGGACCATGAGCTTGTGACTGACCGCCTCGGCGCCGGCCGGCTCTTCCTTGACCGTGGGCAGAAGCATCTGGCTGACGCGCATGCGGCGACCCCCTGAACAGCGCGGAAAGGACCCGGGATGCAGCGATGATATCAGGCGGCCGCGGCGGCGCCGGACCTGCCGACGGGCGCGCTCCGCGCGTCACGCGGCGCCTGCCTCAGACGCCGGCGAACAGATGTGTCCGGCGGTGGTCACCCCCGGCGCCGGCGATGAGCCGACGTGCCGGATGGCGTCGTGCCGGACGGTGCCTGGTCAGACGGTGTCAGGACCAGACGGTGACGACGAGGAAGAGACAGGTAACGCCGATGCCGCCCAGCACCAGGGCTGCGACTGCAAGAAGCGAGCTCAGGCGTTGACCCACGCGCACCCTGCTCGTCATGTGGTACCCCCGACGCGCATGATCCCCCGGTGGGGATCCCCATAGCGGTTCCGGGCATCTTACGCGCACTACAGCCGCCTCGGCAAGCCCTCGCAGGCACGCCGGTACCGGCGCCGGGTACGGCTCGGTGCCCCAGGGAACGTGGCAGGGCCTCCAAGGCGCAGCGTGCTGCCGCAGAGAACCGACCGGGTGCCCGGCTAGGCGCGGCGGCGCCCCCAGCCGCGGGTCCAGCCACGTCCTCCGCGGCCGGCATCGGTCTCGTAGCCGGCGGCGCGGTAGCCGTAGTCGTAGGAGGAGTAGCGCTTGCCGCCGCTCTGGCCGACGACGACGGCGCCCAGCAGTGAGGCCGGCAGGTGCGCGAGGCGCTCGGCGGCGGCCTCGAGCGTCGGCCGCTTGATGGCGCGCGGGTCGACGACGAACAGGATGCCGTCGACGGCGCGAGCGATGGCGGCGGCGTCGCCGACGACCAGGAAGGCCGGCGTGTCGACGATGACCAGCTCGGCCGCCTTGGTGTACTCGGCGATCACCTCAGAGAAACGCTTGGAGGCGACGACCTCACCGGGGTTCGGTGCCCGCCGCCCGCGGGTCAGCACCCACATCTGCGCCCCCTCGGCGTCGCCGGAGCCGTTGCCGCCCGGCATGGCGTCGGAGACGGCAGCCGAGCCCCCCGCGGGCGGGTAGAACTCGGGAGGACGGCGCAGGACGTCATCGTCGGCGGCCTGCACCACCGTCTCGACGGGCACGCCGTCCGTGGCCGACTGCGCTGCTGCCGGCGCGGCGACGACGCCCGCCTCGGATGCCCCGCTCAGGGCAGCCTCGGAAACCACGGCCGAGGCCGTCGACGTCGCGACGGCCGTGGCGGCCGTGGCGGCCGGAGCCACAGCCGCAGCTGGTGTCGCCGCGGCGGCGGGAGGCAGGCCGGCCACGGCCTCGGAGCCGGCGGCGGCCTCCCTGTGGAGCGCCGAAAGGTGCACCCGCTGCAGCGCCTCGAGCGGCTCATCCTTGCCGGTGACGACCGTGGTGATGCCGCGGTCGTTGGGCAGGCCGAGGTACTCGTGCACGCGCGGGGCCCGCAGGTCGCCGTCGATGAGGATGACGCGGATGCCGGCCAGTGCCAGCGAGACCGCCAGGTTGCAGGAGGTGACGCTCTTGCCCTCGCCCTGCTCGGCGCTGGTGACCATGATCGAGGCGACCTTGCGGTCGAGGCTCATGAACTCGAGGTTGCTGCGCAGCATGCGGAAGGCCTCGGCGGCGTGACCATCGGGGTCGGTGAGCGTCACGACTCTTGAGGCCGAGCCCTCAGCGGCGCCGCCGCGGCCGTGGCCGAAGTGCGGCAGACGGCCGATCACCGGCCTGTGCAGGATGCGGGCGACCTCGTGGTGACCGTGGATGCCGGTGTCGAACTGCTCCAGGAGGAACGCCAGCCCGATGCCGGCGAACAGGCCGACCGCCAGGCCGAGGATGGCCGAGCGCAGCGGTCTGGGCTCGTAGGGAGACTCGGGGACGGTGGCCGGCACCACCAGGCGGAAGTTCCCGGTGATGGTCGCCTTGCGGATCTCAAGGTCCTCGAGCCGCTGCGCCAGGATCACGTACTCGGTGCTCTGCTTGGCGGCGCCCCTGTAACCCTTCATGCGGTCCTTGAGGGCGGCGACGGCGTCGTTGATAGCCGCCCGCTCCTTCTCGATGCGCCACTCTATGAACGCTGCGGCGTACGCGTTGGCCGCCGCCGACGCCACCACGGCATCGGAGCTGCGGCCCATCACCAGGACCACGTTGTCGGTGTAGGAGGCGCTGGTGCCGCTCGACTCGATCTCGCCCGTGACCTCGTAGCCGGCCTCCGGCGGCCCGCCGAGCTCCTTCTGCAGCAGTTCATCGCCGCGCTGCTGCATGTCCGGGCTGGCCAGGACGGTCACCGCCGCGCCAAGCTCGGCCTGACGAGTCGTCGGGTTGTCTGAGGTGGCGCCGGTGAGCGGACTGGCGACGCTGATGCTGCTCTCGTAGAGCAGCCGCGCGTCGGCCTGGTACATGCGCGTCTGGGAATAGGAGAAGGCGAACGCCGAGCCGGCCGCCACGAGGGCGACCAGCGCGATGAGCCACCAGCGGCGGGCGAGGACACGAGCGTAGTCGCGCAGGGTCATGCCCTGCGCTTCGCGAGGCTCCAGTTCATCGGGCATGGGCGAATCCTAGCGCATTCGGAGCTGAGAGCGCAGCAGCGCCCAAGCGCGGCCCTTCGTCGGGGGCCAGCGAAGCCGTGCTACAGCTCGCCGTCCACCGCGTCCGGGTGGCGGCGGAGCCAGTCGAGCATGGCATCGCGCACGGAGCGGATCTGAGACGTGCGCTGCGCGCAGATGTCGAACAGCTCCGCGACGGTGACCTCATCGTAGAAGTGCGTCAGTCGGTTCCGGTAGCCGGCCATCTCCACCAACAGACCGGCGTCGGCATCATCCAGCACACCGGTACGGCCCAGTGCGACGGCGATCTGCTTGTACTCCAGGGTGCGTTCGCCAAGGGCCTTCGCCAGGATGTGACGGCCGAGATCGAGCAGCGCCTCCAAGGCTCGTGAAGGTACGACTCGGCGGCAGCGGCATCGCGCGGGTCGCTGCGGAAGCTCTTCAGGCTATCGAGAGGCAACGTCGCAAGTCCGTCCAGCATCTCGTCGACAAGGGTCGACTTCTGCACGATCGTCGCGACGCGCACCTTGGATGGGCTCATGGCTCCGTCCCAACCATCTCCGACCACTGTTCGCGCAAGAACGGCGCCAGGTCGGCGGCGCGGCACAGATAGTAGAGCTGCGCCTCCGCCTCGGCGTCCAGATCGGTGGCCAGCAGCAGCTCTCCCCGGACCACGTCGGCGGCCAGGAAGGCGTTGGCCTCGGGCAGCACGACGAGGTCGACGTGCTTGACGTTCAGCAACCTCTCCAGCTCATCTGCCACACGGACACGGTCGCGGGCGGTCAGACGCCGGCCGCGCTGCGGCTCGACGCCCACGTCGACATCCGATCCCGGGTGCCGAGACGCCACGGACACGCCGCCGACGCCGGCGGCGATCTCTTCCGCTCGGCTGCCGAACACGTAGACCGCGAGCAAGCCGTAGCGTTCCGCCAGCTCTCCGAGAGCCTCGATAAGGGCACGCCCGTGCGACTTCCCACTCATGCAGCCATTATGGCACGACGCCCGGTGTCACGTGAGGAGGTGACGGGACGGCCATTCAGTGCGCCGGCGCGGCGGCCCCGGCGGGGGACGGCGCCCCCTGAGCCCGCCACATGGCCGCGTAGACCCCGTCTCGCGCCACGAGCTCCTCGTGGCTGCCGCTCTCGATGATGCGCCCGGCATCCATGATGTGGATGCGGTCGGCGCCGTAGACGGTCGAGAAGCGATGGCTGATGACCAGGACGACGCGATCGGCGGCGACCTCGCGCAGACGGTCGAAGACCTGACGCTCCGCCAGAGGGTCGAGAGAGCTGGTCGGCTCGTCGAGCACCAGGATGCCGGCGCCGCGCAGGAAGGCGCGTGCCAGCGCCACCTTCTGCCACTCGCCGATGCTCAGCTCCTCCCCACCCTGGAACCAGCGACCGAGCATCGTCTGGTAGCCGTCCGGCAGACCCGCGATGACCCGATCGGCGCCGGCCAGGCCGGCGGCGCGCTCGATGGCGGCCTGGGCCGAGACGGAGGCGGCGTCCGGCTGCTCGGGGCCCGCCGCGGCCGCGGCGGCCTGAGCTGAGACGGAGGCGGCCGCGGCCTCCGGGCCGGCGCCGGCGTCCGCGGCGTCCGGTCCAGAGCCGGCGCTTCTCGCGGCCGCGGCCTCCGGGCCGGCGCCGTCGTCGGGCAGCGACACGTCGCCGACCCAGATGTTCTGCCGGGCGGTGAGCTGGTAGCGCGTGAAGTCCTGGAAGATGACGCTCAGCCCGCGTCGCAGCTCGGTGGGATCGGCGTCGCGCAGATCGACGCCGTCGATGGTCACCCGGCCCTGTTCGGGATCGTAGAGACGGCAGAGGAGCTTGACGAGCGTCGTCTTGCCGCAGCCGTTGCTGCCCACCAGGGCGGTCACCTCGCCGGCCCGCAGCTCCATGTCCAGTCCCTCGATCGCCGTGCGTTCGCTGCCGGGGTAGCTGAAGCCGACCGCCTCGAACCGCACGCCCTGCTGTGGCGGCCGCGGCACCGGACGCGGGTGGGCCGGAGCGCTGATCTGGGGCTCGAGCGTCATGAACTCGTGGTAGTAGCCGAGGAACAGTCCGTCTTCGTAGAGTCCCGCCAGGCTGGAGAGCACCGACTGCAGCGAGCTGAGGCTGGTCTGGAACGCCTGGTAGTACATGACCAGGCTGCCCAGCGAGATGACCCCCTGGACGGTGCGCCAAGCGATGAACGCGAAGGTGCCGAAGACGGCGACGGCGGCGATGACGCCGGCGACGGCATCGGCGGCGGCGCGGCGGCCGGCCAGGCCCAGACGCTCGCCGCGCAGCACGGTACGCATGTCGCGGTACCAGGTGCGGGCGACCGGCCCCAGCTCGAAGAGCCGCACCTCCTTGGCGTGGTCGCCGCTCACCAGCAGCCAGTGGTAGTACCAGGCGCGGCGCTCGCTGTCGGTGCGTCGCTTCTGCCAGCCGAACAGCTGCTGCGAGTAGCGGATGCGCACCAGCGCCCCGGGGATGGCCGCCCCCAGCACGATGAGCCCGATGCTCCAGTGCAGCGTGAGCAGCAGCCCGATCATGCCGATCAGCGAGACGCCGCTCTGGGCGGTGCCCAGCAGGTCCTGGACGATCTTGGTGGGCCGGCTCGGCGCCTCCTGCTGGGCGCGGTGCAGGACGTCGTAGTACCCAGCGTCTTCGTAGAAGCGCAGATCGACGGCGATCGACCTGGCGTGGATGACGTCGGTGACGTGGTCGGAGACGGTGAGTGAGAGCGACTCCGAGGCGAGCGTGCCGAGGGCACGGAAGGCGGCGCCGGCGACGGCCACGCCGGCCGCCACGCCGACCAGCACGGCCACGTCGCGCCAGGCGGCCGCCTTGTCGGCCGCCGTGACGCCGCGCGTGACGGCGTCGACGATGAGCTTCATGAGATACACGGCGGCCAGCGGCACCAAGCCCTGCAGGACGGCCAGCACGCCGCTGGCGATGGCCCACCCGGGCGCCGCCCGCCAGACCAGCTTGAGGGCGTCGGCGAGGCGCAGCGCATGGCCCAGCGGGCCCCGAGCCGTGCGCCGCTGCGCGCCCTCGTCTGTGCGTTGCGCCGTCATGCTGTCGCACACTCTATCCCGCCGCCGGCCGGGCGGGCCACGGCGACCCCGCCGCCGGCCGGGCGGGCCACGCGACCGCGGCGCCGCTGCGGCCGGGTGACCGCGTTCCACCGACGCTGACAGGCGGGGGGTAATCTCGCCACATCATGACCAACACGCTCACGCCACAGCAGATAGGGGTGTACGCAGCCACGCTCCGCGCACGCACCATCGAGAGACGGCGGCTGCGCGAGAGGAGACGAGAGCAGGCGTGGTCGGTAGCCCGCCAGGCCGCCGACCTCTTGCGTGAGAGGTACTGCGCTTCCCAGGTCTGGGTCTTCGGCTCCCTGGTGGAGGGCGAGCACTTCACGGAACGCTCAGACATCGACATGGCGGTCGCCGGCCTCGATCCGATGACTCACCTGGAGGCGCTCGGCCGTCTTCTCGGGCTGTCGTCAGAGTTCGAGTTCGACCTAGTCGACATGGAGCACTGTCCGGCAGGCATCCGGAGGGCGGTCGAACAGCACGGAGTGACGCTGTGAGCGCCGGCGAGTACCGGTCGACCGCGGCGCACTAGCGCCAGATGCGGAGCTGGCGGCGCACGGCGGCGCGCAGCATCTGGGCCCGGCCGGCCCGCGCCGGCTCGAAGCGCGCCCCCTCATCGTCAGGCTTAGCGGCGTACGCCGCGTACGGCTGCTCCCGGGGCGGGCCTCCCGTATCGAGCGCGCCCGGCCGCAGCAGCCGCTCCCAGGCGTGCGCCGCGGCGGCGGCCGGCGAGTCGAGGCTGCCCAGCTGCCAGCGGACCTCAGCGGCGTGCTCGCGCGGTCGATGCCGGCGCCGGACGCTTCTCTGATCCTGCACCGCCTCGCGCCAGAGGAGCCGGGCGCCGGCATCGGCGGCCAGACGGCCGGCCCGCCGGTCGGCGACGGCCGGCAGCAGCGCCGGACGGGGCACCCGGGCGCCGACGAGGCTGCGCGACAGCAGTGCGCCGATGTGGGCGCGGCGGGCGCAGCCGCCGCGCCGCCCCACGTCCTCCAGCACCGTTGCCTGGTCGTCATCGAGCGCCTGCAGCGCCAGCGCCGTCGAGAGCACCAGGTCGAGCGAGGGCCAGGTGTGCGCCGCGCCGTGCAGGCTGCACAGTAGCGCCACATCGGGCGCCGAGGGTACCAGTACGGGACGCTCGAGCACCTCGCCGGGCACCGCGCGACGCAGCAGATCGGCGCCGTCCAGTGACGCCCCGGCGAACCGCAGACCGACGCGCCAGTGCAGGTCTATCGCCAGCCCGGTGTCGCGATGGTGCAGGCCCAGCTCCTGCTCGCTGGTCGTCATGTCGGCGCCGAGTCGGGCGCCGCCGCGGTGCGGGACAAAGCCGGCCGCTTCGAGCGCCTGTCGGGCGGTCGGCACATCGGCGTCGACGATGATCAGGTCGAGGTCGCACCAGCTGCGCACAGCGACGTCGCCATAGACGCCCTCGGAGAGCGCCGGGCCTTTGTATGCCAACGCGCGGACGCCGGCCTGCTGCAACACCGCGAGCACGCGGAGGAGTCCGCGGCTCATGGCCAGAGCACGGTGCGCGATGCCGCGGCGCAGCGTGCGGTACTCGTCGGCGACGGCCGCCGGCAACTCGTCCGTCGCCTGAGCAAGGGCGACCTTGCAGAGCGTCCCGGTGAGGCCGTGTGCGCGCGCCGTCGCCAGCAGCGCCGGGAAGTCGTCCACGGCCGCCAGCTCCCGGCGCAGCGCCTCCGGACCGCCGGCGCCGACGGCACAGCGGCCGGCCGTCAGCAGGACGCGGACGCCCTGCTCCAGGCCGTCGAGAGGCAGCATGCCTGCGGTCGTCGTCACTCTCGCTCCCCCTGCGCTCGGTGTGCGGGCGGCACTCGGTGGGCGCGAGCTGCCGGTGGCTCGGCGCTCTCGGCCGGTGGCTCGGCGCTCTCGGCCGGTGGCTCGGCGCCCTCGACGGGTGGCTGTGCGCCCTCTGCCGGCGGGTCGCCATCCTCCTGTGTCAGCGCCGCCGCGCGGGCGTGGGCGACGCGGCAGAAGTAGTCCGGTACTGCGTCGAGGCGCCCCTGTTCCCCGCTCCCCGTCTCCAGGTGCGCGTGCGCCGGACACCAGAGGCAGAGATTGACCAGCGCGCAGCGGCGGCACTTCGTGAGGAACACGGGATCCTGCGAGCGCAGTGCGTGGACCCGCGGCACCAGATCTTCCCACGCCTCGCGCAGCGAGACGTGGGTCGGCCGGTCGCCCGGCAGCACCGACACGGTGCAGTCCGGGTGCCAGAGCGAGCTGCAGAGGCGGAAGGTGCCGTCGTAGCCGATCGAGAACGAGCCGTGGCCGGCGCCGCAGTGGAAGAGGTGGTCGCAGACCGAGCCGTCGGGATGCAGCGGCAGGCCGGCGGCGCCGACGGTGTGGTCAGTGTGGTCGGCGTCGACGGTGTGCTCGGCATCGACGGTATGGTGGGCGTGGTCGGCGTCGGTCGCGCCGTCGGCCTGGGCGAAGATCAGGCGACCGTCGGCACAGCCCTTCTGGAGCGCGCCGAACCGTTGCTCGTCGGCGCGCTCCACGGCCACGATCTCCCCCGGCGACAGACGCTCGGCGCGGATCTGCTCGTTACGCTGCTCGTCGCCGTCGAAGCGCAGGTGCAGCAGCGGGTCGAAGCGGTAGTAGTCCTTGGTCCGCGCCCGGCAGAACGCGGCGATCTCGTCGAGCTCGTGGACGTTCGAGCGCAGGGCCATCGCCTTGAGACGGACCTTGACCCCGGCGCCGAGGAGCAGATCGAGACCGCGGGAGAAGGCGGCGAAGGACCCGGGACGCTGTGTCACCCGCTCATAGGTCTCGGCGGTCGCCCCGTACACGCTGACCTCGATGTCTCGCGGCGGGTAGCGCCGGAACAGCGCGACGTGCTCGGGGGCCACCAGACAGGCGTTGGTGAACACGCTCACGAGCAGACCGCGACGCTTGAGCGCCAGGTAGATGTCGGGGAAGTCGGGGCGCAGGAGCGGCTCGCCGCCGCTGAGCAGGGCCCAGACGGCACCGAGATCGGCGGCCTGCGAGGCGAGATCGTCGATCTCGGCCAGGCTCAGCTCGCGCTCCTGCGCCTCGCGGTCGCCGGCCGGCAGCGCGATGTAGCAGTGGCGGCAGGCGTTGTTGCAGCGGGCCGTGACCTCGAGGTCGAAGGAGATGGCCGCCCGGCGCGCCTTGAGCTTGTCCCAGATGCCCAAGTCCGGGAGGGAGCCGGAGTCGACGTAGCTCACTACCCGTCCTCTTTGAGCACACGATCCAGCTCAGCGGCCAACGACGGCAGAAACCGGCGCACAGAATCGTCGTTACGCGACAAACTCCACCTCGGCCTGAGCCTCGACCTCGTCTCTGAAGTATCGACTCAGGAAGCCCCGGGTGCGCAGGTCGACACGCCGGCCGATGATCTCGCTCAGTTCCTCCTGCACACGGACCGGGTCGAGAAGAGTGACCCGAGCACCGGCCGTGAACTCGACCAGCACGTCGACGTCGCTCTGAGGGTCGAAGTCGTCACGGAGCACAGACCCAAAGAAGGCGAGACGCTTGATGCGATTCCGCCGACAGACCTCGGCGACCCGATCGTGGTCGATCTCCATCTGGATGCTCATTGCGCACCTCCGATCCTGAAAGCGCGTCGACCCCGGTCGCAGTATACCGCCGTCGCAGCGTTGACCCGCGACGCCGGCCGAAGCCGGGAATCGGGCGCCGCAGACCGCTCGTCTGTCACGCCTCTCCCGGACCCGGCAGGTCGCGCCGCAGTGCCGTAAGAGGGGCGCCGCGGCGTAAGGCCAGCCCGCGGAGGTCCTCGGCGAGGGCGCCCTCCTCGACCGGTCGGAAGCAGAGCTTACGGTACAGGGCCAGCGCCGCCCGGTTGCCCGGGTCCACGGCCAGCAGAAGCTCGCGGGCGCCGTGCTCCCGGGCCAGCTCTTCGACCGCGGCGACGAGCAGCGTCGCGATGCCCATGCCGCGCCACGGCGTGCGGACCGTCAGGGCGTGCAGCCAGTCGCCATGGTAGGCGCCCTCTTCCGCGCGGTGCACGTACTCGACGAAGCCGAGCAAGCTCTGGCCGTGCCGCGCCACGAGCAGCGTAGAGCCGGCCGCTCGGCGGGCGGCCGCGTCGGGCAGCACGAGGCCGAAGCGACGCCCGAGCTCCAGCAGATCGTCGTCGTGCGCCGGCTCGATCACCACGCGCCCTGCCAGGCGCCGCGCACCGCTGCGGTAGACCGGCAGACGCTGCACCAGCCGGAGGGTGGCGCCGACCGCTCGCCGCGGCGCGCGCACCACTCCGACCGCAGTCGTCAGACGGCCGCGCGACGACAGCCAGGCCACACGCTGCCCCAGCCGGCCGACACCCAGCTTCCGGGGGCGGCCGTCGCGCTCCACGCGGGTCACCACTCCGGCGATGCTGAGGCGCGGGAACCAGCCGTCCGGCTGCGGACAGTTGTCGCCGCGGATGAGACAGCGCTCGCCGCGGCGCGCCACGACGCGGTGGACGACGAGGCGCCGCTCCGGCGCCTCGTCCGACACGGCGTCGCAGTCCGCGGCCAGCAGCGCGTCGATGCTGGTCTCGGGATCGCCGTCTTCGTCCGCGGACGTGCCGCCCCTGCACATGGTCACCGCCACCACGTCGCCGACCCGCGGGCCGGAGCCGTGCACGGGACTCACGGTCAGCACGTCTCCGTCGAGGATGAAGGGGCGCATCGAGGCGCCGCGCGCGGTGAAGCGGAAGGCGGCGCCGCGACTGACGACGGCCGTGAGCAGCTCGCGGACGGCGTCGCCCGACAACGACAGGACGCCGCCCGGCACGGCGCAGCCATCGGCGCCCGGGCCGCCGGCGACCGCCGCCGCCCCGCGAGCGTCGGCAGCAGGTTCAGCGGCAGCCGCACCGTCGGCGGAGGCCCGGCGCGGCTGCTGCCGAGCTGCCACCTGCGGACGGCCGGCCATCGAGGCTGCCACCTGCGGACGGCCGTCCATCGAGCCCGCAGTATCAGAACCCGCCATCGGCGGCCCCACGGAGGATCGGCGGTCGGAGCGGGAGCATGCCGTCAGACGGCGACGACCATCCGACGCGCGAGCAGCTCACCGACCAGCCCCAGCACGTCGGTCTCGATGGCGCCCGCGTCACCTTCGTATTCGTCGGTCAGCTCAGCCGCCACATCGGCCAGCGTGCGCTGCCCGTCGAGCCTGTCCCAGATGGCCTTGCCGGTCTCGTTGAGGGTGAAGAGCTCGTCGTCCATGTCGCCGATGCCGGCCACCAGCGGCACGATGATGATCTCGCCCTCGATGACGCGTGCCACCACGTCCTCAGACGGACGGTAGGCGACGGCGCAATCGGCCCCTGTGCTCATGTTGGTCCCCCGTCATCCGGTCGTCCTTCAGGAAGCTCCGAGAGTATCGCAGATCGAGTTGCAGGGATCGTACGACCCGTAGTCGTAGCATCCACCCCAGTAGTCGTGCTCCGAGAGTGTGTAGATCCACCCTACCTTGCACGGCGTCAGTACGGCCTCCTCCGGCCGGCCCTTCACCAGGACCCTCAGCTCCGGCCTCACCCAGACCCGAGTCGACCGGCACGACCGGCTCTCGGCAGCACTCATGGCATCTCCCTTCCGCGGCGCTTGGCGATCGGCGTCATGGACTTGTGGCGAGCCGCACACGCCGTCCCGCAGAGAAGTCATCGACCCGACCGGCGGCGTCCTTGACCTCCCACGCCCGCTCGCCGGCCTTCAACAGCCCCAGGTCGCGAGCCTGGGCGTGAGCCACGTCGCAGAGGTAGTCAACGCGACGGTCGAGAGCGCCGTGCTCGCTCCAGCTCTTGCCGGGGCACTGCTCGCAGAGCCCCTTGAGGAAGCACAGGGCGCAGGTGGCCAGGTAGTCCGGGTCGGTGGCCCGCAGCTCGCGCACACGCGGGAAGTGCCCGGTGAGGGCGGTGCGCAGGGCGTCCGGGGCGAGGCCACGATCGGGATCGGTCGGCGCGTGAGAGCCCGACTTCGCGGCGGGCTCCCCCCCGCCGGGACGGCCGGTGCGGCAGCTGAAGACGGTGTCGGGGTGGCGCAGCGGCAGACACATCTGCGCCACCCCGTAGGCGTCCACACACGTACCGTGGCCGGCGCCGCACGTGAACAGCTTGTCGCCGGGCACGCGCATGAACTTGCTGCAGAACTGCCGCATCTCGGCGAGGTAGCGCTCGCGGTCGCGGTCGGCGACGAACGCCACGCCGTCCTCGGGCGCTGCCCGCAGCGAGCGGATCAGCTCGTTGCGCTGCGCCGGGTCCGGCCACCAGAAGTCGGTGTCGGCCGCAGCAGCGGCCTGCCGGCCGGCCGCTGCAGGCAGCCGGCGCCCGCGCAGCTCGAAGAAGAGCGAGTGGCCCGGTGGGCGGCCCTCCATGGCCGGATTGCCGGCCGCCCACTCCGTCAGCTCGCCGACCTCGCCCCGGTTCGGCGGCAGCCAGGCGCTCTTGATGATGAACGGCACGCCCCGCTCCTCCAGCAGCGCGACCCCGCGGCGGAACTCGGCGAACGATCCGCGCCGCCGGGTGACCGCCTCGTAGCTCTCCTGTCGCATGCCGTACACGGTGACCTCGATCCGCTCGAGCGGCGGGATGTGGGCGAACAGGTCGGCGAGTTCCGGGGTGATACGCCGGGCGTTGGTGAACAGGAGCACCTTGAGCCCCCTGCGCCGGGCGGCCAGGTAGAGCTCCTCGAAGTCGTCGCGCAGCAGCGGCTCGCCGCCGGTGTAGCGGACGCTCAGGCAGCCGAGGTCGCAGGCCTGCTCCAGCAGCCCGACGACCTCGCCGGTGGTCATCTCGCGCCGCCGCGCCTCCTCATGGTCGGCCGGCAGACAGATGCAGCAGTGGATGCAGTCGTTGTCGCAGCGCTCGGTGAGCTCCACGTCGAGGCGACCGAGACTGACGCCGCGGCCCTCGCCCAAGACACGGTGGTTGCCCGCGACGAGACGTCGCGAATAGCCGCTCATTGAGCCCGACCCACGTGCGGTGACCGGCCCGACATGCGTCTTCGGCCGATTGGCGAACCTACGTTCAGGACGAGGCCACCCAGCTACAGAGAACGCAAAGGGGATCGTCAACGAACCCAGCGCAGTGATGGTGATTGTGATGCGGGAACACCTCTTCCCAGACCTCATGCTTGCACGCGCCTAGTACATTCTCTTGCGAAGTGCCTCGCGTCAGAACCAGGATCTCCGGCGTCCGCCACGCTCGCTTCTCATCAGCCACTTTGGCCTCCCTCCGTCGTCAGAGCACTCATCCTGCGGCCTTGGAGCGTTCGTCCGAGCCCCCGGATCCTGGGGCTCTCGCGACGAGCGACTCTATCTCTCTGACGATCGCGCCGCTCTTGTCGAAGCGCATCTCGTAGGCCGGGACCGTGGCGACCAGACGCTCCACCACGTCGAACGTCTTCTGCCACCAGTCGGCGGTGACGAACGGGCGGATGACGCAGGCCAGGATCCGCCCCGAAACGTCCTTGCGATCGGTCAGCGGCACGACCTCGTTGCGCTCGTCCTGCCGCAGGAACACCAGCGCCCGCAGCGGGGCCTGCGAGGCCGAGACGAGCGGCACCGTGCCGTGGCTCCAGGTGCCGTGGACCCAGAAGCCGGGGCCGGAGGCTTCAGGCGGGCCGGAGGCTTCGCCTGCGCCGGCGGCCGTCTCCGAGGGTACCGGCGGCGGCCCGGCCGGCCAGAAGCGCACGATGTTGCGGTCGTCGCAGAGCACCTCGACCCGCTCGCCCAGGTGCTCGCGCAGCAGGCTCATCGTCGTCGACTTCCCCGCCTCCGAGTGGCCGATGAAGCACAGCCCGGCGCCGTCCAGCGACACAGCGCCCGAGTGTAGAAACAGCCCGTCGCGGTCGGCCAGCACTCGCGCCAGGAGGATCTGATCGGTCGGGAACAGGGTGACCGACGCCAACCCGCCCTTCGCCCACGAGTCGGACCGCGTCTCGTCGTTGTAGATGCGCGCCCGAGTGTGGTCGTCGTTGAACGTCACCACGCGGTGCACGTCCGTGGGCACGCCGTCGCCGCTGTCGGTCGGCGAGATGCCGAGGTAGATCCACGACCCGCCCTTGCGGAAGATGGCCCACGGGGGCCGGCGATAGACCTGTTTGCCCAGGTCCTTGTCGCCGAGCTCGGGCAGCCCGAAGTGATGGCGGATGTGGACGATCGGGAGGCCGTCGGCGCCGCGGCCGTCGGATCCGTGGCCAGCGTCCGGAGCGCTGGCTTGCGCACCGCCGCCGGCTCCGCTGCCGCCCCCAGCGTCGGCCGGCACCTCGAAATCGCGGAACTTGTCCGAGAAGGTGTCATCGGTGATCGAACGGTCCGAGTCGACCCGGATGGTCATGCCACCGATCTGCCATGCACGCCGGTGCTCGCGGCGCCAGCGCTCCTTGAACTCCCGTGCTTCTTCGGCCACCCGGCAGAGGTACTCGACCCTGGCGCCGTGCCGCCCGTGCTCGAGGTAGCCGTACACGTCGCACCAGCGGCAGTCGGCGCGCAGCTCGCAGACGGCGCAACCTTCCAGGTACTCGCGCCCACCGCAGACCGCGTCGGCGACCGCCGGAAGGCGCTCCTCCCAGATGCGCTCCAAGGCGCCCGGACGGATGGTGCGCGTCTCGGCCGGCTCAGTTGAGTCCGATTGGCCGGCCGACTCGTCCGAGGCCGCCCGGCCGGCAGAGCCCGCCGCTTCGAACACGGAGAAGCGCAGTGCCGGGTCCTTCACGAAGCTACAGTGCGCCACGCCACCGTAGGGGTCGATGTGCACGTCGCGGCGACCGGCGATGCAGGCGGCGTAGAGACGGTCGTCCGAGCCGGCACGGATCTCCGCCGCCGCGGTCACCGGCGTATCGTCCGACGACAGATCCTGGGGAATCGGCTCGTCGAGGGCGATCACATCGGCCGGGTCGAGCCGCTGGCGGGCGATCTCCGCGTTGCGGGCGGCGTCGCCGCAGGCGCTCATGAAGAGCCACGAGGCGCCGACTCGCCAGTGCCTGCTCAGCGACTGCGCCAGCTCCTGCATCGCCTCCCACTGGTGCCAGTTCCGCCGCATCGGGATGAGCTGCACGATGAAGCCGGCGCCGGCCTCCTGCAGCCGCGCGAACCCCTCCATGGTCGCCTCGAACGAACCGGGCGTACGGGTGACGTCGTCGTGGACCTCGGCGGTGGCGCCGTACAGGGCGATCATCTTGGAGCCCTTACGGGTCAGCAGCTTCGCGATGGCCGGCGTGATCAGCGCCCCGTTGGTGTTCAGCGAGTAGCCGACGGCCTTGCGGGTGACGTAGTCCAACAGCTCGGCGAAGTCGTCGCGGAGCATCGGCTCGCCGCCGGAGATGGACCAGCGCCGGGTGCCGAGGGCGCGGGCCTGGTCGGCAACGTCGCGCCACTCGTCGGTGGTCAGCTCGGCGCCCCGCTCCGCCTCCGTGTCCGCGGTCCACAGCCAGCAGTGGCGGCAGCGGTTGGAGCAGCGGTAGGTGAGGTCGATGGAAGCCTCGAGGGGGAGGCGTGGGATGGACGTCACGTACTGCCCAGCTCGCTGCAATACACGCAGTTATCGTAGAGGTTCTTCACCTCACAGGAGATGGCCGCGTCGTTGTAGCCCGAAGGCCATGGCGGCCCCCCGGAGAAGAGCTTGCAGAAGCTCAGCACCAGCTCATCGCGTGAGCCGCGAGCAAGCACCAGAAGCTGCGGGCGGGTCCAGTCCGTCTTAGGCACGTCGCAGGTCCTCCTCCATCCGACTGACATCCCGGACATCATGCTCAAGCACGGTCACGACGCCCCCCATGACTGGCAGTGCTCGCAGGGCACGACAGTCCAGCACAGAGCGTAGACGTTGTTGGGCTCCTGACCCTGGATGCCGGCGAACTTGCAGGCCAGCAGCACCTTCTCCTGCCCGCCGGAACGCAAGAGAACGCGCAACCGTGGAGTCTCCCAGCGCCTGAAGCGGTCCGTCATCGCCCCCCCATTCGACTACGCCGACGATATCCCCCGGTAGCCCAGCCGGACAAGCCACGCTCAACGACTGTCCATGGCTCCCAAGCCTCCGCCCTCAGGCTTCCGGCAGCGGCACGAGCTCCAGGTCGGTCTGGGCGAAGTCGGCGCCGACGCACAGAAGCGGCCGACCGGACAGCTTCGCGGTCGCGTAGGTGAGACAGTCGCCGAAGTTGAACGCCGCGGGGTGCCGGCCCTTGCCGAAGCTCGCGTAGGCGGCGGCCGCCTGCAGCCAGTGAGCGTCCCCGAACGGCAGCGGACTGACGTCGAACTCCACCAGAAAGCCTCGCAGGTCCGCCAGACCGGCCGGCCCGAGGCGAGCCTGCAGCACCACTGCCGCCTCGGCAAGGGAGGGCGCGCCCACATGGGTAGGCGCCCTTTCGACGAGTATCCGCGTCAGATCCGCCGCCTCCGCCTGACCGAGGATGACCGCGACGATGGCGGACGTATCGACGATCATGCCTCAGACCCCATCACGGCCGTAGCCCAGGATCTCATCGTCGGCGTGCGGGTCGTGAGGTCTCCCACGCAGCTCGGGCGGCACGTGTGGCCACACCTCTTCCTCCAGCCAGCGCGTGACCTCTGCCAGCTTCGCGCTCTTGTCGACCACGGCCGCGAGCCGTCCGCGCCGCTCCTCAAGAGCCACCCTGATCGCCTGTGTCTTGGATTCCCCGGTGAGTCGAGCCACCTCGGCCGCCAGCCTCTCTACCTCTGGGTTCTTGATGGTCAGTGCCACGTCCATCTCCCCGTGAGTATGCCGATACACCGATGGTACCGACCATACCGAATGCAGTAAATGAGGTGGACGTTCCGGCGCCGTCCGGGTGGACGTTCCGGCGCCGTCGAGGTGGACGTTCCCCAGACTTGCGAGATGACCGTGCGGGCGGCACGCGCCGGCCCGTTCAACCGGCTGCGGCGCCGATGCGTCAGCCGCCGCGCCGTGCGCCCGCTCGAGTCAGCAGCCCGGTGCCTCGATGAAGCGCACGCCCGGCAGGCCGCGGAAGTGGGCATCGTGTGTCCAGACTTCGGCACCGCGCAGACGTGCCGTGGCGTAGATCAGGCTGTCGGCGAGCGGCAGGCGATGCTCCACACCGAGCCGCGCCGCCGCTACCGCCAGTGGGCTATCGACATCGACCACCGTGCCGCATCCCATGGCGGCCACCACTTCCAGCGCCCGCTCACGGCCCGCACGGCGCATCACGGTCCGCAAGACCTCGCACAGACAGACAACGGGCACGACGAGGCTGTCGGTGTCCTGAATGGCCCTCCCATACTGCTCGCCCAGGGAGGTGCCGGCGAGATGCTCCAGCCAGCCACAGGAGTCGACGACGTTCACACCCGGTCCTCGTCGTCGCGTTCCACTTGAGTATCCAGTCCCGGCAGGGAGCCGAAAAGCTCGTACGGCTGCCTGACCGGCACAACATGCAGCACGCCGTCCAGGATCAAAACGTCCATGACCTGCCCGGGCTTGAGGTCGAGCTGCTTGCGTACGTCTTCGGGGATGACGATCTGATACTTGCTCGACAGCTTGACCTGCGTCATGGCACGCCTCGCAGTGAGTCTGTCGGCGTCGACCATGCCGCCGACACCAAGCGTATCGTTACTCAATGCGTTCAACGGTAGCATTATCGATCACTCCTCGCAACGCTCCAGGATCCGTCCCAGGTACTCCGACGGACCCATGACGATCACGCCATCACGGATCTCGGTCGGGAAGTCCGCGAGGTTCCCAGTCACCAGCACTGCCCCGATCGCCTTGGCCAGAGCGAGGAACACGAGGTCATCGGGATCCGGGCCCTCCTGCGGCCAAGGCGCGGGTTCCGCCTCATGAAAGGCGATCTGCAGCAGCCTGGGCAGCCACGCCGGAGGCAAGCCCTTGGGCCTGAGTCGCCGCCGGTTCAACACTTCCCGGTACTCTGCCACGATGGAGGGGCAGACGTGGACGGGCGCCTGCCGTAGCAGTACCCGCTCAAGGATGCGGGCGATGTCGCTGCCGGGCTTCAGAGCCGCCGAGACGAGGACGTTGGTATCCAGGACGACGGCTCGACTCATGCGCCGCGCTTCCGCTGTCTGATGCTCTTTCGGGCTGCGCGGATCTCAGCCTCGACGTCTGCCACGGAGGTCTGATCAAGGCCGGCCTCCACAGCCCGGTCCTGATCCCGGCGCAGGGCGAGGACCGCCGCGAGGCCCTCCGCGAGGTCCAGCACCGCGGTGCGCTCGTCGGGGGGCACCGGGAGCAAGACGAACTCGCGATCGCGGCCCGTGAGCAGCAGCGGCTCGGCGAGAGACCCAGGACCGAGCGCCTTCACGCCTTCACGCTGGAAATCCCGCAGTGGAATGGTCTTCATGACGGCACCCCTCTGTGCGAATGTCGCCGTTTTGACGACAACAGGAGTGTACCACACGATCTCATGAGCGTCCCGGACGCCGGCTACGGGCAGACTCGCCCACAGCGCGGTCGATCCGAACGACCCGGCAGTAGTCGAAGGCGGCGGGGTCAGTCGGCGTCGTCGTACGGCGGCCACCGGAAGCGTCGCGGTCAGTCGACGTCGTCGTACGGCGGCCAGACGTAGGGCCGCTCGAAGAAGCCGGGCGGGCAGGTCAGCTCGTCGACGGCCTTGATGACCCGTGCCGGATTGCCGACCACGACCATGCCGGCCGGTACGTCGCCGACGACTACCGCGCCGGCTCCCACCAGCGCCCCCTCCCCCACCTCGACGCCCGGCAGCAGCGTGGCGTTGGCCCCGATGCGCGCCAGCCGGCGCACCACGGGGCCGCCCTTGCAGTCTGCGTAGTGAGGGCACTTCATGGGGTGCGGGTCGTCGGTGAAGGTGACGTTGGGCCCCACGAACACGTCGTCTTCGATGGTCGTGAGCTCCAGGAAGCAGCCGGAGTGGATCCGCACCCGATGGCCGATGCGGTTGCCGTGCTCGAGCACCGCATTGGTGCCGACCGACACGTCGTCGCCGAGCACGTTGTCTTCCCGGATGCTGGCGCCCTGCCCGCACTGGAAGCGGGCGCCGACGGTGGTGCCGGCGTAGATGGTGCTGAACGGACGGATGACGGCGTCGGGGCCGACGACGAGCGGCAGCTCGCCTTCAGCGGCCCCCCTCGGCGCCATGCCCAGCACGCACGGCGGGTGCAGCCGGGCGCCGGCCCCCAGCGTGACGTTGACGGCCACGCGCACGCCGTCGGGCATCTGCGACTCGTTCATCCGCGCGACTCGTTCATGCGGGCGACTCGTTCATGCGGCGCGACCCTCGACCGGCACGGGATGCACAGGTCGTCAATCGCCGCCCGACTCGGCGTACGCCTCGGCCGGAAGGGTGTCCTGTGGAAATACGACCAGCAGCCGTGCGTCGAAGGTGACCACGCGGCTGTGAAGGCGTCGCGCCAGCGCCACGTACATGCAGTCGTAGACGCTGTGGCGGACCTGGAGGGCCGTACCGAGAGCCGATCGCCACAGGCTGCGACAGGAGACGACCCGCTCAACGAGACCTTCGGCGTCGTCCATGGCACCGAGGAACTGCGGCAGGCTCGCCTCCAGCTTCGTCGCCCACTGCCACACGATGCTGGCGTACTCCGCGAAGAAGAGGTCGGGCACGGCGATCTCGTCGACCGACTGGAGCGCTCGCCGGGCGGCATCGCGTTTCTCGACCGGCCCCAGGAGCGCATACGCGATCACGTTGCTGTCGACGACCATGAGCCTACTCCCGCCCGGTCTCTATCCATTCGTCGATCTGCTCCGCCGTGACGGCCGGCAGATGCTCCCAGCGCGCCGCGGCACGGTCGAGGATCTCGGCGCGCGATGCGTACCGACTGCTGAGCGCTTCGCGCAGTTCCTGTTCCAGCGAACGGCCGTTCGCAGCGGCCGCGACCTTGATCCTGTCCACCAGGTCCTCCGGCAGCTTTCTGATCGTCACTGTCGCCATAGAGCATCACCATCGTGACTGCGTGACAGTGGAGAGTCTACCACCGGTGCTGTCAATCTGCAAGCACCTGCAGTGTGTCTGAAAGCATCGAACCGTGTACACATTCGCGCTGCTCGGATGTCCACGATTCCCAGAGTCACTCCGAAGGACCTCCGCCCCCCGTCCCCCGCTCGGGGGGGACTCAACCCCTCGTCCGTCCGCTCCCCCAGCTCACGGTCGCACCGAGCGATCGGATCGATCGGGCGGTCGGGTGGCGCCGGCCGCGTCAGACTCGACCACGTGCAGCCGAGAGCCGGCGGCGTCCGGCGCGACCGCCGGCTCTTCGCGTCCCCCGCCGGCTGCAGGCTCTCCGCGTCCCCCGCCGGCTGCAGGCTCTCCGCGTCCGCCGCCGGCTGCAGGCTCTCCGCGTCCGCCGCCGGCCGCCCGCAGATGCGGGCCGCATTCAGCGGCCGGCTCCACCTTCACGAGGCACGAGTCGCCGCGCAGCGACTCCTCGGCCGCCTCGAGCACCTTGACCACGCGCAGGCCGGCCGCCCCGTCGCTAAGCGGCGGCCGCCCGGTCTCGACGCACTCGAGGAAGTGCAGCGCCTCGGCCCGCAGCGGCTCGGTGGTGTCCAGGCGCGGCGCCACGATGTCGCCGGTGTGGTAGGTGAGCTCGAACTCCTCGAAGGTGGTCGGCTCGGTGTAGTGCACGCCGTGATCGTAGAGGCGCACCTTCTCGTCGGCGGCGGTGTCGTCGTAGAGCACCATCTTCTTGCTGCCCACGACGACCGTGCGGCGCAGCTTGACCGGCGAGAGCCAGGAAACATGGGCGAGGGCGACGACGCCCGAGCGGAAGCGCAGGTTGACGAAGGCGACGTCGGGGATGTGCCTGCGCACGCAGGCGCGGCCGGTGACACTGACGGCGACCACATCGTCGGGCGTCGCACCGTGGCCGTGGGGCGTTGCCGCCGGCGCCGTCTGCGGCGCCCGATGCCCGTCGCCGAGCCAGTAGTCGAGGATCGAGAGGTCGTGCGTGGCCAGGTCCCAGATGACGCTCACGTCCTTCTGGTGCAGGCCGAGGTTGACCCGCTGGCTCGTCACGAAGCGGATCTCGCCCAACTCGCCGCTGTCGATGATCTGCTTGACCTTGCGCACCGGCGGGCTGTAGACAAACGTGTGGCCGACCATGAGCGTGAGGCCGCCGCCGGCCGCCAGCCGGCAGAGCTCGGCGGCCTCGGCCGACGACGCCGCGATCGGCTTCTCCACGAACACGTGCTTGCCGACCCGCAGCGCCGCCGCGGCCAGCGGATGGTGTGTGGAGATCGGCGTGGCGATCACTACGGCCTCGACTTCGGGGTCGTCGATGACCCGCTCGAACGACGAGGTGGTCTGCACCGCCGGATAGCGGGCCTGGGCCCGGGCGAGCTGCTCCGAGCGCAGGTCACACACGTATTTGACGCGGCAGCCGCTCTCGAGGCTTGCGGTGGGCAGCTCCATGTAGTTGCGCAGCAGGTTGGGGCCCCAGTAGCCGTAGCCGATGATGGCGACCGTCGTCATGGGCGTCTCCGAGGGTTGCGGTTGGCGGTGATCATCCCGCCCCCCGGCCGTTGATGACCGCGGGGACGGTACGCAGGCAGATGATCGCGTCGAGGACCGGCGACTGGTTGAGCTGGTAGAAGAGGTCCATGAAGACCATCTGGTCGAAGCTGACACGGCTGCGGCCGCCGACCTGCCAGAGGCCGGAGACGCCCGGCAAGCAGGCCAGGCGCTGCCGATGCCACTCGTTGTAGGCCTCGACCTCGTAGGGCAGCGGCGGCCGCGGCCCCACCAGGCTCATGTCTCCGCGCAGGACGTTCCAGAACTGCGGCAGCTCGTCGAGCGAGTAGCGGCGGATGAAGCGGCCGACGCGCGTGACGCGGGCGTCGTCGGCCATCTTGAGCTCGGCGACCTGCTCTTGCCCGTCGCCCTGGTCGCAGGCCGCCACGTCGCCGGCGATGAGGGCCTGAACGTACTCGCGGTGGACGTCGTGGTGATCACCGACCACCATGCTGCGGAACTTGAGGAACTGGAACTCACGGCCGCGCAGGCCGATGCGGCGCTGCCGGTAGAGCACCGGACCGGGCGAGCTGAGCTTGACGGCGAGCGCGATGGCGGCCATCGGCACGGCGAGGACGAGCAGGGCGGCCGAGGCGCCGGCGATGTCGAAGACACGCTTGGCGCGCCGCACGGCGCCGTTGGGCGGTTTGGCGCGCACGCGCACAACGGGCGACTCGAAGAGCTGGAAGAGCAGCCGGTTGCTGTGCATGGGCCGCACCAGGTCGCTGACCACATACGCTGTGACGTGACGGTCGCGAGCGGCCTGGACGGCCGGCAGCACGGCGGGCAGCGCCAGGCCGTCGGCGTCGATGAACACGGCGGTGACGGAACGGCCCTGCTCGCGCAGGTCGTCGAGGGCCGCCCCGAGATTCCGGGCGCAGTCGCGTACGCACAACGTGCAGTCGGCTGGGACTCGGCCTGGGTGTCGGCCTGAAGGTCGCCCTGGGGGTCCGGCCTCTCGCACACCGTGCGACGCCAGCGCGTGAAGCCCTTGAGTTCGTTGAGACGACGCGCCAGCACCTCTCCGCGGGCTGAGCGGCCGACGATCAGCGTCACCGGCCGCTCCCGCACGGCCCAGCGCCCGTACAGCCGGGCGTACACGCCGAGCCGCAGCGTCGCGGCGTACACGGCGAAGAATGCGAACGTGGCCAGCAGCATGAACCGCGACTGGCCGACAGACGACGACTTCACCAGGTAGACGGCCGCCGCCGAGAGCACGGTGGCCACCAGCACGCCCTTGACGAGCGTCCGAAGCAGGAGCGGCCTGAACACGAAGACCTCCTGCTCATACAAGCCGAAAGCGAGGAACGAGAGCAGCGCCAGGGCAAGCGAGACGACGAGTGACCAGTCGGCGGTGATCGAGCCGCTGCCGAACCACGAGGCCAGCCCGTCGGCGTTGCGGATAACAAGGGCACAGAAATACGCGGCAACGAAGGCGCAGGCGTCCAGGAGGACAGTGCCCAAGGCCGAACCGACACGATGCGTCACCGAGTATCCCCTCCCCCGACGCGTCGCCTGCCTCGACGCCGATGGTACCGCCGTGTTGCCCACTGTGGAAACGCTGAGTATCGGCATAGTAGCAGAGCGGGCGGACGGATCACCACTGCGACCCGGGACCCGACGTCAGGAATCACACCGGTTGTCCGGATGGTCGCGGTCCACAGACAAGCTCTTGACCCCAACCCCGCTCCTCGACGCCGAGAACGCGAAAGGTCGTCCGCCGCTACCGCGCAAAGCCGACCTTCAGCAGACTCGGACTTCAGTATGACGCCGTCGCCGGCGGTTGTCAGTTTCGCTAGGCGGATATACCAGCCGGTCGCGCCGCCGGTCGCCGAATCCCGCGAGGGTGTCTGCCAAGAAGGCCGCGGGGACCTGGCACCTGGCGTCGCGTCGCGGCTCTGGGATGTGTGGACACATTTGCGGCACCCGGATGTCCACGGATCCCCGAGTCACTCTGGAGGAGTCCCCCCGCCCCGGAAGAGCCCCCGGCCCGGAAGAGACCGGCCCCTCTCCCCCGACGCTGCGTCTCAGCTCAGGGCGTCGACCAGAGCAGCGACGACGTGGTCCTGCTGGGCGCGGGTGATCTCCGGGAATATCGGCAGCGAGAGGATCTGCGTGGCCAGCCGTTCGGCGGCCGGAAAGTCGCCGAGGCGGTAGCCGAGGTGCGCGTAGGCCGGCTGCATGTGGAGCGGCACGGCATAGTGGATGCCGCTCTGCACGCCGGCGGCTGCGAGGCGCTCGCGGACCTCGTCGCGCGCCTCGCCGCGGCTCTGGATGTCGTGCAGGCCGCGGCCGGAGAGATCGGGCAGCGTCCGCTGGTCGACGCCGGGCAGACCGGCGATGGGATGCTCGTCGGCGACCAGACCGGGATCGTCAAAGCCCGCCTCTAGCTCGGCCGCGTCCCGGTCCCGGCGCTCGAGCTCGTCGGCCAGGAGACGCTCGGCGAGGTCGGTGTCGGTGTCCTCTTCATGCGAGCCGGTGAGCAGCCGCACCACGTAGAGATGATAGACGGGCTCATCGAGCGTGGCGCGGCGGGCGATGGGCGCCACGCCGGGGATATCGCGCAGCTTCTCGTCGTAGTAGGCGGCGGCCTCGCGGCGGGCGGTGTTCCAGGCCGGCAGGCACTCGAGCTTGATGCTCAGAAAGGCGGCCTGCAGGTTATGCAGGCGGTCGCAGTAGCCGACGAGCGTGTGGACCTGCTTCTCGGCCTGGCCGTGGTTGCGCAGAAGACGGAGGCGTTCGGCGACGGCGTTGTCTGACGTGACAACGGCACCGCCGTCGCCCAGGGCGCCGAGGTTCTTGCCCGGGTAGAAGCTGAAGGCGGCGGTGACTCCGAAGCTGCCGCAGGGGCGGCCTGCGGCCGGCGGCCCGGCGGCACCCGCGGGCGGGGCCGCGATGGCGGCCGGCGGCCCGGCGGCACCCGCGGGCGGGGCCGCGATGGCGGCCGGCGGCTCCGTGGCGGAGAGCGAGGCCGGTGGCTCAATGGCTGAAGACGAGGCCGCGGCGCCGCCGTAGAGGGCGCCGTGCGCCTGGCAGGCGTCTTCCACCACCGCCAGGCCGTGTTCCTCGGCGATGGCGAGGATCGGATCCATGTCGCAGGGCTGGCCATACAGATGCACCGGCACGACGGCGCTGAGCATGCCCTCGCGCTCCCCGCAGACGGCGGCCAGAGCGTCGGGATCGAGGAGAGCGGTGTGCGGGTCGACGTCACAGAAGATCGGCGTGGCTCCGATGTGACTGACGGCCTCGGCGGTGGCGATGAACGTGTTGGCCGGCACCACGACTTCGTCGCCCGGGCCCACTCCGGCGCCCAGCAGGGCCAGTTTGACGGCGTCTGTCCCCGAACTGACTCCCACGCAGTGCGCGGCGCCGCAGAAGGCGGCGAAGGCCGCCTCGAAGTCGGCCAGCTCCGGCCCCATGGTGTAGGCGGCGCCCGAGGTCACCGACCCAAAGGCCGCCGCGAGCTCGTCGTGCAGCTCGCGTGCCTGGGCCTTGAGATCGACGAAGGGGACGTCCATCAGGTGTTCTCCTCTGCTGGCTCGGGCCGTGGACACCGGCGCGCAGAGCGCCGGCGCGTCACGGCCGCGTGAAGCTGGTCGTGTGTGGTGTGGTCGTGTGTGGTGTGGTGGTGGGGCGCGGACACACGTAGCCTCCTCACCTCACCGCGGCTCGCCGAACAGGCAGCGCTCCGCATTCTTGGCAAAGAACAGCTCGCGCACCGCCGGCTTGACGGCAGTGGTCCAGGCCTCGACGGCGGCGCCGAACTCCACCAGCGGGTAGTCGGTGCCGAACAGGCAGCGGTCCTTGAGGTAGGAGTTGACCGCCTGCAGCGTCGCCTCGGGCAGATACTGCGGCCACAGGGCACTGAACTCCAGGAAGATGTTGGGATGCTTCTGCGCCACGGCCAGCGCCAGCACGCCGAACCCGTTGCCGGCGTGAGAGATCACCAGCTTGAGGTCGGGGAAGTCGATGGCGATCTGGTCCATGTACTGGGGATCGCCGAGCCACATGCTCTGGAAGCGGTTGTAGTGCAGGCTGCCGTGCACGATGGCGACCAGACCGTGGCTCTCGCAGTACGCGTAGATGGGATAGAGCACGGCCTCGTTGGCGGCCACGCCCCAGATGTACGGGCTGATGTTGGCGCCCAGGAAGCCGGCCTGGCGGCAGCGCTCCAGCTCCTCGAGGTTGCGTCTCACCCCATACTTGGGATGCACGCCGGCGATGTAGTAGAAGGGGTCCGCGTCGCCGAGGGACTCGCGGACCTCCATGAGGTGGTCGTTGTCTTCGATGGACCCGCCGCAGACCACGCCGCGCGCGACGCCGCCGCTGTTCATGTTCTCGATGTAGTCCGGCATGCTCATGGGCGTGAGCCGGGGCCGCATCTTGTAGAGGTCGATGTACTGCGCGAAGTGGGGCGCCGGGTCATCGGGGTCCCAGGGGCCGAGCATGTGCTCGGTGCGCAGGCGTACGCGGAAATCGACGACGTCCATGTGTGCGTCCTCTCTTCGGCGACAACGGCGAGCCGGGTGCCGCGGACGACGGCGCGGAGGGCCGGCCGCCCGCCGGCGCGGCCTCGGCCCCCGCCGGCGCGGCCTCGGCCCCGGTCGGCGTGTCCTCGGTCCCGGTCGGCCGGTGCAGCTCCCGGCCGGCGCGGCCCCAGCCGGCCGCGTCCGGGGACGCAGGCGTCTGTCAGTCGGCGCCCCGGTCGTAGTCGCGGCCCTCCAGGACCAGCTCCGTGACGTACCAGGAGTCGTGGTCGGTCACCCGCGGGTCGTCCCGCAGCTCCTCAGGAACATACAGGAAGAACTGCCGCGGCCGAAAGCTCCGGCGGAACGCGGCCGGCGACAGGATGCCCTTGTTGAGGAAGCCGGCGCTGCGCAGGCAGCGCGCCAACGGCCGCGAGCGCCGCAGCGTGAGGCAGGTGATCTTCTCGACGCCGCGCTGCCGGCCGCGCTCGGTGAGGGCCGCCAGCAGGTGGCGGTAGAGCGGCCCGCTGCGGCCGTCGACCACGATGTCGACGATGGAGAGGATCCCGTGCCGCTCATAGTAGACGGCGTAGCCGAGCAGGCGGCCACGGCCGGCGGCGGCGCCTCCGGTCGCGCCGCCGGCGGGGCCACTGCGGACGCCGCCCCGATCCGCGCCGCCGCCCTCGCGGGCCGCGCCGCCACCCCGGCCCTCGTCCCACATCGTCAGGTACTCGTGCTCCAGGTACGGGTCGCGGTCGATCCGCCAGCTCAGGTAGGCGGTGCTACGGTCGACGGTGATGCCGTAGGCCTCCCTGTTGGCGCTCCAGAGCGCCTCGATCTCCCCGAGCGGCGCCTCGCCGGCTTTGTGCGTGGCCGTGCGGTACCCGCAGCGGCGGCGGCGCCGCAGGCGGCTGACCCCCTGCAAGGCGGCGGTCCCCAGCCCGGCGAAGGCCGGCGCCAGAGCCCGGCCGACGGCGCCCTTGGCGGCGGCGATGGCGCGCAACTCGTCGCGCAGGGTGCCGGACCGCAGCCAGAGCGTGTACCGGACCCAGTTGTCGAAGGCCACGTAGCCCAGCTTGCGGCGGATCTTGCCGACGGCCCCATGCGACACCTGGCCGGCGGTGGTGAAGAAGAAGCTGTAGCGCGCCTTCTCCTTCTCGAACCACTCCTGCTCATGCGGCAGGTAAAGCCCGGTGCGCCAGTGATCGGGGTGGCTCATGCAGTTCTCTGTCTTGCCGGCGACCGTCGGCTTCCCGAAGACGCTCAGCGGCGTCGGGATGAGGCTGTACTGGGCGATGAGCTGGTCGCCCTCGGGGCGATCGAGGTCGAAGAGGAGGTCGATGCTGCCGCGCCCGTCCCAGGTCTCGAGCCACTCCCACGCGTACTGCTCCGGCGTGCGCTCGCGGCCGGTGACCATGGCGTAGAGACGGTTGATCTGGGCCTCGTCGCCGGGCCGATATGGTCTGCTGACCTTGTTCACCGAGACACCTTCACAAGGACACCTTCATGTGGACACATCACCGAGGTACCTGCCTGTCTGCGACCGGCCGGAGGCTCAGGGCCGACGACTCGCGGCCGCCCACGCTGGGCCGACGACTTGCGGCCGCCCACACGGGGCCGGCGACTCAGGGCCGCCGGCCGCGCATCGGTGCCACTGTAGCAGGTGACCCGCTCACCCTGTCTTGCAGAGTGACTCCGGGATTCGTGGACATCCTGGCACCGCCAAGGTGTCCACACATCCCAGAGGCACGACGCCAAGCCCCCTTCCAGCCCGTCGCGATGGCCGCGGGGGCGTCGCGATGGCCGCGGGCGCGCCGCGCCGGCTGCGGGGGCGCCGCGATGGCTGCGGGGGCGTCGCGATGGCCGCGGGCGCGCCGCGCCGGCTGCGGGGGCGCCGCGATGGCTGCGGGGGCGTCGCGATGGCTGCGGTGCCGCGACGGCCCCATCACCTTCTCCAGGATCGAAGCCCAGCCGACTGTCGAGGCGGGTTCATGTCGATCGTTGGCACTGTCTGATAGCCGTGGTTCATGGTCGGCGTTCAGAGGTGTTGCGGGCGCAGATCAGATGGAGAGTGCGGACGGGGCGCCGCGGTTCATGTTGCGGACGGCAGAGGCACGAGGTCCAGGTCGGTGCGCGCGAAGTCGTCGCCGAGGCACAGCAGCGGCATGCGGGCCAGCTTGGCCACGGCGTAAGTGAGGCAGTCGCCGTAGTTGAGGGCGGCCGGATGACGGCCCTTGCCGTAGCGGAGGAAGGCCGCCCACGCCACAAGCCAGTGCTCCTGGCCGAACGGCAGCACCCCTATCTCGAAGCGCGCCATGACGACGGTGAGCCTCGATGTGGCCTCGGAGGCCGACTGGCCCAGACGACCCGCAAGGACCATGCCCGTTTCGACAAGCGATGGCGCGCCGACGCAGCAGACGGGAGCCTCCACGAGCACCTCGAAGAGTGCTTCTGCCTCCCTCTCCCCCATGATGAGCGCCACGAGCGCCGAGCTGTCCAGCAGCACCGTCTACCTCGGCAGGCCGTCGGTGCCGTAGCCGACGATCTTGTCGTCGCGCGCCGTGTCGTGGGGCAGGCCGCGCTGGTCCTCGGGGACGAGGCTCCAGACCTCTTCCTCGAGGAATCGCCGCAGCTCCGCCTTGCGAGCCTGTGGATCGACGCCGCTCGTCAGGCGTCGGCGGCGCTCTTCCAGAGCGACCTTGATCGCCTGTGTCTTGGACTCGCCGGTGAGGCTCGCCACATCGGCGGCCAGCCGCTCCACTTCCACGTTCTTGATGGTCAGTGCCACGCTCATCTCCCCGCAAGTATGCGCTGCAGCCATGGTACCTTCAAGGTGACAGACAGTAAACGGAGGAGACGATCACCGTGCTTCGCGGGTGACGGTGAGCGCGGAGCGAGTGGGGCCGCAGGCTGTGTCGCGGTTGGCGCTCTCAGGACAGCGGCCCCGACCTGAGTGCGTCCGCGAGCAAGACCCGAGAGCGAGAGCGGGCAGCGCGAGATCGGGCAGAGCGAGATCGGGCAGAGCGAGATCGGGTCCTGACCCTGTCCTACAGAGAGTGACTCCGGGATTCGTGGACATCCTGGCACCGTCAAGGTGTCCACACATCCCAGAGTCGCGATGCGAGCCCCCCGAGCCCGCCGCGAGGCGAGGCCCCCATCAAGCCCACCGCGGTGGCTCATGGGAGAACTCATCGACCCATCGACTCATTGACCCATCGACCCGTCGATCCAGTCGCCAGCGGGCAGGCCGCCGTGAGGTGCTCTCAGCCTCTCAGAGGCGTTGCCAGCGGAGATCCGGGAAGCGGCCGAAGCCCGCATCGCCGCTCACCAGCACGGCGCCCGTCTCGATCGCCAGAGCGGCGAGGTACGCGTCGGGCAGCAGATCACCGCGGGCGTCGGCCGACCGGCACAGCCGCTCGAACATCCGCAGGTGGTCACGGCCGGGGTTCAGCAGCACGGCGTTGGGGTGGCCCACCAGAGAGTGGACGAACCCGAACGCCTCCTCGTGCGTGTCGGGCGGGCGGAAGGCGCGCGGGTGGGTCAGGATGCGGACCAAACCGATGAGGACCGGCGCGCACAGGCCAAAGGCCTCGTCGCCGGCGTACACCGAGCGCAGCCAGGCGCTGCATGTGGCGTGGGCGGGGCTGTCGGCGCGATGAGCGCTGATGAGCACGTTCAGGTCGGGCAGCAACACGGGACGCTCACGGCAAGGTCAACGGGTGGTCTCACGAGACCTCGTCGAGGAGCCGCAGCACCGCGGCGTTGCTCGACAGATCGAGACCCGGCGTAGGCCCGCTCCCATCCACCACAGGGAAGTCGACCGGCTTGGTCTCCTGCGTGTCGCGCTGCCGCGCCAGGTGTTCCCGCAGCGCGGACTCGATGAGCGAGCTCAGCGTCTTGTGCGTCTCGGCGGCCTGACGTTTGAACGCCGCCAGGACCTCGGCGTCGATGGTGAGCGTGGTACGCATGATGCGCTCCATGCCGCCAGTATGGACCACGTGCATCGTAGCATCAAAGCATCAACGGGATGACGTTGGTCTGATTCACGGGTTGACGAGAAGCCCGAACAGCGTGTCTGTCACGGCGCCGCGACGACAGTTCCACCGCCGGCGACAACGCGACGTGTGAAGCGTGCTGATCGGGGACTTGCCTGGCCGATCAGCACGCTCATCGGGAAGGCGCTACTCTCGCGATGACCGCCCTCACAGGGCTTCCAGCGGCAGGACGTGGGCCAGACGCTCGAAGTCGGGGTCCTTGTGGACGAGCGTCGCCCCGCAGCGAAGGGCGAAGGCGGCGATCATCGCGTCGCCGAGCGAGAGACGATGTGCCGTCTTGAGCCGAGCCGACGCGAGGACGGCAGCCTGGTCCATGCCCCACTCGATGATCACGTCGAGCTGCTTGAGCATCGCCAGCCGTGCGTCGGCCTCGGCCTCGCCGTGTGCGCGAAGCGTGACGTAGTAGAACTCGAGGAGGACCGGCCACGGGATGATCGTGGTCGGGATCCGCAGGGCCTCCTCGACCCGGTCCGCACCCTGCTCGTCCTCAACGAAGGCAAGAAGCGCCGACGTGTCCAGCAGAAGTGGCTGCCTCATGAGCCCTCACGCTCGCGATCGGCGCGGCGCTCGGCCAGCAGCTTCTGTCTCACGCCGGATCCCTTGGCGCGACCACGCAGCGCGCGCAGAGGATCGTCCGGGACCGGCACCACGCGGATGGTCTCGCCGTCGTCGAGCCACACCAGTCGCGATCCTCCCGTGATGTTGTGGCGTCTGCGGATGGCCGCCGGGATCACCGTCTGCCCACGCTTGGTCACTGCGGTCTCCATCTCTCCACCTCGTATGGGCGAGTCACTGCATGTCACTTCTTACCCGATACAAGGCATTCTCGCAGAACACATGTCGTCGGCCAATGGTGACATGCATGTTGCAGCTGATCACGTCTTCACGATGTGGACAAGGATGACAAGGGCCTTCCGAGGGTGACGTTGCGGCGTGACGTTGCTGCGTGACGTCCCAGCAGCCGGTCAGCGTGTCTCTCACACCCGCGTCCGGCGATCCGGACCTCCCCGGAGCGAGCTCGAGGGGCCTCGCCTTGCCTCGCACCTCCCTGGTTTGATGCAGGCGGCTACTCGTGCCTGGATCCGGCCATCCTCGCCAGGAGATCCGGCAGGTCCATCGAGAGGCCGGCGGCCAGCTTCCTCAGCGTGTCCAGGCGTGGGTCGCGATGTCCATTCTCGATGCGGCTGAGCGTCTCCTGGGAGATGCCGGTGAGAGCCTGCACCTGCTCCTGGCTGAGGCCGCGCTCATCCCTGGCCTCTCTGATCCGCGCCCCGGTAGCGGCGCGCTCGGTGTGGTCGCGCCGGTCCATGGCCGTGCCGAAGGCGGGATCAACCGCGGTCCGCAGGACCTCGGCGTCGATGTCGGCATGGCGGCCGTCCGCATCGGCGAGCACCACGGCCTCCCCGTGCTCGCGCACGGATGCGGATGTCGGGGTGAGATCCAGGCGCACCGCAAACGGCAGCGTCGACCACCTGACGGCTCGCTGCAGTCCGTCGCCGAACTCCAGCCACAGTGTCTCGTCCAGTGCCGAGAACCGCGCCTCACGGACACGGTCGGGCTGCATGCTCTCGATCACCGCCAGGCAATGCCTGCGCACGGCATCGGCGATCTCGCCGGGTGCCGTCTGCTGTTCCACCTGGACCAGCGAGAACTTCTCGTGGTTCAAGCGCAACGCGATCGCGGGCTCAGCGAGGAGCTCTCGGTCCCGCCGGGTCCTCGCCACGAACACGACGGAGAGCGATGGCGGTCCGCCGGCCAGGCAGGTGAACCTTTCATCTGAAGCCACCCTGGTGAGATCGGCGATCAGGAGAGTGCGTGCAGACGGATACTGCCGGCAGTCACGGAGCAGTGCGCCCCACAGGTCCTCCCGCCGTCGCAGCCGCAAGGTAGCGAGCGCGCTTTCCACCCGACGGCGCAGCGTGGACGATGCGATCAGCGTCGCATCGTAGTCGATGTCCGAGCGTTCGCTGGCGGTCTGCATTCTCACTCGCTCCGATCGGTGCTCACGACGTTCTCCCACGCATGAAGCATTTCTTCCTGTCGTTCCTTCAGCACTCGACGCACCGGCGCCGGCAGCGACAGTCCCTCGGGCTTCGTCACCGTCAGCGTCAAGAGGTTGACGATCGCCTGGCCGCCCTGCGGCAGGCCGGTCACGTGACAGTGTGGTGGCCCATGATCTACGTCGTGGATGCGAATCGTGACGGATCCACACTTCGCGTGGAAGACCGTCATGGCATCACCATCGTAGATGCCAAGCCTGATACGTCATATGACGTTAGCATCATGTCCTCATGAAGTCAAAGCGAATCCTGGTACGTGTGGGACTGGAGCATCCCCGGCCACGCAGTGTGCAGTGATCTCAGCACAACCTGTACTGTTTCGCCAGAGCGCATGAGCACCAAGACGGTGACGTTCCGCCCCTGCTGACGTTGACGATTCGCGGATCCGCCGCGACCGCGAGCCACCAGGTCATGAGCAGCGCTCTTCTGGTGTCCGAGAGGTCCCGAGGGGGCATCGGTGTGCACGACGCTCAGGGATCCGTGGCCAACCGCGACCCCCTCAGTTGGCCACGCATCGCAGAGCTGCCGGCACAGGGATGTCCCGGAGGGCACGCGGGGCGCCGGGCGCCGGGCATCGGTGTGCACGACGCTCTGGGATCTGTGGCCAACAACCGGCCGCGAGTTGGCCACACTTCGCAGAGCGGCGGACAGGCGGGCACACGCCTGCCGATGGCGTACACTGAAGGCTGCAACGGCCGGAGGTCGCACAGTGGATCCCGTCCTCGCTCCGCCGATGGAGAAGCTGCCGGAGGCGATCGATCGTCTCGTGGAGCACTTCGATTCCCTCCGCATCGTGCTCTTCGGGTCGCATGCCCGCAACGAGGCGCGGCCGGACAGCGACGTCGACCTGCTCGTCGTCGTGCCCCACCTGGGAGACAAGAGGGAGACGGCCATCCGCATGCGGGCCGCGCTGAGAGGCCTGCGCGCCGCCATCGATGTGGTCCCCACAGACCCCGAAGAGATCGCGCGCCGCGGGCATCTGCCAGGGGATGTGCTCAGATCGGCGCTGGCAGAAGGATGAACGGTCTATGAGCGCAGCAGCTGAGGGCCCGGCCGCAGAGGCGGCTCACCGGCTGCGCGGTGCGCTATCGATCAGGAATCTCAGGAGGCTGCCCTGATCGGGAGCTCTCTTTCCCGCACGCTTTCTGCCGCGTAGCGCAGCGCCTGTTCGATGTCTTCCTGTACCAAGTCCGGCAGAGCCGCGAGGATCTCGTCAGCGGTCATCCCATCGGCGACCATGTCCACGACGGTGGCAACCGGGATTCTAAGACCCCGTATGCAAGGAAGACCGCCCATCACTCCAGGATCGGTCGCTATGCGATCAAACCTCATGTGGCTCGACCTTTCGACAAGTTGGCCGGGTTGCCACCTTCTATCTTCCTGCGTCCTCGCTCTGTGGCAACCGCAACCCGCTGAGCGCAGGGTGCTGTCAGGCGCCGCGCCTGTGCTGCTCGATCTTCACGCGCTCATCTTCGATGGCAGCCGGCGGTAGGAGAACGTGTCGCCGTCGGTGTTCTTCTGAGCGTGCTCGACCGTGAGGCTCACGACGTGGCCGGCCGCGTCAACGTCGACGTACAGGTCCTCGCCGAGCTCGCGTGTCTCCACGGGGGGGCCGTCGCTCAACTCGATGAATGTGGTATCTGTGTCGGCGAAGTAGGTGACCCGCACTGCCCACTCCTCGAAGTCCCGGTCGAAGAAGGCGTTGTGCGCTCAGGCCTGCGTCTCGTCGTCGCCGGGTCGAGGGATGCCCAGCGCGCCTTCCCTCTTCAGGACACAGCCATGTCGCCGCAGGTGCCGCAACAGGCTGCTTCGCTTCATGCAGCTCGGACGTCGACGACGATCGTCTCTTGCTCGGCTTCGTCCGGCACGCCTCGCAACCCGTCCTCGCGGAGATCCATGAGCATCAGTGCTATGGCCTGCTGGAGGCTCTCTCGTGCCTCGTCCTTGTTGTGGCCCTGGCCGTTGGCGCCCGGCATCTCAGGGGAGTAGGCAACGACCCAGTCGTCGTCGCGTTCATACACGGCTGTGAACTCGTGGCGCATATCATGTTCTCCGCGTGGTCCTTCGATCAGAGCACCCATACTACGTGCCGGCCGACCACCCGTCGAGTATCGCAGGGGTCTCAGTCACGCCTGCCTCACTCGCTCATGTGAACGGCGATGATCTACCCCGCAGCTTGGGAACCACATGCTGGTTGCCCTTGCCCATCCTCGAACCTCCTGCCTCCAAGTGTAGATCCGGCCGTTGGCCGGCAACAGGTGATGATGCAGTGGCTGAGGGTGACGTTTGCGGCTGCTCGATGGTGACGAATCATCAAGCACATGCCCCGGCATCGATCGCGCTCGCGGCATCGATCCGCATGCTGCGGAAGAGACGGCGCGAGCAGCCGGTGAGCATGTCTCTCACCACCGCGGCCGGCACAGGGATGTCCCGGACAGTTGGCCACACATGGCAGTCTCGATCGGGACCGACGACGTTGCCGACCCGAACACACCTCCTCGCGTGAGCGGCCGTGTCGCCGACGTGCGCTACCATGGCAGTGGCGAATTGGAGCAGCACGAAATGGTGAAGAGGCATCTCACGGCGATCATCGCACGGGAAGGCCCGGAGTACGTGGCCTTGTGTCCGCAGCTCGACATCGCCAGCCAGGGCGAGACGATCGAAGAGGCCAGGCACAACCTTTTGGAAGCCATCGAGCTCTTCTTCCTGAGCGCCTCCGAGAGCGAGATCCAGTCTCGACTCCACGACGAGGTCTACGTGACACAGCTCGGAGTCTGCGTTGGGTAGGCTCGGTACCGGTACGCTTCAGTCGATCATCCGGCAATCCGAAGCACCCAGGAGCGAGTTCGAGGTCTGAGGAGCCCTCCGAAGAAGGCGGTCATGAGCCGCGTGGATGTGATCCCTTTCGCGTAGCGCGTGGCGGGTCAGCCGGAGCCCCCGACGCCGCTTCCAACAACCGGTCGCCCGCTGCTTCGCGTTCTTCCCGCAGCCACGCGGCGCTGTCCCCGGCAAGCAGTCCCGCGGCCACCCCCGGAACGTCCAGAGGAGAGCGTTCCTGCGTCGCCGGCTGCAGCACGAACAACTGTCCATCCCGGCGCCGGATCTGCACCCGCCCTGCGCGGCGGGCCTCGTCGAGCACCGCGGCAAGCTGTTGCCGAGCCTCGGAGTAGGTGTAGGTCTTCATGTTCAGACCTCCAGGGTACGACTGATCAGCTCACGCCGCTACCCCATCGCGGTCGACCTCACGACGGATAGCCAGGACCTGATAGGGACCGTGCAACCATTGGTCTTCCTCGATGACCAGCGTGCTGGTGACAGGGAACCTCTCCCTCAGCATCGCGGCTGCGGCGACGATGGCGGCGCGGTCAGTGGGCCGGAGATCTATGTCGGAGAGCGTGCGCACGGCCGAAGGGTATCACTCGGGCGTTGAGCGGGCGGCCAGCACGAGCCTGGCATCGAGGCCGCGCGCGAGCTGGGTGAGCGTACGGGCCGTCGGGTTGGCGACTCCCTGCTCGATGCGACTCACGACACTCTGATGCAGACCGGACGCCGCCGCGACCTGCTGCTGGGTCATGTGCAGCTCTCGGCGACGGTCGACGATCTGCACGACAAGGTCGAAGCGATCACGCAGCTCCGCCAAGTGGGCATGGCCGGTCGGGCCCTCGGCCTCTGCCTCCTGCTCGATCTGGCGCAACAGGTCTTCGAAGTCGGACACCGCACCTCCCGAACCAGGGACTGGGTATGACATATAAATCATAGCTCATCCTGTCCCGGCCGGCCATGAGTGCGCCGTCGGCACCGCATGCGGTGCTCCGCCAGACGCTGTCGCGCGATCTTGATCTCGCGCTCCTGGCGCCGGCGCCCCGGATACTTCCCCTTGTCGTATCCGGCAACGAGAAGCACGACGCGATTCGCCTCTTCATGGCAGAAGACCCGCAGAACACCGGTGTCTCCGTCTGACTGGCGTTCCGCAGCTAAATGCCCC
>DIWP01000039.1 GCA_002423545.1 Thermoleophilia bacterium UBA6103
CAAGGAGCTCGTCAAGGGATGAGCGCGGGAAGCTCAGCCGGCACGGTGCGAGGAGCATCACGCTCGGCATGAGCATCTCTGCTCTCATGTCCCGGCACATGAGCTGTCGGAAGTCAGGGTGACACGGGCGGCCCGGTCTGTGGCCGGGCCGCCCGTGTCCCTGGGTCGGGGGACCGCGGTGCGCGCTGCGAACCGCGCGCACCGGGAAAGGAGGCAGCGGCACAGACAGATCGTGACACCGGCGACCATCGACACGAAGAGGTCGCCGGGTCCCATCGCGTCCTACCGGCTCTCTCGGAGAGCCCGGGCAAGAAGGGGGGAGAGGGTTTGGCTACTGTCTGGTACTGGCTCTTCCTGGTCGCCTACTTCATCGTCATCCTCTGGATCGGTCTGACCGTCTATCGGGTCCAGAAGAAGAAGGAGACGGCGCAGGAGGAACACGACGACTACTGGATCAGGGGTCGCAAGACAAGTGCACTCCTGGTCGGTATGAGCATCGCGGCCGGCTGGCTGCTGCTCGGCTTCATCACGTGGGCAATCTATGCCGCGTACATGTACGGCATCGGCGGTATCTGGGCCATGGTCGCGCCCTGGTCGCTGCTGCTGTTCGCAATGGTCATCCTGGTGCCGTGGGTACGGCGCATCAAGGCCATCTCGCAGCCGCAGATGCTGCAGGCCCGGTTCGGTCTCGCCCTGCGCGTGCTGGTCTCCCCGTGGAACATCATCGCCTTCACGGTGTGGTCGGCGGCCGAGGTGTGGACCGTCTCGCAGTACATCTCGCCGAAGTTCGGCGTCGAGCCGTGGGCTATGTACATCATCTTCAGCGCCCCGATCGCCATCTACATGTGGATGGGCGGCTTTCACGCCGTGCTCAACTCCAACGTCATCCAGTTCTTCATGTCCATCAGCTTCGTCACCATCGTCCTCATCGTCATGGCGGTGCTGGTCTCGCAGCGCCTGCCGGAGGGGCAGAGCTTCTGGGGCTACCTGGAGAGCGTGACGCCGCCGGGGTCCGCCGAGGGTGACAACGGCACCAGCCTCTTCACGCTGGGGATACCGTTCATCTTCGTCTCTATCATCGCGCTGTTACCCGGATGGGTGATCGAAGAGGACTGGTGGCTCAAGGCGCAGTCCGCGGAGTCGACTCGCTCGGCCCGGAAAGGCATCTGGGCTAACCTGGTCTACAACTTCATCTGGGTGCTCGGCGCGGCCACCGTCATCGGCCTCATGGCACTCGTCATCTACCCGCCGAGCGAGGCGTTCGAGAGCGTCCTCGGCGGCGACGCCTACAACATCATGCCGGTCTTCCTCACCACCGAGTTCCCGGACTGGGCGCTGGTCATCATGTTCGGCCTGCTGGCCGCCCTGGTGATGTCCACGGTGGCGACCTTCACCAACGTCTGCGCGCTGAACCTCAGCTACGACATCCTCCAGCCGCTCGTCTATCGCAAGCGCGGCTGGTCGGACTCGCGGATCGTGCTGTTCAGCCGCTTCGCCTCGCTCATCATGGTCGCCCTGGCGGTCCTGGTGGCGTTCGGCATCGACTACCTGCCGACCGGGCTCTGGGATGCGTACTACATCTCCAGCGGTCTGCTCTCGGCCGGTGTGGCCGTCCCGGTGCTGGCCATGTTCTGGAAGCGGGCCACGTTCGCCGGCGCCTTCGCCGGCTCGCTGGTCGGCGCCCTACTGGCCTTCGTCTTCTACATGCTCGAGTACTACGTCTTCGAGTTCGTCTACTGGCCGCAGTGGCTGGCGGACACGGCTCTGGGCTACTGCGTCGTCGCCGTCCTCGGCGGCACGCTGACGCTCATCGTGGTCTCGCTGCTGACGCCCAAGTCGCCGCAGGAGAAGCTCGACGCGATCTCGGCCCAGCCGGTCGACGATCACGAGGAGTTCTTCGCCGGCGTGCGTGCGCAGGGCGGCTGAGCACGAGCGACGTGAGATGCAGCGTCATGCGCGCATGCGCGTGACCGGCCGCGGCCAGGTCACCTCTCCGGTGACCTGGCCGCGGCGTCCCGCTCAGAAAGGAGGAGTCGATGGGCAACGTCATCGTCGTCGGCTATGACGGCTCCGAGGTCTCCGGCAAGGCAGTCGATGTCGCCACCGGGCTCGCCAAGGACATCGGCGACTGCGAGGTGATGGTCACCTGCGGGATGCACCAACCGGCCAGCCTCATCGACATCGGACGTCGCGACGAGGTCCTCTTCCAGGCCGAGGGCTACTGGCAGGAGATGCTGCCGCACGTCACCGAGGCGATCGAGCGGCAGGCGGAGAAGGTGCGCGCGGCCGGCGTCAAGGCCGGGACCGCCTGCACGCCCGGGGATCCGGCCGATGTGATGATCAAGGTCGCCAAGGACGTGGAAGCGCGCCTGATCGTCGTCGGCTCCACCGGCGCCGGCCTGCTGGCCGAGATGCTCGGCTCCACGACGCTGCGCCTGCTCAAGAAGTCGCAGGTGCCGGTCGTGGTGGTCAACAAGTAAGACCGGCGGTCCCGGCCGACCGGCCGGCCGCGGAGGTCGCGGAGGGGAAGGCTGAGGTTCGGCCTTCCCCTCCGTTCATCCTTTGATCCACGTGTAGTAGACCTTGGCCGCGCCTCGGTCCAGCGACTCCGTGATGCGGATGCCGCTGGCATCGATGGCCTCGGCGGCGCCGTCGACGCGTGCCTGTCGCAGGCAGAGCAGGGCCTTCATCAGGACGCTCTTGGCCCTCTTGTCGGCATCGGCCAGGGCATGCTGTATGGGCGGTATGACCTCGCTGCCGATCTGGTTGAGTGCCAGGCCGACAAGCGCCGCGGCCGCCGTGTCGCCGAACTCGCCGGCCCGGTCGAGGACCCGGTGCAGGGCCGCGTAGCGCATCGCCACGAGTGAGTTCATGGCGTCGACCCGGTCGCGGCGCTTGCCCGAGAACATCTTGGCGGCCGTGTTCTTCGGCTGCAGGGACTCTTCCTGGAGGAGCAGCGAGATCTTGGCCAGCAGCTCGTCGATGTGCCTGGTGCGCTCTTCGCCGACCTGCCGGACCTTCTCGACCATCCCCCGTGCGGCGGCGGCGAAGTCGTCCGGCTGAGCCTCGGCCGCCGTCGCCTGCAGCAGCGCCAGCGCCACCGGCATGTCACGGTAGCGGGCGTAGTAGTACACGGCGTAAAGAGCGCCGGCGCGTCGCACCGGATCGTCGGACGCGAGCAGTGCGGCGACATCGTCGTACGATGTCTCGCTCGTCTCGACCAGGGTCGCCGCGGCGGTGCGCTGCAGCTCTTCGTCTGCCAGCACCTCCAGGACTGTCTGTCTGGCCGGCTCGCCCATGGCCCGGAGGGCGGTGATCGTCGCCTCGCGCGTGTCGCGCCGTTTGGTGCCGCCGTAGATGCGCAGCATCCCGAGCACGTCGCCCTGTTCCTGCAGGGCCTGGACTTCCGCAGCGTTGGGTCCCAGCAAAGCCATCCCGACTCCCCCTCTGATCGTGGAGCACACTGGTACCACGGATCGTCCGTTCAGGCAAATCGCGTTCGGCTGCGGCAGCCCGATGGATCGCCATCGACGTGGCCGGCGGCGGGCGGCGACCTGTCAGCGGTGACGACGGCTTGGCCGTCCGGGATTCAAGTCGCGGAGATGCGTGCGTCGATATCATCTTCGAGGCCTGGCGGCCCGATCCACGGTGTGCTCAGGAGGATGGAGGATGAGGAGGCCGCACCGGCGGCAGGCGATCATCACCGCTGTGTCGCTTTCGATCGTCCTGTGCGCGGCCGCCTGTGTGGCGGCGCTGACGCTGCCGATCGGCGGCGTGACGGCCAGCGCCACGGTCAGAGTCGCGATCGACCCCGTGCCCGCAGAAGCTGCTGCGTCCGGCGCGGCATCGGCCGCGTCCGTCGAGGTATCGACTCAGGGACGGCGACCGGGAGGTCCGGGAGGCCCGAGTGCGCCCGCTCAACGGATGCCGTCCTCCAGCTCGCAGTCGACGGCTGGTGGTAAGCCGGAAGCCGACGAGATGACGGGGACGTGGGACGGCACCGGATCGTCGCGGCCGGGATCATCCGGACCACGTGGCGCCGCGTCGTGCCCGGCGGTCGTACCGTCTGGATCGCGCTGATCGGACCGGTCCGCAGGACTCGCCGGAGCGCCGAGCGGGGACGATCTCAGGGCGCGAGCTGGGGATGTGACGCAGCTACCGAAGCCGCGTCCCGAGGTGTAACGCACCTGCCGGAGCCACGATGCAAAGCATGTACGGGAACTGTGCAGCTTCACAGCAGCTTTGCAGGAGAAAACGAGTGGAGCCGACGCGGGGAATCGAACCCCGGACCCCATCATTACGAGTGATGTGCTCTGCCAGCTGAGCTACGTCGGCTCGGGCCGCCTATTGTAGTCGGCGTGGTGCGAGTGCGCAAAGCGTGCGACCGGGGGGCTTCATCATTGACGAACCCGTGTCCTGTTCTTTGTACAGGATGGCCAAAATGGCTGCGGGTGGTCACCGGAGCGTGGTACCTTTGCGGCGGGCCGTCCGCATGGGGGGCTCGCGTCGAATCCGGAGTGCAACAGTGGCGGTGTCAGGCTGCCTTTGCTAAACTCTTCACAAGACGGAGTCGTTTCTGTGGACCGTCGGCTGGCCGAACGGCCGGTGTCTGCGCTGTGTATACGAAATGGACATACGTGCCACTGACATGCACGAGCGCCGCAGGGTCACACAGGATCCAACGGGGACAAGGGGCGGTCCCATCGAGCCGTGGCGGGTGCGTTCGCGCGCCTTCCGGATACCGGGGAGCACGAGGGGACGCGTCACGTCGACAAACGCAGGTCATCGGAGGGGGGTCGGGTAGCGCGAGACAAGCGGCTGATCCGGGTTTCTCACGGCAATGACGGGTCCGGCGGCCGGTAGGTCGTCAGGGCTCGAACGAGCGTCTGGAGAGGAGTATGGCGGAGCTGACCACGACGGCGCAGAAGAAGCATCTCCACGAGGTGTTCTGCAAAGACGTCATGAGCATGCCCGAGGGCTCCAAGATCAAGCAGTGCCAGCAGTGTGGCGCCTGCTCGGGGTCGTGCCCGACCGGGTACCTCATGGATCGCGGACCGCGCGAAGTCATCGCTGCGTTCCGTGCCGGCATGATCGACGAGATCCTCAAGGGCAACACGATCTGGATGTGCACCTCGTGCTATTCGTGCACGGTGCGCTGCCCGGCCGACATCAGGATCACCGACCTGATGTACGAGCTCAAGCGGCTGGCGATCAAGTACGACCTGATCCCGCGCGATGCCAAGGCGCCGGCCCTCACCAAGTACTTCATCGACAGCGTGCAGAAGCACGGCCGTAACCACGAGACCGAGATGCTCTCCAAGTTCATGGCCACCAAGGACTGGAGCCTCGGCCCCAAGTTCGGCGTCATGGGCATGAAGCTCTTCGCCGCCGGTCGCATGCCGCTGACGGCCACCGACATCAAGGGCAAGGACGAGATCCGCAAGCTCGCCGAGTACGTTGAAAGCAAGGAGGTGGCCGTCCCATGAAGTACAGCTACTTCCCCGGATGCTCGTCCGAGGCGACCGGCAAGACATACGACATGTCGGCCAAGGCCGTATGCGAGAAGCTCGGCGTCGAGCTCGTCGAGATCGACGACTGGAACTGCTGCGGCGCCACGAGCTACTTCAGCGCCCGTGAGCTGCTCAGCTTCGCCATCTCGGCCCGCAACCTGGCGATCGCCGAGCAGATGGGCCCCGAAGACGTCGTCTGCACGTGCAACTCGTGCTGGACGATCCTGGCCAAGACCAACGCGTACATGGCCGAGAGCCCGCACCTCGCCGAAGAGGTCAACGACGCTCTGGCACAGATCGGCAAGTCGTACAGCGGCAGCCTCAAGGTCCGCCACATCGCCGAGGTGCTGATCAACGACATCGGCGTCGAGGCGATCGCCGAGAAGGCGACGCGTCGGCTCACCGGCATCAAGGTGGCGCCGTACTACGGCTGCCAGTTCACCCGCCCCATGGGCGGCGACTGGGACGACTTCGAGTTCCCGAAGATCCTCGATGGGCTCTTCGAGGCGCTCGGCGCCACCGTCGTCCCGTACGTCATGCGCTCCAAGTGCTGCGGCGGCACGATGATGCTGACCGCTCCCGAGGGCGCCCTGAAGATGTGCCACGACCTGCTGCAGTGCGCCGTTGACGATCAGGCCGACGCCATCGTCTGCGCCTGCCCGCTCTGCGAGATGAGCCTCGAGGGCTATCAGCCGCGGGTCAACTCGAAGTTCGGCACCAGCTTCAACATCCCCGTCATGTACTTCACCCAGCTCGTCGGCTACGCGCTCGGGTGCGATCCCAAGGACCTCGGCCTCGACAAGCAGATCGTGTCGGTCGACAAGGTCCTGGCGTCGGTTCCCGCGTGAGCGCCGGCGAGGAGGTCGAGAGAATGGCTGAGAGTACGAACGGCGAGCCGCGGATCGGCGTCTACGTCTGTGACTGCGGCACCAACATCGCCGGCAAGGTCGATGTGCCGGCCGTCGTGGAGTTCGCCGGCTCCCTTCCACACGTGGCCGTGGCGCGCGAGTACAAGTACATGTGCTCGGACCCGGGCCAGGAGATCATCCAGAAGGACATCAAGGAGATGGGCATCGACCGCGTGGTCGTGGCGGCCTGTTCGCCGACCATGCACGAGCCCACGTTCCGCAAGGCCGTGCAGTCTGCCGGCCTCAACCAGTTCCTCTTCCAGATGGCCAACATCCGCGAGCACGACTCGTGGGTGACCGAGGACCCGGTGGAGGCCACGGAGAAGGCCAAGCACATCATCGACGCGGCCGTTCATCGGGTCGTCTTCCAGGAGCCGCTGGAGGCCATCGAGGTGCCGATGAACAGCGACGTGCTGGTCGTCGGCGGCGGCATCGCCGGTATCGAGGCGGCGCTGAAGATGGCCGACGCCGGCCACACGGTGCATCTGGTGGAACGCGACCCGTCGATCGGCGGCCACATGGCGCAGTTCGACAAGACGTTCCCCACGCTCGACTGCTCGGCTTGCATCCTGACGCCGAAGATGTCGGCCGTCGGCAAGCATCCGAACATCAAGCTGCACACCTACAGCGAGGTCACCGAGGTCGACGGCTACGTCGGCAACTTCAAGGTCAAGGTGAACAAGAAGGCCCGCTACGTCGACATCGACAAGTGCACCGGCTGCATGCTGTGCACCGAGCAGTGCGTCGTCGCCAAGGTGCCGAACGAGTTCAACGAGTCCCTCGACAACCGGCGTGCCGCCTACATCCCGTTCCCGCAGGCGGTGCCGCTGCGTGCCACCATCGACCCCGAGAGGTGCCTGCAGCTGACGCGAGGCAAGTGCAAGCAGACGTGCGTCGAGGCGTGTGGCCCCGGCGCCATCGACTTCGAGCAGAAGGACGAGCTGGTCGAGCTCGAGGTCGGCGCCATCATCATCACCACCGGCTACCAGACGTTCGACAACGAGCGCATCGCGCGGTACGGCTACGGCCAGCTGCCGGACGTCATCTCGTCGCTCGAGTTCGAGCGCATCAGCAACGCCAGCGGCCCGACCGGCGGCGAGATCGTCTGCAAGAACGGCGAGAAGCCGCGCTCGGTGGCGATCCTGCACTGTGTCGGCAGCCGCGACGAGAACTACAACGAGTACTGCAGCCGTGTCTGCTGCATGTACTCCCTCAAGTTCTCGCATCTCATCAAGGAGCATCTGCCCGAGACCGAGGTCTACCAGTGCTACATCGACATGCGCTGCTTCGGCAAGGGCTACGAGGAGTTCTACAAGCGGTTGATGAACGAGGGCGTCGTGTTCATCCGCGGCCGTGCGGCCGAGGTCACGGCGGCCTCGAAGCGGCAGGCCGAGACCGAGGGCAAGCTGCTCGTCACCGTCGAGGACACGCTGCTCGGCGTCGTACGGCATCTGCCGGTCGACATGGTGATCCTCTCGTCGGCGCTGCAGGCGCAGCCCGACGCCAAGGAAGTCGCCCAGCTGTTCGGCTTCGGCTGCAGCTCGGCCGGCTTCTACATCGAGCGCCATCCCAAGCTCGAGCCGGTCAGCACCGTCACCGACGGCATCTTCATCGCCGGCTGCTGTCAGGGTCCCAAGGACATCCCCGACACGGTCGCCCAGGCGGGCGCCGCGGCGGCCGGGGCGCTGGCGCTGGTCGACAACAGGACCGTCAAGATCGAGCCGACCATCTCGTACATCGATCCCGAGAAGTGCTCCGGCTGCCACATCTGCGTCGGTCTCTGCCCGCACAACGCGATCGTCTACGACGCCGAGCTCGACGCCGCTCAGGTCATCGAGGCGGCCTGTAAGGGCTGCGGCGTCTGCGTCTCGGCGTGCGGCTCCAACGTGCCGGTGCAGCGCGGCTTCACCGACGAGCAGATCTTCGCGGAGATCGAAGGGGCGCTGGCGTAAGCCGGCGCGCCCTCAGGAGGAGATGAGAGTGAGCGCACACGAATTCGAGCCGCGGATCGTCGGGTTCCTCTGCCGCTGGTGCAGCTACAACGGCGCCGATCTGGCCGGCACCTCGCGGATGAAGTACCCGCCCAACCTGATCCCGATCAAGACCAACTGCTCGGGCCGGGTCGATCCTACGCACGTCATGAAGGCCTTCGCCGAAGGCGCCGACGGCGTCCTGATCTCCGGCTGTCATCCGGGCGACTGTCACTACATCAACGGCAACTGGCGCACCGCCGGTCGCTATCCCATGATGAAGAAGCTGCTCGAGCAGCTCAACATCGACCCGCGCCGGCTGCGGCTCGAGTGGGTCTCGGCCGCCGAGGGCGACAAGTGGGCCCGCGTGGTCACCGAGTTCATCGAAGAGGTCCGGGAACTCGGCCCGCTGGGCTGGAAGGACCAGGTCGCCGACGAATACGAGCAGCAGGAGGCGGTGTCGGCATGAGCAAGCCCAAGTTCGCGATGTACTGGGCGGCGGCCTGCGGTGGCTGCGAGATCGCCGTCCTGCAGATCAAGGAGAAGATCCTCGAGGTCGCCGAGAACTTCGACATCGTCTTCTGGCCGGTGGCCACCGACTTCAAGTACAAGGACGTCGAGGCGATGGCCGACGGTGAGATCCTTCTCACCCTGTTCAACGGCGCCGTCCGCAACTCGGAGAACGAGTACATGGCGCACCTGCTGCGCCAGAAGTCGCAGGTCCTCGTCGCCTTCGGCGCCTGCGCGGCGCAGGGCGGCATCCCGGGCCTGGCCAACGTTTCCACCGCGGCGGAGATCAAGGAGCTCGTCTACATCGACAACCCGTCGGTGCAGAACCCCGATCGCGTCTTCCCCGTGGAGCGCTTCGAGGTCCCCGAGGGCGAGCTCGACCTGCCGCACCTCTACGACACCGTCAGGGCGCTCGATCAGGTCGAGGACGTCGACTACTACATCCCCGGCTGCCCGCCGGAGGGTCCGCAGATCTGGGCCGTCCTGGAGACCATCATCGGCATCCTCAAGAACGGCGGCGACCTGCCGCCCAAGGGTACCGTGCTGGGCGCCGGCACCAAGACCTGCTGCGACGAGTGCTCGCGGGTCAAGAAGGAGAAGAAGATCACCGGCTTCAAGAAGCCGTGGGAGGTCCCCTGGGACCCGGAGACATGCCTGCTCGAGCAAGGCATCATCTGCATGGGCCCGGTCACGCGAGACGGCTGCGGCGGTCGCTGCACGTCCGTCGGCATGCCGTGCCGTGGCTGCTATGGGCCGCCGCCCGGCGTCACCGACCAGGGCGCCAAGATGCTGAGCACCCTGGCGTCGATCATCGACGCCGAGTCGCCCGAGAAGATCGCCGAGATCGCGGCCACCGTGCCCGACCCGCTGGGGACCTTCTATCGCTTCGGGCTGGCCAAGTCGATGCTGAGAAGGGCCAAGGTGTGACATGAAGAAGGTGAGTATCGATCCCATCACCAGGCTCGAGGGTCACGGGAAGATCGAGATCTTCGTCGACGACAACGGCGAGGTCGCGAACGTCTACTTCCAGATCCCCGAGCTGCGTGGCTTCGAGCGTTTCTGCGTCGGCCGGCCGGTCGAGGAGCTCGCGCGCATCACGCCGCGTATCTGCGGCGTGTGCCCCGAGGCGCATCACATGGCGGCCGCCAAGGCCATCGACGCCTGCTACGGCGCCGAGCCGACGCGGACCGGCAAGATGCTGCGCGAGATCCTCTACAACGCGTTCTCGGCCGCCGATCACACGACCCACTTCTTCGTTCTTGCCGCACCCGACTTCGTGGTCGGCCCCATGGCCGACCCGGCCGAGCGCAACATCCTCGGGCTCATCGCCAAGGTCGGTCCGGAGGCCGGCGGCAAGGTGATCCAGATGCGTGCCTGGTCGCACGAGCTCATCGAGATCATCGGCGGCCGCTCGGTGCATCCGGTCTCGACGGTCCCCGGTGGTGTCAGCAAGCCGCTCAGCAAGGAAGAGGCGGCGCGGGTCAAGGAGATCGCGGATTACCAGGTCGAGTTCGCGCAGTTCGCCATCGAGATCTTCAACCAGGTCGTCCTTGGCAACTCCGAGTACGTCGACCTCATCATGAGCGACATGTACGCCCACAAGACGTATTACATGGGCGTCGTCGATGAGAACAACAAGGTGAACTTCTACGACGGCGACATCCGCGTCGTCGATCCGGACGGCAAGGAGTTCGTCAAGTTCGCTCCCGACGACTACCTGCAGCACATCACCGAGCGCGTGGAGCCGTACAGCTACCTCGTGTATCCGTACCTCACCGGTGTGGGCTGGAAGGGCTTCGTCGACGGCAAGGACTCCGGCGTCTATCGTGCCGCCCCGCTGGCTCGCCTCAACGCCGCCGACGGCATGTCGACGCCGCTGGCCCAGGCCGAGTACGAGCGTTACTTTGAGACGCTCGGCGGCAAGCCGGTCCATGCCACGCTGGCTACTCACTGGGCGAGGCTGGTAGAGCTTCTCTATGCCGCGGAGCGCACGCAGGATCTGGCCAACGACCCCGACGTCACCAGCACCGACATCCACAGCATGCCGACCGGGATCACCGGTGAGGGCATCGGTGTGGTCGAGGCGCCACGCGGCACGCTCTATCACCACTACAAGACCGATGAGAACGGCTTCGTCACGGCGTGCAACCTCATCGTCGGCACCACCAACAACAACGCCGCCATCAGCATGTCGCTCAAAAAGGCCGCTCAGGGTCTCATCCAGCCCGGCGGCGAGATCAGCGAGGGTCTGCTGAACGAGGTCGAGATGGCGTTCCGCGCCTACGACCCGTGCTTCGGCTGCGCCACGCACACGCTGTTCGGTGAGATGCCGCTCGAGGTCGCCGTCCGTGAGCAGAGCACTGGGGAGGTGCTCAACACCGTCAGGCGGTTCGTCTGACGGTATGAGATGCCTGCGGAGCAGACAGACGTGACGCCGGCTTCGCAGGCCGGGAACGCCCCCGACGAGCGGATCCTCGTCCTGGGGATGGGGAACCCCATCCTCTCCGACGACGGCTTCGGTCTGGTGGTCGCAGAGCGGCTGCGGGCCGAGTCTCTGCCGGACGGGGTGTCGGTCGTGAGCAGCGAGATCGCCGGGCTGCGGCTGCTGGAGCTCATGCGCGGTCACGACAAGGTCGTGATCGTCGATGCGCTCGCCAGCGGCAGCCGCAGACCCGGCGAGATCGCCCGCTTCAGCGGCGACGATTTCAAGGGCGGGCACCGGTACGCCGCCGCGCACTCACTCTGCATCCGCACCGTCCTCGACCTCGGCGAGAAGCTCGGCTACGACATGCCGGGCGAGGTCGTCGCGTACGCCGTCGAGGCCGTCGATGTCGAGACGTTCGGAGAAGAGCTCTCGCCGCCGGTCGCGGCATCGGTCGACGAAGTCCTCGAGCTGGTGCGGCACGAGATCGGTATTCGGTGACGCAGCGCGACCACAGCCGATGAACGAGTCCACCAGCATCGTCCTGTTCGCCAACCACGGCGCCGTCGCCGTACGCGAGGCGGTGCAGAACCTGGAGCAGACCACCAACGGCTCGGCGCAGCTCGTGGTCATGGCGCGGGAGATCCGCGAGGATGTGGCCACGTACCTCACCCGCCTCTGTCTGCGCGGGCGCATCGCCGGCTTCGGCTTCGATCCCAAGGGCATCGGGCGTTCGCATTGCGGCATGGACGGGGCCTTCGCGCTCACCGAGGGCCGCGTGCTGGTGCGGGTACAGGACGACCTGCGGTACGAGCCGGGCTGGCTGGAGAAGGTCATCGCGGTGCTGAGTGGGCATGAGGACATCGGCATGCTCGGGCTGCTGCCGCCGCAGACGCCGAGAAAGCGCGGGCGTCCCCCCAAGCCGCGCTCGGACGCGGAGCTCTGCGACCGGGTCGACTGGCGCTCGTTCGCGGTGCGCCGCGACGTGTGGCTGGAGCACGAGCGCCTGCTCATCACCGAGCAGGCGGGTTGGGACTGTCCGTTCCAGCAGGTGCTCAAGGACATGGGCCTGCGGCTGGCGTGGCTGCCCGGCCAGACGGAGATAATCGACGTCCGTGAGCCGAGCCTGGCTGACGTTGAGGGCGTGCCGGAGGGTACGCAGCCGCTGCACGACGGTCCCGTCGGCGGCATGCATCGTATCCAGCAGGTCCATCGCGTCGGCGACGACGTCCTGGTGACCTGCCTGGCCTGTGGCAACACCGAGCTCGAGGTACTCGGCGCCCAGGTCGAGCTCTGTGAGAAGCATGGTGTGGCGGTCGGTATCAGCTACACCATGCGCTGCAGCGCCTGCGGCGAGCTGCACCACGAGGAGGACGTCCAGTTCCGATGCCCCGAGTGAGATCGACCCATGCCGAGCCCGTCGAGAGCGGGGCGAACGTGAGCGCCCGAGAGCTGTGGGTGCGGGGGGTGGTGCAGGGGGTCGGCTTCCGACCGTTCGTCTACGGCCTGGCCCAGCGGCACGGAGTCGACGGCTGGGTCCGCAACACCTCGGCCGGTGTGCAGATCGTGGTGGAAGGCGAGCCGGCCGTCGTCGAGTCGTTTGTCGAGGCGCTGCCGCGGGAGGCGCCGCCGCGCTCCTTCATCGCCTCACTGGAGGTCGCTGAAGTCGCGCCGGAGGGGGAGAAGGGCTTCCGCATCCTCGAGAGTGCCGCCGACCCCGGCGCCTATCAGCTCGTCTCGCCGGACATCGCGCTCTGCCCGAACTGCCGCCGTGAGCTGCTCGATCCGACAGACCGCAGGCACGGCTACCCGTTCATCAACTGTACCGACTGCGGGCCACGGTTCACGATCATCGAGTCACTGCCGTACGATCGCGCCCGGACCACGATGCGTCACTTCCCGCTGTGCCCGGAGTGCCGGCGCGAGTACGAGGATCCCGCCGATCGTCGCTTCCATGCGGAGCCCAACGCCTGTCCGGTCTGCGGACCGCGTACGGTGCTGCTGGCGCGACGGACGGTCGCGGATCCGGCTGCGGCTCCACGGGCCGCGTCGTGGGAGGACGTCGCCGCTCGCGGGGAGATGCCGGCCGCGGCGCCGGCCGCCGCCGGCGCCGGTGATGCAGCGCCCGGCGCCGGCCGCGACTGCGACGCGCCGAGGACCACTGACGTGGCCGACGACCTGATCGTCCTCTCCGGTAGCGACGGCGAGCATCCGCAGGCCGCGGTAGACGAGGCCGCCGGCCTCCTGCGGCACGGCCGCATCGTGGCGATCAAGGGCCTCGGCGGCTTCCACCTGGCCTGCGACGCCACCGATGAGCATGCCGTGCAGGAGCTCAAGCGTCGCAAGGGCCGGCCGCACAAGCCGCTGGCCGTCATGTTCGCCGACCTCGACCAGATGCGGCAGCACTGCCGGGTCTCGACCGGCGAGGCGGAGCTGCTGCAGTCGCCGGAGCATCCGATCGTGCTGCTGGAGTGGCGCGGAGTGGGCCCCGCGGGCGAGCCGCTGGCCGAGGTCGGGGCAGCCGACGGCGGGCCGGAGATAGCGGCCGAGGTCGCCGTGCGGCAGCGCTACCTTGGGTGCATGCTGCCGTACACGCCGCTGCATCTGCTGTTGCTGCGGGCGGCCGGCAGACCGCTGGTCATGACCAGCGGCAATCTGGCCGAGGAGCCGATCGTGACGTCGTGGGGGGAGTCCGGCCGGCTCGGCTCCATCCCCGATGCGTACCTGCTCCACGATCGCGGCATCCGGGCCCGCTACGACGACTCGGTGGCGCTGGTGCGCAGGGGAACGCCTCGGCTTGTGCGTCGCTCGCGCGGCTACGCTCCGTTCCCGGTCCCCCTGCCGGCCGATCTGCCGTCGGTCCTGGCGTGCGGCGCCGAGCTGAAGAACACGTTCTGCCTCACCCGCGACCGGCACGCCTTCATCAGCCAGCACATCGGCGATCTCGAGAACCTCGAGACGCTCGAGTCGTTCCACGACGGCATCGACCTCTACCAGGATCTGTTCGGGGTGGCTCCGGCGGTCATCGCCTTCGATCTGCACCCTGAATACCTCGCCACCAAGTACGCGGTCGAGCGACTGAATGGCGCGGACTCCCGGGGGGAGAAGGCGCTGCGGGGCGTCGGGGTGCAGCACCACCACGCCCACATCGTGAGCTGCATGACCGAGAACGGCGTGCTGGAGCCGGTGATCGGCGTGAGCCTGGACGGCCTCGGCTTCGGCGCCGACGGACACCTGTGGGGCGGCGAACTGCTTGTCTGCGACGCGCTCGGCTTCCGACGCGTCGCGCACCTGGAGTACCTGCCGCTGCCCGGCGGCTCGCTGGCCATCCGCACGCCGGCCCGGACCGCCGCCGGGTGGCTGGCCGCGGCGCTCGGGCCCGAGGCGGTGGAGCGGGCGCTTGCCGCCGGCCTCGAGCTGAGCGACCAGGAGGCGGCCGTGGTGGTCCGGCAGGTCGAGACCGGCCTCAACGCGCCGCTCACCTCGAGCTGCGGGCGCCTCTTCGACTGCGTCGCGGCGCTGGCCGGCCTGCGCGGCTCGATCACGTATGAAGGTCAGGCTGCCATCGAGCTGGAGATGGTCTCACGGCCGGGCGCCGACCCTTACCCGTACGCTCTCGATGGCGACCCCGGTGCGGCGCTCGCCGCCGGCCCCATCGGCGTGACCGACCGACCCGGTGCCGTCGTGCGGCCTGTCGATGGTCCCGGCGAAGGTCCCGGAAACGGCGCCAGGCCGCTTGAGCCGCTCCTGGTGCGGCTGGCGCCGCTGCTTGAGGCGGTGCTGGCCGATGCGGAGTCCGGTCGTTCGCCGGCGCTCATCGGCTCCCGACTGCACGCCACCGTCGCCGGCCTCGTCGTGGATCTGGCGCGGCGGGTGCGTCGGGCGAGCGGGATGGGCATCGTCGCCCTGAGCGGCGGCGTGTTCCAGAACCGTTTGCTGACCGATCTATGTCAAGACGCCCTGGAAGCCGACGGCTTCCGAGTGCTCACGCATGCCCTCGTGCCCGCCAACGACGGCGGTCTGTCGCTCGGGCAGGCTGTGATCGCGGGATACAATCAACCAGAACGACGGGACGACCCATGTGCCTAGCAATACCCATGCGGATAGCGGCCATCGCCGACGGCATGGCCGACATCGAGCTCGGTGGCCTCAGACAGAGGACGAGCCTCCTTCTGCTGCCCGACGCCAGGGTCGGCGACTACGTGCTGGTGCACGCCGGCTGCGCCATCACCGTCCTCGATGAGGTCGAGGCACAGGAGCGGCTGGCCATGTTCGCCGAGCTGACCGCCGCCGACGACGAGTCCGGCGCCCGCGATGAGTGAGGCGCCGGGCGCCGGTCGTACGGGAGGCGCCGAGGATGTCCGCGCCGTCGCCGCGGAGCTTGCGGCGGCGGCCGGCGGCCGTACGCTCTCGTACATGGAGGTCTGCGGCACGCACACCATGGCCATCGCCCGGCATGGGCTGCGCCAGCTCCTGCCCGACGGCGTGCGGCTCGTGTCGGGCCCCGGCTGTCCGGTCTGCGTCACCGCCATCGGCGATCTCGATCGGGCCGTTGCCTACGCTCGTCTGCCCCAGGTGACCCTGGCGACGTTCGGTGATCTGGTCCGCGTGCCGGCGTCGCGCACCACGCTCGCCGAGGAACGGGCCGCGGGCGCCGACGTCAAGGTGGTGTACTCGGCGCTCGACGCCGTCGATCTGGCGGCGGCGGTCCCCGAGCGCGAAGTCGTCTTCATCGGCATCGGCTTCGAGACCACGGCGCCGACCGTGGCCGCGGCGCTCATCGCGGCCCGCGACCGGGACGTGCGCAACTTCTCGGTCCTCTGCCTGCACAAGACGATGCCGGCGCCGCTGCGGACGCTGCTCGAGGCCGGCGAGACGCCGCTCGACGGCTTCATCCTGCCCGGCCACGTCAGTGTCATCACCGGTCCCGAAGCCTTCTCCTTCCTGCCGGCGGAGTACGGCGTGGGCGGTGTCGTCGCCGGCTTCGAGCCCGACGATGTGCTCGGGGCGCTGCTGGCGCTGGCGCGTCAGGAGACGCCGGCCATCGAGAACGGCTATGTACGCGCGGTGCATCCGCACGGCAACGTCGTCGCCCGGCAGATCATGGACAAGGTCTTCGTGCCGTGCGACGCGCACTGGCGTGGCCTCGGCGAGATCGCCGGCTCCGGTCTGGCGCTGGCGCCGGCCTTCGCCGCCTTCGACGCGCAGGAGCGGTTCACCGTCGATCCCGGCGAGCCGCTCGAGCCGGCCGGGTGCCGCTGCGGCGAGGTCCTGCGCGGCCTCATCGACCCGTCCGACTGCGGTCTGTTCGGCCGGCGCTGCACGCCGCAGACGCCGATCGGCGCCTGTATGGTCTCCAGCGAGGGCGCCTGCGCGGCGCACTTCCGTTTCCGTGACCTGGTGTGAGGCGGCCGTGAGCGATCGCATCCTCATCGGACACGGCAGCGGCGGCCGTCTCTATCGCGACCTGGTGCACGACATCTTCCTGGCCCGTTTCTCCAATCCCGAGCTGGACCGGCTCGAGGACGCCGCCGAGCTACGGCTGAGCGGACGCTTCGCCGCTGGCGGTGAAGGACGACCCGGCGGCGATCCGGGCGCGGGCGCCGGCTCGTCCCGTCCCCGGCTGGCCTTCACCACAGACAGCCATGTGGTCCGGCCGTTGCGCTATCCCGGCGGCGATATCGGCCGTCTGGCGGTGGCCGGCACCGTCAACGACCTGGCGACGGCGGCCGCGCGGCCGCTGGCGCTGGCGGCCGCCTTCATCATCGAGGAGGGCCTGCCGCTGGCGGAGCTCGAGTGGTTCACCGACAGCATGGCGGCCACCGCCCGCGAGGCCGGCGTCGACATCGTCACCGGCGACACCAAGGTCGTGGAGCGCGGACTGGCCGACGGCCTCTACATCACCACCACCGGGGTCGGCGAAGTGGTCGTGGAGCACGAGGTGTCGGCACGGGCGGCGCGCTGCGGGGACGTTCTGCTCCTCTCGGGCAGCGTCGGCGATCACAGCGCCGCCGTCCTGGCGGCGCGGGGCGAGTTCTCCCTGCAGGTGGACGTGCGCAGCGACTGCGCGCCGCTGTGGTCGCTGACCGAGGCGGCGCTGGCGGCCGGCGGCGAGGCCGTCCGGTTCCTGCGTGACGCCACCCGCGGCGGCCTCACGACGGTGCTCTGCGAACTGGCCGAGAGCAGCGACCTGGGTGTGGCAGTGGAAGAGGAGGCGATCCCCGTGACGCCGCCGGTGCGAGCCGTCTGCGAGCTGCTCGGCTACGATCCCCTCACGCTGGCGAACGAGGGCAAGATGGTGCTGGCCGTGGGTCCCGAGCGCGCCGACGAGGTCCTGGCGGCGCTGCGGGCACATCCTCTGGGCCGCCAGGCCGCGCGCATCGGCGAGCTGGTGACCGACCATCCGCGGCGTGTCGCCCTGCGTACGGCCTTCGGCACGCGCCGCGTGCTCGACATGCCGGTCGGGGAGCTGCTGCCGCGCATCTGCTGACTCCGGCGCGGTCGAGTCCGGATCGATCTCGGACCCGGGAGGCGCCTCGGGCCGTCGCTGGCCTCACGACCGGCGCAACACCTCGTGATAGAGATTCACGAGTCGTCGCGCCATCACGTCGGTGCTCTGGGTGGCGGCGATCGCGCGCCCGGGGACCCGTGGGTCGGGCGCGGAGAGGACGGCGGTCAGGTGGTCGCACCAGCGCCGGACATCGAAGGGTGCGCACAGGGTCCCGGGAACCGATCCCAACAGCTCGGCGGCGATGCCCACCGGTGTGCTGAGCACCGGTACGTCGCATGCCAGAGCCTCCATGCACGCAAGGCCGTATCCCTCTCTGTCCGAGGTCACGATGAGGGCGTCGGCGGCGTTGTGCCACAGCACGACCTCGTCGTAGGGCCGGCCCGACATGACCCGCAGCGTCACCCCGGGAAGCTGGGCGGTCAGCTCGCGGGCGCGATCGAAGCGCTTCTCGGGCCGGGCGGCGTCGGCGGCGAAGAGCAGCAGGCGTTCGTCGGCCGGCAGCCCGAGCGCCTGCCGGGCCTGGCGGCGGTCGATCGGCCGGAAGCGCTCGATGTCGACGCCGACCGGGATGACGTCGGTGGTGGGGAAGGGGCAGATCGCAGCCAGCTCGCGTGACACCGCTACCACTGCTGCGGCACGGCCGGCTGCCACCGCCGTCACGCGCTTGACGAGCCGGTGGTGGCAATCGCGGCCGTGCACGGTCAGTATCACCGGCCGCCGCCCGGCCGCCGCCAGGGCGACCGGCCCGGACAGGCCGTAGTGGGCGTGCACGATGTCGGCGTCGTGGCGACGCAGCGCAGACAACAGCGTCTCGACCCCGTACCGCCACGGTCTGCCGGCGGCGTCGAACGCCTGCACCTGCACATCGACGGCGCCGGCGCGACGCAGCGCTGCGACCTGGCTGGCCACGAACGTGCCGCGCGCCGGCCGCTCCCCGCTGGGGTACATGTTGGTGACGACGAGGATGCGGGGGCGAGAGGCCATACTCTGCGAGCCTACAGGCTAGGCGGGTGGAAAGGCGAGCATGCCTGGGCGCTCAGTTGTGCCGCGAGCATGCACGAGGAGGGGCGCCGAGAGGATGGATGGAGCCCGGTCGCGGACTCGAACCGCGGACCCCCTCCTTACCATGGAGAATCAGCCAGTCTCGGGGCTCCGGCGAGAGGGCTGTTTCGAGGCTAGAATCGGTGTAGTGCATGGTGGCCTGTGGCATGCTTTGGCCTGAAGAGTGCCAACAGAGTGCCAGCACGTGCGACGCTTGCGGGCCATCAGGTGCCAGGCATTCCGCTGCCGGCGCCAGCGGCCGAGACGCTGTCTGACCTTGCGTGCGATGGCCACATGCGAACGGTCGTCGGGGTGCCAACCGTCGGCAGACCGCTGCGCCCCTCGGCTCAGCGCCTTGAGGCTCAGGAACGCGCAGCGCGGGTACTGGCGGGTCAGCCAGCGGATCACCCGGTCGTAGCCGGCTGCCTGTGGCTTCTGCTTCCACACCCCCAGGCAGAGGATACGCACCCTGGGGTTGGCGTCGCGCAGCGACTCGATGATGCGGCGATAGCTCCGACCGAAGCTCGACAAGTGTGTCGGCGTGAAGGGGTTTGCGTCGTTGGTACCCAGCTCGATGATCGCCACGTCGGCGGCCGGCAACGGGAGCGGCACCTGCGCCGTCCGGCCGCCGACGAAGTTCAGGCGCTGCCCGGGATAGGTCCGCAGCAGCCGTTCGGCGAAGCCATGCCGGGCACCGTAGCCGGCCGTCAGCGAGTCGCCGACAATCAGAATGTCGGCGCGGGCCTCACTCGGCAGAAGCAGTGCCACGGCCATGAGAATGCTGCCACAGAGAGTCCTCACGGTGGCATCCTATCCCTGCGACGTCGCTTCTTCGAGGCGCATCTGCCCTTCGATCTCCGCCTCCTCGACATCGGCCTTCTCCTGGCCCAGGATGTGGCGCAGCGCCGTGATGAACGAGACGTGCGTCCAAGGCTTCGGCCGCCGGCAGCCGCGGTAGGTGTAGCCCGGGGTGCCACGCTCGCCGTCGATGAGGTGCCCGAGGTGGCGCCAGTACTCGACCATGCGGTGGATCGTCCAGACGTCGCCTGTGCCCAGCAGGCGAGTCAGGTAGACGGGCTCGCCGGGACGGTCGCGCCAGCCATCCATTAGGAGGGCCAGCACCTTGTCGGTGGCGTCGGGGTCGTGCTGGATGTTGTAGCCGTCGTTCGGAACGTAGCGCGGCTCAGGGCCGATACCGGCGAACGGTGGCGGGGACGTCCGCACGGCGACGTCTGGACGTCTGGCGGTGGCAGTGCTCATGCGACCATCGCCGCAACTGCCGGCCACTGAACCTTCTCGAGCGCCGCCGCCTGCGCCTGTGGCACATCGGCGACCGGGTCCCCGTAGGCATGCCGTGCCATGCACCAGAGCAGGAAGGCGTCGGCCTCGTTGTTGTCGCTACCCTCGAAGCCGAAGCGACGGATGGCGGCCGCGATCATGGCGTCCTTCGGTGAGTTGCCGCGGCCGGTGGCGAACTTCTTGAGCGTCGAGGGTGCGACCTCGACGGTCGTTGTCCCAGTGACGAAAGCGGCGAAGCGAATCACGCCGCCCAGCTCACCGATCTGGTAGACGCTGCGGCCCTGACTGCCGAACGAGTAGCCCTCGAGCACGAGGACGTCGGCGTTGTCGGCCATCGGCACGATCCTGTGGCGTATGTCCCACAGCCGCTGCATGCCCTTCGACTTCACCCTGATCACGCCGCTCTCGCCATCCAGGCAATAGCCGGTCGCGGTCAGAGAGAGGTCGAGGGCGAGGATGGTAGGGGCGCTCATGCCGCCTTCTTCGCACCTTGCCAGACCTCATCAAGGCACTGTGCCTTGTTCTCCTCGATGAGAGCGATCGCCTCGGTGTGCTGGTCAATCGTCTGGCAGATGCCGGCCCGCATGCGCTCCAGGAAGTCGATGCGCAGCCTGTGCTGCTCAACCGTCGCCTGCCCCCACGTCACGCTGTCACCGTCGCCAAGCTTGAACGGGGTCCGCAGAAGCGCAGCCCAGCCCTCATCGCGGGCAGTGCCAACATCCAAGGATTCGCGCACCACACCGGCCGATATCGACCGAGACGATGCGCTCCAGCAGGCTGAGTGCCGTGGCGGCGTGGTCGGCGGCACGGATGGAGAACTCCGCCACGGTGATGTTCATGTCCTTCGGGTCAAGTCCGTCCAGCTCGGTGAAGACCTCGGCATCGGTGTCGAACCATCTGCCGCCGCCGCGCTCTCCAGCGCTCTCCAGCGCCTCGTGGGGCACCAGGATGCGGGCCTTGCCGAGACGGATGTCCCGGACCCACGAGCTGTAGGTCTCATCGAGTCCGTCGAGCAGCTCCTCGGCGCCTTGAATGTCGGCGCGGCCGTGCGGTGAGTGTGGCTCGCCACGGTTGGGGCGCACGTTGGGCACATACCAGGTGAGCAGTCTCGTGCCCTCAGGCGCCGACACGGCGGGTTCCAGGCCTGCCGTCTGCTCGTGGTCGACCAGGGGCACTGAGCGGCCCAGGTGCGTCTTGTCGCCGACGTAGAGCCCGTGCAGGATGACGCCGGGCTCGTGGCGCTCCAGGTGCCGCCAGACGCTGCGATCCTTGGCCGGCAACTCACGCCAGAAGGTCACGCCCCTCAGGTAGCGGCCGTAGGCGAACTCCGGCACGGCGTGATCGGCGGCGACGGCAGTCACGAAGGGGAAGTCGGCGATCTCTGCATCCCAGGAGACGCGCAGATAGACGCCGGAGATCGCCGCGCAGATCTCTGCCGCTTCGAGCAGCACGTTTGCGAGGCCGCTCTCCACGGCAATCTCATCGAGCCGCTGCTGTGCTTCCTTGCTGGCCTGCAGCTCGGGCATCTCGCCGAAGAGCAGATCGGCGCTCGACTGCGCGATCTCGGCGGCCAGTGGCACGTGGATGGGCGGCGGTTGGCGCACCGCCGTGTTGGTGCTCTGCCGACGCCAGAAGAAGAAGCTCCTCGCGACCTTGTTGTCGCGCGGTGGTGCGGCGTTTGCCTGCAGCTGCGACGGGTTACCGCCGTACCAGGCTCGCCACGTGTGGATGTCGGCCGGGGTCGCGCCGGGTGGCGGCCAGGCCATGTTGGGGTCGTTGGGTAGGCTCATGTGGTATCACCCCTGGAGCGGCGGATATACCGACGGCGAAAGATCGGCACAGAGACCTCGTCGACCCACGGCAGACGCACCAGCCAGCCTGAGACGCGAGCCACAGTGTGCGGATCGTGGACGAACGGGATGCAGAACGGGATTGAGAGCTTCATGAGACTCCCTTCGTTGGCGCACACCTCTCCGCATTTAGGGCAACCGCCCTCTGCCGTGCGTGCTCCCGCATCTCTGGGGTCCTGTTGCGCTCGCGTAAGGCTTCTCGCCGCTCTTCGGTCCAGCCAGACGACCCGCCTTTCACCCCAATCTGCTGGCGTAGCTCAGGCCGCTCTGCGAAGAATGCGACTGAAAGCCATTGGACACATCTCATGTGCTCACGACACTCCTCTGTCTGAGAGCGGCGGCGCATGTTTTCGTGGCCCTCATCCCGCAACATTCCGGACCGCATAGTGACCCGCCCTCGACCTCCTAGAGCGAGGTTCTCTGGATATCTCTGGGCGATCCGCCGACCGTTTTCCAGACGGTTGGCGTGGTACTCGGGGCTCGTAAGCGATGATGTCCGATTGATTCCCGCCCGTTCTCTCACGTCAGTTGCCGTGACACCATGAGCATGTGAGACGTGGGACAGAACAGCCTTGAACGGTCCTTCGCCGCACCATGGGCACACACCCTGATAGAGGAGTCGACGGATGTCTGCCTTCGCAGGCTTCATGCGGCCTCCTTCGCAGTCGAGGCGATCCAGCGCCGAGTGTGGCGGCGCAGTGTGTAGCAGCCGTAGCGCAGGGCGTCGCAGCCGTGATCGTCTGCCTTGAGCGGCGCGTCTGTGCCGCGCTCCTGTGCCTTGGGATCCCAGACGTAGCCGGAGAGTTCCCGCAGTAGGTGCTGACAGCTGCGATGGATGCGCAGGCGGCCGGCGGAGAGCAGGCTGGCGGTGTAGCGGATGCCGTCCAGGACATCGTTCTCGCCGTCACGAGGGCGCACCCAACCGTCACGACGAAGCTGCGCGTAGAACGACGCCGCCGAGGGGTCGATGATCGCCATGCGTACCGGAACCGGCGCCGGCTTGCCATTGAGCAGCCAGACACCGTCGGCGCCCGTCTCGATCCAGTCGCGCAGACGCTGCGAATACTCAGCGTCGGTCAGCTGGCGGTGCGTCTCGTGGGCATCCCAGCGCCACTCGCGGGCCACGTAGAGACGCTCATCGGCTCCGATGCCGGCCAGCAGGGCGTGGGTGACAGTCGCGGTGCCGTAGTCGATCAGCAGCCACCAGGTGCCGATGTTGGGCAGCTCGTCGACCACGTGGGTGTCGAGGTCGAGCATGTCGTAGACGGCGCCTTCGGCAGCCACCCAGAGACCCTCAATGAAGCGCTTGCGCCAGAGGCCGGCGAACTCGCGCTTGATGCCCTCGACGAAGCTGGCCGGCAGGTTGGCGGCGTTGTCCTCGAGCCGGAACGAGAAGCGGGCGATGTCGAGTTCGTCAGCCTTGTCGAGCCAGCGACGCTTGAGCCAGTGCTGCGGGGAGTCGGGGTTCGTCGTGGCGATCATGCGGGCGCCCTCAGATGAGAGGCGGCTGCGCAGCATCGTCCAGAAGCTCTCGGGCACGGTCGATGCCTCATCGACGTAGGCGCCGACCAGGGTCACGCCGCGGATGCGCTCCTGCGAGCGCTCGTCGTTGGCGCCCACCACGTACACGCGCCGGCCATCGATGTAGAACTCGCGCGTGCCGCGGTTGTGCCGGCATACAGCGCCACCGAAGATGTCGATCATCGGGTCGATGATGTTGCGGCGAACGGTGTCCTGCGTCTTGCCCGCCAGCAACAGGTTCCCGGGCGGCCCGTGCATCGCGAAGTCGACGAAGGCGTGGTCGGCGCCCCAGCTCTTCCCGCTACGCACGGCGCCATCGCAGATGACCATGACGTGATTCTGCAGTGCCCACCAGGCGGCACGCTGCTTCGGTGTGAGCGCCGCGACCTTCATGCCTGTTCGCCTGGCCTCTCGCCCTTCTGGAGGGCTAGATACTCCTCGGCGGCAGAACGGCTGCCATCATCAGTCACTGGCTGGTCGCGCTGACCAAGGTGCTGCTTGCCGAGCCAGATCAGCATCGTGTCGCTGTCCTTCGCCCACTGCCGGCGGCGTAGGGATATCCGGCCTCTGCCAAGTCCTCGCTCCCAGACCTCCCGATACTTGCGCTGGCGCAGCTTCTTGCTGATCGTCGGCTGGGAGACGCCGAACCAGGCAGCCACGTCTTCCTGAGTGCACTGCATGGCTGCGAGCTTTTCGAGCTGCTCGAGGTCGATCTCAACGGCGCGGCGGCCCATGGACGTCCAGTGGCCATGTCACGCGATCCGCTCCGTGGCGATCTGCGCGAAGGTGCGATCATCGCCATCGAGAAGGGCCTCGCGTCCGGTGAACGCCTGCCAGCGCGCCAGCGCCACATCGACGAAGGCCGGCGAGAGTTCGATCGCGCAGCAGTTGCGGCCCAGCTCCTCGGCGGCGATCAGCGCCGTGCCGGAGCCCGAGAAGGGCTCATAGGGGAGGGCTCCTGGCTCGGTGTGGTAGCTGATCGGCCGGCGGATCGTCTCGATCGGCTTCTGGGTCGGGTGGATGCCCGAGGCGCCGTCGTCGATCTTGCTCTCGATCTCCCACACCGCCCGCGCGTCGGCCGGCGGCTTGAGGGCGGGCTTCTTACCCTCAATCCAGCCGTACATCATCGGCTCGTAGTCCCACATGAAGTGGCTGTGGGTGAGCACGCTTCTGGTCTTGTGCCAGATCAGCATCTGGTGGGGCAGCAGACCGACGGCGCGCCAGGCCTCCAGCACGATGTCGGTGCGCATGGCGCCGAACCACTGGTAGATGGCTGGCGCCTGGCAGAGTGCGTGCTCGATCGCGGCTGCGAGGAAGTCGCGGTAGAAGTCGACTGCCGCGGCGTGGTCGGTGTAGGCGTCCCAGTGCTTCTCCTTGTTGGGGTTGCCCCACTTGCCACCGTTGCCGTCGTAGTCGACCAGGTACGGCGGATCGGTGGCCATCAGCACGGCGCGAGCGCCGTCCATGACGCGCACCACGTCGTCGGGCGCCGTGGCATCGCCACAGAGCAGGCGGTGGCGTCCCAGCAGCCAGAGGTCGCCGGAGCGCGACACGGGCGCTTCAGGCGGCTCAGGGGCCTCGTCTGGGTCGACCAGGCCCTCGACCCCGGGCGGTGCGAGCAGCGGCACCAGCTCGTCCTCATCGAAGCCGGTCAGGGCAAGGTCGAGGTCGAGCGTGGCCAGCTCTCCGAGCTCGATGCGCAACAGCTCGGGATCCCAGTCGGTCTCCTCGTGGCAGCGGTTGTCCATGAGGCGGTAGGCCTTGACCTGGGCCTCGCTGAGGTCGGTGGCCACGTGTACCGGCACCTGCTCCAAGTCGAGCCGTTGGGCCGCCAGCAGGCGGGTATGCCCGGCGATGATCACGCCCTCGGCATCGACGACGATCGGCTGCTTGAAGCCGAACTCCTTGATCGAGGCCGCTACCTTGGCGATGGCCGACTCTGGGACCTGGCGAGCGTTGCGGGCGTAGGGGACCGGCTTGGAGAGCGGCCAGGATTCGATTGCGAATACCGGAGCCCTTTTAGGGCTTATGCTTTTCGTCGGCATAGCGTCTCATTGTCGCTGTCGCCGGCGGCGATGAATTCGCTGACTTGGACCACGGACGTAGATGAGTCCACCGCGGCGACCACGGCAACCGACGATCACGTGACCGGCGCGCCTGAGCCCCTCGACGTGCTGGTGGATGCAGTCGAGAACATCCTTGCCTGGTGGGACCGCCTTGCCCTCTGCCCGTAGGAGCGCAATGGGGTGAACGACCGACCCCTTCCTGCGGCGCAGAGTGCGCAGCAGCCACTCTCCAAGCTCGAGGTCATGGCGGGGGTTGTAGGCCGGGTGGCAACTGCAGGCCGGCCCAGGATTGTCCGATGCCAGTCGGGCTCCACACACGATGCAGCGACGTTGCCGCGATGATGAACCTTCGACCACAGCCTGAGTCTTCAGTGCCCGCCGCGCATGGTCTAACCCGAGTTTTCGCGCTAGGCTCGGCGCCGTGGCGAGCTACAAGGTGAGCAAGCGCAGGGAGCACGGCGTCGAGCTGCACGGCTGGCAGGTGACCGTCAACTACGGCATCTTCTGGGACGAGGACGGCAGACGTCACCGGCCGCGCGAGGTGCGCCACTTCCGCACCAAGACCGAGGCCGAGGACTACGGCCAGCGGCGCTGCGAGTTGGCCAACGCCGGCCGGATCGTGCGGCCCGGCCGGCTCACCGTCCGCGACCTGCTCCGCGACTGGCAGGAGCGCTGGCTCAACACGCCCGGGCGGCGCGCCCCCAAGACCGTCGAGGTCTACCACCAGCAGATCAAGACCCACCTGCTGCCGGCGCTCGGCACCGTACGACTGACGGCGCTCACGCCGGCGGTGATCGATGAAGCCCTGCACGCCCGCCAGCGCAAGCATGAACTCTCGCCGGCCACGATGCGAAAGCTGCTCTCGATCCTCTCGGTCGCCTGCCGATGGGGCGCACGTCAGGGGCTGCTGGCCCGTAACCCGGTCGAGGACGTCGATCCGCCGCCGCTCATCCGCCGCAAACGTCTCGTGCTCTCACCGGCGCAGCTGCTCAGCCTGCGCGACGTATCCCAGGAGCACTCACCTGACGCGCTCTATCCGTTCGTGCTGCTTGCGATCGCGCTTGGTTTGCGCCGCGAAGAGATCCTTGCCCTGCGCTGGCGCGACGTGGACCTCGAGACCGGCGGCGTGCAGGTGCGTCGAGCGATCGTCATGGACGACGGCGAGCCGAGCGTCGCTCCGACCAAGACCAGGGCGGGGGAGAGGGGTGGGCGGCCGGTCGTGCTGCCGGTCAGCACGCGTGCGGCGCTCAAGGCATATCGGACCCGTCAGCGCGAACAGCGGTTGGCCGCCGAGAGCTGGGACGACCACGACCTGATCTGCTGCCGGCCGAACGGGCGCCCGCACGTGCCGAACACGATGTCCTCGCAGCTGCGGCGCTTCGGCGCCAGGCACGGGTTCCCGGGTCTCGGGCCCCATGTCCTGCGACGCTCCTGGGTGACCATGCTGCGCAGCGCCGGAGTCGATGCGCTTCTGGTCTCCGGGGCCGCCGGGCACGCTTCGATCCGCACCACGGACGACATCTACGTGGAGGTGACAGACGCCGCCAGAGAGCGGCTGGCCGACGACGTGGAGAGGCTGCTTTCGAGCGATTCTGCCGAGCGGTGCCAGCAAAGTGCCAACATTGAGGGCGCCGACGGCGATGATGCGGGCGAGAGCGCGGGCAAGAAGTAGCCGCTGAGCAGGGAGTTTGATGGAGCCCGGTCGCGGACTCGAACCGCGGACCCCCTCCTTACCATGGAGGTGCTCTGCCGACTGAGCTAACCGGGCCTGCTCTGGTGGGGGAGCCAGGATTCGAACCTGGGTAGGCTGCGCCAACGGATTTACAGTCCGCCCCCTTTAGCCACTCGGGCACTCCCCCGCGAGCCAACACATGCTAGTGGAAGCCGGGGCGTCGTTCAACCGTCTGAGCGTCTCCCCGGCCGTGCCGCAGACGGCGCTCGCTGCGGCAGCGGTGGTGCCTGGCGTGGGTCGAAAAGACAAGGGCGGGGTCCGCGTGCAGCGGACCCCGCCCTTGGACTGGAGACCGCCGGTCGGGGGGGTGCCCGGCGGTCAGGGGGGGGCGACTCAGAGCCGTCCGAACAGCTTCCAGTACTTGCTGGTCGGGCGGCGGTCGGGACGACGTACGGGCGCCGGCGAACTGTCGAGATCCTTGACCTGTGCGATGACCTGTGCCCTCATGGCTGCCGTCCCTTTCGCGCTACCGCCCCGGCGCCTATCGCCGGGAGCAGAGGCGCATGAACCGAGTTTCACATGCGAACCTATTATTCTCCATTCGGGCAGAATGGACAACGGGTCATGTGACCAAATCATGATGAACATAGCAGGTCGTGCTTGTACAGAATGTCGCATGAGAATGCACATCGAGCAATATCCGGTCCGCTGAACGGAACACATCCACTGATCGGACGCCAATGGTCACGCCGTCACGACGGTCATATGTGTCAGCCGGTCCGTGAGCTTGTACCTAATGGAGCATGAACTCGCGATGAGCTTCGGAAACGACACCGGACGGTGGTGGAGGCCAGGGGACGGCGGCCCGCGGCGGTCCCCCGGGCGGCGCTCCGGGACCCGCCTGCGAGGGGGTGGCGTCCGCTGGCGGGGTGGCCACGGGGCGTGCTACCATACGCTTCCCCGGCGGCGTAGCTCAGCTGGTCAGAGCAGCGGAATCATAATCCGCGTGTCGTAGGTTCGAGTCCTACCGCCGCTACCAAATCCCCCGCAAAACAGGCATTTTCGCAGGCTGGCACCTGCCGCCTGAGGGGGCGTTTGTACTCCGTTTGTACTCCCCGCGTCACGGCTGCGCCGTCTCGCCGTAGACCACGGCGTCGAGTCGAGTGGTGATGCCTTCCTGCATGTCCGGCAGCACGTGGCTGTAGGTGTCCATGGTGATCTTGATGGACTTGTGGCCCAGCCGTTCCTGCACGACCTTCGGCGGCTCGCCGGCACGCAGGGCGAGGGTCGCGTGCGTGTGGCGCAAGTCATGGAGGCGGATCTTCGGCACGCCGGCCGCCCCTACCGCCTCGCCGAACAGCTCCGTGATCCGGTTCGGATGCCAGGGCTCACCGTTCTCACGGGTAAAGACATGGTCGCTTCCATGCCAGGCGGGACCCCACTGCAGACGCAGTGTGTTCTGGCGCGCCTTCCACGCCTTGAGCGCGGCGACGGTCCCGGCGCCGATGCGCACGTGGCGACCCTCGCCATTCTTCAGCGGACCCTCCACCACGTCATAGCCGACCTGATGCCGGGATCGCTCGATGTAGAGCGAGCCGGTGTCAAGGTCGACGTCGGACCACTGTAGACCCAGTGCCTCGCCGCGGCGCATGCCGCTCTTGGCCAGAACGATCCACAGGGGGAAGAGGTAGTCGCCAGCCGTGGCGCGCAGGAAGCTGTCCAGCTCGGCGTCCGTCCAGGTGTTCATGCGCTGGGTGCGCTCGATCTTCGGGTACTTCACGCCGGCGGCCGGATTGGCTCGCAGGAGACCGCCCTTGACCGCCTCGCCGAGCGCCTTGTGCAGGGTCGCCAGCACACCGCGTCTCGTGGCCGGGGAGAGGGCTGCGCCACGAGGCCCGGGCTCCGTCGCCAGACGCGCGTGCATCATCACGACGTCGTTGTAGGTGAGTTTCTGGAGCGGGATCGCGCCGATGTGCGGCATGATGCGCTTCTCGACGTGCAGCCGATAGGCGAGCTTCGTGTTCGGCCGCAGCTCCAGGGCGTCCAGCGTCGGCAGCCAGTGGTCCACGAGGTACTGCGCGACCGTCATGTCCACAGGGTCGACGTGGTGGCCGTGCTCGCGCTCATGGAGCGCATCGCGCATCGCCTTCTCCGCGGCCTTCTTCGTGGCGGGGCGGTCGCGCAGGACGATCTGTCGCCGGGAGACCACGGTGTCCAGCTCGCCGCCGCAGGTGGGGCAGGCATCCAGGGTGCCGGCGTCGCTCCAGTGCAACCTCCCGCGTTGGCGACCGCGAGCGTCGACGGTGACACAGGCCGGGCAACGTTGCGCCGGTTGCTCGCCCAGCTCCAGGATCACCTCCCACTTGTCGCCGCGCTTGCGGACGTGTCCGTTCATCGTCTCTCCTCTCTCGGCGGCGGCATCGTGCCGCCGGCCCTTCCTTGCCGGGTACGGCCGAGCAGTCCCCGCTCGCGGCACTGAGCGACCCAGCGACCAGCAGTGCCATAGGGCACACCAAAGTGCTCCTGCACCGCCTTGGTCGGCGGCAGTCGCTTGGCGTAGGCATCGCGGTAGACCTTCGCGGTCTCCTGCAAACGCGCAAGCGGCACGGGGGGACGGCCTTTCGGCACCTTCTCAATCAGGTCGTCAACGAGCGCCCCGAACGGCCCATCGTCGTGGGGGTCCCGGTACGTCTCTTGCAGGTCGAGTGTGAACTCTCTGGCCGCTCTCTCGATCAAGCCCCCGAGGTTGATGCCGCGCAGGTCCTTCGTTCTCAGGGGGCGCACCCGGGCGCCGGGGGCGAACTCGATCTTCAGCCCCACGCACTCCCAACGGCCGTCCAGCAGTCGCCAATGGACGCCGATCCACAGCGGTCCGTTGTCCTTGTGCGGCCACTCGACCCAGTTCCAGTTCTCTTCGCTCCAGTTCATGAACTTATCGTAGTGGACAATCCGAAAGCTTGTCAAGACTTCACCGGTAAGTATCCTGAGCAGTGCCGACAACGACTCGGGAGGGTCGAAGTGGATTTGGATGAGCTGCGAACGGTCGCCGCTGTGCGACGGATGCTACGCAGCGGTGAGGCACGCGAGATGAGGATCGCCGCACAGGTATCTGTGTCCGAGCTTGCGCAGGTAGTCGGCGTCAGCGAGGGCACGTTGTGGCGCTGGGAGAACGGCACGCGCGTGCCGCGGCCTGCTCAGGCCGTCGCTCTCGCTGTGGCGCTGGAAGCGCTGTCAAGGACGCGTCCATGACGGTCGCTGAGCTACAAGCCCTGCGCGCCGCCGGCGAAGCCGTCGTGCCTGTCGACAAGGCGGAGCCGTGGAAGGTGGTCCACGTGAGCCGGGCGAGCTTCTACCGGGCGGTGCAAAGGAACGAAGTCCCAGGCGTACTCCGCCTTGGCCGCCGCCGCCTGCTGCGTCTCGACGCTTTCCTCGGCTGGATCGGTGCGGACTCCTCAGATTGCCGCTGCGCCGATCCGGCGAAGCTCGCGGACCTGTCCCCTGGTGCTAGCTCACCAGGCGCCTCCGCCGGGGGACAGGTCCAGTGAGCACTACGCCGACCGAGCACGACAGCCCCGTTGACCTCAACCCGCTGAACCTCACGGACGAGGAGCGCGCCCGTCACCGGCAGTGGTGGGACGTGCACGGTGACGAGTACATCCTGCCGCCCGATCCCTTCGTGGACTGGTCGACCTTCTGGGACCGCGACCACGACGAGGCCGAGTGGCTTTACGCCGACGTGCTGGCCCGTGGCCGCGGGCACTCCCTGTATGCCAGCCGCAAGGAGGGGAAGTCGCTTCTCATGCTCTGGATCGCGGCGGCGCTGGCGGTCGGCACGGACCCGGTCGCAGTCGTGTATCTCGATTATGAGATGACGGAGGCCGACCTCTTCGAGCGGCTCGACGCCATGGGCTACGGGCCGGGCGTCGACCTCTCGCGATTGCGTTACGCCCTGTTGCCGACCCTGCCGCCGCTCGACGCCACGGCTGGCGCTGAAGCGTTGATGGCTCTCCTGGACGCCGTGCAGGGCGCGTTTCCCGGCCATCACATGGTGGTCATCGTCGATACGATCGGCCGCGCCGTGGCCGGCGCTGAGGACGAAGCGGACACGTTCCGTGCCTTCTACAACCACACCGGCATCGGGCTCAAGCGCCGCGGCATCACATGGGCGCGACTCGACCACTCAGGCCACGATCCGAAGCGGCCGCGGGGCAGCTCGGGCAAAGGCGACGATGTCGACGTGGTCTGGAGACTCGCCAAGTCCGACAGCGGCATCACGCTGCACCGCGACCTCGCCCGCATGTCGTGGGTACCTGAGAAGGTCGCGTTCGGCTTCTATGAGGAACCGCTCGCCTTCCGCCGTCTGGCGGACGACTGGCCAGACGGCACCGGCGAGACCGCGAACCTGCTGGACCGGCTCGGCGTACCGCTGGACGCCGCCACACGTGAGGCACAGAACCGGCTCCGCGACATCGACGAAGGCCGGCGTCGACAGCTCGTCGTGGCTGCGCAGCGCTGGCGTCGGGAGCGGTCTGCCCTTGCCCCCGACGTTGAGCCTGGAATCACCCCCGGGAACCGCGGGGAACCACTTTTCAAGGAAGAGGCCTGATGAGCACCGGAACCCCCGGGAACCCCCACCGATTTGAGGCTGGAACCAGTCTCGGAACCACCGGGAACCACTACCTCCGGACAGTATGGGCGTGGGGTGGGTGGGGACCCCCCTTAAGGGGGTCCCCTCCACTCCGCCCAAGTCCCAGCTCCATCCTTAGTCAGACAGAGGAGTATCCATGCCCACACTGACGTTCAAAGGAACCGACTGTACCCTGCGGATGACATCAGACGGCCGGGGGGTCGCGCTGACGCGGCATTCCCTATCCGAAGGCGAGACCACCGCCGCGCTCGACGGCCCCGTGGGCATCTGGCTCCGTGCCATCGTCGACGGCACCCTGCCGGTCTGTTCCCCGGCTGACTACACGGCGGCAGTCGGACAGATCGCCACCGCTCGTGCTGAGGCGGCACTCGGCGCAGAACAGGAGCCGAGCGCATGACTGACTTCGCCTGTACACACGCCAAGGTCTCGACCGTCGAGCCCGGAGGTGACGACAGCTTGATCCAGTCGACCGACTGGAACGCCGAGCACAGCGTGCCGGCCGACTACGTCGAGATGTTCGAGGGTCTGCTGCTGGTCTGGAAGAAGCTTGTCCTGCCCTACACCGGCACCGTCGCCTCCATCCCGGCCGGCTGGCAGCTCTGCGACGGCACCAACGGCACCTATGACCTGCGCGACAAGTTCCTGGTCGGCGCCAAGCAGGATGACTCCGGCACCGCGAAGACGAACGTCGAGGGATCGCTCAAGCAGAGCGCCTCACCGACCCACACCCACACCGGCCCAAGCCACACCCACACCGGCCCAAGCCACACCCACGATGTCTCCGGCACAACCGGCACCGCGTCTTACCCTGCGGTCAACCGCGACTCAGGAGGGACTGCCGCCCTCACGCCGCAGATGAGCCACACACATAGCTTCTCGGACACCTCGACCGTGGCCGGCACCGGCGCCACTGGTGCGGCCGGCACCGGCGCGACCGGCGCCGAAGACGCCATACCGCCCTACTTCGCCCTGGCGTTCATCCAGTACACCGGCTGAGGCGCAACAGAAGAAAGCAAGGAGCGCTCCATGACCACTGACAACAGCATCAAGCGCGACATCGCCGGCGCCCACTCCACCGCCCGTCAGCGCATGGCCACCACACATCAGCGCTGGCGAGGCCTCGCAAGCCAGCTCGGTAGCGGTGCCGCGGCTGCGTGGCGCGACTACGAAGCCGCCGTTCGCGAGCTGGAGACCGTCTCCAACTCGGCTGCCCTCCGCGTGGCGCAGCTCCGCAAGGACGACCTGATCCCGGCAGAAGGCCGGCGACGCCTCATCGATGAAGCGCTCGCAGACGGCCGCACGAAGCGCGCCGCGGCTGCCAAGCAGATGCAGGCCGCCCGTACCGTCCTGGCCGCCAAGGCTCGCAGCGCCGCCCTGCCGCGGCTCGATCCGGCGCGCGAGATGGCGGCCCGTGACGAGCTGCGTCTCCTGGCCGATGCCAGCGACGATCCGCTCGACGCTCTCGTGGAGCTGGCCGCCGCTGAGAGTGATCTGGCGGCCGTCGCCGTGAGCCGCTATGGCGAGTCATACCTGCGGGCGCGTGGTGTCCCGAAGGCACCCGAGCGGCACCTACTCGTGCAGGACCGCGCCGTGGACGCCGCCAAGCGCAGCAACGATCCCACCCGGCGGGCAGCAGCGGAGGCGTACGCGGCTCTACCCGAGCTTGACGCGGCTGCCTCATGCGCACACTTCGTGGCCGATGGTGCGCTGGACGAGGCGAGCGTGGAGTTGTGAGCGTCAGCGCACACACTAAAGGCGGCGGCCCTCAGAGAAGCGGCGCCCGCGCCGTTTGCCGAGTACAGATGGAGTACAAACCGCCGTCGCCGTTGCCGAGAAAGCCGCAGCGTGCAGGCATTTTCTCAGAGCGCCATGCGAGTACACTGTTCGTAGGTGAGGCCTGAGCGATGCCCCGCGAGTGTAAGGTCTGCGCCCATCCTGAGCGCGATGCAATCGACGCGGCACTCGTCTGTGGCGATTCGCAGCGCTCGCTCGCGGCCCGCTACGGTCTCACGCCCTCGTCTGTGGCGCGCCACTACCGAAACCACGTCAGCGCGGCCCTCGCGGCGCTGACGACGGAGCGGACGGAGCGGACGGAGCAGGCCGGCGGAGGGGCACTCCTGGACCGCGTGGAGGCGCTGATACGGCGCGCTGAGCGCATCCTGGACGCCGCCGAAGGTGACGGCAAGGTGAGTACCGCCCTGAGCGCTATCAAGGAGCTGCGGGCGCTCCTAGAGCTTCTGGGCAAGGCGACCGGCGAGCTGGACGACAGGCCGCAGGTGACGATCAACCTGCTCAGCTCGCCAGAATGGCTCCAGATGCGCTCGCAGCTCCTAGGGGCACTGGCACCCTTCCCGCAGGCGCGCATCGCGGCAGCGGACGTCCTGGAGCTTCCTGCGGCCGATGTGACGGAGGATGAGGCATGAGCAAGCTGGCCGCCGACCTCGCCCGCGCCCTGGACCCTGTACGCCTCGCGGAGGGGATCGGCATGCTCCCGGACGAGTGGCAGGCCGACGTGCTGCGCAGCTCGCACCCGCGCATCCTGCTCAACTGTTGCCGGCAGTCGGGCAAGTCGACCACGGCGGCCGTCAAGGCGGTGCACGTCGCCGTCTATGAGCCCGGCAGCCTCACCCTCTGCCTCTCGCCCTCGCTGCGCCAGTCGCAGGAACTCTTCCGCAAGGTCCTCACGACGTACCGGACGCTCGGGCGCCCGGTCGCATCGGAAGGTGAGAACGCCCTGAGCCTCACCCTGGAGAACGGCTCCCGCGTCGTCTCCCTGCCGGGCACGGAGGGCACAATCCGCGCCTACAGTGCCGTGCGTCTCCTACTGGTCGACGAGGCCGCCCGCGTCCCGGATGAGACGATGGCCGCGGTGCGTCCCATGCTGGCCGTCTCGGACGGGCAGATGATCGCCCTCTCGACGCCGTGGGGCTGCCGTGGCTGGTGGTATGAGGCATGGGAGAGCGGCGGCGCCACTTGGAAGCGCGTGCGGGTGCCGGCGAGCGAGTGTCCGCGCATCGCGCCGGCCTTCCTGGCCGAAGAGAGGGCCGCTCTGGGCTCGTGGGTCTACTCGCAGGAGTACGAGTGCAGCTTCGCCGCGACCTCCACGCAGCTCTTCTCTGAGGACCACCTGCGCGCCATGTACGACGCTCAGGTCCAGCCACTCTTCCCAACCGAAGGAGACCACCATGCCTAACTACGTCATCGGCCTGGACCTCGGCAAGCAACGCGACTACAGCGCCGCCGTCGTCACGGAACGTGTACAGGTGATCGTGTCGCCTCAAGCTGTCCCGGACGCCGCCTATGAGGTGGACGAACGCCTGGTGGTCGACACCTACCATGTGCGCCACATCCAACGCTGGCCGCTGGGCACGCCGTACGGGGCCGTGGTGGACGACGTGGCTGACCTCATGCGTACGCCTGAGTTCCGTCGCCGGGCGGTGCTACTCTTCGACGCGACCGGCGTCGGCGGGGCCGTGGGCGACATGTTCAGCAAGGCCCACCGTGCCGACCGCATGGGCGACTACCGGCCGCGCAGCGTGACCCTCACCGGCGGCTTCTCTCGCGACCTGCCCGCCGATGATCGCAGCGAGCGCGGCACGGCGGTCCACAAGGGCGACCTCGTCTCGCGCCTTGTCGCCCTGTTCGAATCCGAGCGCATCAAGCTGCCGCTCGGCTTGCCGCTCGCCGACGCCCTCGAGAAGGAGCTGCGCGCCTTCACCCTCAAGCAGACGAAGGCCGGCGCGCTGACCTTCGAGGCCAAGCGCGAGTCCGACCATGACGACCTTGTGATCGCCCTCGCCCTGTCGGTCTGGTACCGCCATCGGCACGACGAACCACGGTACCTGAGCCCGAACGACGAACTCCTGGAGAAGCCCTGGGCGGTCGCGACCAACTGGAGCCCTCATGGCTGAGTACACCTGCCATGTGTGCGGCCGGCGCGCCGGTGATGCGGCGCCCATCCGGCCGCAACGAGCGCCGCGAAGAACTGAGGGCCGAGCGCCGCGCGAATCCGAGCGACTGAGAGGCGACATGGAGACCGAACAGCAGGCACAGGATCGACACGAGGTTCAGCACCAACGGCGTGAGGCGGCCGTGCGGGAGATAGAGGCCCGGCTCGACAAGCTGGCACCGCTCGTTGCCGACGCCGTCGATGCCGACGCACAGTGCCGCGCGACAGCCAACCGGCTCGGCTTGCCATCCGCCTACCACGACGTGCGTGAGAGGCTCGCCAAGCGCCTGCACTGGCACCTCAGGCTTCTGCGGCCGTACGTCCCCTACGAGGGCGAGCCGGACATCTGACAGCAGCGGTATGCGGCGGCGCTGGCGTGTAGAAGTCCTGCGCAGCCCAGCGCGCCGCGGCCCGGCTGAAGACCCTGAGCCGGCGATGCGGCTTGACCGGGTAGGCGCTCGACAGCTCATAGACGCCGTTGTGTCGGCGCAGCATGACGACCATGCTCCAATCGACCGGCGCCACACAGATACGTCCCCGGCGCTCACGCCACCAGACGACCCTGATGCTGCCTTCGGCGAGCCGCTCCAAGGTCCAGCGCACCCGCGGCAGGTGAGCACAGCGCCGCAGGCTGAGCTGGCGCGTCGCCTCCGTCCGCTGCCGCGTGCTGTCCGTGATCAAGTGCCAGAACGTCGTATCCCTCCCGTCTCCCGCCTTGCCGTCGTAGGCGACCACCGGCAGGCCCCACAGCCGGATATCGGCTGCCAGCGTCGCCGAGTAGTCTCGCCACAGCGCATCAACGTAGTCGCCGACCGTGCCGGGGAAGTCGGAGATCGCAAAGAGCGCCGGCATGTCCAGCTCGTTGTCGGCGGTCATGACGTGCAGCCATCGTCGCGCACGATCTGCCGCAGCGCCGTGATGAATGAGACGTGCGTCCAAGGCTTCGGCCGCCGGCAGCCGCGATAGGTGTAGCCCGGGGTGCCACGCTCGCCGTCGATGAGGTGCCCGAGGTGGCGCCAGTACTCGACCATGCGGTGGATCGTCCAGACGTCGCCTGTGCCCAGCAGGCGAGTCAGGTAGACGGGCTCGCCGGGGTGGTCGCGCCAGCCCTCCATCAGGAGCGACAGCACCTTGTCGGTGGCGTCGGGGTCGTGCTGGATGTTGTAGCCGTCGTTCGGCACGTAGCGCGGCAGTGGTCTGGTCGAGGTTGTCTCGGCCATGATGCCTCCTCCTAGTGCGTGACCGTGGTTTGTACTCCATTTGTACTCCGCGACCGCTGATAACAGACCCAGCGTCGCTGAGACTCGCTTTCGCCGAGTGAGACGAAAGCGGATAGAAGTCCCTGCAAGCGGCGGGCTTCTGCTGCGACAAGGGCGCTTGACTGAGACACGAGCGGCGAGCCTGAGACGGCTGCGGGCGAGTCCGCGTGTCGTAGGTTCGAGTCCTACCGCCGCTACCAGCCGCTGCCGGCGTGACAGTCAGCGTGACAGCCAGCCGGCCCGTCACCGGCTCGCACTTCGATCCTCTTGCCGCATCCCGCCAGCATCCCGCCGGCACCGACGTCACACCTGTGCGGTCCCGGTACACCCACGTCACACCCACGTCGCACCAACGTCGCACCGGCGTCAGGTCTCTGCCGTGTCCGGCAGTCGTACAGTCCCGGTACATCCTCGAGGCGGTCGGCTCTCGCGGGTGCATGAGAGTGCCGGTATCACTCGACTCTTCGACGACGTCCGCACCCGGCCGGGCGTTCCCGCTGGTGCCCGCCCCTGCCGCGACCGGGCGCTGCGCAGCGCTGCACGGACTCACAGGCGGCCGCCCGAAGTCCATCGGTGACCGTCAGAAGGAGTCTGTGGACGGTGGATGGGGGCAGGGGGCGCCGGTCGGCAGGGTGACCGGCGCCCCCTGGATCGGCAGCTCTGACCGGGACCGGTCGCGGCTGCCAAGGGGCAGGGAGGATGCTAGAGGCGGTGTGTGAGAAGCGTGTGAAGAGCGCGCGAATCCTGCACGAATGTGAGCCCTCGTCGTGACCCGGCGGCGAGGCGACCCGGGGTCGGGCGACGGTGTCGTCTCGTTCGCCCGGCAAGGCGTGACTACGGCCGTGACTTCGGGAAGGAGTGGCGGTCGTGGTCCTCGAATCCTGATCAGACGAAGCTTTCTGTAAGCATGGAAGCTGGAAGCGCGTTATCATCGTCGGGATGGCACTCACACTCCAGGAAGCACAGGACGTCATCGACGCCGGTTCGCCCGATGCGATCGGGGATGCGGCGTTCGTCTCCGCGCTGAGGGCGGAGCGTCCGGATGCCTACCAGCGGCTCGTCGAGCTTTACCAGACGCCGCTTTTCAACCTCGCTCTGCGCATCGTGCAGGACCGTGAAGATGCACGCGACGTGGTGCAGGAGGTCTTCATCAAGGCCCTGCGCTCGTTGCCGGAGACGCAGGGACGTCTTCATGTGCGCGCCTGGCTGTACAGGGTCACGATCAACGCCTCGTATGACCACCTCCGGGCCGCTCGCCGCCGACCCCTGCCGATCGAGGGCGCCGAGCTCGATCGTCCGTCGCCGATCGACGAGATCAGGCGCGCGGAGCTGGCGTGGCTGTTCGGTGAGACGCTGCAGACGCTGCCGGAGCGGCAGAAGGTCGCGCTCGTGCTCAAGGACGTCCATGGGCTCCCGCACAGCGAGATCGCCGAGGCGCTCGGGATATCTCGCGGATCGGCCGAGGTCCTGCTGTTCCGGGCGCGACACAGCTTCCGGAGGCGGTTCACGGCGCTGTGCGGCGACGACGACGTAGCGCAGCCGTGCCGGTTCGCCGAACGCGAGGCGGCGCATGCCGTCGGCGCCGGGCTGCCTGCCGCGCGTCGCAAGCGACTGCTCGAGCACGCCCGCACATGTCCGGCGTGTCGCCGGACCATCGAGTCGTGGGGCGATGCCGCCGTCGGGCTGGCCGTCGTGTTCCCGCTCGTCTCTCTGTCGGAAGGTACGGCCGCGGCGGCCGGGATAGGCTCGGCGGCCACGGTCTGCGATGTCGCCGCCTCGGGCGCCGTTGGCCTTGGGCTGGCGGCCGGGTCGGGCGCCGGAGCTTCTACGTTCGGCGCCGCGAGCGTCGCCGGCGGGGGTGCCGGGTTCGGAGCTGCGGGCGGCCTGGCTGGCGGTCTGTGTTCTGCCGGCACGCTGGCCGGCGGAGTGACCGTGAGTGGCATCATCGCCAAGCTGGTGACCATGGTGACCGTCAAGGCGACCGCCGCGGTGGTCGCCGGTGCGTGTGCCGTGACGGCCGGCGGCGTCGTCGGCGCCGAGCTCGTCAAGAAGCACGACGGTCGTCCTGCGGCGACGCAGGCGAGTGTCGTCCTGCCGGCGGGCGCCGAGGAGGATCGGTCGGCCGGGAGCACCCAGGTCGCCGCTCCCGTCCGCACGTCGGGCGGGGCCGGGCGGGCGGCCTCCAGCCGGGTCGCGGAGGCGGGCGCGGCGTCGGCCTCCGATCGGGCAGCGCTGACGTCGCCCGATGCGGCTGCGGCCTCTGCCGCCGGGGAGGTGCTGGTGGTCGCTCTCGATCTGTCGGACGGCGACACTGCAACGACGTATGCGCTCGTGCTTCTCGACGGCCGGCCGTTGCCTGCGGGCCTGTGGAGCCAGGCGCTGATGCTCCGCGACGAGGGACACCCGTGGTCGGTCATCGCGTCGTCTCTGGGCTTCGATCTGGTGACGTACACGGGATGCATGACGGCGGCCGGTCCGGGGATCTGGACGGCGCCGCCGGATGCGTGCACCGATGATCCCTCGACCTGTGTGACCGTCGCGGCCGCTGCCGTCGCCCCGGACGCCGACCCCGTCCCTGAGACCGTCGTTGCCCCGGACGCCGATCCGGCGGTCGTGCCGCCGCCGGTCACCGGCTCGGAAGAGGCGGCCACCGTGCCGCCGGCCCCGGGGCCGGAAGAGGAGACGGCCGTTCCGTCGGCGGATGAGGAGGGACCTGCGTACGAGGGTGGGGATGCTGTTTACGGGGACGGCGACCCCTGTGAGGGCGGTGGGCTTCCTGAGGGCGGTGACCTTCCCGACGGGGCCGACGCGGTGACGGAGTCCGGCGCTGCGCCGAGCGGTGAGACCGAAGCCTCGACCGCCGAAGCCTCAGCCTCGAGCGCCGAAGCCTCAGCCTCGAGCGCCGAAGTCTCAGCCTCGACTCCCGTCGTGACCTGCGACCCTGTGCCCGCGGACGAGCCGCCGCTGCACGCAGCCCCGCCGTCGGACGATGCCTCTCTCGGGACCGCCATCGACTAGCCGACGAAGTGACCTGCTGAGCGACCGCACCCGCAGGTGACGGGCGGACTAGAGCGGCCCCGCTCGCCGGTCATCGACCGATGGAGCGGCGACATCCCCCGCTGCTGCGATCAGCCGACCGGTCCGTACCTCTTTTCATCCCGGCACCCGGGCAGTCATAATGCGTACGCTGCGTGTCACCAACGTAGTAGCCACGCCGGGTACGTCGCTGCCGGCGCGGCCGTCATCGTCGCAGCATCGTCCGGGGGCGTGAGGTATCGGTGAACGAGGCAGGGCAGGAAGCCAAGAAGGACAGATGGCGCGACTGCGCCGGGCGCGTGCGCATCGGCGTCATCTCGGATACTCACGGGCGGCTCGATCCGGAGATCGTGGAACGGTTCGCCGATGTCGACCACATCATCCACGCCGGCGACGTCGGCTCGCCGTACGTCTTGCAGCAGCTGTCGCGGGTGGCCCGGGTCACGGCGGTGGCCGGCAACACCGATGCCGGCAGCCTGGCGTCCGAGCTGCCGCACGAGGCCAGCGGAGCGATCGGCGAGATCCGCTTCATCGTCTGCCATGACAAGCGGCACCTGCTGCAGCGGCACGTCGATCCGGCTCGCGAGGGCATCGACCTGGTCGTGACCGGTCACACCCACAGAGCCTTTGTCGATTGGGTCGACGGCGTCCTGTATCTGGACCCGGGCGCCGCCGGTGCGTCGCCACCGAGGCGCCGCACGGTGGCGATCGTGGAGGTCGATCGTGACGGCCTCGACCCGCATATCGTGGAGGTGGACGGACGCGACTGATCGCTGTCTCGCCGTCTGAGAGTCAGGCGCCGGCACGCTCTTTCATCGTCGCGAAGGCATCGAGCGCCCGCCGGCGAGCCAGGGCGTGGTCGATGAACGGCTCCGGGTAGCAGCCGTCGTCGAGCGGCTGCGCCCCCGTACGCCCGGCAGCCAGCGCGGCTGCCTCGCCGGGCTCGATGAGCTGCACTCCGGCGGACCGCCGGACGCTCGCTGGGGCCTCCCACGGGGCGTGGATCACGGCATCGGGCAGAGCCGCGAGCTCCGGCACCCAGCGGCGTACATAGGCGCCCGCTGGGTCGTAGCGTCTGCCCTGCGACACGGGGTTGAAGATGCGGAAGTAGGGTGCCGCATCGGCGCCGCTGCCGGCGACCCATTGCCAGCCCAGCGTATTGTCGGCCAGGTCGGCATCCAGGAGGGTCTCCCAGAACCAGCGCGCGCCGTGCTGCCAGGGGATGAGGAGGTGCTTACAGAGCAGCGAGGCGCAGACAAGGCGCACGCGGTTGTGCATCCAGCCGGTCTGCCAGAGCTGGCGCATGCCGGCATCGACGATGGGGTAGCCGGTCCGGCCCTGCTGCCACGCCGCCAGCGCCTCGGGATCGTCGTTCCACGGAAACCGGGCGAACGCGGGACGCAGCGGCTCGGATGTGGTCCGCGGGTGTTCCAGCAGGAGATGGTGCGCGAACTCGCGCCACACGAGCTGGCGCAGGAACGCCTCGGATCCGCCGCCGCCGTTGAGCGTGTCGTCGATCGCGTGCCAGACGGCGCGCGCCGAGATCTCGCCGAAGTGGAGGTGCGGCGAGAGGAGTGAGGTGCCGTCCAGGTCGGGCCGGTCCCGGTCCTCGGCGTAGCGCGCCAGCGCTCCTGCCACGAAGTCGCCGAGGCGGTCGTGAGCTCCCGCCTCGCCGGGTCTGGAGTCCGCGAATCCCGCCGACCAGGGCGGGACCGCCTCGGCGCGGACCTCGTCCGGCGTCATGCCGCCGGCCTGCCCGGGGCACGGTGCAAGGCGGGACGGGGCGGGCTGCGGTCGCGGCGGGGGGCCGGCAGCTTGGCACCCACGCCAGAACGGCGTGAAGACGTGGTAGGGACGGCCCTCCGCCGTGGTGGGGAAGGGTGGTCCGAAGAGCAGGCCTGCATCGTGCACGGTCACGCCGATCGGGGCGCCGGCCTTCGACAGGGCCTGCCGGAGCCGCGTCGCCGACGGCTCATCAGGGTCGAGCGTGCGCGAGCAGTGCAGGTGCCCGGCGTCGCAGCGGCGAGCCAGCGCGGCCAGCGCTGCGACGGCAGGCCCGCGCATCACGACCAGACGCGATCCGCGCCCACGCAGGTCCGCATCCAGGGCCCGCAGGCTGTGGTACAGCCACCAGCGGGCGGCGGCACCGGTGCTCCAGGGGCCCGGCGCGTCACCCCAGACGAACACCGGGACGACCGGCCCGCCGCCGGCGATCGCGGCATGAAGGGCAGGGTTGTCGGCGAGGCGCAGGTCGCGGCGAAGCCAGACGAGGGTGGTGGAAGCGCTCACGGCAGCGAGACGGTCGACGACGGACGGCCCGGTCGCTCGCGAGACATGGTCGGGGTGGGCGGATTTGAACCGCCGACCTCTCGGTCCCGAACCGAGCGCTCTACCAAGCTGAGCCACACCCCGCCGGAGGATCGCCGGAGGGGGTCGGGCGCCCGCAGGGCAGCACCGTCCTCGTCCGGCCGGACCCGGATTATAGAGGATTGCCGGCCGTACTGCCCACCGCCACAGGACCTGTCTCGCCACGCCGCGGTCGGGATACTCCGCGAGGGTCGCGCGCGACCCTCGCGGCTTGGGGTCGGCCACAGGTGACAAGAGATATCGCCGGCGATCCCTGATCATCCGCGGAAGCGCGGATGACACGTCTGACGGTGCGCGTTGCGCAAGCGATTGTGAAATAATGCTCAACGCGGAAGAGTCCACAAGCGAGATTGCGGGGGTCCGATGAGTTCGATGTTCATCAAAGACGACGACTTCTCCGCGTTCGTGACGACCATGATCGAAGCCGGACCGGTCTACGGACCGGTGGCCAAGCGGTCACGGTTCATCTTCGAACGCCTGGAGTCACCCGAAGAGCTGCGGCTGGATTACGACGTCACCATCCTGCCGCCGAAGAAGCTCTTCTTCCCGCCGGCCCAGGACCTGATCCGTTTCGACGCCGACGAGTTCAAGTCGGCGATCGATCCGGAGGAGAAGGTCCTCCTCGGTGTCCATTTCTACGACGTCAAGGGGCTGGACCAGACAGACCTGCTGTATTCGGAGCGCAACTTCGACAGCAGCTACATGGCGAACCGCCAGACGACCACGATCGTGGCGTCGAACATCCAGAACGTCTCCGACCGGGCGTTCTTCGCGTCTGTCGGCGCCGGCGTGCCGGCCAAGGGTCACGACGCCTTCCTCACCAGCATCACGGGCGGCTACGTGTTCGAGCCCCTGACCGAGCGCGGCGAGGCACTGCTCAAGCACGGCGCCTTTGTGGCCGCCACCGACGCACAGGTCGCCGAGGCCGAGAAGGTCAACGCCGAGGCGCTGACCAAGTGCAAGGAGAAGCACGAGCACAGCGCCGAGGACATCGCCGCCAAGGTCGCGGCGGCCTTCGACAACGAGGATCTGTGGTCGGAGCTGGCCGAGGACTGCTTCTCCTGCGGCTCCTGCAACACGGTCTGCCCGACCTGCTACTGCTTCGACGTGCAGGACACCTGGAACGTCGACGCCGTCTCCGGGCAGCGCACTCGCTACTGGGATGCCTGCCTCACGGCAGACTTCGCGCAGGTCTCGCTCGGCGAAGGCGCCACCGAGAACTTCCGCGGCAGCCGCGGTGAGCGCTTCCGTCACCGCTTCATGCGCAAGTCGGTGTACCTCAACGACAAGCTGGGCCAGCCGGCCTGTGTCGGTTGTGGCCGGTGCTCTGCCGCATGTACGGCAGACATCGCCGACCCCGTGCGAGTCATCGACCGGATCATGGCGTCATGAGGAGTCCGCAGATGAGTCACCAGTGCCACTGGACTGAAGCCGTCGATCTCTTCCTTCCTCGTGAGGCGAAGATCGTCAAGACTGCGCAGCCGACCGAGCTGGAGAAGCACTTCACGCTCCAGATGATCGACGGCGAACCGGTCGACTTCCAGCCTGGGCAGATCATGGAGCTCGGGCTCCTGGGCTACGGCGAGATCCCGATCGGGTTCGCCAGCTCGCCCACCAACCCCGAGACCTTCGATGTGGTCGTCCGCTCGGTCGGTCGCGTCTCCAAGGCCATCAACCAGCTCGAGGCGGGCGACACGCTGCAGATGCGCGGACCGCTCGGGCACGGCTTCGACCTCGACAAGCTGCGCGGCCACGATGTCCTCATCGTCGCCGGCGGCATCGGCCTCTGCCCGACGCGGAGCCTGATCAACTACATCCTCGACCGCCGCGACGAGTTCAACCGGTTCGTGCTCTTCTACGGCACGCGTGAGCCTTGTCTGCAGCTGTTCACCGACGACCTGGCGTGCTGGCGCGGCATGGAAGACGTCGAGTACTTCGAGACGGTCGACCAGGGCGATCCCAGCTGGACCGGCAACGTCGGTGTCATCACCACGCTGTTCCCCAAGGTCGAGCTCGGTCCCGAGACCCGTGCCGTGATCTGCGGACCGCCGGTCTTCTACAAGTTCGTCGTCCGCGAGCTCGACGGCATCGGCGTCCCCCACGAGAACATCTTCGTCGACCTCGAGCGCCGGATGAAGTGCGGCGTCGGCAAGTGCGGTCACTGTCAGATCAACGACAAGTACACCTGCGTCGACGGCCCGGTGTTCGCGTATTCCGAGGTCGAGGACCTCGGGGAGGCATTCTGAGATGGGTAAGCCTAAGGTTGCATTCTTCGACTTCGCCTGCTGCGAGGGTTGCCAGATCGAGATGACCAACTACGGTGCGGAGCCCTTCCTGGAGCTCCTCAACCACGTCGAGATCGTGGAATTCCGCGAGGCCATGACCGAGAAGACCACGGAGCCGATCGACATCGCCTTCATCGAGGGCAGCTTCACCCGTGAGTGCGATCGCGCCCGGCTCGAGGAGATCCGTGAGCGGGCCGCCATCGTCATCGCGTACGGCCAGTGCGCCACCACCGGCGGCATCAACGCGCTCAAGAACCATCAGGACGACTACAAGGAGTACGTGTACGGCACCGATTCCGATATGCCGCACCTCGACTCCCAGAAGGCCTACGGCGTCGACGCCGCCATCAAGGTCGACTACTACGCCTACGGCTGTCCGGTCAACAAGTACGAGGTCCTGCAGATCGTCCTGCACCTGCTGCACGGCAAAGAGCCGGTGATCCCGAACTATCCGGTCTGCGTCGAGTGCAAGCGCCGCGAGACCGTCTGCCGCTTCCTCGAGGGCGATCACTGCATGGGCATGGTCGCCAGAGCCGGGTGCACGGCTCCGTGCCCTGCCGCCGGCATCCCCTGCGAGGCGTGCCGCGGCTTCGTCGACGATCCCAACATCCCCGCCCTTGAGAAGGTGCTGGTGGAGCAGGCCGGGTTCACCCCACAGCGGGCCCACGAGAAGGGCCGCATGTTCACCGCCAATGCCCTGGAGGCCACATCATGACCTCGAGCGTCCATATCAACGTCCACCATCTCACTCGCGTCGAGGGCCACGGCAACATCGTCGTGAACGTGTCCGACGGCGTCGTCGAGAAGTGCGAGTGGCAGGTCCCCGAAGCCCCGCGCTTCTTCGAATCGATGATCCGCGGACGCCACTACTCCGAGGTGGCGCGTATCACCAGCCGCATCTGCGGCATCTGCGCGGTCGGCCACACGCTGGCGTCCGTCAAGGCCACTGAGAAGGCTCTCGGCATCGAGATCAGCGAGCAGAGCTGGAAGCTCCGCGAGGTCCTCAAGCACGCCGAGAACGCCGACTCCCACATCCTGCACGCCTACATCCTGGTGGCGCCGGACCTGGCGGGGGCTCCTTCCGTGTTCCCGCTCGTCGAGACCATGCCCGACGTGGTCGCTCGCGCCCTGCGCCTCAAGCGGCTCTGCCACGAGTGGGGCTCCTGCATCGGCGGTCGCACCACCCATCCCACCATGGTCGTGCCGGGCGGCATGGCCGAGGTGCCGAGCATGAAAGAGCTCCGCGAGCTCAAGGAGAAGCTCGTGGCGGCCGTGCCCGATCTGGAGGCGACGCTCGAGACCTTCAAGGCCGTGGCGCCCAACATCCCGGCCTTCGACCGTCCCACCGAGTACCTGGCGCTGTCCAGCGACCAGACCTACGGCCTCTATGACGGAGAGATCCAGTCGACGCTGCCCGACGGCACCAAGCAGCGCTATCCGGTGGCCGACTACAAGCAGGTCACCAACGAGTTCGTCGTCCACCAGTCGACGGCCAAGTACACCAAGAACAAGCTGGATTCGTACGCCGCCGGCGCCCTGGCGCGGTTCAACAACAACTACGACATGCTGGTGCCCGAGGCGAAGCAGGCGGCCGAGTTCCTCGGCCTGCAGCCGATCTGCACCAATCCCTACATGAACACCGTGGCGCAGGTCGTCGAGGTCGTGCACAGCGTCTACGACTCGCTGCGCATCATCGACGAGCTGCTCGCGGACGGCGTCAAGCTCGAGCCGCTGGTGAAGCCGACCAAGTACGGTTCCGGCGCCGACTCGGTCGAGGTGCCGCGTGGCATCCTCTTCCACGAGTACGAGTACGACGCCGACGGCTTCTGCAAGGGCGGCAACTGCATCATCCCGACCAACCAGAACCACAACAACATCCAGCACGATTTCAACGTGCTCGTGCCGGAACTCCTCGACGCCGACAAGAGCGAGGAGGAGATGGAGCTGGCGCTGTCGATGCTGGTGCGGGCCTACGATCCCTGCATCTCCTGCTCGACGCACGCTCTCGATGTCAAGTTCGTGCGCTGAAGGCTAGACGACGGTATCTGACGGTACCTGATTGAGACCGCGGTCGAGTGCCGTGCGCTACCTGGTCGGACTGGGCAACTTCACCGCCGGCGACGACGCCGTCGGGGTCCACGTCATAGACCATGTGTGGGCGCACGGCCTCGACCGCGGCTTTTCCGCGATCGACCTGGGCGCCAACGCCATGAACCTCGTCTCGTACCTCAACGAGGAGACGGAGGCGATGCTGGTCGTCGACGCGACGCAGCTCGGCCTCGAGCCGGGCGAGTACCTCATCTTCACCCCCGACCAGGTCGAGACGCAGAAGGAGCTGGCCGGGATCAGCACTCACGAGGGCGACGCTCTCAAGGTGCTCGACCTGGCCGTCACCGCCGGCTACCCCATCCCGCCCGTGGCCATCATGGGCATCGAGCCGCTCGAGATGGCCTGCGGCGGCCTGGAGCTCTCCGAACGTCTGGCCGCACGCGTGCCGGAGTACGCCACGGCGGCGATCGAGCATCTGCTGAAGATGTGAGGCGCCGGCTCCGCGTGTGAAATGGACGCGTGAGCCGAACGACGCGGTAGCAGAGCCTCGGTCGTCCCGCCCGCGGCCTTCGGCCGCTCGCCCGCGGCGCCCTCGCCACGGACCGACGTGCTTAGGACCTATCCCTCAAGGTCTGCACGCCCGGATGCGCCCGCGGACACGTCGCGGATGCGGCCCCTCCCCGGTTCCCCCGTAGCTCGGCTACGAAGAAACCGTCTCGTGACCGCCCCGCTCGGTCCACGAACGCCCCGAACGCACATCCCTATCGGGATAGGTCCTTGGACAGATTGTCCAAGCCTTCGGGAGCGTTCTTGCCCGGTGTCCGAAATTCGTCTCTGCCACTCTGGCCATGTGCTACGTTTGCCACGCGACGGCTTTTCGGCCCGCTTTCCAGCTACGCGGAGGTCGGTTCACATGCTCGATGAGAAGATGAAGAAGGCAGTGCCTTCGGTGACAGGCCGCTTCACGCCGGTCACCACCACACACGCCAAGGGCAGCTGGTTCCACACCGAAGACGGCCAGAAGTGGCTCGACATGGCGGTCGGCATCGCCGTCGTCAACACCGGCCACGGCCATCCCCGGGTCATCGAGGCGGTCAAGGCGCAGCTCGACAAGATCGTCCACGCCCAGGCCAACATGTTCTACAACCCGACCGTCGTCGAGGCCGCCAACAAGATCCTCGAGGTCGTGCCCGGCGAGATGGACAATGTGATGTTCGTCAACTCCGGCGCCGAAGCCTGTGAGAACGCCGTCAAGCTGGCCAAGCAGGCGACCCGCCGGCCGGTCACCATCGCCTTCAAGGGCGCCTTCCACGGCCGCACCCACCTCTGCATGGCGCTGACCTGCTCCAAGGCCGTCTACCGCGGCTACTACGAGCCGCTGCCGGCCGGCATCTACCACGCCCGCTACGCCTACCCGTACCGCACCCCGGCCAGCGAAGACCCCGTCGACTATGCCATCAGCGACCTGCGCAAGGTGATCACCACCGAGTGCTGGCCCGACGATGTGGCCTCGATCATCATCGAGCCGATCCAGGGCGAGGGCGGCTTCATCGTGCCGCCCGACGAGTACTTCAAGGAGGTCCGCAAGATCGCCGACGAGATCGGCGCCCTGCTGATCATCGACGAGATCCAGGCCGGCTTCGGCCGCACCGGCACGTGGTTCTGCCACGAGCACTACGGCGTCACCGCCGACATCGTCACCGTCGCCAAGGGTGTCGCCTCCGGCTTCCCGCTCTCGGCCGTGGTCAGCAGGTCCGAGTACTTCGACAAGTGCAAGCCGGGCACCATGGGCGGCACCTACGGCGGCAACGCCGTGGCCTGTGCCGCCGCGATCGCGACCATCGACGCCATCCGCGAAGAGGAGATGGCCGCCAACGCCGAGCGCCAGGGCGAGAAGCTGCGCGGCTTCTTCGCGAAGATGGCCGAGACCTACCCGCAGATCGGCGAGGTGCGCGGCAAGGGCCTCATGGATGCCATCGAGATCGTCAAGCCGGGCACCAGGGAGCCCGACCCGGCGGCCACCAAGGCCTTCGCCGCCGAGGTCGTCAAGCGTCAGGTGCTCATCCTCACCTGCGGTATGTATGACAACGTGGCCCGCTTCCTGCCGCCGCTCAACATCAGCGACGACGAGATGGACCACGCGTTCAACGTCTTCGAGGACGCCGCCAAGGCAGCCTGGGGCAGCTGACCATCGCGGTGTCGCCCGCCCGCTCGCCGGGCGGCGGCATGAGAGTCGGATGAGATGAGGGCCGTGCCCCCGGGGGCGCGGCCCTCATCTGCGTCGATGCAGGGCGTATCACCTGCCGTCTGGCGATCGCCGGCCGCCGAGCCGTCGGCGGCCGCGGGTCATGCTAGACTCGGCGACCGTATGAGCAGCGCTCACCGCTCCGGGACCCCGTTCGTCACGCAGGTCCGCGTGCGCTACGCCGACACCGACGCCGAGGGCGTGGTGTACTACGGCTCGTATCTCGTCTACTTCGAGGTCGCGCGCGTGGAGTTGCTGCGCGCGCTCGGCTGTCCCATCGGCTGGGCGCGGGAGCGCCGGCTGGTGTTCCCGGCCGTACATGCCGACTGTCACTATCGTCGCCCGGGCCGTGTCGACGATCTGCTTGACGTGCGTCTCTGGCTGGGCCGTCTCGGCCGCGCCAGTTTCGGCTTCGACTATCAGGTCTGCCGCGACGGTGAGGTGCTGGCCGACGGCAGCACGCGGCATGCCGCCGTCGACGTCGGCTCGGGGCGCGCGGTGGCGCTGCCGGCCTGGTTCACCGATCTGTGGCGGCGCGCAGGTCAGACGGTCGGCGGTGTGGCGTGAGTCGGGCGGGAGCGACCGGCACGTGTTGCGCGCCGGCGCCGCGGGGTACAAGAGTGATGGAGTCCGAGAGAGACCGTGCCGAAGTCACCGCCGCGTCCACGCCGGCGGGAGGGATACGGTCGCGGTCCAGAGACGAGCACACGACGCGCGAGATGAGCGGGTACTCCCTCAGAGCGCACGACCACTCAGAACACGTACGTCGACCCCGGCGCCGGTCGGGGACGGCGATACCGGGTCAAGGACGGAGCCGGTGACAAACGAGGAGCATCAGGGCATGACGGGTCACGGCGACGACGCAGGACCGCCCGAACCGGTCGACGCGCCGCAGGGCGGCGAGGCCGTGGATGCGCCGCAGGCTGCCGACGCCGTGGACGCGGACCTCGGCGCAGACCGGGCACCCGACGCTGCGACGTCTCCAGACCACGACTCCTGGGCCGGCCTGCCCGGCCCCAGCTCACCGCGCTCGGACCGGCCATCCCTGCGACTGGTGCCGGCGCCGCACGACCACGACGGGCACGCGCACGACCGGTCGGGCGACGACGATCGCGGCGCGGGATCCTCGCGCGATCGTGCCGCGGGTGGTCTGGCCGGCGTCCAGGAGTTCGAGCTCGAAGCGCCGCACGACATCGACGTGCAGTACTGCTACCGGCACCCCGATCGCGAGACCGGCGTGTCGTGTTCGAGCTGCGGCCGGCCGATCTGCTGGGAGTGCATGACGCCGGCGGCGGTCGGCTTCCGCTGCCCCGAGTGCATGGGACAGACACGAGCCGAGCGCAAGTCTGCGCCGGTCTACACGCGTGGGCAGATCCGCGACCGCTGGCAGGGGGTCGGGCTGTCGGGACGCACGCCGGCCACGATCGCGCTCATCGGCATCAACGTGCTCCTGTTCATCCTGCAGTCGGTCAGCGATCTGGTGACGGCGCAGACTGCGCTCGTGCCCTACTATGTCGCCGTCGAGGGTGAGTACTGGCGCCTGGCGTCGTCCGTGTTCGTCCACGCCAGCCTCATCCATCTGGCCTTCAACATGTTCGCCCTCTACATCGCCGGGACGTACGTGGAAAGCATGGTCGGCACGCTCCGGTTCCTGGTCGTCTTCATCCTGTCGGGTCTCGGTGGCAGCGTCCTGGTACTGGTGGCGGCCGACCCGCTGGTGGCCACCGTCGGTGCCTCGGGCGCCGTCTTCGGTCTCTTCGGGGCGCTCTTCGCGCTCTTTCTGCACCAGCGAGACGCGATGGCAGCGGCGGCACTGCGCAACATCGGCTTCCTGATCGCGATCAACCTGGTCTTTACGTTCGTGGCGCGCGGCATCTCCTGGCAGGCGCATATCGGCGGCCTGCTGGCCGGCTTCCTCGTCATGGAGCTGCTGCAATGGTTCGGGCGCCGCAGCCCGCGCGGCTCCCCGACCGCGTCGCAGATCGCCGGCCTCGTCGGCCTGGCGGTGCTGATGGTGGCGCTCATCGTCTGGCGTATCGCCGCCTTCCCGACCTTCTGAACGCGGCCGCGTCGCCCGTCGTCCCGCACATGTCTGATCCAGTCGCGCAGCCCGCTCCGCCCACGGAGCCGCGAGCCGCGCAGCCGACGTCGCCCACGGCGCCGCCGGCCGAGCAGTCGACTCCGTCCGCAGTGCCGCCGGCCGATCAACCGACCCCTCTCAGTGAGCTGCTGCCGCGACTGGCGGCGCTGCGCGAGTCGCTGCTGGAGGATGGGTTGGATGGGGCGCTGATCCTGCAGAACGCCGACCTCTACTACTACGCCGGGACGGTGCAGCAGTCGTTTCTGTACGTGCCGTCCGACGGAGAGCCACTGCTGCTGGTGCGACGCGTCGTCGAGCGGGCGCGCCGGGAGTCGGCGCTGCCGGCGATCGTGGAGCTGCCCTCGCTGCGGCAGCTCCCGGCTCTGATCGCCGGACACTGCGGAAGGTCGCCCGGACGGCTGGGACTGGAGCTCGACGTGCTGCCGGTGCGGCAGCTGCGCCGCCTCGAGTCGCTCTTCCCGCAGACGGAGATGGCCGATGTCTCGCCCGCCATCCTGCGCCGGCGGGCGGTCAAGTCGGCGTATGAGGTGGACCTGATCCGGGCCGCGGCGGCACTGACCGACGCCGTCTGTGCGCGGCTGCCGGAGCTGCTGGAGGAGGGACTCACCGAGGTGGCTTTCGCCGGCCGCTTCGAGGCGCTGGCGCGCGAGCTGGGTCACGAGGGCGTCATCCGCATGCGTGGCTTCAACCAGGAGATGTTCTACGGCCAGCTGGTGAGCGGCGTCAACGGCACGGTGCCGAGCTTTCTGGATACGCCGCTGGCCGGCGCCGGCCTCTCGCCGGCTGTGGCGCAGGGCGTGACCACGCGGCGCATCGCCCGCGGCGAGCCGGTCATGTTCGACTTCGTCTCCTCGCGGGCCGGCTACATCGCCGACTTCACGCGCGTGCTCAGCCTGGGGCCGCTCCCGGACGTCTGCCGGCACGCTTTCGCGACGGCTGTGGAGATCGAGGCAGCGGTCGCCGATGCCGCCCGGCCCGGCGTGAGCTGTCGGACGCTCTACGAGATGGCGCTGCAGCGCGCGGCGGCGGCAGGTCTGGCCGAGAGCTTCATGGGCCGGGGTCGTGAACGGGTCCGTTTCGTGGGCCACGGCGTGGGACTGGAGCTCGACGAGCTGCCGGTGCTGGCTGCCAACGACCATCCGCTGGCGGCCGGCATGGTCTTCGCGCTGGAGCCGAAGTTCGTGCTGCCGGGCGTCGGCGCCGTGGGCATCGAGGACACCTTCGTCGTGACGCCCCACGGGGGGGCGTGTCTGTTCGCCACCGAGCGGCGCCTCTTCGAGCTGTGAGAGGCGGTCGAGCGGCGCCTCTTTGAGCTGTGAAGGGGGGCGAGCGGGCGCCGTCCGCGGGGCCCGGACCGACCCGGTCAGGCGCGGCGGCACTGCAGCGCCGGGCGTTCCCGGTTTGTCGCCACCCGGGCGGGGAATCTAGACTGCAGGAGACACAGCGTGACGAACGCTGGACACTATCGATCCGGAGGTACACGGGCGTGAGTTTCCATGAAGACGTCGAGAAGGCCCTGGGCGACATCCGCCCGGCGCTCCAGGCGGACGGCGGCGACATCGAGCTGGTCGAGGTCGGTGACGATGGCGTCGTGAAGGTGAGGCTACAGGGTGCCTGCGCGGGCTGTCCGATGTCACAGCTCACGCTCACCAACGGCGTCGAGCGGCACCTCAAGAACGTGGTGCCGGGCGTCGAGCGTGTGGAGAGCGTGGGCTTCTGAGAGAGCCGTGACGCACAAGGGGGCGGCGGCACCAGCGGTGCCGCCGCCCCCTTCGCCGTGTGTGGGAGGGCGGACGGCCCGACCTCTCCACCCGATGTCGGTGTCAGCCGACCGGCCCGTAGGCCTCCATCTTCACGTTGTCGGCGACCGTGTAGCCCATGTCGGTGCAGGCGGCGATGTCGTCGAGCGTGTAGCCCTGCGCCACCTCCTCGAGCACGAACCCCTTGTCCGGGTAGCGACGGAAGAGCGCCCGCTCGGTGATGATGACGTCGCACTCTTTGGCCCCGGTGAGCGGGAAGGTACAGCGCTTCATGAGCTTGCTGGAGCCGTCCTTGGCGCAGTGCTCGGTGACGATGTGGACGACCTTGGCGCCGGTGATGAGGTCCATGGCGCCGCCCATGCCGGCCAGCATCTTGCCGGGGATCATCCAGCTGGCGATGTTGCCCTCCTCGTCGACCTGCAGGGTGCCGAGGAAGGTCGAGTCGAGGTGGCCGCCGCGGATCATGCCGAACGAGGTGGCCGAGTCGAAGTAGCTGCCGCCGCAGATGAGCGTGATCGGCGAGTTGCCGGCGTTGGCCCGGTCGCGATCCTCGCAGCCCGGCTCGGGGCGCGGACCGACCCCGACGGCGCCGTTCTCGGTCTGGATGATGACGTCGACGCCCTGCGGGACGTAGTTGGCGATGAACGTCGGCAGGCCGATGCCGAGGTTGATGATCTGGCCGTCGGCAAGCTCACGGGCGGCGCGGGCGGCGATGATCTGCTTGGCTTCAGACATTGTTGATCGCCTCCTCGCGCATGACGCAGTAGTCGATGTTGGCGCGGACCACGGCGTCGACGAAGATGCCCGGCGTGTGGACGTGGTTGGGGTCGAGCTCGCCGAGGCAGTAGAGGTTCTCGACCTCGGCGATGACGTAGTCGGCGCAGGTGGCGGCCGGCACGTTGAAGTTGCGCGACGTGCCGCGGTAGGTGAGGTTGCCCCAGGTNNAGGATGTAGGGCCGGCCGTCCATCTCGATGATCTGCTTGCCCTCCTCGGCTATCGTCCCGATGCCGGTGGGGGTGAGGAAGCCGCCCAGGCCGGCGCCGCCGCAGCGCATCATCTCGGCCAGCGTGCCCTGCGGCACCGACTCGACCTCGAGCTTGCCCTCGTTCATCGCCTTGCCTACCCACGGGGTGGTGCCGACGTGGCTGGCGACGATCCTCTTGACCTTGCCGAGCTGGGCCAGTTCGAGGATGCCGCGCTCGCGGTAGCCGGCATCGTTGGCGTAGAGGGTGAGGTTCTTCACGTCCAGCGACTTCATGGCGTCGATGATCGTGAGTGGATCGCCCTGACCGATGAAGCCACCGACGGCGATGTGCATACCGGACTCGATATGCGCGATCGCCTCCTCGATGGGCACGACCTTGTTCTGTGGCACGTCGGACTCCTTCCCGACTGGCAGACCGTGGCGAAGCAGAAACCGCGACCTGATATCGCCCGTTCCGTTACTCGTCCCGCTTCGAACCTACGGAACGGGGACCGCCTTTCACGCTCGGGTGGGTGCCTGTCGCATGCCGATTGCCTACCGCATAGGTGACAATCCGGTGCATTGGGTCAGCGAGCCTCGTCTAGGCCCTTCTCCTCCAGCTAACCCCCGTACGCTAGCTCTCCAAGATCCACCGGTAACACCGCCCCAGTGATTCCCGAGGAGCGATGACTTGCCAAGAAGGCGATAGCAGCAGCCACTTCGCCGGTGTCGACCGGCCGCTTGACTGCCTGACTGCTACACCATGACTCCAGGATGCTTTCCCGACTGTCGCCACGCAAAGCCACCTGCTGCTTCATCTGGTCCTCAATCAGGCCCGTCATCATGAGACCGGGCGCGACAGCGTTCGCCGTCAGGCCATGCGGGCCGCCTTCAAGTGCCGCGACCTTGATGAGCCCGAGCAACCCATGTTTGGCAGCGACGTAGGCCGCCTTATACGGCTCAGCCGTGAAGGCCGATGTCGATGCCGTGGCGATGATTCGGCCTCCCGGTCGTGCTATGAGATACGGCCATGCGGCGCGAATGGTAAGAAACGGTCCCTTCAAAAGGACATCCACGACTCGATCCCACTCTTTCGAAGGGTAGTCCGCGATGGGAGACACGTATTGCACAGCGGCATTCAGAACGAGGATGTCGATGCGACCGTGCTTCTCAAGTACGGCGTCTACCGCGAAGCGGTTTCCCTCCTCCGTTGAAGCATCTGTCCGCAGCACACCGCTACCGCGCACATCAACTCCGACGACGTCGGCCCCCTCAGCGGCCAACGTATCGCAGACGACAGCTCCTAGTCCGCCAGCTGCGCCGGTAACCAGCGCGACGCGGCCTTCGAGATCGAGTCCTCCGCGTTGGCGGTTTCTCTCGCGAGGACCCACGGTACCATCCACGGTCCCCTCATTCCCTGCAGGCACGGATGGTTCGGACTCTGACATCGAGCGCCAGGCATCCCCGCGCGAAGACTCGCACGGGATTGAGATCCATCTCGGCCACTGATGGCTCGTTGACCAGAAGGTCAGAAACGTTCAGCAGCAGCCTCTCGACCGCGACGCGGTCAAGCTCTGGCGAGCCCCTCACTCCCGCCAGCAGGTTAGCTGCTCTCGTTTCGTCCAGCATCTCCTTGGCATCCGTTGCAGTCAGGGGGGCAAGCCGAAGGGCGACCTCCTTGAGCAGTTCGACCAGCGTGCCGCCCACACCAGCCGCAACGACCGGACCGAAGATCGGATCTCTACGGCCACCAACAATCAGTTCGGGGCCTTCCGGTGCCTGTTGAGCGACTAGAACGCCGTCGACGTCCGCTCCTGCCGCGACCTTCTGCACCTGACGAAGCATCTTGGCACAGTCTCGCCGCAAGGCCTCCTCGTCACGAACGTCCGTGACAACGCCGCCCGCATCACTCTTGTGGACGATCTGCCGCGATATCACCTTGAGCACGACCGGGTAGCCCAGCCGCCCAGCCGCGAGGACAGCCCCTTCGACCGTCTCTGCGACCTCATGCGGCGGATAGTCGATGCCGTAGCGGCCGAGCAGCCGAACGGCTTCCGGCTCCGTGTACCACGCACTGAAGGACCCGTCTGCCTTGATCTGTCCCGGAAGTGACTCAGCTGTCGTATCACCATTGTCAGACATCAGCTCTCCAAGCACCTATGTCGATCCCAGAACAGCACGGCCGAAAGCGCCCGCAGAGCCCTTTCGGGAGTCGGATAGCAGGCCACGCCCGAGCGATGGAGCCGTATCACCTCGTCAAGCTCCGTCGATCCGCCGCCAAGATAGGTCACCAAGGCACTGCGCTCACAGCCTGCAAGAAAATCCTCGACCATCGAAGATGCACCAAATACGGGATCACCCATGCCAAAGAGAATCGTGTCAGCAACGTCGTACTCGTGCGCGAGCGCAGCGCATGCCGCGAACTCCTCGGCCTCCAGCGAATCTATGTCGAGCGGGTTCGAATAGCTCGTCCGAGGCGATAGCCCGAGCTTCTTCAGCGCCTCCACGTAGCCCGATGGCAGCCCGACCGGATCCAGTCCAAGACGCGAAGCCTCGTCAATGGCCAGCGCCCCAGTCCCACCCGAGCTGGAAATGGCGAGTACGCGACGACCTGCTGGTGGGCGTATCAGAGCCAGACCTTTCGACAGATCATAGAGACCTGTCGTATCCGAAGCGCGAAGCAGTCCGAACTGATGACACGCTGCGGAGAACACGGCGTCGCTTCCCGCTATCGAGGCGGTGTGCGATGCAACGGCCCGTTGGCCGGCCGGTGTTCGGCCGGTCTTCAGAACGATGACCGGCTTGCTGGCTGCGACCGAAGAGGCGGTATCGATGAAGCGACGCCCGTCTCGCACACCCTCCAGGTACAGTGCGATCACTCGAGTGTGGGGCTCGTCGGCCAGCCACGACACGACATCGGACTCGTCCACATCTGCCTCGTTACCCAAGTTGACCAGAGCCGATAGTCCTAGCCCGTCACGCTCCGCCCATTCGCCGATGGCAGCGGTGATGCTGCCACTCTGACCGACGACCGCCAAGGGACCGCTCTCGGAGAAGGCGGGATACATGAGCGCACAAAGTTGGTTTGGCACGAATGCCAGGCCTTGAACGTTCGGACCGATCACCAGTGTGGCGTGGCGCCGCGCGGTCATGACCAACTCGCACTCTAGATCATCCTCTCCACTCTCCCTGAAACCCCCTGAAAGCACGACACATGCGGCAGCACCCTTGTCTCCAGCCTGCGCAACGACAGCGGGTACGGAACTCGCAGGAATCACGACCACGGCCAGATCCAGCCGGCCCGGTAGCTGGTCAATGGACGGGTAGCACCGCAGGCCCAGAATCTCCCGCGCTCTTGGGTTGATCGGATACAGCTGACCTCCAAAGCCACCATCCAGCAGAGTACGCAAGGTCTGGTGGCCCAACTTCGAAGGATCGGCTGATGCACCGACCACAGCAACACTGGTGGCGCGCAAGGCGCGAAGGAACGCTTGGCAACGAGATTCACGGTCGGTTGAAATGGTTGTGTTCGTGTCTGTCTGCATCATTCACCGACCACTGCGGTAGCTGACTTGTGTCACGGTGAAAGCTGACCTCGTCTGCCAGGTGCACGACAACCGGCGCCAGGGCGCTGCGTATTCCTTGCCGGACTTCATCTCTACTCCGCTTCTACCAGCCAGCACGCCGCCCAGTGCTGATATCCCAGATCCTGCTTGCATGGCTCCTCTTCCCGGCAGCGCTTCATGACATGAGGGCATCGTGTGTGGAAGCGACAGCCCGATGGTGGATCTAGAGCACTTGGTACTTCACCGCCCAGGGAGACGAGGCTCTCCACACCGATCTTCTGCGGGTCGGGCACAGCCGCGAAGAGTGCCTCCGTGTATGGATGCGCGGGCCTGGTGAAGATCGCCTTCGTGGGGCCATACTCGACCACCTTGCCGAGGTACATGACAGCGATATGAGTGGCCAGGTAGCTGACCACGGACAGGTCGTGGCTGACCAGCACATAGGTCAGGCCCATCTGCGCTTTGAGCTCGGTGAGCATCAGCAAGATCTGATACTGGGAGAGAACATCGATCGCCGAAGTCGGCTCATCGAGCACGACCAGACGAGGTCGAAGCGCGAGTGCTCGAGCAATGGCGATCCGCTGGCGCATGCCCCCAGAGAACTCGTGGGGGTACTTGTAGAGTGCATCACTGGGAATGCCGACCATGTCCAGCAGACGTTCCGCTTCAGCCGTGCGATCCTCCGCAGAAAGATGCTCGTGGACTCGAAGCGGCTCGCCGACCACGTCGCGGACGAGCCATCTCGGGTCGAGCGACCAGAAAGGATCCTGGAATACCACCTGCAGCTGCCTACGAAGCTGACGCAATGCGCCGCTTCCCAGCCGAGCGAGGTCTTGACCGTCGAAGAGGATCCTGCCGTCAGTGAGCTTCTCTAGGTGAAGCAGTCCGTTGACCAACGTCGTCTTGCCACACCCCGACTCGCCCACCAAGCCGAGAGCGTCACCGGCTTTGATGGTCAGACTCACCCCATCGAGCGCCTTCACCCAAGCCTTGGGGCGATTGAGGATGCCACCACGTACCGGAAAGTGGAGCTTCGCATTCTCAAGTTCCACCAAAGGAGTTGTGGAGTTGGCCTGGCCCGAGACATCGCCAACATGTGCTGTCGCAGCGCTCACACACACACCTCCTCCCGCACCGTCCTGTAGCAGGCCACCTCATGACTATCCCCGACGTTCACCAACTGGGGGCGGCCATTCAGTCGACACTGCTCGAGGCGGTCGCTGCATCGAGAGTAGTAGGGACAGGCTATCTCGGCCCCCTCGCCTGCAGGTACGACGGCCGCGACCGCTGCCTTTGGACTCGGAGCGGCCGAGGCTTCCTCACGCTCCTCAGCGGAGGGGATAGCGCGCAGCAGCATGTGCGTGTATGGGTGTCTGGCGGCCGCGACAACTTCGTGGACGGTACCGCGTTCGACAATGCGCCCGTCGAGAAGGATAGCCACCCGATCGCACATTGCTGAGACCAACCCTAGGTTATTGGCGATGAAGAGCAGACTGACCCCCAGCTCGTGCCGCAGTCGATCGATGGTCTTGAGGATGCCAGCCTGTACCGTGACATCGAGGTTTCTGGTCGGCTCATCAGCGATGATGAACTTGGCATCGCAGCAGAGCGCCAACGCGATGATCACTCTCTGACGTTGGCCACCGGAAAGCTGATGAGGGTACTTGTCAAGCATGTTCTCGGGATCTGGGAGCCCGACGAGACGCACGAACTCAAGCGCTCGAGTCTTGGCTTGCTTGCCCTTCTCACCATGAATGTGACGGATGACGTTCAGCATCTGAGAACCGACTGTGAACACTGGATTGAGGGAGCTCATCGGGTCCTGAAAGATCATCGAGATCTCGCGACCCCTCAGTCTCCGCATCTGCCGCCGGGACATGGAGAGCAGATCACGACCATCGAGAGCAAGGTGCTCGGCTGCGATCTCAGCCGGAGGACAGCGCAGAAGACGCATGACAGCTAAGGCAAGCACGCTCTTGCCACTGCCGGACTCCCCAACAAGGCCGACGGCCTCACCGTGACACACTTCGAGGTTGGCGAGCTCGAGCGCCTGCTTGTGGCCCTCGTAGGTCTTGAACCCGACTGAGAGGTTGTCGATCCGCAGATGAGGTGTCCTGGATGCGGTCACCATCAGTACGTCCGACTCCTGGGATCGAGGACTTCGCGCACCCCGTCGCCCAAGATGTTGAAAGCCAGCACGGTGAAGGTGATCGCCAACCCCGGAAAGATCATGTACCAAGGAGCATTGAGGAAGTAGTTTCTGCTCGTGTTGACAAGAAGGCCCCACTCCGGTGTGGGCGATTGAGCTCCCAGACCGAGGAACGAGAGCGCGGCCAACGTCAGAATCACGTAGCCGAAGTCCAGCGAAGCCTGCACGATCAATGGACCGAGCGAGTTCGGCACGATGTGCCGGAACACGATCGCACGACGCTTGCTGCCAATCGCCCGAGCGCTGCGAACGAATTGACGCTCCTTCAGAGAGATCGCTTGGCTTCGCAGAATCCTCGTGTACCACGGCCACCAACTGATGACGATGGCCAGAATCGCATTCTGCAGACTCGGTCCCAGGAACACAGCGATAGCAATGGCTAGCAGCACCGATGGGAAGCTCAAGAAGACATCACAGATCCGCATGATGATGTCATCGACGACGCCGCCGATGCCGCCCGCAAGGGCCCCCAAGGGGACTCCTACGAGAAGCGCCAAACCGACCGCAGCCGCCGCTGCCCCGAGGCTGATGCGAGTGCCATAGAGCACACGGGAGAAGAGGTCCCGGCCGAACTCGTCGGTACCGAACGGATGGCTCCACGACGGCGCCTCCAGCTTGTCCTGCGGATGGACTGCTCCGCCGATGTCGTCTGGATACGGCGCAATCAATGGGGCGAACAGAGCCACGACGATCTCCAGCACGATGAAGCCGACGCACACCTTGGCAAGATTGTTGCGCAGCAGCAGGCGCCACTTGATGCCCGTTTCCCGGAACCTTGCCCGGAGGGCCCGGCGGGATATCAGTCCCGACTTTACCCTTGAGTTGGTGTCCATCAGGCGCACACCCCCCTATTGCCGGACACGCGGGTCCAGGGCGACAACGATGTCTGCCAGCATGTTCAGGATGACGTAGGCAACCGCCGAGAACAGCGTCACGGCAATGATTGCCGGGTAGTCGAGCGTGGTCACCGCAGTTGCGATGTAGTTGCCGATACCCGGCCAGTTGAAAATCGCCTCAACGAGGAACGTGTTTACCAGAAGCCAGCCCACCGTCAATGCGGTGACGGTTGCAGTTGGGCCAAGTGAGTTCTTGAGCGCCAGCTTCCAGAGGACCACCCCCTCACCCAAGCCGTACGATCGGGCAGCGATAATGTAATCCTCATTGAGGATCTCCAGCATGGAGGACCGGGTCATCCGGGCCAAGAGAGCCAGTGACCCTGCCCCAAGCGAGATCGCCGGTAGGATCAGATGCACACAGTAGTCCCACAAGGCGCCCCAGTTGCCGGCGATGATGCAGTCGATGAAGAGGAAGCCCGTCACCCTCGGCACGGGATCGACCAAGGTGTAGTACGCGTCCAGTTGCCCCCCAAGGGGAAGCACGTGAAGCCAGCGGAAGAAGACCAGCTGAAGCATCAACGCCAGCCAGAAGGTCGGCATCGAGATGGCCCCGACTGAGATGACGCGCGCGAGATGGTCCGGCCAACGATTCTTGTTCTGGGCAGAGAACACTCCCATCGGCACACCGATGACCATCGCGAAGACGATTGCGACGAAGACAAGCTCCAGAGTCGGCGGCAGGAATTCTGCCATCTGCTTGGTCACAGGCTGATGACTCGACAGGGACTCGCCCAGGTCTCCGTGGGCGAGGTCTGAGAGGTACACCCCGAACTGCACGTAGATCGGTTCGTCCAGACCAAGCTCTTCGACCGCCCTTGCGCGCTGCTCGGGCGTCGCACGCGGACCGACATACTGGCTGACCGGGTCAGACGGCACAACACGTGTGAGCAAGAAGGTGATCACGAGCACCCCGAAGACCACCAGAATGCTCAGCGCGACTCTTCTGATGATGAATGCCAGCATCACGCCTCCGGGTCGTTGAAGGCGGAATCGATCACGAACGCATGCGTGGCGACAAGGGCCGCTGCCGAGGCAACGGCCGGTTGCTTCCTCCTCCCTCCGTCGACACGACGGGAGGAGGAAGCACACACCGGACGGCTCTGGCCCTCAGGCAAGCGACCGTGGATTAGCCATTCGCTATCTCTCATGCTGTGATTTGCAGCAGCGTCCACGGTCAACTTCAATCACTGCCCGCGGCTGCAATCGTAGAATAGCACCACAAACTGGTAAGCCGGATTATTGTAGTATCCATCGAAAGACTTCCGAACCACTGCCACATGCTGCATGTCAAGCATCGGTATCACGACTGCATCATCCATAGCTATCTGCTGCGCCTTCACGTATAGCTCAGACGCTGCTTCCTTATCGGTAGCAGCCAAAGCCGATGCCTCATCGATGAGATCATCAACTTCACTGTTATTGTAGTAGCTGAGATTGTACAGGGGTTCGTCCTCGCTGTGGAGCATCGAGAACAGGAAGTCGAAGGGATCGACGTACGTCGGCCACCAGTAGAAGGGATACATGTCCTGCGGCGGGTCTTCGCCCTTCGCCTGCTCCCAGATAGAGGACCAGGGACCAGTGCGTATCTCAAGATCGACGCCGAGTTTCTGGAGCTCTGCCTTGTAGAGCTCCAGACACTTGCGCTGTGGCTCGTCGCCAGACGTGTAGAGCGCCGTGAGCTCCAGTCCGCCGTCAGCGTAGCCGGCCTCAGCGAGCAACTGCTTGGCCTGTTCGGGATCGAAGGAGTACTGCGGCACCTCCTCGCTGTGGCCCCACATCCCGGCAGGAATGAGACCGTACGGTTGCGTCGCGTAGCCACCGGCGGCGAAGTCGATGGCGTCCTGATACGGGAAGGCATAGGACAGCGCCTTCCGCAGGGTTTCATCCTCCAGCGGGCCGTTCTTGGTGTTGAGATGGATGATGAGGTTCTTGAACGACGCGCTCGTTACGACCTCTAGCTCGGGGTTGCTGGCCAAAGCCTCGTAGTCCTCGTAGGGCAGCTCGATGACCACGTCGGCCTCTCCACTCTCGACCATCTGCCGCTTCGTGGCCGCCTCGGCCACCTTCTTGATCAGGACTGTGTCGAAATGCTCGCCTTCCCAGCCGCCCCAATAGTCCGGGTACTTCTCCAGCACGACTTCCTGATCCATCTTCCAACTCTTGAGCATGTAGGGCCCGCTACCGACCTCGTTGCCCTCAGTCAGCCAACCCTCCGGGTGGGATTCGACCCCCTCCTTCGACATGATGTACGCCGAGTATCCGGAGGAGACGATCAGGTCCATCGGTGCCGGGTACTTGAGATTGAAGACCACTGTGGTGGTATCTGGAGCTTCAACGGTTTCGACCGGAGCCCAGATATACGAAAGACCTTTCCCAAGGTTGATGTGGCGCTCGACTGAGAACTTGACGTCTTCGGCATCCAGAGTGGTGCCGTCATGGAACGTCACGCCTTCGCGAATCGTGAAGGTCCATGTCATTCCATCCTCGCTCGCCTCATAGGACTCAGCTAGCACAGGCGTGAAGGACTCGTCTGAGGGTTCATAGCGAAGCAACGTCTCATAGACATTCATGAGGACGATCGCGCCGTCGCCGGACTCGACAGCAGGATCCCAATCAGCGAGCGGCTGCCTTACGTACAGATAGGAGGCAATCTGCTGAGCCGCCGCTCCGCTGCCCCCATCACCATCATCACCCCCGCCACAAGCTGCGAGCGCTGCGCCGGCGGCACCTATGATCGCCAGGGCCACTAGCAGTGCTAGATGTCGGCTGAACCGAGTTACATACCTCATCGTCCCCCCTCTTCTCCAAGTGGTTTCCGCTCGGTCGAATTCGGCCTTGTCGCTGTTGCGACCGTTCGGAGTCGTCAGACCGGCTCACCCCCTTCTCGAGACGAGGAGCCTTGCTGCTTTAGACGAAGGAGGCGCACGACCATCTCATCTCGCCACTGGACAACAGAATCGTGTGATCGAACTCCCAGCAGTTCTCGGACACCTTCGGCAGCTCTGCGTATGTCGGTCTCCTCAGTCCTATGGAAGTCCCCGAGAGCAGCCCAGAGCTCCTCGTTTTCGTCGACGTCTTTGCGCAAGCCGTCTTCAATGTCTTGAGCATTCAGTTCCTCGACCATGAATGGACCTGTGAAGGCCCATCGCAAGCCAAGCCCCTCAGTCACGCAGCGGTCGATGTCGCCGACCGTGGCCACGCCCTCGCGGAGGAGATGGAACGCTTCGCGCACCAGCGCATACTGAATGCGGTTGAGCACGTAGCCGTAGACCTCCTTGCGCACGGTGATCGGCTTCTGCCCCACACGCTCCATGAAGCTCCGGAGATTCTGGAGTACTTCCGGGTCGGTGAGCCGGCCGGCTGCGACTTCGACCAAGGGCAGGAGATGAGGGGGGTTCGTAGGATGTGCAAGGGCACATCGTTCGGGGTGCAGCATCGCGGAAGAGATATCGCTAATCGGCAGCTGAGCTGCGCTGGAGGCTATAAGTGAATCCGTCCCTGCAAGACTGTCGATCTCAGCCAAGACGCGTCGCTTCAGCTCCAGATCCTCCGGAACGCACTCCTGCACGTAGTCTGCTTCCCGCACAGCATCCGTCATCTGTTGACAGAAGTGGACGCGCCCCATGCTCTCTTTGGCTCCATCGGCAGTCATGAGGCGCTCTCTAACGAAAAGGTCGAAAGCCGCCCGCAGCCTGCTCTCAGCGCGTTGCAGAGCCTCGGCATCGGGATCGAAGAGGCGCACTTCCAGACCACAACGGCTGAACACGTGGGCCCAGCTGAATCCGATCAGACCGGCGCCAACGATTCCCACTCGACGTACGTCTTCAGCACTGACAAACCCCATATCTACCCCCGGTCAATGACAGCGTCGCATGATCAGTACGTGCTCGGGGTCGCCGAGAGCCCCAGCAGCTCGCGCGCCTGCGCCGGCGTGGCCACCGGCCGGTTGAGCTCCTCGGCGATGCGCACGATGCGTTCGACGGCTTCAGCGTTGCCGGTCAGCTTGCGACCCCGCTTGAGATAGAGATTGTCCTCGAGGCCAACGCGGACATTGCCGCCGAGCAGAATGGAGAACGTCGTTAGTGCCCACTGGAACTTGCTCAGGCCGATGACCGAGAACAGCGAGTCCTGCGGCAGTTCACGGACGAGCGAGACGATGTTCCACGGCGTCGGGTAGATCGAGGTCTGGTAGCCCATCACGTACTGGAAGTAGTAGGGCGGCTCGATGAGGCCCTGCTCAATGAGATCGGCGGCGACCCAGTACTGACCAGGCTCATACATCTCGAGCTCCGGCTTGATGGAGCGCTTCTTCATCTCACCGGCGAGCTGCTCGAGGAAGCCGTAGGTAGGAGCGCTGCACTCATCGGAGAGAAAGCCGTCGTGCGGGTCGGGCAGCGGGGCCGGGCGCGCCGGTACCTCGTAGCGCACCATCTCGGGGCCGAGATTGAACGAAGCCATCTCCGGTATGGCGTCGAGCTGGCGCAGGCGATCCTCATCGGTGGTCGAGAAGCCGCCGCCGGTGGTGTTGTTGATGATGATCTCCGGGCAGCGCTCGCGGACCTTGGCGTTGATCTCGCGATAGACCTCGGCCGAGCCGGTGCAGTCCCAGAGCTTGCCGGGCTCGCGACCGTGGATGTGGACGATGCTGGCGCCGGCCTCGTAGGCCTCCTGTGCCGAGGCGGCGATCTCATCGGGCGTCTCGGGCAGTGCCGGATGTGACTCCTGGCCCTGGAAGCCGCCGTTGACCGCGCAGGTGATGATCAGCGGGTTGGGGCGGGTGACGTGAGCCATCCACTCGTAGGTGTCGGCGTATCGGTAGGTGTGCTCAGAATCAGCGCCCATGGTTCCCCCTTGCACGTCGAGCCACGTCTTTCGATGTGTGCGAGACCTTTCCAGTGACTTCCGAGAATCGCATGATCGTCACAGGACCGTCATCAGGTAGTTGCCGAGTTCCGAGACACGCACCGCATGACCTGGGAAGACGACGATGCTGGTTGTCGGTTCCTCGATCACCGCCGGGCCGTCGAGCATGCTTCCGCCGGCAAGTAGTGCGCCGTCGTAGATGGGCGTCGTGACCTTCCGACCCAGCTCGTCGAAGAACACCTTGCGCTGGCCTCGAAGAGCCTCGGACGCGCTGCAGCTGGCGTTCTCGCGAACGGCTCCCGGCGTCATTCCGCGACGGCCGACGGCGCGAACCGTCCACATGACGAACTCCACAAGTCCCCCCTCCTCGCACGAGCCAAGAGTCTTGTCGTGCATGTCGTGGAAAGCCTCTACGACTCTCCGAACATCTCCGATTGACTCGATACGTGGATGGGGAAGGGGTATGGTCAGCTCCCTATCCTGAAACTGATAGCGAGCCTCAACGAAGTACTGAAGATCCCAGAGATCTTTCGCGACACCACATCTCTTCAGAAACGCAGTGGCCTCATCCTCGAGGCCGCGCATGACGGTGTTGACGGCATCGAAGTCGAAATCGTCGCTGTTTGTGAAGAACGATCGGTTGAACTCACGGACCACGTCTCCGATCGCACCGCCGAAGGCGCTGAGCGTCCCAGCGGTCCGCGGAACGATGATCGCCTTGCCGCGCAGACCCTCCACGATAGGCCCGATGTGAGCTCCGGCGGCGCCGCCGCCGGCAACGAAGACGTACTCGGACGGGTCGATTCCGACCTTCACGGTGATCTCTCGAATGGCTTCAGTCATGCTCGCGCAGACGGTACTCCAGATGGCAAATGCGGCTTGGTCCACGTCGAGTCTGAGGCGACTACCCACATGCGCCTCGATCGCCTCCGCTGCCAGCTCGCGAGACAGAGGCATAGCTCCGCCCAGGAAGTACGATTCGTCGTAGTAGCCGAGCTGCAGGGCGGCGTCGGTCACTGTCGGTAGGCTGCCGCCTCCGCAGTAGCAGGCTGGACCCGGCACGCTGCCGGCGCTTTCTGGTCCAACGTGGAGGAGTCCACCCTCGTCGACTCGCGCAATACTGCCACCTCCGGCACCGATCGTCCGGCAGTCGACCTTGGCGATATTCAGGCGCTCATGGCCAATGCGGAAGTCTCTCGTGACCGCGATCTCTCCAGCGGTCACCCGAGTGACATCGAAACTCGTGCCACCCATATCGCAGGTGATCACATCTTCTGCATCGAACTCCGCGGTCGCGTAGAACCGTCCAGCTACAGGGGCCAAAGCCGGTCCGGAGTCGAGGCTGAGAAGTGGATTCCTCACCAGCTCGCTTGGCGCCGCGATACCACCTGATCCAGTCAGAACACGGAGCGAACCTTCGAATCCGGCTTCGCGCAAGCCATCCTCAAGCCGTTCGAGGTAGCCAGTCAGAAGTGGGCGCAGTGATGCGTCCATGGCACAAGCGACGGTCCTTCGATACTCCCGTGCAATTGGACTCACCTGATGGCTCAGGCTGTAGTCGACACCCGGCCACTCCTCTTCGATCAGTTCGGCAGTCCGCACCTCATGTGCTGGGTACTGAAACGCCCACAGGTAGGCCACCGCGATGGCCTCGACCTCTAGCTCCCGAAGAGCCTTGATGGCTGAACGTACCTCGGCCTCATCAAGGGGGAGCACCACGGAGCCATCGCGGGCGATCCGCTCGGTGACTGGAATCGTCAGATGTCGTGGCACGAAAGGCTCGGGATAGTCAAGATCCCAATCGAAGGGATTCTCCTTACCCCCCTCCCTGAAGAGCAAGACATCACCGTGCCCCTTTGTGCAGATCAGACCGACTCTAGCCGTCGAACGTTCGATCAGTGCATTCGTAGCGACCGTCGAGCCGTTGCTGAATGACCTGCATGCTGCCAGAAAAGCCGATTCAGTCACCTCGCTTGCCGATGCTGCGGCGCTGATGGCAGCCAGGATGCCGTTGACCTGATTATCTGGTGTCGTCAGTACCTTGTGCATTCCGACGACCCCCTGATCGTCGGCGACGACCAGATCCGTGAACGTACCGCCGACGTCACTGCTGAGCGCGTAGCTCATCGACACACCCCCTGGGCGACATGACCCACAGGACGACGGCCCCGTTCTCGAGCCGTGGCATCAACATCGATCTCACAATCAGAGGACTCCTCCAGCACCACCCCGTAGACCTCGCGGGCTCTGCTTCGGCTGAGCCAGCCTTCGCGGACCCGGTGCCGTATAGCCTCTGGATCTCGCTCAAGTGGATCGCCGTAGCCACCCCCCGAGCTCGTCATTCCGATAATCGCCTGGCCGGGCTGAAGGGTGACGCTATTGAACAGAGGAAGCTCTTGCTCGTCGGCGAGTAAATCTCGCCAATCGACAATCGCGGCACGCTGCCCGCTGCCATCGCCCCCGCCGTTGGCACCCCGAGGGTGAGTCTCCTGGTTGTCGCCCAGATACATGAACGTCACGGGGTCGGAGACAGCGGCGATCATGGTGCGACACCCCGGAGCGCCATCCCACCTCCCAGCCCCCATGGAGTCTGGGATCAGTTCCTGCTGCAAATACAGGATCGGGTACTTCTGCTCGACCACCTCGATGGCGTTCCACTCCTCCATCGAGCCGTTGCTGATGGCATAGTCAACCCATCCATCGTGGCCGAACACGCCCATGCCACCTGTACCGCCCGCGATGATCTGGGTGACATAATGACGGTCATGCGCTGAGTCGTATCCGGAGATGACCCCGTTCTCCACGCCATTCGCCTCGGCTCCCTCAGCCATGCCGAGCTCATAGTCGACCTGACTCCACACACCTTGGACTGCCAGAATCGCGTGATCAGCTACATTGGTGGTGGCCACAGACGACGAGTATGGAAGACTCGCCTTGCCGACGACGCCCGCTTCGCGCATACGCACTTCGATTCGGTCGAACGCGCCTTCGCACAAGGGCACATCCGTCGGCATGCGATTCATTATCCCGGTTCGGCCTGCCGAGAGGACTGTCGCCTCGCAGAGGTTCAGTCCGCAGGCAACGGGGTCAGCGTTGTCGCGGAAATCGACCACGACGCGTCCCTGGTCGGGAATGATGGTGACTTCCACACCTACAGTCACCCCCCCGTCAAGAAGGCCAGGGATTCCGTCGTGTCGCGAGCTGTTGCTCCATCTGCCGGCCGGCAGTTTTCCGATGGCGTCGGCCATCTTCCGCGATCCGTACTCCTGCCACTCGGCGCAAAACGCCTCGATCGTCTCCCTGCCGTGTCTTTCGACTAGCTCCAGGAGACTACGTTCACCAATACGGGCGGCGCCTATCGCCGCCAGATAGTCGCCATACCAAACATCCGGCACACGAATGCGCATCTTTGCCATGCGGATGATGTCGTCGACGTCCCGGTAGTCCTGCTGGACGCGCACTCCGGGAAAGCAGAGAGCACCCTCTTCGTAGATGTCTCTAGCCCGCACGTTGTAGGTGGTCGGAACGCCGTTGCCGATGTCGGCCTGGTGTCCTCGACATGCGCAGAGGAAGAGCAATTCGTCTTCGTGGAACACCGGCACCACAATGGTGTGATCGGCCATGTGTGTATTGCCGTGGTATGGCGAGTTATGAAGGAACGCATCGCCGGGCCGCATGTCGTGACCGTGGAGCTCCAGGACCGACTTCGCCACAAGGCTCATGTTGGCGACATGCACAGGAAAACCGTTCGGAAGCGCCAAGGCGTCGCCATTCCTGTCGCAAATGGCGGTAGAAAGGTCGCGCGCCGCACTCATGACACTGGAGCGGGCGCTCCGAGTCAGAACGTGAGTCATGTGCCGCGCGATGCTATTGACGCGATTACCAAGAATCGCAAGCAGATGTGGCTCAATTCGCGACCGTGTCACTTGTCCACTCACTGACCCCCCCAAGGAAGCTGACCCATTCGGCTTCTCGATTCGAGAGCAGCAGACTACTTCGAGACCGCAATTATGTCGGTCGACCAAAAGAATAGCATCCAATAAGCGCTTGTCAACAGGTTCTTCTGGAACAATTGTCATCACCGAGAAGGTATGGCCTGATTGCCATTAATGCCTGGAAAGCCGCATATATTGGCGACAGATGACAGCAATCGCCCTCCTTGACACTGAGCCTGTCAAGGTTTCATACTGGCAATATGGTCGACCATGAAAACGCAATACCGCATCGTGGGCAACGCCTTGCAGGACGATCGACCATCGTCTCTGGCGCCGCTGGAGGGTTGGGCACGGCGATCTGCAATGCCTTTCGCGAAGAGGGCGCCAGCGTTCTTCCAGTAGACATCCGTGGAAGCAGCGTATTCCGAGCCGATATCGCCAGCCCAGACGGCGTAGTAGCGATGGTCGAAGAGACCCTTAGGCGCTTCGCAGGTCTAGACAGTCTCGTCCTTTGTGCAGGCGTTCAGCATGTCCAGCCACTTCACGACTTCCCGCTGGAGCAGTGGGACAGACTCAACAACGTCATGCTTAGGGGTTCGTTCCTAGCGGTCAAGGCTGCCTGGGAGCCGCTCTGTCAGTCTGGGCGCGGCCGCATCGTTGTCATCGCGTCGGTGAGCAGCTTCGTCGCCGAGCCGTTCAAGGCGGCGTACGCCGCCGCCAAGCACGGAGTGTTGGGCCTGGTCAAAGTCGCCGCTCTCGAGGGAGGTCGGCACGGCTTGTGTGTGAATGCCGTCGCTCCAGGTCTCATGATGACCCCAATGATCCAGAACCAACTCGAAGAACAGGAGCGGCTCACGGGCAAGAAGAGATCGGAAGTCCTTGAGGATTGGGTTTCGCGACAAGCGGTGAAGCGTCCGGTCGAGACTAGCGAGGTCGCCCGAATGGTTGCGTTCCTGGCAAGCGACGATTCGTCGGGAATCACAGGCACATGCATTCCCGTTGATCTGGGACTCTTGGCCGCGGAGTGACCACGAAGAGCAGTAGACTGCGGGAACACGAGTGCTGGCTGGAGGCCATGGCTAATACGAAGAAGACAAGAGCCAGGAGACCTTGGACGGAGAGAGATCACATCAGCGATCTGCCTCCCACCGCATTGCGCATCTTGAACGCAGCACGTCACCTACTAGAGACAGAGGGCTACCAAGCTCTCACAATGAGCAGAATCGCCGATGCCGCCGGAGAGCATGCTGCCTCCATCACATACCACTACGGCAACAAGGCTGGTCTCATTGCAGCCCTATCCGATTCGCTCGTAAGAGATATCACCGCCAGTGGACTGGCAGAGCTCGATCGGCTGGAGCCAGGAGACAAACGGTCCAGGGCCACCATAAAGATCCACGAGCGGGTCGCAGCCGATTCCCAAAGCAACCTGGCCTTCCTTGAGATCATGACTCAGGGTTTTCGCGATCCCGAGATAGCCGAGCTGCTTAGTGACGCGTATGAATCTTACCGGCGAGTCCATCGTGAACAACTGGGCGGATGCGCGGCAGCGGATGACGAAGGGAGCGTCTGGCCTCTTGACATCCTGACGCTTGCCGTGCTCGACGGCCTCGCCATTCAGATCATGCTCGATCGCAAGTCCACAGACTGGAGTGCGGTCTTTCGCTACTGGGAAGAGATCGTTGTTGAGTTGATGCACAAGACCAAGGTTGGCAGAGAACAGACTGCATCCCGTGTCGACTCGACGAGACCGAATCCTGAGTACGCAGACAAGGACGGCGCCAGTCTCTGAACGGCAACATCCTGCTGACCTGCGGAGATGCCGCGCACAGTACCGTTCCTCGGCTGCCCTGAGGCGATCCTTCACAGCGCCCCGTGAAGGACGACCGTTTCGAGAATCACGAGTTTCCTGCTGCAGGACAATACTGCTTCCGCCTCTGCCAGACCAGATGGACTCGAGCGAGCACAGGTTTGCGTATCGTGCTTCGGTCGCAGAAACCCTTGCTGTGCAGCTGTGTTCCGAAGAGCGCCGACGCGATGCCGACGCCGCGTTCGGGGCTGCGTTTCGACAGCCTCAAAGACAGGCCGACATGCGCCGACGTGCTGCCATCATCGCTCAAGGGTGCCCTTCACGCCTCGGAAGAGCGCTGACGGACCGCCTCAGGCCAGGTACGTGATCGTCCACGGAAAATCCTCACGGTACTGCTGCAGCTGCTCCTGATCGAGGACTTCGGAGTATGGATACCACTTGGCGTCCTCGGTTTTTTCGTGATCCGCGATCAGGTCCCCCACCCACTCCTCCGACGGCAGCACCAGAGTCGCGACACCAGGATCGAAGGGCAGCTCAGCGCAGCAGACTCGCCACTCACGCTCCCATGTGAAGTCGACTCTCGGTGGGTCGTAGCAGACATGGCGCCATCGCAGCTCGTCTGGTAGCAGCTCGAATTCGGCGTCGCGTTGGTAGATCACCGGACGCCCACCCTGTTCGAACACCCACTGCTTCCTGAAGAGCACACCGAAGGGGGAGTATTTGGAGTATGAATCGGGGTTCACTAGCGCGTTCGGCAGAGGAAGCGGCGCTTCGCTGAGACAGACGCACGCGTATCCGCCACGAATCATGCGCCTGCCGCCCTTCAGACGGCATTCGGAGACGATGGTGCGGAAACGGTCAAACGCCTCGTCCAGAGTGTCACCGCTGGTGAAGTGGATGAGGCTGTCACTCATGTCTGGACGCACGCTCACGAGCACCTGCACTTCTCAGTAGTACTCGCGGATGTAGCCGTAGGCGCGGTCGAAGAGTTCCTGGTCCTGGTGGAGCCTGTACTTGAAGAGGGTCTTGCGCAGAGCCATCTTCACCTCGCGCTCACCGGCGTGGGTGTTCTGCCAGCCATCGAAGCGCACGTAGCGCACGATCTCGTCGATGTCGGCAACGACGCGCTCGACCATGATCGGCGTGTCCGGGTTCCTAGCATGCTCGAAGAGGTCGGTGAGGGCAGCTCTGCCGAGCTCCTCGCTCTCGATCGGTTCCGCCTTCTGCTCGGCAGCCACGACGTCGCGTGCCAGATCGAGGAGGGCCTTCAGGAACTCGACGCTGACCAGCAGTCCCTGTTCGTGGCGTTGCTTGAGGTCTTCGAGCCGCTCACCCAGCTCCCTGAAGCGCGGATCGTGCAGGCGCTTGCGCAGACGCTGCGCCACTTTGATCTCGATCTCCTTGCCCTTCCTCTCCGGGTCGGGCGCGCCAAGCACGGCCTCGAGCAGGTCGGCATCGAGTACCAGCGTCTCAAGGTCGTCGCGCACTGCATCGACATGCACGTTCTCGTGAATGAGCTCGATGGTCTTGGGTCCGAGGGCGTGCCAGAGGAGCTTGCCGGTCGCGGTCGAGGGCTTGACCGACTCATAGACCTGCGTCAGCCAGCGGTAGTCGGTCTCGTACTGCGTGAGGATCGCGTCGGGTGAGATCGCCTCCCAGAGGCGGCTTAGGTAGCTGTAGTCGGCGGCGAAGCGGTCGCGGGTATCGTTGTTGGGCAGACACTCCTGGGCGGCGATGAGGCCCTCGTAGCCGGCCACGGTACGATCGACTCCCGGGAAGTAGGCAAGGCATCTCTGCATCGCCTCAGGCAGCTTGTCCTTGAGCTCGCTGATGTTGGCAACGACGCGGGTGATGCCCTCCTCATCGAACTGGATCGCCTGGGCGACATCATCGAAGACACCGAGGTAGTCGACGATCAGGCCGTGGGTCTTGGCCTCACCGTAGGGCCGGTTGGTACGGCAGATCGCCTGCAGCAGGGTGTGGTCACGCAGGGGCTTGTCGAGGTACATCGCCTGCATGATCGGTGCATCGAAGCCGGTTAGCAGCTTGGAGGTGACGATCAGCACCTTGAGCGGATCGGCCGGGTCACGGAAGCGGTCGAGGAGCTGCTCCTCGGCATCACGTTCACGACGATAGGGCGCATACTGCTCCTCGCCGGAGTTGACCGTCATGACGATGTCGGAGGTCTCGGGCGGTAGGTGCTGATCGAGCGCCTGCTTGTAGAGCAGACAGCTCTCACGGTCGAAGGTCACCACCTGCGCCCCGAAGCCGCTGGGAGCTACCTTCTCCTGGAAGTGGGCGGCGATATCGGCGCAGATAGCCTCGATGCGCTCCGGTGACTTGACCAGCACCGCCATCTTGGCGGCAGTCTTGGCAAGCAGGTCCTTGTCGAGATCGCTCAGGCCGCCGGTCAGCTCCTTGAAGGCTTCATCGATGGCCTCCTTGTCGATGTGCAGCTCGAGCAGGCGCGGCTCGAAATGCAGCGGCATGGTGGCTCCGTCACGGATCGACTCCTCAAAGCCGTAGCGGCTCAGGTAGCCGGCCTGATCCTCCTCGGCGCCGAAGGCGTAGAAGGTGTTGCGGTCGGCGCGGTTGATCGGTGTACCGGTCAGGCCGAAGAGGAAGGCGTTGGGCAGCGCCGCGCGCATCTTGCGCCCCAGGTCGCCCTCTTGACTGCGGTGTGCCTCATCGACAAGAGCGATGATGTTGCCGCGCTCGTTGAGCACCCCCTCAGCCTCGCCGAACTTGAAGATCGTCGTGATGATGATCTTGCGTATGTCCTGAGCCAACAGTCGCTGTAGATCGGCTCGGCTCTCGGCCTTGATCAGGTTGGGCGTATCGGCAGCGTAGAAGGTGCTTGAGATCTGCGTGTCGAGATCGATGCGATCGACGACGATCATCACCGTCGGGTTGCCCAACGCCGGGTGGAGACGCAACTTGCGGGCCGCGAAGAGCATCAGCAGCGACTTGCCGGAGCCCTGGAAGTGCCAGATCAGGCCCTTCTTCGGCTGGCCGGCGACGACGCGCTCGACGATCTTGTTGGCGCCCTCATACTGCTGGTAGCGGGCGATGATCTTGATGCGGCGCTTCTTCTTGTCGGTGGCATAGGCAGTGAAGTTGGCGAGCAGATCGAGCAGCACATCTGGCCGCAGCATGGAGGTGATGGTCTGTTCGATCTGCTGCAGGGCTGGTGTCGGTGCATCGGCTTCCGTCCGCCATGGCCCCCAGAGTTCAACTGGCAGTCCGATGGAGCCGTAGCGCAGGTCCTTACCCTCAGTGGCGATGGAGAGCACGTTTGGCACGAACAGCTCGGGCACGTTGCGCTCGTAGTCGTCGTGGATCTGCAGCGCCCCATCGAACCAGCTCTGACTGGCACGGACCGGCGTCTTCGCTTCAATGACGACCAGCGGCATGCCGTTCACCAACAGGACGAGATCGGCGCGCTTCTCGGTGGCGCCGGCGCGCACGGTGTACTGGGCGGTGACCACGTACTGGTTCTGCTCGAGGTCGGCGAAGTCGATGAGACGGATGGTGACGTGCTCGCCGTTCTCACCGAAGGGCATCGAGCGCTGGCCAGTAAGCCAAGCGGCGAACTCCTCGTTGGCCTTGACAAGGCCGTCGCTGCGCACACCCATGATGATGGCGCGAAGTCTGTACAGAACGTCGTCCGCGCGCTCGGGCTGGGCGGCGATCTCGGGGTTCATCCGAATCAGTGCCTCGCGCAAGTGGTCCTCGACTAGGACCTCATGGGTTTGGCGGGTCAGGTGCTCGGGCGCTAGATAGTGCCACCCGAGACCGGAGATCTCGCCCTGGCGGCGGGCGATGCCGGCGCCGACGGCGGTGTGGTGGGTCACACCGGCACAAAGGCGGTCGCGGACAAAGGCTTCGACAGTATTGGCCTCGTTGAGCGTCACGACCAACCCTCAGTCTGCAATAGGCAGCTCAGGACTTCGCGCGCCCGGAGAACGCGACGAGACAATCCATCCAGGCTCTCATCCATCGCTCGAATCGTGCCCGCGATAGCTTCCTGCTGCTCGCGCGGCGGAAACGGGAATAGCATCGCCCGCAGCCGCTCCGCTGGTAGATGCGGGATGGTCGTCTCGCCGGTTGCCGCGACGAAGCGACCGGCCCAAGAATAGTACTGCAGGCAATGGAGAAGATACTCGGATACGTCGAGTTCCCCGAGGCGCCGGATGCGGTGCAACGCCTTCTGGTAACACGCACCTGGGGTCTCATCTCTCCAGAGTGCGGACTTGCCAACGTGCCGACCCTCACAAGCGAGAATGTCGCCTGATCTCAGCTCGAACTTCTTCCGTTCCGCGTCGGAGAAGTTCATGGTCGCGACGTCTTCCAGGTCGAGCGCATTCCACTGTACATTGGCGTTGCGAATGTAGGGGACCTGATTTGGCCCTTCTCGCGCCGCACTCGACATCATCTTTCCGAGCTGGACCTCATATCGGTCTCCAAGCGGGGCCACCTGCCAGGATCCTGGCAGGGATCCCATGGGAGACTTTCGTCGAGGCTCAGTGCTGGCTCCGCCCTGATAGAGGAAGCAGATCAGCGACTTCCTCGCGCTCTCACCTGCTCTTCTCGCATCGGACGCTGCCTCTACGCAGCGCCAAGCCGAACTGCAAGCTTCTACAATCCGCCGCTGCTCCTCCAGCGGCGGCAGAGCGAACTCGTACGTCGCAAGGCTCTTCCAGTTGGTGCGCGGTGACAGCGATCCAGCAGACGTGCCGACTGCGTGGTCGAAGAAGGCATCGGTCTGACAGACGAACTGCAACAGCGACGGAAGCAGTACAGTCGGGTCCTTGGACTCGAACACGTAGATGTCGCCGCTGCACACCCCGCTGAAGTCGGCGACCGCCACCTTACGCTGGTAGGCGCGGCGCTTGCCAAAGAGAACCTGCCCTGCCCGAAAGACGTTGGTGAACGTCGTACCGTCTGCCACGCTGCCCCAAGACCGAATCTTGGGATCACCCGGATCGAGATGCTCCAGACCGACGTAGCGTTCAAAGCCGTCGGCCTCGGGATCGCAGGAGCGCTCCTTGTAGAGGCGCACTACATCGCCGAACGCTACCGACGTCCAGTTCGCCCTCTTCGCCGCCGGTTCAGCCATTGTCGGCCTTGTCCGTAGTGATGCCATCGAGCATGTCGACGACGGCGTCAATCTGCTGCCAGAAGTCTCGGCCACTGACCTCGAACTCGGCCCACACCGTCTTGAGGCTGCCGTCAGGTTTGCCATCGGCCTTCTCGACGACCGGACGCACGAAGCGCGGGATGGAGAGGTTGCCATCCTTGGCGAGCACCTCCTCGACCCAGGCGACCTTCGCGAAGCTGGGCTCGTCGGCGAAGGCTCGGTAGGCCCTCAGGATCCGCTCCTGGTGCTCTGGCCTGAGGAAGCTCTGGGCGCGCTCGCGGGCCACCTCGTGGACGGCGTCGATGAAGAGGATACGCCCCTGCCGCTCGGGGTCCTTCTGCGTGCGACAGACGACCACGCAGGCCTCCATCGGCGAGTTGTAGAAGAGGTTGGGACCAAGTCCCAGAACGCACTCGAGCAGGTCCGATTCGACCAGCTTGCGCCGCATCTCGGCCTCTTCGTTGCGAAACAGCACACCGTGCGGAAAGAGGATAGCGCAGCGCCCGTTCCGCGCGTCAAGGCTCTTGAGGATGTGCTGGAAGAAGGCATAGTCGGCTCGCCCTTGAGGCGGTGTGCCGAGGAAGTTGCGGCCCCACGCATCGCCTTGCCAAGCCTCACGGTTCCACTTCTTGATCGAGTACGGCGGATTGGCCAGGACCACATCGAAGGTGCGCAGACGGTCGCGCTCGATGAAGGCCGGGGCACTGAGCGTGTTGCCGGCGACGATCTCGAAGTCCTCAACACCGTGGAGCACCAGGTTCATGCGAGCGATCGCCGCTGTGATGCTGATCAGCTCCTGACCGTAGAGACCCAGCGTGCGCACATCGCCGCCTCGGCGCTTGACCTCGGCCAGTGCAGAGATGAGCATGCCGCCGGTGCCCACTGTGGGGTCGTAGATCGTCTCACCTGCCTGCGGCTCCAGCATCTGGGTCATCAGGTGCACGAGCGTGCGGTTGGTGTAGAACTCCTGCGCCGTGTGGCCGCTGTCATCGGCGAACTGCTTGATGAGGTACTCATAGCCGTTGCCCAGCTCGTCTTCCGGGACCGTCGCCAAGCTCAGTGTGTGCTGCGAGAAGTGCTCGATGAGGTTCTTGAGCGTCTCATCCGGCATCTGCGCCTTGTCGGTCCAGGCAGCGTTGCCGAACACACCTGCGAGACGCTGTGGGTTGGCGGCTTCGATCGCGCGAAAGGCGGTCAGCAACGCGCGGCCAACGTCACGGGAGGCGCCACGAACATTGGACCAGTGGGCGCCGCTGGGGATGGTGAAGCGATCATCGGCTGTCGCTCTTGCGTAGGCGGCGTCACCGGTCTCGGCGAGTGCAGCGCCGTACTCCTCATCCCAGACATCAGAGAGGCGCTTGAAGAACAGCAGCGGAAAGACGTACTGCTTGTAGTCGCCGGCATCGATCAGTCCGCGCAGCAGCTTCGCCGCTCCCCACAGGTAGCTTTCCAGCTCCTGCTGACTGAGCTGTTCAGGAGCCTTGCTCACGCGAGCCAGCCCCCTTCCATCAGGACCTCCCGCAAGCGATCCTCGGCGGCACGGGCTTCAGTAACGGCCAGCTTGAAGGCCTCGACCGCCTCGGGCAGGGGTGGAATCTCATCGCCGATCGGCGGTAGCACGTAGCGCGAGATGTTGAGCGTCCACTCCTCGGCCTTGATCTCCTCGAGTGTGACGACTCTGGCGAGCTCCTCGACATCGACAATGTTGTTCACCCAGGCGACGATCTGCTCGGCATGCTCGCCGTCAAGGAAGTTCTGCGCGCGGCCCTTGCGGAAGAGGCTCGATGCATCGACGATGAGGACCCTCTCCTTGCGCTCGGCAGGCTTTCTGCGACGCAAGACGACGATGGCCGGAGCGAGCCCGGTGCCGTAGAAGATGTTGGGCGCCAGACCGACCACGGCTTCGATGAGGTCCTGCTCAAGTAGCGCCCGGCGGATGCGACCCTCGGCGCCCTTGCGAAACAGCGCCCCTTGTGGCAACACGACCGCCATCCGTCCCGCACCCTCTGCCATCGAGGCCACCATGTGTTGGACCCAGGCGTAGTCGCCGTAGCTCTCTGGCGGAAGACCGAAGATGGCCCGCCCCCAAGGATCGGCCTCCCAGATCTCGCGGCCCCACTCCTTGAGCGAGAACGGCGGATTGGCGATGACGCAGTCGAAGGTAGCCAGTCCGCCACTGGTCGAGTCGCTGAAGGCTGGATTGCGCAGCGTGTCCTGGCGGACGATCTGGAAGTCCTCGATGCCGTGCAGAACAAGGTTCATGCGCGCGATCGCCGAGGTGGTGAGATTCTTCTCCTGGCCGTAGATGTTGCCAAAGAAGGTGCGTGGATCGCCGCCGGCCTCACGCGCGTGCTCGATGGCTCCCAGCAGCATGCCGCCGGTGCCACAGGCCGGGTCGTAGATGCTCTCCCCCTCTTGTGGGTCGAGGATGTCGACCATCATGCGCACCACGCTACGCGGCGTGTAGAACTCGCCCGCCTTCTTACGTTTGGTGACATCGGCGAACTTGCCGATCAGGTACTCGTAAGCGTCGCCGAGGATGTCGGAGCCGATCGCCTGGTTGCCCAGTGCCACTGCTGAGAGGCCTTCGATAAGGTCCTTGAGAATCTCATCGGTGAGCATCTCGCGGTTGCCCCAGTCGGCAGCGCCAAAGACGCGGTAGAGAGTGTCCGGGTTGGCCCGCTCGACCTCGCGCATGGCATGCGAGAGAGCTGCACCGACATTGACTGGTGTGGCTCGCACGTCGCGCCAATGGCAGCCTTCGGGAATCGTGAAGCGGTGGATCTCCGGGTAGTCGACCGGATCGACGTCTCCGTAGAGCTCGACAGCCTCCCCTGTCTCATCATCCCAGACGTCGGAGAGCCGCTTGAAGAAAAGCAGCGGCAGGATGTACGCCTTCCAGTCGGTGCGATCGACGGCGCTACCGCGCAGGATCTCGGCGCAGTTCCAGAGGTGAGACTTGAGCTCCTGGAGTGTTAGGGACATCGGAGGCTACTCTAGCACTGAGGCGGGACGGAGGCTCGGTTCGGTGACGTGCCACAGGTCTCCACGTGATGCCTTGGAGGCAGAACGGCTGCTCAGAGCTACCTTTGCCGACTACGTGCCGACCGGCCACGGCCGTGACCATGACAGGAGTGCTGGTGTGGCAACGGCCAAAGGTGGCTCGCAGCTTCCTTGGGGGCACCTGGCATCGCGTTGTCAGGTGGTGAGAGTGCCTGCTATCGCGTAGCTGTCAGCGTCTGCTTCGCGCTCGCCGAATTTTAGTGTACGCACCGTCTCAATCCGTGATGTCGGTGATAGCCTCTCGCCTATGGCTTCGGACGCAGGAGCACCCCGCCTTTCGATGATGACCACTGGTCGGTTCTGGCCGGGAATGGCCAGTGCCGATGCTTGGGATCGGCTTCGGCTGACCCGATCGCGACCACCCGGTGCCGCCAAAGATGGTCCGAGAGCTGACCTGTATCGGGCTGCTCTTCAGCAGTCCGAGGACCTCATGCGCGCATCTGAAGCGACCGGACGCGCTGCTCGTCCGTTGCCGCTGTTCTACTCAGTGAGCCAGGCTGGGAAGGCGATTGAGGCATGCTGCCAGGATCTCCAGGAGAGCACGAGTCACGGGCTGCGTCTGTCGACCATCAATCCAGCCATTCTCGAGACCGAGATTGAGGTGCAGCGGAGGCGCCCGGCGACGTCGGCGCCCAGAGGTAGGTTCGAATCTGTGTCCCGATGTCTGCAGTCGCAGGTCCCTTCGAGGAACCCGACGCTTGGTGTGCTCATTGCCTCCCTCCCCGAGTTGGCGCCGTTCCTCCCTTCGCAGTCGCAGCACCAGCAGCCGCTGCTCGTCTACATCGACGCGCCTCTCCTTGCGTTCGCACGCGTGGTCAACGATGTTGTACGCATATGCGTCGCGTTGGACTTCGAGCCACAAGGGCTGGATCAGGCGTTGCGGCATCTGTTTGAGCACTACCCCGATGTCGCTGGACGCATCGAGAACACGCAAGAGGCGAGGCTGTCGGCGAACGAAGTCTCGTTCCTGCTCAATATCGAGGAGCCGGGCAACCGAGAGCGGAGCCCGGACCACATCAGCTTTCTCATCCCCAACGTCAGTCAGAACATGCACTACGGCTACTGGTTGAGACCGTCCGTCGTGGACGTGCAAGGCGAACGGGTGCCTACTCCGCTCATGACGTGGTGGCTCATTCTCTACGGCCTCTCGATGTTGGCTCGCTACTACCCAACAGAGTGGATTGCGGCACTTGACCCGGACTCCTCCGAGGTTGCCGTACTTCTGGATCAATGCATGTCCGAAGCGATGCGGCGCGTTCCAATGCTCATGCTCGATGCAATTGCAGCAGCCGAGCGGTCTTTCGCTGATGTTGACAAGTGATGGCGACCGGGCATAATGGCATCAGACTCTCCCCGGGCCGCGGCCCGGGATGCGAAGCCGCTTTCGGGCGGCTTCTGCTTTTCATGGCCCCGGACGACCTCGATGGGCACTGAAGCCGGCACGAGTTCCGCGAGGCTGCCTCGAACCCGAGTCTACATCGACGGGTTCAACCTCTACTACGCCGCCTATGACCGTGCCGGACTCGGCCGCTGGAAGTGGCTCAATCTCTGGCGCCTCTGTGAGCAGGCACTTCCAAGGAACCGCTTGGAGGCAGTTCGCTACTTCTCCGCCAGGGTCAGTGCGACGCCATCCGACCCAGGCAAGCCGGTGCGCCAGGACGCCTACCTACGGGCGCTGGAGACCATTCCCGGTCTCACCATCCACTGGGGGCAGTTCGTCATCAACGAGAAGCACCTGAAGCTGGTCAACCCACCGAAGAGAGGTGACAAGCGCGCCCACGTCTACGTGGCCGAAGAGAAGGGCTCAGACGTCAACCTGGCAAGCTACCTGCTCCTCGATGCGTTCAAGGATGCCTACGACGTGGCCGTGATCGTGTCGAACGACTCCGATTTGAGGGAGCCGGTGCGAATCGTCAGAGAGGAGCTCGGCAAGACGGTCGGCGTGCTCAAGGTTGAGGGCGAGAAGCGGATCTGCGTGTTTCGTCGCGAGGTCGACTTCATCAGGCCGCTCCGAGAGGGCCACTTCCGCAATAGCCAACTTCCCGACCCAGTGATGGATGCCTCGGGCCGGCCAATCGCCAAGCCACCAGAGTGGCGGTAGACATCACCTCACTGGCCATCATGTTGTCCGGCAGAAGGTGCTGCACTCGTGGTTCTCGCCGACGGTCGGCCGACGACGCCGGCCCTCGCAGTTGGCAGTGAGTAGCCGAAGCCGATGGCATCCGAGCTACTCGCTCCGTGTCTTGAGGTCTGGCGTGGCTGCCATCGCGAACCCTGTGAAATCTGGGTAGATGGTAGAATGCCGGTAGCCAAAACTGCGTTCCAGGCGGGCGCGGATCTCATCCTTGGCGGACGCGAGGATGCGCATCGAGTAGACAGCATCCTGTGCAACTCCCCCACGCTTCACCCTGAGCTTGTGGGGTCTCAGCGACAGGCAGGTCGCCGCACGGACCTCTTCGATTCGCCAGTACCCTCCACCGTCCTTGGGCCACTGGTTCGGTGCGTCGGGCCCCCTGCTTGTTGGAGCGCCTCCGAGCAGAAAGCCCCCATCCTGAGCGGCGATCCGTGCGTTGTAGTGAGGCGTCCGCCAGGCGAAGACCTTGGTACTCCACGTCCTTCGCATGGCCATCAGGCGCCTACGCTCGTCGTCGTTGAGGTCTTTGGGCTCGGCCTCTGTCGGCCACGGTCGCCTGAGGGCGTCCTCCCAGCGACGATACTGACGGTTCTCGTTGATGAGACGTCCTGTCACATCGACAGCGAACAGGCGCGCATCCTCGTCCTCATACTGCCGCCCGGCGTTGTCCCACTTCTCCTCGACGGCGAACCAAGCACCAATCCAAGGGTTGAAGGTGACATCCACGAGGCGCGTCGGCGCCCCGAAGTGCTGAAGGGCCGCCAACTGCGCGAGAATCGAAAGGCGGCCGCCAGGCCCCCCAGTGTGCAATCCCCATCTGTGCACATCAGCGAGTATGCGACCTTCGTAGCGCGCAAGATCGCGCTCTTCAGGCGGTGCACCTCGGGTCCAGGTCAGACGACGGTACAGGGAGCTGTAGAGCGGCCAGTCCGCATTCACCTGACCGCGCCAAGCGAAGACTTTGCTCTGACTCCGCCACTTGGTGAACACGTCCTCGATGACGGTAACGAGGTCGGCGTAGTTGGCGATGACCTCCTCGTTCGGCTTCCAGAACTCGGATGGTTCCATCGTCCCCCTCGGGTAGCCGCACCGCAGTGGTCGCCTGTGCAACGCGCCGTCTTGGCATGCATCCCATGATACCGCTCATGTCGACAGCGATGGCTCGGATCCCGACAGGCGGCGCAAAGGCCGCCGTGCGCTCCGCATGAGGGTGTCGGCGGTGCCTTCGGCAGCTTGCTTGGCGGGCACGGGTCTCACGATCCCCTGTCCTGCAGCTTCCCGCCGCCGACCTCGCCTGCAGACCGACGTTCCACCGAGGCGCTCAACACGCCTCGCTTTCGCGCTCACCCTCGCTGGCCGCCGTCCGCGGGCCCCTCATGAGGGTCAGGTAGGTCTCGACGCCGGAGCGCCCCTGCCGCCGGGCGAGCTGTTCCGGCGTAAGGTCGAGCAGCCTGACCAGCCGATCGATGGTCGCTGCCGCGCCGCGCAGATCACCGGCGGCCAGCATCTTGGCAAACAGCAGATCGTAGGCCGCCAGGGCCCTGCCGAGCTCGAGCTGCGGGTCGTGCTCGGCCCGGGCAGCCAGCCGCTGCCTGGCGGCCGCCAGGTAGCGCTCCATGGTCCGCGCCCCGACGCCCCAGCGCTGCCTGCCCAGGCGCACGATCTGCTCTTTGCCGAGGCGCCGCACCAGCAGCTCGGCAACCTCGGTTAGGCGCTGCTCATGCTCGGCCCGGGTGGGCCGCTTTGCGAGACCGTTGGCCACGATCACCTCTCCGTGCGGCGTGGGCGTATGTGCTGCCTTGCCAGCGTCCAGACCCCGGCGCCGGATGGCTAGCACGAGATCCCCCAGCGCGGCACGCAACGCCGTAAGGGTCGCTCGTTGGTCGCCCTTCAGCGCCAGCGACCTTCGAGGGCACCAAGAAGGCGGNNGCGCCCGAGGGATCGGCAGCATGCAAGGCCACATCCGCCAGCGCACCAGCAGCTGGGAGTACATCGTCGATATCGGCAGCGCCGCCGCACAGAGATGCGAACGCTGCAACCGCCGCTACTGGATCGAACGCCGGCCGCTTGAGATCTGCCCCACGTGCGGCGGGCAGTTGCGCGAGACCGAGGAGCGCCGCCGAGCCGTCAAAGCTGGTTTTGCCAGTCGCAAGGAGGCTGCCGCGGCGCTGCACAAGATCATCACCGCCGTCGATGAGCAGCGCTTCGTTGCCCCCAGCAAGCTTACGCTACGTGCCTACCTGCTCAAGGAGTGGCTGCCGGCGATCAAGGCCACCATCCGGCCCTCGACCTACTACTCCTACGTCCAGCACGTCGAGTGCCACATCGTGCCGCACATCGGCAATCACAAACTGCAGACGCTCTCCGGATCCCAGATCAACGCTCTCTACGCAAAGCTTGCCGAGAGCGGCCGCAAGGGCGGCCAGAGCGGCCTTGCGCCGACCTCGATCCGCCACGTGCATGCCGTCCTGCACCGCGCCTGCAAGGATGCCGTGCGCTGGAACCGTCTGGCGCGCAACCCGGTCGCGGCCGCCGATCCGCCGCGCCTGCACAGCGCTGCCGAGATGACGACCTGGTCGGCCGAGCAGCTGGCCGCCTTCTTGGCGAGCGTCCGTGGGGATCGCCTCCACGCCCTCTGGCACACTCTGGCGCTGACCGGCATGCGAAGAGGTGAGGCGCTGGGGTTGCGCTGGGAGGATGTCGATCTCGAGCATGCCCGGCTCTCTGTTCGTCGTGCCTTGATCCCCGCCGGCCGCGAGGTGATCCTCAGCGAGCCCAAGACGGCGCGTGGGCGCCGGGCGATCGCTTTGGATGCCGAGACCGTCGAGGTGCTCAAGGGCCAGGCGACACGGCAACTCGCCGAGCAGGCCGGCAACGAGACGTGGATCGACAGCGGCTACGTGTTCAGCAAGGAGAACGGCGAGGCCCTCCATCCCGAGGATGTCACGCGCTACTTCCGCCGCGCCGTGCGTCAGGCGATGTTGCCGAAGATCAGGTTGCACGATCTGCGTCACACCCACGCCACCCTGGCCTTGTGTGCCGGCATCCACCCCAAGGTCGTCTCCGAGCGCCTCGGCCATGCCACCGTCTCGTTTACCCTCGATGTCTACTCCCACGCCATCCCGGCCATGCAGGAGGAGGCGGCGGCCAAGATCGCGAGCCTGCTGTTCGCCGCTCGCTAGCGGGCGTGCAGGGGTCTTGAGAGCTGCGGAGCGCTATCCAGGGCAGAAACCTCTCGCTGCTCGGGCTCAAACTCAGGCGGAGAGAGGCGACGGCGGCGCAGGTGCGCATGCAGGCTGCGCAGCTCGGCGCCCAGCGCGCGACGGTTCGTGCCGAGGACCAGCGGCGGCATGGCCGCGGCACGCTCCACGCATTCGCGGATCAATGCCAGGCGATCGATGCCGGCCTGCCCCGCGGCACAGATGCGCGCCACGCTGCTCTTGGAGCTGCCAACCAGGGGGGCGATCTGGCGGTAGGAGAGCCCCCCGACGCGCAGGCGCAGACACCAGAGGCGCAGCTCCTGCGCGCCCAGTGGCAGCTCCTGCTGGAGTTGCTCGGCCAGCTGCGGCGGCGGGCCGGCGACAAAGCGCCTTGGCGCAGCTGTGGGAGGCGCCTCGGGCAGGGCGGCCAGCTCTTCCAGCGCCGGCCCGGCGGCGCTGCCCAGATCGGCGAGCCGCTCACGCCAGGCCGAGCGCCCATAGGAGAGCGCCTGGCAGCTGCGGCAGAGAAAGAGCCGTGCGCCGGGCGGCGCGTAGAGGCTGCGCACCGCGCGCCCACAGTCGGGACAGAGGGCCACCGGACGACAGCCGCGGGCAACGACAAGCTCGACCTCGTCGTCGTAGGAGAGC
>DIWP01000051.1 GCA_002423545.1 Thermoleophilia bacterium UBA6103
CCGAGTGCATCGTCGCCGACAAGCCGGAGCCCGCGGGCGCCGGCGGCGGCATGCCCGGCGGAGGCATGCCTCCCGGCATGATGTGATCCGATCTCGGCTCTGCCGAGTCGCGGTCCTGCCGAGCGGCGGGGANNACGGCCGTCCCCGCCGCTTCTGCTTGGCGTCCGTCTCCTCATCGGTGCCGGGCGGCGGCGTTGCCAGATCAGGCGACGGCGCTTCCCAGCGGCAGACGAGGCGGCGCGTTGTGAGACATGCCGCAGCGGGGTACCATCAGGACATGGACGCCGGGGATCCCCACATGCTCATCGTCACCGGTCCGTTGCGCGACCGCCTGTACGAGCGTTTCGTGCGCCTGTACGCCAACGCCAGCGATGTGCGCGTCATCAAGGACCGCCGCTACGGCGAGCGTCGCCGCTCCGAGCGGCCCGGCGACGAGGATCGCCGGCGCTCCGAGCGGCAGCTCGAAGACGATCGCCGCCGCTCGGATCGTCGGCGTCGCCCCCCGGAGTGGGTCTTCCCGCCCGAGTCGGTCTGAGCAGCCCGGAGTCACGGCATACGTGCGTGACCCTCGTCGCCGGGCTGTGCCGCGTCTTTTCGGCGCCGCCGCCATTGGATATCATTCCGGGACCTGACCCCATGGTCTTGTCATGCCCCAGTGGAGGTGGTCGTTTATGTTGTTGATGGGTGAGTCGATCAACGGAACGCGCAAGGCGGTCGGAGAGGCGATCCAGAACCGCGACGCGGAGTTCATCAAGGCCCTCGCTCTGGAGCAGGTCGAGGCCGGCGCCAGCATCCTCGACATCAACGGCGGCGTCGCCGGCGGCGACGAGAACGCCGACATCGTCTGGCTCATCGAGACCGTCCGCAGCGTCACAGACACGCAGCTCATGGTGGACTCGGCGAGCCCCGAGGCTCTCACCGTCGGCGTCGAGGCCTGCATCAAGGACGGCGGCAAGGTGCCGTTCATCAACTCCATCAGCATGGAGCAGGCGCGCATCGACGCCGTCATCCCGCAGGTCGAGAAGCACAAGTGCCCGGTCGTCGGTCTCTGCATGAACGACGACGGCATCCCGGAGACGGCCGAGGGCCGCTTCGAGGTCGCCAGCCAGATCTGCGAGCTGGTCGACAAGGCCGGCCTGCCGACCAAGGACCTCTGGGTCGACCCGCTGGTCCTGGCCGTGTCCGCCGACGGCGAGGCCGCCAACATCACCATGGGCGCCCTCAAGCTGATCAAGGAGAAGCTGCCCGTGAGCACCACCGGCGGCCTCAGCAACGTCAGCTTCGGGCTTCCCAACCGCGGTCTGCTCAACCGGACCTTCGTCTCCATGTGCGCCGGCATCGGCATCGACGGCATCATCGTCGACGTACGCAACAAGCAGATGATGGCGACCGTCAGGGCCATCGAGGCGCTGCGCGGCGAAGACGCGTACTGCGGCGGCTACCTCAAGTGCCATCGCGAGGGGCTCTTCGAGGCCTGATCGCGGGCACCGGCGGGGCAGCGTCGCCGACCGCGACGGTCGGGGGCTGACGTGAGCCGCCGGCGACGGGTCTGAGCCGGCCGTCTCAGGCGGTCGCGCCGAGAGACATCGTAGTAAGCTGAGCGGGCGGGCCTGCGGGTGCAGGCCCGCCCGTCGGCGTCTGTGATCTTGTGGAAAGAGGCAGACGCCGCACCGGCCGTCAGCATCGAACAAAGGGACCGGAGAGCCGATGAGCCCTGCGTCAGCCCAGCCGTCACCGCCACGTCCCCGCCTGCGCGACCTGGGGATCGCCATCGGGGTGCTGTCCCCCGGCCCGCTGAACGCCATCACCGACGTCCCGGGCGTCCGTGTCGGCCACTGCACGGTGCTGTGGGGCGGAGCCGAGTCGCCGCGCGGCGAGGGCCCCGCACGCACCGGTGTCACGGCCGTACTGCCGCACGGTGGCGACCTGTTCCACGAGCGTCTCGTCGCCGGGATGCATGTGGCGAACGGCGTCGGCGAGGTGATCGGCGGCACGGCGTTGCGGGAATGGGGCCTGCTCGAGACGCCGATCATGCTGACCAACTCCCAGAGCATCGGCCTCGTCTACGACGCCACGGTCCGCTGGATGATGGCGCGCGACGAACGGCTGGGCATCGAGGACTCGTGCATGCCGATCGTCGGCGAGTGCGACGACAGCCTGCTCAACGACATGCGCGGCATGCACGTCAGGTCCGAGCACGCGGCCGCGGCGCTCGACGTCGCCGCGGCTGCCTCGCCGGCGGCCGCGGTCGCCGAAGGGTGCGTCGGCGCCGGTACCGGGATGGTCTGCTTCGACTTCAAGGGCGGTATCGGGACGTCGTCGCGTATCGTCGAGGTCTACGGTGAGCCCTGCACGGTCGGCGTGCTGGCCCTCTGCAACTTCGGCGACCGTCGCCGCTTGACCATCGCCGGCCTCCCGGTCGGCCGTCTCGTGCCGGACCTCATGCCGGTGACGCCTCAGGGAGACGGTGCCGGCCACAACGAAGGGTCGTGCATCGTCGTCCTGGCGACCGACGCTCCTTTGACCGCTCGCCAGTGCTCGCGCCTCGCCGCCCGGTGCTCGCTCGGCCTGGCGTCGCTCGGCTCGTACGCCGCCGACGGCAGCGGCGAGATCATGCTCGCCTTCTCGACCGCCCTGCGGATGTCGCGGACGACGACCGGCCCGTTGGAAGTGGCGACCGTCGCCAACGACGCGATCGGGCCGCTCTTCGAGGCCGCCGTCGACGCCACCGCCGAGTCCGTTGCCAACGCCCTGTGTGCCGCGGTCGATACCGATGGACGGGACGGCGTCAGGGTCTACGCCCTGCCTCCCGAGCGACTGCGCCCTCGCTGATAAGGATCGGTCAAGTTCTGGAGCCTTGCTCCCCACACGGCAACGCGCTATAAGAGGCGCAGTGGGGTCGAGTCCGGGTGCTGGTGCCGCCTGTCCTGCGGAAGCCGGCTCTGTTCGCTTGCGGGGTCTCTGCCGACGTGATTTCATGAGGCGTCCCGACGACCGAGTCGGTACAAGGGGCACGTCGCGGGCCGTGCCCTCTCGATGCGCTATGAGCAAGCGACGTGACGCCGTCTGAGCGTCAGAGACGAGGGGGCTGTGGACAAGAGACGGTACTTCCTGCGGAAGATCGCCAACGCTCTGCTGACGATCGTCGTCGTGATCTCCTTCAACTTCATCCTCTTCCGGATCCTGCCGGGAGATCCGGCCCGTCTGCTGCTGCCCAAGGGCCGCTTCCAGGCCGGTGCCATCGAGAAGCAGCGCAAGATCTTCCGCCTCGACAAACCGCTGTACGAGCAGTTCGTCTTCTACTGGTGGGACACCTTGAACCTGGAGCTCGGCTTCTCGTTCAAGGAGAAGCGGCCGGTCGCGGAGGTGGTCGGCGAGCGCATCTGGCCGACCATCCTGCTGGCCGGCACCGGCACCATCATCGCCACGCTGGTCGGCTACACCACCGGCGTCTTCGCCGCCTGGCGACGAAACAGCAAGTACGATGTCTTAACCACCAACGCCGGCATGTTCTTCTACTCCATGCCGACGTTCTGGTTCGCGCTCATCTGCATCATGATCTTCTCGGTACAGTTAGGCTGGTTCCCGGTGGGGCGCATGTTAGAGCCGGGAGCCACCTTCGACCACTGGTATCAACAGGCGGCCAGCGTCCTCTATCACATGATCTTACCGGTGAGCACGTTCGCCATCGCCTATGTGGGTGAGTATCACCTGATCATGCGCAGCTCGCTCACCGGCGTCATGAAGGAGGACTACGTGCTCACGGCACGCGCCAAGGGCCTGTCGGAGAACAAGGTCCTGTGGGGTCACGTGGTGCCCAATGCCATGCTGCCGACGGTGACCATCGTCATGATGAACCTCGGCTTCGTGATGAGCGGTACCATCCTCACCGAGTCGGTCTTCAACTGGCCCGGGCTGGGTCTGCTGGCCTACGAGTCGATGCTCAACCGTGACTACCCGGTGATGCAGGCCGTGTTTCTGATCGCGGCGGTCGCCGTCATTCTCGCCAACCTGGTGGCCGACATCATGTACTACTACCTCGACCCACGGGTGAAGGCATGAGTGCCGTCACATCGCAGAAGAACGGATCGGCCGGCCCCGGCGACCCCGAGCAGCCGGTCCTCGAGCACGGCACCATGCCGTCTCGGCTCAAGCGCTGGATCATCATCTGGACGCCGGTCGTCTGGCTGGTCATGACGCTGGCGACCTTCCCCAAGGACCGCCCCGTCACCAGCGGCTTCGGGAACGTCATGGGCGGCTTCGTGTCCGACGAGATCGCCCGCTATCCAGCCTGGGTCGTGCTGATCCTTGGGCTGCTGATCCTCGGCTTCGCCATCCTCAGCCTGCTGCGCCGGCAGCGCAAGCACACGCTTGCCTACGCGCTGTTCGCGCTGGCGGCGGTGCTTCTCGGCTGGGGCTTCGCGGCCGGCTTCGACGATGGCGGCTGGTCGCTCACGTCCAGCAGCGAGGTACTCGGCTGGCTGTGGCAGACGATCGCCATCGTGCTCATCGGCGCCGCCGTGTGGGCCTGGGGGTACGCCAACCCGGAGCGTGCCTATCTGATGGTCTTCAACACCCGTCAGACGTGGAGGCTCTACAGGTCCAACTGGCAGGGCATGGCCGGGATCATCATCATGGCGTTCTTCGCCGCGATGGCATTGCTGTCACCGTTCCTCGCCGATCACGCCTATCTGGCGCCCAACGCCCAGATCGGTCTGCCCTTCGAACCGCCGTGGTCCTCATACTACGGCTGGTTCGGCACCGACGAGCAGGGCCTCTCGGTACTGGCCGAGTTCATCTGGAGTTCCCGCATCAGTCTCGTGGTCGGCCTGTTGGCGACCGCCATCAGTACCATGCTGGGGGCCGCCATCGGCATCTTCAGCGGCTTCTACGGCGGTTGGCGCGGCGAGATCGGCATGCGGCTCACCGACTGGTTCCTGGTGCTCCCGTGGCTGCCGCTGGCCCTGGTGCTGGCTGCCGCCTGGGGACAGAACTACTGGATGATCATCCTCATCATCGGCATCACGAGCTGGCCGGGCACGTCGCGCATCGTGCGCTCGCAGACGCTCTCCGTGCGCGAGCTGCAGTTCGTCGAACGCTCGCGCGCCATCGGTTCGTCCAACTTCCATACGATGATGCGTCACATCCTGCCCAACGTCTTCCCACTCATCTTCGCCAACACCGTGCTGGTGGTGGCCATCGCCATCCTCTCGGAGACGACGCTGTCGTTCCTGGGACTCGGTGACCCGCTGAACTTCAGCTGGGGCACGATGCTGCGCGGGGCCTGGGTGTCCGGCGCCGCCGGGCTGCCGGCCTGGTGGTACATCCTGCCGCCGGGCTTCGCCATCATCCTCGTCGTGCTCGCCTTCACGTTCATGGGCACGGCCTTCGACGAGGTGCTCGATCCCAAGCTGCGCAAGCGCGAGGAGGCGGGGTCGCGGCCTGAAGGCCCCGATGCGGCTACCGCGGCGGCCGCCGGCACGCCCGAAGCCGCCACGCCCATCGTCTCGATGGACGGCGCCGTGCTGCCTGAGGGCGGTCTGCCGCATCTGAGGCACGAGCAGGACTACGATCCTCCGAAGGGGGGCGAGCAGTGAGCGCCGCCACCGCGAAAGCCAAGAAGGGTGCGCCGGCGGCCAAGCCGGCCGCCGAGAAGAAGGCGGCCCGCATCGAGCACCCCGGCCTGCTCGACGTCCGCGACCTGAAGGCCTACTTCCGTCTCTCCGCCGGCTGGGTCAAGGCGGTCGACGGCATCAGCTTCACCCTCGAGCCGGGCGAGAGCCTCGGCCTGGCCGGCGAGTCGGGCTGCGGCAAGACGACCGCCGCCACGGCGCTCATCAAGCTGCTGCCCGAGAACGGCCGCATCGTCTCCGGCGAGGTGCTCTTCGATGGCATCAACCTGGCCAAGCGGACCGAGTTCGGCATGAGCAAGATCCGCTGGAAAGAGATCAGCATGATCTTCCAGGGGGCGATGAACGCGCTCAACCCGGTCAAGGAGGTCGGCGATCAGATCATCGAGCCGATCCGCCTGCACGACAACATCGGCGAGAAGGCGGCCCTGGCGCGCGCCAAGGAGCTGTTCGAGCTGGTCGGCATCAATCCCAAGCGCATCGGCGAGTATCCACACCAGATGAGCGGCGGCATGCGCCAGCGGGCGATGATCGCCATGGCGCTGGCCTGCAATCCGCGGCTGGTGATCGGTGACGAGCCGACCACCGCCCTCGACGTCATGGTCCAGGCGCAGATCCTCGAGCTCATCGAGAAGCTGCGAGAGGAGCTCGACCTCTCGTTCATCCTCATCAGCCACGACCTCTCGGTGATGGCCGAGACCTGCGACAAGGGCGTCATCATGTACGCCGGCAGGGTGGTCGAGTCGGGCAGCGTCGAGCAGATCTTCAACAACGCCGAGCATCCGTACACCAGGCGGCTCATCAAGAGCTTCCCCAACATCCACGAGAAGCGCGAGATGGTCTCCTCGATACCCGGCGATCCACCGAACCTGCTCTACCCGCCGCCGGGCTGCAACTTCTCGCCGCGCTGCGAGCGCTGCTTTGAGCCGTGCACGTCGGTCGAGCCGCAGCTCACCGAGATAGAGCCCGGTCACTTCGTCAGCTGTCACCTGTTCGGCGTCCCCGATCAGGCCACACAGGATGCCGCCAGCGCCGATGTGGCGGCCACCGATGCCCACCTTGCGGCGGCTCTGGAGGCTGAAGCACAATGAGCAGCACCGTGACACCGCCTGCCGACGCCCCGGCTGCCGCCGCTCCGAGCGGCAAGACCGGCCGCGTCTGTCCCGAGGACCTGCAGAAGGCGCAGACCGGCGGCAGCCTCTTCGACCTGCATGATCTGCAGGTCCACTTCCCCATCCAGCAGGGTTTCTTCAAGTCGATGGTGGCGACCCAGAAGAAGTACGTCCACGCTCTCGACGGCATCGACCTGCAGATCGCCCGCGGTGAGATCCTGGCCCTGGTCGGCGAGTCCGGCTGCGGCAAGACGACCCTGGGACGTACCCTGTTGCGGCTGGAGAAGTCGACCGGCGGCACGGCGCTCTACAAAGGCCTGCCGCTCAACAAGTTCAGTGAGAAGGCGCTGCGCGAGTATCGCAAGAAGGCGCAGATCATCTTCCAGGACCCCTACAACGCCATCAACCCCAAGCAGACGATCTTCGACATCGTCGCCGAGCCGCTGCTGGTCAACCAGGTGGTCCACTCAGAGAAGGAGAAGGAGGCACGGGTCATCAAGGCGCTCGAGGAGAGCGGCCTGCGACCGGCCCGTGACTACCTGTTCCGCTACCCGCACGAGCTCTCCGGCGGCCAGCGCCAGCGCGTCTGCATCGCCGGCGCCGTCGTGCTCGGCCCCGACCTCATCGTCGCGGACGAGCCGGTCGCCAGCCTCGACGTCTCGATCCGCAACGACATCCTCAAGCTGATGGTCGCCCAGAAAGAGACCCTCGGGGTGACCTACATCTTCATCACCCACGACCTTTCGCTGGCCTGGGTGATCAGCGACCGCATCGCGGTCATGTACCTCGGCAAGATCGTCGAGATCGGCGAGACCGAGGAGGTCGTCAAGAACCCGCGCCACCCGTACACGAAGGCGCTCATCAGTGTCATCCCGGTCCCCGATCCCACCAAGAAGCGCGAGCGCATCATCCTCAAGGGCGAGACGCCCAACCCGATCGACCTGCCGACCGGCTGTCGCTTCCATCCGCGCTGCCCGGAGTGCATGGACATCTGCAAAGAGCAGACGCCGACAGACATCCATCTCGGCGGCAACCACTACGCCGCCTGTCTGAGGCTGCCCTGAGGATGTCGTGAACAGACCGTCCCGGCACGTCTGCATGAGCGGGGGACCCGTGGTCCCCCGCTCATGCTCGGTCGACGTCGGCTGGGTCGAGTCCTACCTCTGGGTCCTGCGCTGGACCTGGTGGGACTACTAAGTCCGGCCGAGCCGCCATCACGTGCCGGCGATCGTCACACGGACCGACCGGCGAACGACACGTTCCACACAGCACGGGGGTGCACGATGAAACGGATGCTCGTCATCTTGGGGACGCTGCTGATCGCGGCGTTCGCCCTGGCTCCGGCGGCTGTCGCTGCCGAGTCGCCGTCGCCGGCCAAGGACCTGGCCTTCCGGGTCGGCATCGGCGAGGACATCGACGGCGTCAACCCGTTCACGAGCTGGAGCTCGGTGACGTGGGAGGCCTTCCGCCTCAACTACAACTTCCTCACCTGGTACGACGAGGACTACAAGCCGGCCCCCGACCTGGCCACCGAGTGGGAGGCCAGCGACGACGGCAAGGTCTGGACGTTCACGATCCGCGAGGGCGCCACCTGGCACGACGGTGAGCCGTTCACCGCCGGCGACATCGCCTTCACCTACAACTACATCCTCGACAACGAGCTCTGGGCGTACATCCAGTACCTCGAGCACGTCACCGAGGTCGTGGCGCCCGACGACACTACCCTCGTGATCACCTCCGACGAGCCGAACGCCGGCATGCTTGCGCTGTACATCCCGATCCTCCCGGAGCACATCTGGAGCGAGATCCCCGGTGACAAGGTCGAGACCCTCGAGGACCCGCCGGTGGTCGGCACCGGGCCGTTCATGTTCGATGAGATCAAGAAGAGCCGCTACGTCACCATGAAGGCCAACAAGGACTACTTCGGCGGCGCCCCGACCATCGACACGGTCTACTTCCAGATCTATCAGAGCGGCGACACCCTGGTGCAGGACTACAAGGCCGGCAACCTCGACGTCGCCTACTTCGAGTCGCCGACGTTCCTGCGCAGCGTCAAGGACATGGAGGGCTCCAAGGCCGTGGCGGTCGACCGCATCGGCTTCCACGAGCTCGGCTTCAACTGCTGGGACGACGCCAAGTCCAAGGGCAACCCCCTGCTGAGAGACGCTCGCATCCGGCAGGCGTTCCACTGGGCCATGGACAAGGAGCAGATCGTCAAGCAGTCCATGGACGGCCGGGCGACCGCGGGGACGGGCGTCATCTCGCCGGCTGCCGGCGACTGGCACTGGAACCCGCCGGAAGCCCAGCTTGTCTCGTACGATCCCGAGAAGGCGAAGCAGATCCTCGAGGACGCCGGCTACACCGACAGCGACGGTGACGGCATCCGGGAATCGGCCGAGGGCAAGAAGCTCAGCTTCCGCTTCGACGTGATGAGCGCCTACCAGAACGACATCACGGCCGGCAAGATGATCGTGCAGTGGCTCAAGGACGTCGGCGTCGAGCTGAAGCTCAACATCGCCGACGAGGGCGCCTTCGGCGATCGCGTCTACGACAACGCCGACATGGACGTCTACATCTGGAGCTGGGGCGGCGACATCGACCCGGGCTTCATGCTGTCGTGCTTCACCAGCACGCAGATCCTCAACTGGAGCGACTGCTGCTACGGCAGCCCTGTCTACGACGAGATGTATCGTGAGCAGGCGGCCGCGGTCGATCGCGACGACCGTGTCGAGATCGTCCACAAGATGCAGGAGCACCTCTACAACGAGGCGCCCTACATCATCCTCTGGTACAACCTCGACTGCGAGGCCTATCAGGCCGACAAGTGGAGCGGCTGGGAGCTGGTGCCCAAGGGCGACGGGCGGCCGGTGTGGACGTTCCTGCGCGGGACCTATGAGAACGTGAAGCCGGCCGTGGCCGCCACGACCGGCGAGAGCGGCGGCCTCTCCGGCGGCGCCATCGTCGGTATCATCGTCGCGGCCGTGGTGGTCGTCGGCGCCATCGTCTTCTTCGTGCTGCGGCGCAGCAAAGGTGGGCCCAAAGCCGAGGAGCTGTGAGCTCGCGGACATCGGGTGAGAAGGCGGCCGCCGATCTGGCGGCCGCCTTCGAGCCATGGCCCGAGGAGGCACTCGACGCCATCCATGAGGCCGCTCTGGCCGTGCTCGAGCGAGCCGGGATCCGGGTCGATTCGCCGCACGCCCAGGAGCTGCTGCTGGCGGCCGGCTGCCGGCCGCTTGCCGGCGGCCGCGTGGCGGTCCCCCGGGAGCTGGTCGCCGAGGCTCTGTCGACCTGTCCGCGGAGCTGCCGGCTGGTCGCCAGGGATGCCGAGCGCTCGGTCGTCCTCGATCCCGAGCCCGGTGAGACCTACGTGCACAACATGGGCACGGTGGCCGATGTCGCCGATCCACGCACCGGCGCGCACCGGCGCGCCACGCTGGCCGACTCGATCCGGCTGGCGCGGGTCATGCACCGGTTGCGCAACCAGAGCGTCCTGACGTCCCTGGTCACGCCCGAGGACGTGCCGCCGGAGCTCGAGCCGCTCTACACCTACCTCGTGCTGGCCAGCGAGACCGACAAGCTCATCGGTGGCCCCGGCATCTCGACGGCGGCGCAGGCCGACGCCGTCTTGGACATGGCACAGGCGCTCACCGGCGCCGACGGCAGCGGCGGTGCGTATCCTCTCGATCTGGCGTTCTCACCGGTGAGCCCGTTGATACTGGGGGCCGAGGTGAGCGACGCGCTGATCGCTGCGACGCGACGCGGCGGGGTGGTCTGCGAGATCCTGCCGTGCCCGACGGCGGCGACCACGGCGCCGGCGGCCGTCTCGGCGGCCGCCGCGCAGCAGCATGCGGAGGTGCTGGCCGGCGTGGTGCTCGTCCAGACGGTCACACCGGGGACGCCGGTCTACTACGGACCGCGGCTCTCGGCGGTCGATCCGCGCAGCGGCGGCACCGCCTCCGGTACCCCGGAGGTCAGCGTCATCGCCGCCGTGCTGCTGGCGCGCCGCTGCGGCCTGGCGTGCGACTGCTACGGTCTTACATCAGACAGCAAGGTCATCGACGCGCAGTTCGGCTACGAGCGCGCCGTGAACGCGCTCGTGGGGCTCCTGGCACGGCCGCGGTTCCTCTCCGGCATCGGCGAGGTCCAGGGCGGAGCTGCCACCTGCGGCGAGGCGCTGATCGTCGACGACGACATCCTCACGAACGTCCTTCACGTCATGGCGCCGCGGCCGTGGGACGCGGCCGCACTCGACGTCGAGGCCATGGTCGAGGGGACGCTGTCGAGCGGCGGCTTTCTGAGCACCAAGCACACCCGGCGGTACGTCCGCAGCGAGTTCCCCGTCCCGACGGTGGGGTATCGCGGTGGTCTGGACGACTGGCTGCACTCCGGTCGCAGCGGCGTCCTCGAAGCGGCGTCCGAGCGCTTTGAGGCGTTGAGCGCCGACGATCCTCTGGGGTTGCCGGACGACATCGGTGAAGCGCTGTGCGGTGTCATCGATCAGGCCGCCGCCCGCGCCGGTGTCGGTGACCGGCCGGACCCTCGGCGCATACTGTCCGGCGAGATCTGAGCGATGCCGGCCGCGTCTTCTGGTACCGGGTCGGCCGGCTCGCCACCGGTCCGGCAGCCGTCGGGTCGCGCCGACGTGGGGGGGCCGCCGCTGCTCGAAGTGCAGGTGCGCGGCTCCTACCGCGAGATCGGCAGGGCGGTCGGCGAGGCCGCCCGGCCGCTCATCGCGGCTGCCATCGACTACTACCGTCGCCACTTCGTGGCGATGGCCGGCATCGACTTCGCCGTTGCCGAGCGCCGCACCGCAGAGTATCTGGCCTACGCGAGCCGCCACCTGCCCCAGCATGTGGAGGAGTTGGAGGGGATGGCGGAGGGCTCGCGGCAGACGGTGTCGGCACTCATGGTCCCCAATTGCGGAGAGGAGTTCACCTGTTTCGTCGAAGCGCGTCCTCCGCGGCTCCCGGGAAGAAGGCCGGCGCCGGACGACTCCCGGCCGCTCGATCGGCGTCCGGCGGCGCCCGCCTGCACCGGTGTGGTCGTGCTTTCCGGTGGCCGCCACATCGTCGGGCACAACATGGACTGGTATGCCGTCGACGTCGACAAGAACGTCCTGTTCGACGTGACATGCCCCGGCGGGACGCGCTTTCTCACCATCGCCGGCGTACCGTACCTGCCGATCCTGGGGCTCAGCTCGCACGGGATCGCGTATGTCGGCAACTCGGTGTACAGCAGCGATGCCCGGCTTGGCGTACCCAACGTCTTCGTACGTCGCTGGGCGCTCGAGGCGCCCGACCTGGCCAGCCTGCGCGAGCGGGTCACGTTCGCGTGGCGCGCTCGCGGCTCCAATCACACGGCCGCCATGCGCTCGGGTGGCCTCATCGATATCGAGACGTCGGCCACTGCCGCGGCCGAGATCCGGGTCGATGCGGCAGCCCCGGCTGCCGCCGGGGTCCGCGCCGACCCGGGAGCCTCCGCCGCTGCGACGGGACGGCCGCTCGCCGACCCTGCGGTCGTCGGCGGGTCCGACGGCCGGGGCGGGGTCTGGTACGCGCATTCCAATCACTACACACTGCCCGGTATGGCCCGCTTTGAAGGGTACTGGGCCGACGAGTCGCGGGCCCGCCTGGCGCGCGCCGGTCGGCTGTTGGCGGAGGGCGTCGAGCGCGGCGACGATGCTTTCGACCTGGTGGCTCGCGTGCTGCGCGACCACGCCGGGGCGCCGGATGCGATCTGCGGTCATCCTCCGGATGGAGCGCCGCGTCCGGACCAGTCGATCACCGTTGCCAGCATGATCTGCGATCTCGACGCGATGCGGCTCCATGCTTGCCCCGGACCGCCGTGCAGCGGGGTCTACAGGGAGTATGCTTTTTGAAGCACCACACTTCTGCCATGTCGGGATGCCACCCCGCAGGGATGCGCGGGCGTGTTCGGACACCAAGAGAGGGGGTGCCGCCGGGAAGATGAGCCATCCGTATATCACCGTGGAGGTGCGGGGCGATCACCGCGCTGTGGGTCGCGCCGTCGGAGAGGCGGCGCGGGAACAGATCGCCGCCGCCGTGGATTTCTACAGTGCCGCCCTGCCGGCTCTCGCCAGTCTGAGCTTCGCCGAGGCTGAACGCGCGGTGTGGCCGCACATCGAGTGCGCCCGGCAGGTGACGCCACAGATCGTCGCCGAGCTCGAGGGGACTGCGGAGGGGAGCGGCACCACTCTCTGGCAGGTGGCCGTACTGACCTGCGGCGAGGAGCTCACGTGCGCCGGCGACCCGGCACAGCACTGCACGACCCTGGCGATCTGCGGTGACGGGCAGGCGGTCGTCGGTCACAACGAGGACTGGTACGCCGGTGACGTCGACGCGAACGTGCTGGTGCGCGCCACCTTGCCAGACGGGACCACGTTCCTGTCGATGACCGCCGCCGGCTACCTGCCGGCGACCGGCATCTCCTCCTGGGGCATCGCCGGCGGCGCCAACACGCTGTTCTCAGACGACGCCCGCGTCGGCGTGCCCAACCTCGTGCTGCGCCGCTGGGCGCTCGAGGCACGCACGCTCGAGGCAGTGCACGAACGCTGCTGCCACCCGCTGCGGGCGCGTGGCTCGAACCACCTGTCGGCCGATCGCCATGGGCGGATCCTCAACGTGGAGACATCGGGCACTGCGCACGCAGACCTCCGGCTCTCGTCGTCGGACGGTACGGTCTGGTACGCGCACACCAATCGCTACCTCGCGCCGGAGCTCGCAGATCACGAGGTCTCCACGTCGGTCAACTCGGTCCGCCGGCTCGACCGCGCCCGCGAGTTGCTGGGCCAGTCGGCGCTGCCCGGCGCCGACTTCGTGTCCATCGCCGGCAGGGTGCTGCGCGACCACGCCACGGCGCCGGACTCGATCTGCGGGCACCCCGATCCCCATCTGCCGCCCGAAGAGCGTGAGATGACGTGTGCCAGCCAAGTCTGGGACCTGATCGGCGGGCGCATGCATGTGTGCGCCGGTCCGCCCTGCGAGAGCGAGTACGAGGTGGTGTCACTGTGAGCACGATGGACGCCGGCGCGAACGGATGGTCCGCGAGCGCTCTTCGCTTTGTGGTGTCGGGTGGTCGTGTGATCGACGGTCGCGGCGATCCGTGGTTCGATGACGGCGCCCAGAAAGGAGCGCTTCCCGGAACGGTCCTCCATTCCTGTGACGGCGGGCGGTCACTCGCCCGGTGAGTATCGGCAACACCACTTCAGCAGGGGGTCTCAAGGTGGACGAAGGGACAAGATGCAGAGCACGCAGGGCGTTGCTCGCGGCTGTGGTGACGGTCGTTCTGCTGTGCTGCGGTCCGCTCTCCGCAGCGCTGGCGGCGGACGAAGAGGGCAGCGCCGACGGTGGTGCGAAGGAGGTCACGATGCGGGTCGGCTGGGTGCGCGACCCCGACAACCTCAATCCGTTCATCGGCTACACGACCGAGGCGTACGAGATCTGGCGCCTCAACTACGACATGCTCACCGGATTCGACGCGGCGACGCTGCAGCCGACCCCGGAGCTGGCCACCGAATGGAGTACATCCGAAGACGGGAAGACGTGGACGTTCAAGCTGCGTGAGGGCGTCACGTGGCAGGACGGCGAGCCGTTCACGTCGGCCGACGTGGTCTTCACCTATATGTACATCATCGACAACGAGATGGGGAACTTCACCAGCTACACCGAGTACATCGATGAGGTCGTGGCGGTCGACGATCTCACCGTCGAGTTCCGCTGCTCGGCACCGAAGGCCAACATGCTGGGTCTGTGGGTGCCGATCTTCCCGAAGCACATCTGGGACAAGGTCTCGGGTGAGGATGCACAATCGACGTTCGTCAACGAACCGCCGATCATCGGGACGGGGCCGTTCCAGTGTGTGGAGTGGAAGAAGGACAACTACGTCCGCATGGAGGCCAACAAGGACTATTGGCGTGGCGCACCCAAGGTCGACCAGGTCATCTTCGAGACCTTCAAGAACGCCGACACGATGGTCCAGCAGATGAAGAACGGGACGCTGGCGGCGGCCGTGAACATCCCTGAAGCTCAGTTCGAGCAGCTCGGCAAGACAGAGGGTATCAGCACCGTCGACTTCGTTCAGAAGGGCTTCGTGGAGCTGAGCATCAACGCCTACGACAGTCCGGACAGTCAGGGGCATCCGGTCCTGAAGGACCCGGCCTTCCGCAACGCGCTGCAGTGGGCCATCGACCGCGAGGCGATCGCCGAGATCGCCTGGGCCGGCTACGCCACCCCGGCGACGAGCCTGCTGCCGTCCGGCTACTACCAGGAGCCGCTCGACTACCACTGGGATCCGGCGGAAGGCGAGGCCTACAGCTTCGACGCAGAGAAGGCCAAGCAGGCGCTCGACGCTGCCGGCTACACGGATGCCGACGGCGACGGCGTCCGCGAGTTCAAGGGCGAGCCGATCGAGCTGAGCCTGATCGCCATCAGCAACGACGTCCACGCCTCCAAGATGGGCAAGCTGGTGGCCGGCTGGCTGCAGGACGTCGGCATCAAGGTCGACTACGAGGTCACCGACGACGGCAGCCTCTACGACCTGGTCTGGAACATGGACGGCGACAAGCCGGCGCCCAGCTACGACCTCTGCCTGTGGGGTCCATGGACCGGCGACGTGGACCCCAACTGGATCTTCTCCATCTTCACCACCGACCAGATCGGCGACTGGAGCGCCTGCTACTGGTCGAACGCCGAGTTCGATGAGCTCTACAAGGCCCAGCAGACGGAGCTCGACGAGCAGGCACGCAAGGAGATGTTCTGGGAGATGCAGCGGCTGCTCTACGAGGAGAGTCCGGTCATCTTCATGGTCTATCCGAAGATGCTTGAGGCCTACAACACCGGCGCGTGGACCGGCTGGGTGCACTCACCGGCCAAGACCGGTGGGGTGCTCCTGACCTCGGACAACATCGACTCCTACCTGACCGTGCAGCCGAAGCCGGCCGTCCAGGAGAGCGGCTCGAACACCGGCGCCATCGTCGGCGCCATCGTCGGCGGGGTCGTGGTCATCGGCCTTATCGTCGGGTTCCTCATCTGGCGGCGCAAGCCGCGGACCGAGGAGGAGTGACGCGGGACCGCGTCCGCTGCCGACTGCGGCACGAGTCGTGAGATGAGTGAGGCCGGCCGCGGCGTCTGGTGTGACGCCGCGGCCGGCCGCCTGAGTCGCGATGCTGCGCTCTCCCGGAAACGTGTGTGTCGTCTCCGGACCGGCCGTGAGGCAGGCCATTCTGGCTATGCCGGTAGTGGCTCACCCGCCACATCTCACTTGGACATCATGTAGTATTCGCGGCGCTCGGCAGTAGATGCCGGCTGGTCACGGGGCTCCGACGAACGAGGTGAGACGCGATGATCACCGTGCAGGACATCCTGGACATACCCGATCTCAACCTCAGGCTCGTCGCCGGGGCAAAGGCCACCAGCAACCCGGTGCGCTGGGTGCACATCGCCGAGCTGCCGGACCCGACCGACTGGCTCAAGGGCGGTGAGCTGCTGCTCACGACCGGCTATCCCCTGGTGGGGACGCAGGAGAAGACCAGCGAGTACCTGCAGCGACTCATCGACAACAACCTCTCCGGCCTCGGCGTCGGCCTCGGCTTCAGCATCGACGAGCTGCCCCCGGGACTCGTCGAGCTGGCCGAGGACAACAGCTTCCCGCTCTTCACCATCCCGTACAGCGTGCCGTTCATCGCCATCACCGAGGCGGTCTCTTCAAAGATCGTCAACGAGCAGTACTCGCTCCTGCAGCGCAGCCTGGCCGTCCACGAGAAGCTCACCAAGATCGTCCTCGAGGAGCGCGGTCTCGAAGCTATCCTGTCGACCCTGTCGGCGCTGGTCGGCTGCTCGGCGGTCCTCTTCGACTTCCACGGCCTGGTGCTGTGCGAGGCGTCGTACCGGCGGCGTGTGCCCGCCGGGGTGATCGCCGATCTGTGGCGGCAGATCGCGGACAAGCGCGCCACCCGCCAGGACTTCGCGGTCGGCATCGAGGGCCTGAGCGGCGGCGTCCAGGTCTATCCCGTCGTCGCCTCGCATCGCATCGGGGCGTTCCTGGCGGTGGTCAAGGACAGCGGTGACTTCTCGGACTACGACCGCATCATCCTCCATCATGTGGTGACGGTGACGGCCCTTGAGCTGGTGAAGAAGAAGGCGGTGGCCGAGACGGAGAAGCGGCTGGCCGGCGACTTCTTCGACGAGCTGGTGGCGAGCGATCTCTACGAAGAGGAGATCGCTCGCCGACTGGCGTTCTTCGGCCTCGATCCCGAGGCCGAGCACCTGATCATGCTCCTCGACATCGACGGCTTCCAGGCGTTCGCCGAGGGCGAGCGCGAGGAGACCGCCGTGCAGGACGTCAAGGAGCGCCTGCACTGGACGGTCGACGAATTCCTGGCCCGGCGCGCGCTGCCGTTCATCTCGGCGTCGCGCAGCGACGCCGTCATCGTCCTGCTGCAGACCGAGCCCGAGACCGCCGCCGGCGTCATGCGTGTGGCGCACGAGTTGCACGAGACGATCTCCGAGACGACGCCGGAGGTCACCGTGTCGATCGGCGTGGGGCGCCCGCACAAGTCGCTGGTCGACCTCAGGCAGAGCTACTACGAGGCGCACTACGCCATCAAGATACGCAAGCTCAAGGGCGACCGGGCCGTCATCGCGAGCTTCGACGATCTGGGTTCATACGGCCTGCTGCTGGGCTTGCAGGACACGCTCTCGCTTGAGGTCTTCTACGAGAGCGTGCTCGGGGCGCTGCGTGAGTACGACGAAGAGAGCTCCAGCGATCTGGTCAAGAGCCTGCAGTGCTTCCTCGAGGCCAACGGACACTGGGGCGAGGCCGCCGAACGTCTGTACGTGCACCGCCACACGTTGCGCTATCGCATGAAGCGGGTGGAGGAGATCACCGGCCGGCGGCTCGACTCCTCCCAGGACCGCATGGAGTTCTGGCTGGCCCTCAAGGCGCGTGAGCTCATCGAGCAGAGCGCGCGCAAGCCCAAGGGCCTGCAGCAGCTCTGAGCCGGCGAGGGCCGGGGTGCGGCTTGACCGAGTCGCCGGTCGCGTGCAATCGTCAACCGCATGAGCAATGGCAGGGTGACAAAGGCGCACACCACCCGCGACCTGGCGCTGGCGGCCCTGTTTGCCGCCCTCACCGCGGCCGGTGCGTATGTGAGCTTCCCCCTTTACGGCGCCGTACCGTTCTCGCTGCAGGTCCTGGTGGTCCTGCTGGCGGGCCTGCTGCTCGGCGCGCGACTGGCGGCCCTGAGCATGACGGCCTACCTGCTGGTCGGACTGGTCGCCCCTGTGTACGCAGGTGGGTCATCCGGGTTCGGCGTCCTGGTGGGACCGGCCGGCGGGTATCTCTGGGGCTTCATCGCCGGCGCCGCGCTGACCGGCCTCATCGTCGAACGGTGGCGGCTTCGTTCCGCCGCCGCCCTGGCGGCGGCCGCCGCGGCCGGGCTGGCTCCGATCTACATCCTGGGCGCCGGCTGGCTGGCGTTCTCGCTGCGGGTGAGCGATCCGGCGGTCGTGGTGGGCGCCGGCGTGCTGCAGTTCCTGCCGGGCGACCTCCTCAAGGTCGCGGCGGCGGCGCTGGTCGCCCGGGCACTGGCGGCAGCGCCGCTCGAGCTGCCGGCTCTGGGTCGTGGTCGCTGACGTTGCCGGGGGGTCAGGCGCGCACCACGTGATTGCCGCCGTTGAGCCCAGGTTCCCGCGTACAGCGCAGCACCATGGCCGCCACCTCGGCGGGTCGCAGCAGGCGCGGGTAGCCGAGGCGCCGTGCCGCGCGCTCCGTGGCGTCGCGGCGCTCGTCGTCGGGCAGGTCGACCGGCCCCGGCGCGACGCCGCAGACGGCCACGCCTTCGTCGCGCCACGCCGCGGCCAGGAGACGTATCGTCATGATCTGAGCGGTCTTGGCGGCGAAATGCGGCGTCAAGCGAGGCCAGAGGTCGCCCTCGACGATGTCTGTGAGGGCGACCACCGTACCGCGGCGCAGCGCAGGCCGGCCATCCTGCACGCCGGCCGGCACGCCGCCGCCGCCGTGCGCGCCGCCGTGATCCGGCATGCCGTCTGATCGGCCCGGCGCGGCTACGTGGTCCCGTATGTCGCCTTCGCCCTGCGCGGCGCCGTGGTGCTGCGCACAGTCGCGCTGCAGGAAGACCCCACGTGCGGCCTGGGCGCAGAACAGCAGGCCGCGCGCGATCACGTTCATGGAGGCGTCCCAGACGGCTTCGTCGAGGTCCTCGGGCGGGGTGGGGTCGAAAGGCCCACTGGCCGCGTACACCACAAGGTCGAGGTCCCCCAGCTCGCGTGCCGCGGTGCGCACCATGTGACGGGCCTCGAGACGGGAGCTCGTGTCGCCGCCGACGGCGGCGGCGCGGCGACCGAGTCGCTCGATGCGTGCCACCACCGGCGCTGCGGCAGACGGGGTCCGGCTCGAGACGGCCACGTCGGCGCCGGCGGCGGCCAGCTCGACCGCCATGGCGGCGCCCAGACGCCGGGCGCCGCCGACGACCAGACAGGCGGCGCTCATCGACGCTCCTCGAAGGCGCGCCACAGGACCGCGGCGATGTCGGCGAGGACGCTCGGCGCACGCGCCGACGCCTCGCGGCTGAGGCCCCTGGTGAGCACGACCATGACCGCCGCGCCGCCGTCGGGCCGCCACGCCAGGGCGGCATCGTTGACGGTGCCGTTGACGCTCCCGGTCTTGTTGCCGACGAGCAGGTGGTCCGGCAGGCCGGCCGGGATGCGGTCGCGCCACTCCTGGCGAGTCAGGATCTCGGCCATGAGCCGGCACGACGGCGGCGACGCGCAGCGCTGCTCGGCGAGCATGGCCAGCAGCTCAAGCAGATCGTGTGGGGAGCCGGTGTTGTCGAGGCCCTGGTCGATGACGAAGCCGCGCCGGTACTCGCGCTCCCCGTTGCGGCCGAAGAGCTCATCGCTGAGGCGCTGGAAGGCCGCTCCGTCGATCGTCCGTCCCTCCTCCATGATCGCTGCCAGAAGCGCCGGCAGCTCACCGCGGGCACGCGCGTCGACGACGGTCTGCACCAGGTCCTGCGGCGCCAGGTCCCGCCACGAGGGGCAGGCGCCGACCTCGAGCAGGAAGAACTCCCGGTCGGGCATGAAGCAGTCGATGGACCCGAGTCCCAGCCGTCCCATCTCCTCGGCGAGGGCGCCCAGACCGACGCGCCGCCAGAGCAGATCGGTCGCCGTGTTGTCGCTCTGCGTGATCATGAAGTAGAGCAGATCGCTCACCGTCGGCTCGAGGCCGGCGTGGCAGAAGGCGAGGATGCCGCCCGGACTCTTGTCGTCCTCCTCGAGCCGTAGTCGCTCGTGCAGGTCGACGCGACCTTCGTCGACGTGTCTGAGGACGGTGACCATGAGCGGCACCTTGAAGACGCTGGCCAGAGGATACGCTTCCTCGGCGCGCAGCAGCAGCTCCGCACCTGTCGTCAGGTCGCGGGCCGCGACGCCCACAACGCCGCCCAACGGCGCACAGAGCGCCTCGATCTCCTGCCGCACCCGTTCCATCGTGTCTCCCGGGACGGTGGTCCGCGCCGCGCGGCGGCGCGGCGGTGGGACCGGCCGGCGCCGTCCTCCGGCACCCGTGTGATAGACATATCGTAGCAGCGCCCGGCGGCCGCCGGGCGCGGGTCGCGAGGATGGTGGGCGATGATGCGGCAGGTGGACGGGCTCGACAGGCAGCTGATGGCGCTCATCGGTGAGGAGGGACGGCTGCCGCTCGCCGACGTGGCCCGCCGGCTCGGCATCTCGAGACCTACGGTCGCGGCTCGACTGCGTGCGCTGCTGGAGGACGGCGTGCTGCGCGTCGCCGGCCTGGTCGACATGTTCCGGTTGCCCGGCGTCACCGTGGCTCTTGTCGGGCTCACCCTCGACAAGTACCTCCTCGACGAGAAGATCGAGCAGATCGCCGGTCTGCCGGAGGTCAACTGGGCGGCTGTGGTCACCGGCCGCTACGACATCATCGTCGAGGTCGCCACCGAAGACGGCATGGCCGGTCTGTACGGCTTTCTCACGCAGTCGCTCGAAGGTGTCGGCGGCATCCAGTCCAGTGAGATGTTCGTGGTCATGAAGGCGCGCCGCAAGTGGACCCTGCCGGCGCCGGGCATGAGAGAGGCCTGGTCGCGTGGTGGTCCTTATCGGCCTTGACAGAACGAGTCATGACGCCGCTTCTGGCTTTGCTATGTGATAGGTCTGTTGGCGTCCTACGTGCTAGAATGCCAAGCCGTCGCTGAAATCGAGCCGACGGCGCGCGGCGCCGTCCGCGCCGGACCCGTGCGGGAGGGACGATGATCGTCGGAGTGCCGAAGGAGATCAAGAACGAGGAGTACCGCGTGGCGGTCACGCCGGTCGGCGTCAAGGAGTTCGTGCGCGCCGGCCACGCGGTGGTCGTGGAGGCCGGCGCCGGCGTCGGCTCCGGCTTTGTCGATGAGGACTACGCCGCCGCCGGCGCCGAGCTGGCCGCCGTCGACGAGGTCTTCGCCCGCGCCGACATGATCGTCAAGGTCAAGGAGCCGCTCGAGGTCGAGTGGCCGCGGTTCAAGCCGGACCAGATCCTCTATACGTACCTGCACCTCGGCGCCGGCTATGCGAAGCCGCTCACCGAGGCGATGATGGCCTGCGGTATCCGCGCCATCGCCTATGAGACCGTCGAGACGGCCACCGGTGCCCACCCGCTCCTCTTCCCGATGAGCGAGGTCGCCGGCCGTCTGGCCATCCAGGCCGGCGCCACGCACCTGCAGAAGGCCAACGGCGGCTCCGGCGTGCTGCTCGGCGGCGTCACCGGCGTGCCGCCGGCCAAGGTGGTCGTCATCGGCGGCGGCACGGTCGGCGTCAACGCCGCCAAGATGGCCGTCGGCCTGCGGGCCCGCGTCGTGATCCTCGACAAGGACGCCGCGCGTCTGGCCTACCTCGACGACATCTTCGCCGGGCGCGTCGAGACGGTGCTCAGCACCGAGGCCACCATCGAGGAGCAGATCGGCGACGCCGATCTGGTCGTCGGCGCCGTCCTGCTGCCCGGCGGCGCCCAGGCGCCGCACCTGGTCAAGCGCGATCAGCTCTCGTCGATGCGGCCGGGCTCGGTCCTGGTGGACGTGGCGATCGATCAGGGCGGCTGCTTCGAGACCTCCAAGCCGACCACCCACACCGACCCCACCTACGTGGTCGATAGCATCATCCACTACTGCGTCGCCAACATGCCCGGCGCCGTGGCCCGCACCTCGACGCTGGCGCTCACCGGCGCGACGTTGCCGTACGGTGTGGCCATCGCGACCAAGGGCTTCGAGCAGGCGGTGGCCGACGACCAGGCGCTGGCTCTGGGCGTCAACGTGTACCGCGGCAAGCTCACGACAAAGGCCGTAGCCGAGGCGCATGGGCTGCCGTACACGCCCCTCCAGGAGGCGATCGCCTGACGGTGTGGGCGCGCCCACATGGACCAAGTGACGTACGGCGGTCGCCGAGACGCTCCGTCTTGGAGACTGGCCGCCGGCAGACGCTGATGCTTCAATGGAACGGTGCCGGGCTCTCTCCCGGCGCCGTTCCAGTCGTCGCGGGGTGAGAAGGAAGAGGGAGCAGACATGGCAGACGTGCTGAGGATCGACCTGGGCTCCGGTGTCGTCACCGAGGAGCCGCTGCCGCGCGAGCTCACCGAGCAGCTGATCGGCGCCAAGGGTATCGGGACGCACTACCTGACCCGGGAGGTCGGCCCCGAGGTCGCGCCGCTCGACCCCGAGAACAAGCTGATCTTCTGTACCGGCCCGATCAGCGGGACGACGATGTTCGGCAGCAACCGCTACGCCGTGTACTTCCTCTCGCCGCTCACGGGCGGCTACTGCGAGTGCTACTCGGGTGGCAATGTGGCGCCGCAGTTCGCGAAGACCGGCTACAAGGTCGTGATCGTCGAAGGCAGGGCGGAGAAGCCGGTCTACCTCGACATCTCGGACAAGGGCGCCGCCATCAGGCCGGCTGCCGACCTCTGGGGCCTCGACGCCTATGAGGCGGAGGAACGGCTCGTCGAGAAGAGCGGCTCGCCGAAGGCGCAGGCCGTCGTCATCGGGCCGGCCGGCGAGAGGCTCGTCCGGTTCGCCTGCATAGAGAACAACAAGTGGCACAGCGCCGCCCGCGGCGGCCCGGGCGCGGTCATGGGATCTAAGCGCGTCAAGGGCCTGGTCTTCCACGGCGAGCGCCCGGTGGAGGTCGCGCGTCCCGACGCCTTCAAGGCGCTCGTCAAGGACATGGCTCTGCGCGGCAAGGACGATCCCGGCGCGGCGTTCTACCGTCGCGGCGGCACGGTGAACATGGTCCGCATCATGAACGGCGCCAACGGCTTCCCGGCGCGGTACTGGACCAAGGGCCGCCTCGACGACTTCGAGCCGCTCACCGTCGAGTACATGCGCGAGCACTTCGACACCACCGACGAGGTCTGTCCGCCGTGTATCATGCGCTGCCTGAAGCGCAACACCGTGCCGGAAGGCATGCCGCACGCCGGCCTCACCATCGAGGGGCCGGAGTACGAGACCATCTATGCGTTCGGCGGTCTCTGCGAGATCGTCGACTTCGGCGAGATCATGTACCTCAACGACGTCTGCGATCGGCTCGGCGTCGACACCATGACCGCGGGCAATCTCTGCGGTCTGGCCATCGAGGCGTCGCGGCGGGGGCTCATAGACGTCAAGCTCGACTACGGCGACGCTGAGGGCGTCGCCCGCTTCCTGCACATGATGATCGAGCGCGAGGGCGTCGGCGACCTGTTCGCCGACGGCATCCTGCGGGTCGAGAAGGAGCTGGGCCTGGAGGGCGTCGCCGTCCATGTCAAGGGCATGGAGCCGGCCGGCTACGAGCCGCGCAAGTTCAAGGGCATGGGTCTCACGTTCATGACCGCGGCTCGTGGAGCCTGCCACCTGCGCAGCACGTTCTACAAGCCCGAGCTGGCCGGCATGGTCGAGCCTGAGGCGCACGACCGGGCCAAGGCGGAGCTGCTGGTCGACTGGGAGAACCGGTTGACGATCATGGACACGCTCGTCTACTGCCGCTTCTACCGGGACATGGTGCAGTGGCCGTACATCACCGACGTCGTCAACGCCGCCATCGGGACCGACTACTCGACAGAGGAGCTGCAGGGCATCGGGGCGCGTATCGTGACCATGACCCACGACTACAACGTCGCCCGCGGTATCACGCACGAGCGTCTGCCGGCGTGGATCACCGACAAGCCGCTCGACGACGGCAGCGGCATCGCCGCCGGCCGCGAGGACTTCGAGGAGTTGCTCCACCACTACTACGACGTGCGCGAGTGGGGCCGGCCGCCGGCGGCCTGACGGTCAGATAGGCGGGAGGTCTCCCCGGGGCCTGTCGGGCGGAACGTCGGTGACCGGGCTCAGCGGCGGAAGAGGCTGCGCAGCCAGCTGACCGGCGCCAGGGCTTCGGCGATGAGCCCGGCGACGACCGCAAAGCGCGCCAGCGAGGCCTGCAGACTGGCGATGCTCTCCGATAGTCGAGCCTGGCTTTCGGCGAACGTCGCCTGGTTCCGCTCAAGGGCGGCCAGCTGCGGGGCCATGGCATCGACCGTCTTCTGGAAGCGGTCGGCGATGCGCATGCCGCTCTTGAAGAGCCGGTAGGCGTACCAGCCCGCGTAGAACATGCCTGCTATCCCCGCCAGGGCGAAGAAGGCTATGAAGAGATAGAGGGCGATGCCGGGCATGGCTGTAGTCTACCCCGGATGACGGCGGACGACGAGCGGTCGACGTCGCCCGCCGTCATATCGTCACGGTCGGTCGTGCCGTCGTGCCGATGGCGCCGGCTCGGTTGTCAACCTGAGCGCGAGGCGCTAAGATACAGGCTCGCACGTGACGTCGCGGGGTGGAGCAGTCCGGTAGCTCGTCGGGCTCATAACCCGAAGGTCGCAGGTTCGAATCCTGCCCCCGCTACCACGCTTTCCCGGGCGCCCCATGGGCGCCTTTCGCATTTCCGGACGGGGTCGTCCCCGGAGAGAGTCGATGACCAGCACGATCATCACCGGTGCTCAGCAGGGCGGGTCGTCGCTCGTCTGCCGGTCGCTGCTCGACCGTGACCTCGAAGAGCTCGCCGTCTGTGGCATCGAGGCCTCCGTCTTTTGAGGCTGCGGCGACGGCCGTCGAGGCCGCCGTCGTGGCCTTTGTGGCCCGGCACGAGCTGCTCCCGGCCGGCGCCCGTGTGCTGCTCATGCTTTCGGGCGGACCCGACTCGATGGCGCTGCTGGCCCTGGTACGGCTCTGCGACCGCCGCCGCCGTCTCGGTCTGCGCCTGTCTGCCCTGCACGTGGACTACGGCCTGCGCGGTGCGGACTCGGACCGCGATCGGCGGCTCACACAGCAGGCCTGTGCCGCCGCCGGCGTGCCTCTCGAGATCGTACGCCCCGATCCGCCGCTGACCGCTCCGGACTTTCAGGAGAAGGCTCGCCGGTACCGGCTGGCGGCGGCGCGACGTCTGTCGCAGGCGCGCGGCCATGACCTGATCGCGGTCGGCCACAACCTCGACGACCAGGCCGAGACGATCCTGTACCGGCTGGCCAAGTACGCCGCGCCGTCGTCACTGGTGGGCATGGCGCCGCGGGCCGGACGGCTGGTGCGTCCGCTGCTCGGCGTACGGGCGGCGGACGTCCGCGGCTACTGCCGACGGCGCGGCATCGCCTGGGGCGAAGATCACACCAACCGCGAGGAGACCTACGCTCGCAACATCGTGCGGTTGTCGGTCCTGCCGCAGCTCGAGCGCCTGAACCCGCGAGTCGTCGAGTCGCTCGGCGCGGCGGCCGACGTGGCGCGTGAGCAGCAGGCTCTGCTCGACGAGCTGACCGCCGATGCATGGCGGCTGGTGGTCGCGGCCCCAGCCGACGAGAGCCGCGAGCCCCCCGAAGCGCCGGCAGCCCACGGCGGCGACCGGCAGGGTTCCGAGAGCATCGACCTGGTCGCCTTCGCGCGGATCCCGAAGGCGCTGCAGCCTCTCGTGCTGCGCCGTCTCGCCGGCACGGTGCTGGGCCGGGACGCCCTGCTCGACCGCCGTCTCACGCAGGCCCTGCTCGACCTGGCCGTGTCGCCGGTGGGCAGCGCCGGCGTCGAGCTGCGCGACGGCTGGGTGGCGGTGCGCGAGCACCGGCGCCTGCAGGTGCGCCCGGCGGCGGACCATCACGTCTGCCCGGAGCTGCGCTGCGACATCCCGGCGCCGGGGGCTCCGCCGGTCGCGGTCCGGTTCTGCGGACGCTCGCTGTCTCTCGGCCTTCTCCAGGGCCCGCTTCCGGACGCGGCCTCGGTCCCCGCCACGGCGGCGCTGGGACTGGACGAGCAGCTGGAGTCGGTGACCTTGCGCCATCCGCGCGACGGCGACCGGTTCCGGCCGCTCGGACTGGGTGCGGAGGTGCCGCTGCAGCGCTTTCTGAGCGCTCAGAAGGTCCCCCGGGATGAGCGCCCGCGCTCGCTGGTGGTCGAGGCGGACGGCGTCGTGGCCTGGGTCGAGGTGCGCGGCGCCGGCGCCGGAGACGCCGGAGTGCGCGATGGACTGCGGGGTCGGGTTGCGGAATCGTTCCGTGTGACCCAGAGTAGTGCCTTCACAGTGTGCGTGCGGAGAGGGCCCGTGGCGGGCCGGCACGACAGGAGGTCGGGATCATCAGCGCCCCAGCGTCCCGACCGGTCTGGCGGTCCTTCTGAAGGAGAGGGCGGCGCTGGTTGAACCAGGACATCGATCACATCCTCATCTCGCGGGAAGAGTTGCACGCCAGGGTCGAAGAGCTGGCAGCCCGCATCTCGGCCGACTACGCCGGTCGCGAGCCGCTGCTGGTCTGCGTGCTGCGTGGCGCGGTGTTCTTCCTCGCCGACCTGGCGCGTGCCCTGAGCGTGCCGTGCTCACTCGACTTCATGGCCGTCTCCAGCTACGGCTCGGCCACCGATTCCTCCGGCGTGGTACGCATCCTCAAAGACCTCGACGCAGACATCGCCGGGCGTCACGTGCTCATCGTCGAGGACGTCATCGACTCCGGTCTCACCCTGAACTACCTGCTCAAGAGCTTGTCGGCGCGTCATCCGGCCTCACTCGAGATCTGTGCCCTGCTCACCAAGCCGTCGCGCCGGCGCATCCAGCTGCCGTGCAAGTACGTGGGGTTCGAGATCGCCGACGACTTCGTCGTCGGGTACGGGCTCGATCTTGCCGAGCACTTCCGCTCGCTCGACTTCATCGGCACCGTCAAGCCCGAGGTCGCCGCCCGCATCAAGGCGCAGGCCGAGGCGGCCACATGAGCGGTTGCAGGACGAGCGCCACCGGCGGCGAAGCCGGTTCTTTGCCGCCTACGGCGGGTATGCTACGTTTGTCGAAAGAGCGTTCCTATCCTTCCGGTCGTCGACCGGTGGGTCATCTGAAAGGTTGCCGTGAGCAGATTCATCCGTAGCGCGTTCTTTCCCATCCTGGTCGTCATCATGCTGGCCATCGTCGTCCAGTGGGTGATGCGCAGTGGCAGCGAGGGCCCCAGCGTCAGCTACTCGGGCCCGGCGCCGAGCTTCACCAACGACCTGCAGGCCAACAAGGTCCGCACGGTGGTGCCCAACGTCCAGAGTCAGGAGATGCGCGTCACGCTGGCCGACGGGACGCAGTACACCGTCACCTACGTGGACCCGCAGAGCCTCGACACCCTGCTGGCCGAGCATCCCGACGTGGCGGTGGAGCCGAAGAAGGGCGGCTCGTCCTGGTGGGGGAGCGCGTTGACGTTCCTGTTGCCGTTCATCCTCATCATCGGTTTCTGGATCTTCATCATGAACCAGATGCAGGGTGGTGGCTCCAAGGTCATGAGCTTCGGCAAGAGCCGCGCCAGAAAGGTCAGCCCGGACGCGCCCAAGGTCACCTTCCGCGACGTGGCCGGCGTCGACGAGGCCGTCGAAGAGCTGCAGGAGATCAAAGAGTTCCTCGAGAACCCCAAGAAGTTCCAGCAGCTCGGCGCCCGTATTCCCAAGGGTGTCCTGCTGTACGGCCCTCCCGGCACCGGCAAGACGCTGCTGGCCCGCGCCGTCGCCGGCGAGGCCGGCGTGCCGTTCTTCAGCATCTCCGGCTCCGACTTCGTCGAGATGTTCGTCGGTGTCGGCGCCAGCCGCGTGCGCGATCTGTTCGAGCAGGCCAAGCAGCACTCGCCGTGCATCATCTTCGTCGATGAGATCGATGCCGTCGGCCGGCATCGCGGCGCCGGCCTGGGCGGCGGCCACGACGAGCGCGAGCAGACGCTCAACCAGCTGCTGGTCGAGATGGACGGCTTCGAGATGAAGGACAACATCATCCTCATCGCCGCCACCAACAGGCCCGACATCCTCGACCCGGCGCTGCTGCGCCCGGGCCGCTTCGACCGTCAGATCGTCGTCGACCGGCCGGACCGTGCCGGCCGCAAGAAGATCCTCGAGGTCCACACCCGCGGCAAGCCGATCATGAAAGACGTGGACGTCGACGCTCTGGCCGCCCAGACGCCGGGCTTCACCGGCGCCGACCTGGCCAACCTGGTCAACGAGGCCGCGCTGCTCGCGGCACGACACGGCCGCAAGGTCATCGACATGGTCGAGCTGGAAGAGGGCATCATGCGGGTCATCGCCGGGCCCGAGAAGAAGAGCCGCCTCATCTCCGAGAAGGAGAAGGCCATCACGGCCTATCACGAGATGGGGCATGCCATGGTCGGGCACTTCATGCCCACCACCGACCCGGTGCACAAGATCTCGGTGGTCAGCCGCGGCCAGGCGCTCGGATACACCATCTCGCTGCCCACCGAGGACAAGTTCCTCACCACCAAGGCGGAGCTGGAGGACAACCTGGCCATGACGCTGGGCGGACGCGGCGCCGAAGAGGTCGTCTTCGGCGAGATCACGACCGGCGCCGCCAACGATCTGGAGAAGGCCACCAGCATCGCCAAGTCGATGGTCATGCGCTACGGCATGAGCGAGGAGCTCGGCGCCCGGGTCCTCGGTCACAACCAGGCGATGCCGTTCCTGGGCCGCGAGTTCAGCCAGGAGCCCGACTACTCCGAGGAAGTCGCGCGGCAGATCGACGAAGAGATACGGCGCATCATCGAAGATGCCCACGAGCGCGCACGTCAGGTCCTGCGCGACCATCGCGAGCAGCTCGACCGCATCGCCACCATCCTCATCCAGCGCGAGACCATCGAGCGCGAGGAGTTCGAGGCGCTGCTTGACGGCACTCCGGAAGAAGAGGTCTTCCGCGAGAAAGACGCCAAGCTGCGTCATGAAGCCGAAGAGCGCAAGGCCCGCACCCGCAAGCCACGCGCCGCACAGCCCAAGGTGACGGCGCCGGCGCACGTCAACCCCGTCCATCCGGAGGCGACGTGACGCGGTCGTGGCCGGCCTCCGTCAGACGACGGTGCGCCGGTCCTGTCCTGTGTGATCTGTCTCACGCGGAGCGACCGGTCCCCTTCGGGTGACCGGTCGCCCGCAGCACGTATCCCGAGAGCGGTGTCAGGGGGAAGGGAACGGCGGACATGGAGAGGGGCATGGACAAGCAGAAGATCGAGCGTGGGGTCCGCCTCATCCTCGAGGGCATCGGTGAGGACCCGGAGCGTCCCGGGCTGGTCGATACGCCGCGACGCGTCGCCGAGATGTATCAGGACATCTTCTGCGGGCTCACGGAGCCGGACCCGGCCGGGCTGCTCATCGCCATGCCGGGCGATCACCATCATGAGATGGTGCTGATCAAGGACATCGCCTTCTACTCGATCTGCGAGCATCATCTGCTGCCGTTCGCGGGCACCGCACACGTGGCGTACATCCCGAGTGACGCCGGTCACATCACGGGCCTGTCCAAGCTCGCCCGACTGGTGAAGCTCGTGGCGGCCCGGCCGCAGTTGCAGGAGCGCATCACTTCGGAGGTCGCCGACGCCATCGTCCGCGCCCTCGATCCTCTCGGCGCTCTCGTCATGATCGAGGCCGAGCATCTCTGCATGTCGATGCGCGGCGTCAAGACACCGCGTGCCAAGACGGTGACCAGCGCCGTCCGCGGGATCATCCAGGACAATGCGGCGACCCGCGCCGAAGTGATCGCCACGATCAACGCGGCCAGCTGACGGCCCGGCGGAGCCGCGACCATGAAAGGCGACCCGTTCCCGGCTCGCGCCTACCCGGCGCTGGCGCTCGATGTCGAGCTGCCCTGCATCATGGGCGTGCTCAACACCACGCCCGACTCCTTCTCCGACGGTGGGCGGTATCTCGAGCTCGACACGGCGGCACAGCACGCTCAGCAGATGGCCCGTGACGGCGCCGTCATCATCGACATCGGCGGCGAGTCCACGCGGCCCGGCTCCGATCCGGTGCCGCTCGACGAAGAGCTGCGGCGCACCGTCCCGGTGATCGAACGGCTGGCGCCGGACGTCCCGGCGGCGATCTCCATAGACACGACCAAGGCCGAGGTGGCGCGCCGGGCCCTCGATGCCGGGGCGACGCTCATCAACGACGTCAGCGCCTTGCGCTTCGATGCCGACTTGGTCCACCTGGTCGCCGACCGCGGGTGCGCGCTGTGCATGATGCACATGCAGGGCCTGCCCAGGACCATGCAGGACGATCCGCAGTACGACGACGTGGTCGACGACGTGTGCGCGTTCCTGGAGGAGCGGCTGCACTTCGCCGTCGCTCACGGCGTCCGCGAGGAGCAGGTCCTCCTCGATCCGGGCATCGGGTTCGGCAAGACGGCCGAGCATAATCTGCAGCTCCTGCGACGTCTGGACCGTGTCGCGGCGCTCGGTCGTCCGGTGCTGCTTGGGGCCTCACGGAAGCGCTTTCTGGGAGCGATCCTCGGCGTCGAGCCTCGCGACCGTGTCATCGGCACGGTGGCCACGACCACGCTCGGTGTGCTGCTCGGTGCGGCCGTCGTGCGCGTGCACGATGTCCGTCCCAACTTCGAGGCGCTGCGGGTGACGCAGGCGGTACTGGAAGCCGGAGCCTGAGGATCCGGACACGGAGCCGGCCGTCGGCGGCCGGCCGCCGACGGAAGGTGCAGGGCATGCAGGCGGTTCGGATAGGCGTCGAGGGCGTGGAGCTGTGGGGCCGGTGCGGTGTCACCGAAGAAGAGCGCGCCGTGGGCCAGCGACTCGTCGTCGAGGTGCTCCTGGAGCCGGTCGAGACGGCCGGTCTGCAGACGGACGATCTGGCGGGGACCGTCGACTACGGCGCCGTTGTAGCTGTCATCCGCGAGGCGGTCGAAGGGCGCGAGTATCGGCTCCTCGAGCGGCTCGCCGACGAGATCGCCGGTCGACTCACGACCGAGCTCTCGGTGCGCGAGGTCTCGGTCAGGGTGCGTAAGCCGGCGCCGCCGGTAGGGTCGCCGATCGGTGCGGCGTGGGTCGAGGTGGTGCGACGGCCGTGAGCCTGCGGCGCGTTTTCGTGTCGCTGGGGTCCAACCTCGACGACCGCGCCGATCTGCTCCGGCACGGACGGGAGGCGATGGCGGCGCTGCCGGGCACCAGGTTCGTCGCCGCCTCACGGATCTACCAGACGGCTCCCCAGGACCTGGAAGACCAGCCGCCGTTCCTCAATCAGGTCGTCTGCCTCGAGACAGATCTGGCTCCGCGGCAGGTGTTGCGCCATCTGCAGCAGATCGAGGCCGCTGCCGGGCGTCGCCGGACCGTGCGTTTCGGCCCGCGGACGCTCGACCTCGATATACTCCTTATCGAGGGGTTCAGCTCCGACAGTGAGCAGTTGACGGTCCCCCACCCCCGTCTCTGGCGGCGCGCCTTCGTCCTCGCTCCGCTGGCGGACCTGTGGTGGCTGGCAAGGGACATGCCGGACGAGGACGTCGGGGCGCTGGCGCGGGCGCTGAGCCGTGAGCAGTCGGTGGAGGTGTACGTGGGATCGGAGCGGCAGGGCGCCGGCGGACACGGTGCCGCACAGGCAGAGCTGCGGCGGCTGGCCGATGAACGCCACGCGGTCGTCCTGGCCCACAACTACCAGCGGGCAGAGGTCCAGGATGCCGCCGACTTCGTCGGCGATTCGCTCGAGCTGGCGCGGAAGGCCGCGGCCACCGATGCCGAGGTCATCCTGTTCTGCGGCGTCCACTTCATGGCCGAGACGGCGGTCATCCTCTCCCCGCAGAAGACGGTACTCATGCCCGACCCACGCGCCGGCTGCCCGATGGCCAACATGGTCACGCCGGAGGGCCTGCTGGCACTCAAAGCAGAGCATCCCGGCGCGGCGGTGGTGGCGTATGTCAACACCAGCGCCGCCGTCAAGGCCGAGACAGACGTCTGCTGCACGAGTGCCAACGCCGTTGAGATCGTACGCCGCTTCCCGCGCGACCAGCCGATCATCTTCGTGCCGGACCGCAACCTCGGCGACTACGTGGCGCGACAGCTCGGCCGCGAGCTGATCCTCTGGGACGGCTACTGCCACGTGCACGACTCGATGCGTGCGGCCGATGTCCGGGCGCTCATGTCCAGGCACCCGGGGGCGCGCGTCATGGCCCACCCCGAGTGTCGGCGCGAGGTCCTCGATCTGGCCGATGCCGTCTTGAGCACCTCCGGGATGCTGCGCTACCCATCCGGGGAGCAGGCCGACGAGTACATCGTCTGCACCGAGACCGGCCTGTTGCACAGACTCGGCCAGCTCTACCCGCACGCGGCCTTCCACCCGATCACCCGCCAGGCGATCTGTCCCAATATGAAGATCACCACGCTTGACTCGGCGATCGAGGCGTTGCGCGACGGGCTCAACGAGGTCGTCGTGCCTCCGCGTATCCGTGAGCGCGCGCTGCAGGCGGTGCAGCGCATGGTCGAGGGATGACGGGACAAGTGCCGCGTCCCTACGTCGCCAGCCTCGGCCACCACGCCCCCAGCATCCGGCAGTTCGACGTCCTGGTGCTGGGCGGCGGCATCGCCGGGCTGACAGCCGCCATCGCCGCCGCGCGTCGCTGGCGTGTGGGTCTGCTGACCAAGTCGACCTTCGAGGAGACCACCACCTTCCTCGCCCAGGGCGGCATCGCGGCGGCCATCAGCGAGGCCGACTCGCCGGAGCTGCACTTCCGCGATACCGTCAACGCCGGGGCCGGTCTCTGCGACGAGGACGCCGTGCGCGTGCTGGTGACCGAGGGTCCGGACCGCGTTCGGGAGCTGCTCGGGATCTGCCCGCACTTCGATCGTGTCGACGGCCAGATAGTACTGGGACGGGAGGGGGCGCACTCGGTCCCCCGCGTGCTGCATGCCGGTGGCGACGCCACCGGCAGCGAGGTCTCGAGCGCCCTGGCCGAGGCTGCCCGTATGGGCAGCCGCGTGCAGCTTCACGAAGATGAGTTCGTGATCGACCTGCTGACAATGGACGGTCGCTGCGTGGGTGCCGTCTCCGTCGAGTCGGAGACGGGGCGGCAGTGGCTCAACCACGCGATGGTCACCATCCTCGCCACCGGCGGCGCCGGTCAGGTCTACGCACGGACGACCAACCCTCCGGTGGCGACCGGCGACGGCATCGCCATGGCGTATCGGGCCGGGGCGGCCCTGCGCGACCTCGAGTTCGTGCAGTTCCACCCCACTGGTCTCGCTGCCGGCGACGGTCCAACGACGCTGCTGATCACCGAGGCGCTGCGCGGCGAGGGCGCCTTCCTGCGCAACGCCGCCGGTGAGCGGTTCATGGTCGGGCGCGCACCCGACGCCGAGCTGGCGGCGCGCGACGTGGTGGTCCGCCATATGGTCGCCGAGATGCGACGCGAGGGGAGCGACCACGTCTTCCTCGACGCCCGCCACCTCGATGCGGCGATGCTGCGCTCGCGGTTCCCTACGGTGACGCACGGCCTCGCCGAACACGGTATCGATCTCACGACAGACCTCGTCCCGGTGACGCCGGTGAGCCACTACTTCATCGGCGGTGTGTACACCGACATCTGGGGTCGGACCACCGTTCCGGGACTGTATGCCAGCGGTGAGGTGTCCAGCACCGGCGTCCACGGCGCCAACCGGCTGGCAAGCAACTCCCTGCTCGAGGGCCTGGTCTTCTCGGACCGCGTGGTGCGCGATCTCGATCGGTACGTCGATACGCTCGGCGAAGAGGTGAGGCGGCTGCGGCTCGATCTGCCCGACGCGCGTCCGTCCGGCAGTGACGACACGTCGTGGGCGGACGCCCGCAGCCGCGTGACCACCCTCATGAGCGACAGGGTCGGCGTGGTCCGCGACGGAGACGGCCTGCGCGAGGCGGCGGCGGAGCTGCGGTCGGTCTATTCGCAGCTGCGACCGGCCGACGCCGGACCCGACGAATTCGAGCTGCTCAACCTGCTCACGGTCGCCACCGAAGTCACCAAGTGTGCGCTGCTGCGCGAGGAGTCGCGGGGGGTACACCTGCGCGACGACTTCCCAGAGCGCGACGATGAACGATGGCGGCGACACATCACGGTGCGCCTGCCGGCGCTGCGTGCCGGTCTGGCAGCGGACAAGGACGGCGACGATGAGAGCATCTGACCCGGGTGGGCCGTCCGCAGCGCGCAGCGCGCCGGAGACAGGCTACGGCAGCCATCCGGCCCCGGTGCCGGATGCGAGCGTGCTGAGGGCCGCCCGCGACGCAGCGGCTCGCGCACTCGACGAGGACCTGGCGGGGTACGGCGACCTGGCCGGGCGCGTTTTCACCGGGGCCGGCAGGGCGACCATCGTCGGCCGTGAAGACGGCGTGCTTTCGGGTACGGTGCCGTTCCTGGCTGCTGCAGAGCTGCTCGACCCCGATCTTGACGTCGTCTTCGACCGTGTTGACGGCGAGCGCTTCCCTGCCGGCACGCCGCTCGGCACGGTGAGAGGGCGGCTGGCCGGTATCCTCGCCCTGGAGCGCACCGGCCTCAACTTCCTCGGCCGGCTCAGCGGTGTGGCGACGCTGACCGTCGCCTTCGTCGCCGCGGCGGCCGGCACGCAGGCTCGGGTGGCGGCCACGCGCAAGACCACGCCGGGCCTGCGGGCGCTCGAGAAGGCGGCGGTCGAGCACGGGGGCGGGCTGCCACACCGCTTCGGCCTGTTCGACTCGGCGATGATCAAGGACAATCACATCGCCGCCGCCGGCGGTCTCACCGCAGCGGTAGCCCGCGTGCGCGAGCGCCTCGGCCACGCTCATCTGCTCGAGGTCGAGACGACCAGCCTTGAGCAGGTCGACGAGGCGCTTGCGTGCGGTGTCCCGGTCATCATGCTCGACAACGCCGACCTCGACCTGGTCCGGGCCGCCGTCGAGCGTATCGCGGGACGGGCGATCGTCGAGGTCTCCGGCGGCATCACCCTCGGGCGCGTGCGTCCGCTGGCCGAGGCCGGCGTCGACATCATCAGCGCCGGGGCGCTGGTCACGCGCGCCCGCTGGATCGACGTGGCCCTGGACATGGACTGAGGAGTCGAGCATGCCTGGTGCTCCAGAGACCATGTTCGAGGGGTGATCCCGTGCTGCTGGCGGTCGATGTCGGGAACACCCAGACCGTGGCCGGTCTCATGGACGACGGCCGTGTGGTCAACCACTGGCGGGTGGCGACCGTACGCCACCGGACCGCCGACGAGCTGGCCGGCCTGCTGTACGGCTTCCTGCGCCTGGAGGACTGGAACCCGCGCGAGGTGGTGACCGAGGTCGCGATCGCCTCGGTGGTGCCCAGGCTGACCTCGCAGTGGCAGCTCATGTGCGAGAAGCACCTGCATCTCAACGCCTTCGTGATCGGTCCCGGCACGCGGACCGGCATGCGGATCCTGATGAAGAACCCGACCGAGGTGGGCGCCGACCGGATCGTCAATGCGGTCGCCGCCTTCGACGCCTACGGGGGGCCGTGTGTGGTGGTCGACTTCGGCACGGCGACCACGTTCGACGTGATCTCCGCCGACGGCGACTATCTGGGTGGCGTGATCGCGCCGGGCATCGAGGTCTCGATGGAGGCGCTGACGACCCGTGCCGCCAAGCTGGTCAAGATCGACGTCGTCGAGCCGCCGGCGGTGATCGGCAAGTCGACGGTCGAGGGCCTGCAATCGGGCATGGTGTACGGCTTCGCCGGGCAGGTCGAGGGGATCGTGCACGCCATCACCGGCGAACTCGGCGAGACCCCTCGCGTGGTCGCCACCGGCGGTCTGGCCGAGCTCATCGCGCGGCACACCGAGATCATCGAGACCACCGACCCGTTCCTGACGCTGCGCGGCATCGAGATGATCCTGCGGCGGCAGGACGTCCGTCACGGCTGACGCCGTGCGCGGGTCCGAGGCCGCGCACAGAGACGCGCCCGGTCGACACGGCGACGTCGCCGACCGGGACGGCGTCGCCGCCGGACCGGCCGACACCTCCGGCTCGTCGGCGGCGGCGCTCGCGCCCGGCGGGGCCTTGTCGGTCCCACTGGTGCTGGGCGGCCTGAGGCTCGATCGCCGCCTCTTCATGGCGCCGATGGCCGGGCTCACGATCGGGCCGCTGCGGCGCAGCGTGCGGCGCTGGGGCGCCGGGCTGGTGCACACGGAGATGATCTCCGCCTGCGGCATCCACTACGGCAACCGGCGCACGCTCGACTACCTCCGTTGCTCGCCCGACGAGCATCCGATCGGCTACCAGATCTTCGGCGCCGATCCGGACATCATGGCGGCCGCCGCAGCGGCGTGTCTCCAGGCCGGCGCCGACGTGATCGACCTCAACATGGCGTGCCCGGTGCGCAAGGTGCTCAAGACCGGCGCCGGCGCTGCGTTGCTCGACGACGCATCCCGCGCGACGGCGATCGTGACGGCGGTAAGCGGGGCGCTGGCCGGGGCGGCGCCGGTGACGGTGAAGGTCCGCAGCGGGGTGCGGGCCGGCGAGATCGCCGTGCTGGACCTGGCGCCGCGGCTGGTGGAGGCCGGCGCGGCGGCGGTGACGCTGCACCCGCGCAGCGCCGCCCAGCTCTACCGCGGCGCCGCCGATCACGAGGTCACTCGCCGGCTGGCGGCGCTGCTGCCGGTGCCGGTCATCGCCTCCGGCGACATCGGCGATGCCGCCGCCTGCCGGGCGGTGTTGGACGCCGGCGCCGGCGGCGTCATGTTGGCGCGCGCCGCTCTCGGCCGGCCGTGGCTCTTCACCGAGATACTCCGCGACGTATCGCCGCCCGGTCTTCAGGCTCGACTGCAGGAGCTGGCACGGTTCGTCGCGGAGGTGGCGGCGGAACGCGGCGAACGCGGCGTCGGCTACCTGCGCCAGCTCTGGCCGCGGTTCCGGCGCAGCGGCACGCTGACCCGTGAGCAGTCGATGGCGCTCATGGGAGCGGCGACGGTGAGCGAGGTGACGGCGCTGCTGACGGCGGCGCGACACGCCTGCTGACGGCCGTGTTTTGCGCCCGGCGCCGCTTGCCCCTATAATGTCGGCCGTTTCTCCTGTCGGCCGCGCATGCGGCCGTCAGTCATTGTTAAGGAGGCACACCCGTGGAACGTCAGATCATCCTCACCGCCGAGGGTCATCGGAGGCTCAAGGAGGAGATCGACTACCTGTCGACCAAGAAGCGCGCCGAGGTGGCCGAACGCATCCACGATGCCCGCCAGTACGGCGACATCTCAGAGAACTCCGAGTACGACGACGCCAAGAACGAGCAGGCGCTCGTCGAGCAGCGCATCCTGGTCCTCGAGGAGAAGCTGCGCAACGCGGTGATCCTCGACAGCTCCACCGTCTCCACCGACTCGGTCGGCATCGGGACGAAGGTCACGCTGCAGGACGTCAAGAGCGGCGACGTGGTCCAGTACTTCATCGTCGGCTCGGCCGAGGCCGATCCGACCGATCACAAGCTGTCGACCGAGTCACCGGTCGGCCGGGCCATCTTCGGTCACAAGCCGGGCGAGAAGGTCACCGTCAAGGTGCCGAAGGGCTCGCTGCAGCTCAAGGTCGTCTCGATCGACCGCGCCTGAGAGGAGCGTCGTGCCCACAGATCCCGTCGCCGACCGCGCGACGGACGCCGCGGGCGAGCCTGCTCCGGCGACCGTCAGCACCCAGGACGCCGCCGGCTCCGGGCACGACTCCGCCGACCCGGATGCCAGCGGCGGTGAGCATCACGGCGATGTCACCGCCGACCGCCGGCAGAAGCTCGAGCAGTGGCGCTCGTCAGACGAGCCGGTGTTTCCGACGCGGTACGAGGGTCGGGAGGAGATCGCCGGCCTGCTGACCGTCTATGAGGGTCTGGAGGCCGGCACCGAAGCGGACGGTGAGCACGCTATCGCCGGCCGCCTCATGGCCAAGCGCGAACACGGCAAGATCGCCTTCTTCGTCCTCAAGGACGGCACCGGCAGGCTGCAGCTGTTCATCAGCCGGCAGGACCTGGGAGAAGAGCGCTTCGCACGGCTCCTCGACTTCGACGTCGGCGACATCCTCGGCGCCCGCGGAGCCATGATGCGCACTCGGCGCGGCGAGCTGTCGCTCAAGGTGCAGGACTTCGCGCTGCTCACCAAGTCGCTGCGGCCGTTGCCGGAGAAGTTCCACGGTCTCACCGATATCGAGACGCGCTACCGCCGGCGCTACCTCGACCTCATCGTCAACGACGAGGTCAAGGAGACCTTCATCAGGCGGGCGCACATCATCAGCGCCGTGCGCCGCTTCCTCGACGATCGCGGCTTCGTCGAAGTCGAGACGCCGATCCTGCAGCCGCTCTACGGCGGCGCCATGGCGCGCCCGTTCGTCACGCATCACAACGAGCTGGAACGTGATCTCTATCTGCGCATCGCCGTCGAGCTGTACCTCAAGCGCTGCATCGTGGGCGGTATCGACAAGGTCTACGAGATCGGCAAGGACTTCCGTAACGAGGGCATCAGCTTCAAGCACAACCCCGAGTTCACGATGCTCGAGACCTACGAGGCGTACGTGGACTACGACCACGTCATGGACATGGTCGAGCAGCTCGTGGGCAGCGCCGCACAGGCCGTCGGCGAGCTGAAGGTGCAGTTCCGCGGCCACCAGATCGACCTCACGCCGCCGTGGCCGCGTCTCACCATGCGGCAGAGCATCATCGACGCCTGCGGCATCGACATCCTGGCGGCCCAGTCCGTCGCCGAGCTGCAGGCGGCCATGAAAGACCGCCACCTCGACGAGGTCGAACTGGCGCCGACCTGGGGTGCCCAGGTCGATGAGCTGTTCAGCGCCCTTGTGGAACCCGGTCTCATCCAGCCGACTTTCATCACCGAGCATCCCCTGGAGCTGAGCCCCTTCGCCAAGAAGACGCCGCACGACCAGCGGGTCACCGAGCGCTTCGAGGGCTTCATCGCCGGTATGGAGACGAGCAACGCGTTCAGCGAGCTGAACGATGCCGACGACCAGCGGGCGCGGTTCGAGCAGCAGCTCGCCGACTTCCGCGCCGGCGACGAGTCGGCCCACCAGATGGACGAGGACTTCCTGGAGGCTATGGAGCACGGCATGCCGCCCACCGGGGGCATGGGTATGGGCCTCGACCGCATCACCATGCTGCTCACCGACTCACCGTCCATCCGCGACGTCATCCTCTTCCCGCAGCTGCGCAGCTGACCCGCGCCGACCCCCGGTCGCCGCGACTCGGGTGGAGGCGTTCGGGAGGCCGCAGCCGGTCTCGGCGGTCGCCACGACTGCGGAGCAGGACTTCCACACGGCCGACGACCGTCGTGCCGGCTGTGCGTGCGGCGCCGGGTCGCGCCGTTCCGGAAAATGGGTACCATAGACGCAGGTGGGCCTCAGACTGGCCGCGAGCGTATCCTCTGCCGCCGCCGGCGGGCCGCAAGTCAAGGAGCACGCAAGATGTTCGAACGCTTCACGGAGCGTGCGCGTCAAGTCGTCGTCCTCGCCCAGGAAGAGGCGAGGTCGCTGAAGCACAACTACATCGGTACCGAGCACCTGCTTCTGGGCCTGCTGCGCGAGGACGAGGGCGTGGCGGCGCGTGTCTTCGAGAAGCTCGACATCTCCGTCGAAGAGGTCCGTGCCGCCGTGGTGCGCATCGTCGGCAGCGGCGAAGAGGTGCCACAGGGGCAGATCCCGTTCACGCCGCGCGCCAAGAAAGTGCTGGAGCTGGCCTTGCGCGAGGCGCTCTCGCTCGGTCACAACTACATCGGCACCGAGCACATCCTGCTCGGCCTCATCCGCGAGGAAGAGGGCGTCGCCACGCGCATCCTCATCGATCTCGACGCCGAGCCGGACAAGGTCCGCTCGGAGGTCATGCATCTGCTCAGTGGGCCGGCCGCGCGCCGCGGGGCCCAGCCCGGCGGCGAGGGCGGCGGCAAGAAGAGCACCAAGATGCTCGATCAGTACGGCCGCAACCTCACCAAGCTGGCAGAAGAGGACAAGCTCGACCCGTGCATCGGCCGTCAGACAGAGATCGAACGCGTCATGCAGATCCTCAGCCGGCGCACCAAGAACAACCCGGTGCTCATCGGCGAACCGGGCGTCGGCAAGACGGCGGTCGTCGAGGGCTTCGCCCAGCGCATCGCGCGCAACGAGGTCCCCGAGCTGCTCAAGGGCAAGAAGGTCTGGACGCTCGACCTGGCGGCGCTGGTCGCCGGATCGAAGTACCGGGGCGAGTTCGAGGAACGTCTCAAGAAGGTGATGAAAGAGATCCGCGAGGCCGGCGACATCGTCATCTTCATCGACGAGCTGCATAACCTCATCGGCGCCGGCGCCGCGGAAGGCGCCATCGACGCCGCCAGCATCCTCAAGCCGGCCCTGGCGCGCGGCGAGCTGCAGACCATCGGCGCCACCACCATGGACGAGTATCGCAAGCACATCGAGCGCGACGCCGCCCTCGAGCGCCGCTTCCAGCAGATCAGGGTCAACGAGCCCACCGTGGAAGAGACGGTGGCCATCGTCGAGGGCTTGCGCGACCGCTACGAGGCGCACCATCGCATCCGCATCACCGACGAGGCGCTCACCGCCGCCGCCGAGCTGGCCGACCGCTACATCAGCGACCGCTTCCTGCCCGACAAGGCCATCGACCTTATCGACGAGGCCGCCAGCCGCAAGCGCATCCAGACCATGACGGCGCCGCCCAGCTACCGCGAGCTGGAAGAAGAGATCGCCGCTGTGCGCAAAGAGAAGGAAGCGGCCATCGAAGCGCAGGAGTTCGAGAAGGCCGCCAACCTGCGCGACAAGGAACGCAAGCTGGGCCACAAGAAGGTCGAGCTCGAAGAACAGTGGAAGAGCAGCGAAGAAGGCACGCAGGCCAGCATCGGCGAGGACGAGATCGCCGAGATCGTCAGCATGTGGACCGGCATCCCGGTCTTCAAGCTCACCGAGGCCGAGAGCAAGAAGCTGCTGCGCATGGAAGAGGAGCTGCACAAGCGCCTCATCGGCCAGGAGCCGGCTGTGCACGCCGTCAGCAAGGCCATCCGCCGTTCGCGGGCCGGCCTCAAGGACCCGCGCCGGCCCACCGGCTCGTTCATCTTCCTCGGCCCCTCCGGTGTCGGCAAGACCGAGCTGGCCCGTACGCTGGCCGAGTTCCTCTTCGGCGACGAAGAGGCCCTGGTACAGCTCGACATGAGCGAGTACATGGAGAAGCACTCGGTGAGCCGGCTCGTCGGCTCGCCGCCAGGCTACGTGGGGCACGAGGAGGGCGGACAGCTCACCGAGATCGTGCGGCGCAAGCCCTACAGCGTGGTGCTCTTCGACGAGATCGAGAAGGCGCACCCCGACGTCTTCAACATCCTGCTGCAGATCC
>DIWP01000041.1:0-67918 GCA_002423545.1 Thermoleophilia bacterium UBA6103
GTTCGCCTTGCGTGGAATGCGCACGAGCGACCATCCGCTCACGGCGGCGCTGCAGAGGCGATGAACGCAGGCCTGTCGCGGCGTCGTCGTGCCGGTTTCGGGCCCGCAGATGACTGGAAAAGATGCATAGGAGGCCCTCCATGTCCCATATCGGCCTCGGCGGCGGGGAGTCACAGGAACATCCGTCTACCTTCGTGTCACTATCTTCGTTGAACCGTGTGTGGCCGGCTCGTCCACCACGGTCGTGTGATGCTGCGATCTAGCCGACCGAGTCGTCTCTCGGCGCTCAGCTACCCGTTCACCCCCCGTCGCTCGACGGCAGTCGGTCTCTGTCGCATGCCGGCCCTCTGGGGCACGATGGCATGCCGGCCTCATGCCGGGGCGTCGGACGGGGGGTGCCGAAGAGTCGGCGGATCAGCGGTCGCGCCGCTTCACCTTGACCGTGGCCCGCTGGCGCGCCCAGTCGAAGGTGAGGCGCGTGCCCCGGGCGCGCGAGAAGCGGTCGAGCTGCTTGAGGATGCTGCGAGCGGTGCCGCCGGTGGCGCGATGTGGCACTCCGTTGCCGTCGAGCAGGTAGGGGGTGATGGTGGCCGTGATCCAGCGCTCGTTCACCGTGCTCGTCATGATGACGGTCTCGGCAGCTGCCCGACTCAGCGGCGGGAACACCAGGTCGCCGAAGCTATACATGATCATGCCGCCGTGGTAGCGCTCTATGCCCTGGAGCCAGTGCGGGTGGTGACTCATCACCAGGTCGGCGCCGGCGTCGATGGCCGCGTGGGCCTCCTGGATCTGCTGGCCGATGGGATAGTGGGTGCCTTCGACTCCCCAGTGGAACGCGACGACGATGACGTCGGCCTTCCTGCTCGCCGCCCGGATGGCCTTGCGGACCCGGGCGGTGCTCGACCACGGCGGACCGACGGCGGCACCGGCGCTCGCCGCCGTGGCCGCGAAGCCCGGTGGCATCACGTCGGTCCAGCCCATGAACCCGATCCGTACGCCGTTGCGGGTGACGTACCGGAAGCGCCAGGCCTCGGTGGCGTTGCGCCCGGCACCGACGACCTTGATGCCGACCTTGTTGAAGCGCCGGATGCTGTCGAGCAGCGCCGGCGCCTTGTAGTCGAGGCAGTGGTTGTTGGCCATGGTCACGACGTCGACGCCGGCGCGAGCCATGGCCGGCACGAGCGCCGGGTTGCCGCGGAAGTAGACGTCCTTCCATGTCTGCGGCGAGCCGGCGTTGCTGAACGGCGACTCGGCGTTGAGGAAGGGCACGTCGGCCGGCTTCAGCACGCGCTTGATCTCTTTCATCACGTAGTCGGCGCCGCGGCTGCGGATGGCGGCATCGACGCCCCAGGCGCCCATCACGTCGCCGCCGCAGGCGATGGAGACGGGACGTCTCGGAGCTGCGGGCGTGGTGCCGGCGACCGAGCGTCCGGAGGGTGCCGGCGCGGGGGCGCCGACGGCCGACGTGATGGATGCGTCCGTCCGGCCGCGCGTGTCGATCTTGACGGTCGCGGCGGTCGTGTCGGGGCCGGTCACCGGCCCCGAGGACGCGGCACCCGGCAGCGGCGCGGAGAGGGCCACGACGACGATGACCACGGCGACGAGCAGGAGTCCCGCCCAGACCAGGCGATCGGCGCGACTCGGCCGAGGTGACCGCGGCGGACGGGGGCCCCTTCGGCCTGGCTTACCGCGCTCCGGTACGCGCACCGGCTGTGCCTTGTCGCGCGGTGTCCCTGCGTCGCTCACGGCGTCCCCGCGGTGTGCTCTGGTCGGGCGTCCTGGACCGCCAGCGATCGTGACCCCGGTCGCGGTCGCAGACGGCCGTGGTCCAGTATACGCGCCCATGCTCTAGAATCGTCTGGCTGTGAGCGCCGCGGCCTCATCGTCGCCGGCGTCGGGCGGACAAGGACCGTGCCCACCGTCGTGAGACCCTTGCTGATCGTCAATCCGCGCGCCGCCGGCCGTCGCACCGGTTCCGACTGGGCGCAGACGGCGGCCGCCGTCGATCGCGTCATCGGCCCGTTCGACGCCGAGTTCACGGAGCACCGCGGCCACGCCGAGGATCTGGCGTGCGCGGCGTCGGCCGCCGGCCGCGAGCTGGTGGTCGCCGTCGGCGGCGACGGGACGCTCAGCGAGGTGGTGAACGGCGTGCTGTCGGCGTCCGGCGCGGGGTCGCAGCTCGACATGCACCCGCCGGAGACGGCCGTGGGCCTCATCGCCCAGGGCACCGGCGGCGACTTCCGGCGTTCACTGGCGATCGGCCGCACGCTCGATCAGTGTCTGGAGCGGCTGGCGTCGGGCCGCGAGCGGCGCGTCGATGTGGGGACGCTGGAGTACCTGGCCGCGCCGGACGTTCCCAGACGGCGGTACTTCCTGAACATCGTCTCGGCCGGCATGGGCGGGCTGGTGGACCGCTACGTCGTGGCGTCGCCTCCGTGGGTGGGTGGGCGTATCGCCTATTACGCGGCCACGCTGCGGGCGCTGGCGACCGTCCCCCTGGCCCGTCTGCACTGCCGCATCGTGCTGGACGGCGTCACCAGCGAACGCGAGATCGACTCGCGGGTCATCGCCGTGTGCAACGGTGCGTACTTCGGCTCGGGGATGCATGTGGCCCCGGACGCCCAGGTCGACGACGGGCGGCTTGAAGTCGTGAGCATCGGCACGCGGACGCGCTTCGAGCTGGTGGCCAAGTCACCGACCGTCTACCGCGGCGCCCACCTGTCGATCAAGGCGGTGCAGCATTTCTCCTGCGAGAGCATCGAGTTGAGCCTGCCCGCGGGTCCGGCCGCGGAGCGGTTCCCGCTGGACGTCGACGGTGACCCGCTCGGTTACCTGCCGCTGAGAGCCGGCGTGGTGCGGCAGGCTCTGAGAGTCAGGGCGTGATGCTGTGAGATGCTCGAGGGGAACGCGGTGGACCGGGCGGCGGGCCTCGCGTCAGAGCACCGGCATCCTGCTGAGCATCGTCGCGATCCTGGTGCTGCTCACCGTGTCGGGTTGTGCCGCCGGGGATGGTCCCACGGCGACGTCGGTCGGCTCGCTCCAGCCGAGCTCTTCATCGGGCGGCTCGTCATCATGGTCGGGAGCCGCGGCCAGTCCGGCCACGCAGCTGGAACGTGTCCACGCGGCGTTTGACGCTGCCGCAGCGGCTCTGACCCGGCGAAGCCTCGAGGCATGGCAGGCGGCGTTGCCGGTCGACGGCGAGACGCCCGCCCTTCGACGCGATCTCGGTGCCCTTTACACCAAGCTGGCGGCGGTCCGGCCGCGCGCGGTCCGCGCCATCGTCGAGCCGATACCCGGCCGGGACGGGTACTACTCGGTGCGCCTCGTCGGCGGCCTTGGGCGGGCCGGCCCGCCCGACCGCATCCTCGCCGAACGCGTCCTGCAGGTACGCGGCCGGCTCGGAGTGGTGGTGGCGCTCGGGGACACGTCGCTGTCGGCCGACTCATCGCCGGCGTTGCGGGCCGTGCGTGTCGTCGCCGACGACACGCCGCCGGCGGTCGCCGCTCAGGGGATCATGGCCTTCCACAAGCCGCGGGTGGCCGTCATCGACGATGTGACCGTGGTCTACGAGAAGGCATGGCGGCTGCGCGCCGCGGAGCTCGCCGGCCACGCCGCCGCGGCGCGTACCCACGTGGCCGCGCTCTACGGCGTCGATGCGCAGCGCTCGCTGGTCGTCTTCGTCTACGGGTCGCTGGAGCAGGTGATGGATGCCCTCGGGGCGGCGCCCGGCGTGATCGACCCGCGCATCAAGTACTTCTCACACCCCGCCGCCCGCGTGAGTCACGACCTCTGGTCGCCGACCGACGTCGGCGTCATCGCGCCGGCGCTCAACGGCAGTGAGGGCTGGGCGCCGGTGATGCTGCGGCACGAGGTGGCGCACGCCTACACGCTCGGCTGGTTCTTCGACACGGAGCACGCTCCGGACTACCTGCAGGAGGGCCTGGCGGTGGCTGCCGAGGGCGGCCACGACTGGTCGGCTCTCAAAGCGGCGCTGGCGGACGGCGCGCTCTCGCCGGCCGTTCGCGACGCCATCGCGCTCGGCGACATCTGGTCGGGACGGTCCACGGAGGACGTCCGCGTGCTGTACAGCGCCGCCGGCTCCATGGTCGACTTCATCCTGGTACGCTGGGACCCTGCGACGGTACGTCGCTGGGTGCGCGGCGTGGCCGACTGCGACCTGAGCCGCGAGGACATCGCGGCAGAGACGCGGCGGCATCTCGGTCTGGGTTGGGCCGCCTTCGAGGCGGAGTGGCGCGAGCACGTGGAACGGTTACCATAGAGGCCGCATGAACGACGTCGTCCTCTCCACGCACGGACTCAGCAAGCGGTTCGGCGAGATCCTGGCCGTCGACGGCCTCGATCTCGCCGTCCACGCCGGCGACGTCTACGGCTTTCTGGGACCCAACGGCGCCGGCAAGACCACCGTCATCCGCATGATCCTCGGTCTCATCTGGCCCACCGAGGGTCACGTCGAAGTCCTCGGCAAGCGCGTGCCGGGTCAGCGTGAGGCGGCGCTGCGGCACCTCGGCGGCTTCGTCGACGACCCGGTCTTCTACGGCGCCATGACGGCCCGCCGCAATCTGTGGCTGCTCGGCGAGATGAGCGGCAGCGCCGAGCCCGAGCGCATCGAGGAGGTCCTCGAGAAGGTCGGGCTGGCCGACCGCGCCGACTCGAAGGTGGGCGGCTTCTCGCACGGCATGAAGCAGCGCCTGGGTATCGCGCAGGCGCTGCTGCACTGTCCGGAGATCATCGTGCTCGATGAGCCCACCAGCGGTCTGGACCCCGGTGGCATGCGCGACGTACGTGAGCTGATCCGCGACCTGGGGCGTCAGGGCACCACCGTCTTTCTCTCTTCGCACCTGCTCCACGAGGTCGAGCTTGTCTGCACGCGGGCCGCCATCGTCAACCGTGGTCGCGTGGTAGTCGAGGGACCGGTCGAGGAGCTGAGACCGGACGGCATGGCCGTCAAGGTGGTGGTCGGGGATCGCGACAGAGCCGCCGAGGTGCTTGGCCTGCTGCCCGGCGAGCCGGCCGTCGTCCGGGACGGCGACGACCTCATGGTCACGATGCCCGACGAGGCCGTGCCGGAGATGGTCCGCCGTCTGGTGGCCGCCGATGTCGACGTCCGCGCCGTGGTCCCTGCCCCGGAGCGCGGACTGGAAGACGTGTTCCTGGAGCTCACCGGTGCCCAGGACGAGGCGCCGCGGCCGACGCGGCGCCAGCGCTGGAAGCTGCGCCCATGAAGCTCCTGTGGCTGGAGATCGTCAAGCTGCGCTACCAGAAGCGCACCTGGATCGGGCTCATCGGACTGGCCGTGATCCCGATCATCGTCACCATCGCCATCTACCTCTCCGACGGTCCCGGAAGCGGCGGTCCCACCGCGCTGCCGTTCATCGCCGCGGCGCTGCGCAACGGCATCATCGTGCCGATCCTGTCGCTGTTCGGCCTGGCGCCGTTCCTGCTCCCTCTGGCGGCCAGCATGGTGGGGGCGTTCACGATCGCCGGCGAGTGGGAGACAGGGACGCTCAAGACGATTCTCGGCCGTCCGGTGCGGCGCGGGTCGCTGCTGGCGGCCAAGTGGGGCGTGGCCCTGCTCTATCTCTTCGCCGCGCTGCTGCTCGTGTTCATCGTCGCCGTCCTCAGCGGACTGGTCGCCTTCGGCATCGACGACCTGGCGACGCCGTTCTTCACGTACACGGTCGCCACCGCGCTCTGGCTGTCGTTCCTCTCCTATCTCCTGGCGCTGGCCGTCGTCGCCAGCGTGGTCTCCCTGGCGGTGCTCTTCTCCACCATCACCGGTTCGAGCCTCACGGCGGCGGTCATGGCTCTGGTGCTGGTCATCGTGGTGCAGATCCTCTTGTCCTTCAGCTACTTCGACTTCCTGCAGCCGTACGTGTTCACCTCATACTTCACGATGTGGGCCGATCTGTTCCAGGAGCCGATCGTCTGGGAGCAGATCGTGAAGGGCCTCATCTGCACGACGGCCTGGTCGGCGGGCCTCACGGGCGCCGCGTGGTGGCGGTTCCGGCGGCGCGATATCCTCATCTGAGAGCGAGCCTGCAGGCTCGATGACAGAACGCGATTCAAGCGGAAGGATCGGATGGTCGGCATGAGCGATGGAGCGCCCGAAGGCATGATGCGGGCCATGCGGCTCGTCGACCCGCTGCCGGCGACAGAGAGGCCGCTGCAGCTCGTCGAGCTGCCGATCCCCAGTCCCGGTCCCGGCGAGGTCCTCATCAGGGTGGAGGCGTGCGGGGTGTGTCACACCGACCTGCACACGGTCGAGGGTGACCTGGACCCTCATCGCGAGTCGGTGATCCCGGGTCATCAGATCGTCGGCGAGATCGCGGCCTTCGGCGACTGGCCGGGCGGCGACAGGCCGGACTACCCGGCCGCCGACGGCCGCCCGCTGGAGCTCGGTGAGCGCGTCGGCGTGCCCTGGCTCTGGCGCACCGACGGCCAGTGCCGCTTCTGTCGTCGCGGTCAGGAGAACCTGTGCGAGCACGCGCTGTTCACCGGCTACGACGTGGACGGTGGCTACGCAGAGTACCACGTCGCCTCCGCCCCCTTCGTCTATCGCCTGCCGTCTGTCGACGCCGAGGGACACCCGATCCCGGCGACCAGCCTGGCGCCGCTGCTCTGCGCAGGGGTGATCGGCTACCGCTGTCTGCGGCTGGCCGGCGTCGTCGGCGACGATCACGGTCTGCCCGGTCGCCCGGCGCCATTTGAGCCCGGCGACGAGCCGGTCCCGCGTCCCTCGGCCTTCGGCGCCGCCCGCGCCCGGCCCAGCATGCGCGTGGCGCGGCTGCGCAGCGTCGCCGGCGCCATCCGCGAGGTCGGCGGGTCGCCGTCCGCCGGCGGCCCGCTGGACATGGTCGACGGCATCCTGGCCGAGGAGCTGGACGAGCCGGCCGGTCGGCTGGGACTGTTTGGCTTCGGCGCCGCCGCTCACCTCTGCCTGCAGATCGCCGTCAGCCGTGGCTGGCAGGTCTACGTCTTCACACGCTCGGAGGAGCATCGCCGCCTGGCGCGCGAGCTGGGCGCCGTGTGGGCCGGCGCCTCCGGGCAGCGGCCCGGCGCGCCGGCCGAGGCGGCGCGGCAGACGCCGGGCCAGCTCAGCCTGAACGGCCGCGACGACGCCATGCGGGCAGCGGCCGCCGGCGACGAGACCTGGCTCGACGCCGCCATCGTGTTCGCGCCGGCCGGCGAGCTGGCGCTGGAGGCCCTCAAAGTCGTGGACAAGGCCGGCATCGTGGCGCTGGGCGGGATCCACTCGTCGCCGATCCCGCCGATCGACTACCCGGTCATCTACGACGAGCGCGTGCTGCGCAGCGTCGCCAACAGCACTCGTCGCGATGCCATCGAGCTGCTGCGCACGGCAGCTGCCATCCCGGTGCGCACCGAAGTCGAGACGTTCCCGCTGGAGCAGGCTAACGACGTACTGATCGCGCTCAAGGAGAGCCGCATCCGCGGCGCCGCGGTGCTGCAGATCGGCTGAACGGCGCCCGGGAGGTCGGGTGCCACTGCGCGGCGCATCGACAGACGCACGCGACAGCGCTCAGGTCCGCTCGCCCGGGTCACGCCCGGACCGTCACTGTCCTCATATGCAGTCGAACAGCGCGTAGTCGGCCTCACCGGCCGCCTGGCCGCCTGCCGCGGCGCTCGCCGCGGCCCCATCCGCCGTCGCACAGGTGCCGGCCGGACCGCACACCGGGCCGATCCGGCCGGTGCGGCGCGTCTCGTCGATGAACGCCTCGAACAGCGGTCGGATGAGGTCGCAGTACGGGAACGGTGCCCGCAGACCCGCCGGGCGCCCGGCGGCGACGGCTGCGTAGTGCGCTTGGACCCAGCACTCGCCGCCGCAGGCATCCACGACCGGGCAGTGCGCGCATTCGACCCGGTCGCGGGCGCGGCAGGCGCGCAGCAGCGTCAGGGCCGGAGATCTGCGCCACACGTCTTCCAGACGTTCGCGGCGCAGATCTCCGGCCACGAAGGCCGGGTCGCCGCAGGTGATGGTGCAGGCGTAGACCTTGCCGAAGGGGTCGATGGCGATGTCGCTGCAGCCGGCGGTGCAGAAGTCGCGCGCCTTGAGCAGCCGGCGGCGCCACGCGGGCACGTTGTCGATCGTCAGGGAGATCTCCGCGGCGGTGGCGACCAGCTCCTCGACCGCTGCCAGCATCTCGGCGCCGCTCGGGATGAGGTCGGGGTTCTCGATGATGGCGCCGCGTTCGTGCGGCAGGATCAGGTGCATCTGCGTGGCGCCGGCCTCCTTCACGGCGCGTGCCAGGCTCGGAAGCGTCGGCAGCACCGGCGCCAGGAGTACGGTGTTGACGACCGGATGGAGGCCTTCCGCAGCCAGGTTGGTGATGGCATCGATCGTGTCCCGGTAGTTCCCGGTCCCACGGATGAGATCGTTGACGGGCTCGTCGCCGTCGATGCTCAACAGCGGGCGTATCAGGCCGTGTCCGGCGGCGGCAAGGAGTGCCGCCGTCGAGGGATCGCAGCGGCCGTTGAAGAAGATGCGGACCCTGCGCTCACGCTCGCCGGAGACGTACGCGACCAGGTCGAGCAGATCGTCGCGGAGGAACGGATCGCCGCCGATGATGACGAAGCTTGTCGTGCCCAGCGCGACGCACTGGTCGATGATGTCGCGCCACTCCTCCGTCGTGAGCTCACGAGCGAGACGCCGGTCGGCCCGGTTGTAGCAGTGCGGGCAACCGAGACCGCAGCGGTCGGTCACGTGGAGGTAGACGTCGCGGAGTGTGTCGAGCGGCTCGCCGCGCAGGGCTCGACTCGTCCCGCCGCCGGGGCGTGCATCTGTGGCGGCGTCGGCGGTGAGGCGCTCGAAGACCGGTAGGTCGGCGCCATCATCGACGTCGACCCAGAGGGGCAGGATCGCGACGGTGAGCCCCGCTCTCGCCGCCACTCGCTCCACGTCGACCCGCGCCGTGGCCGTCCCCATCCGGGCCTCGATCAATGCCCGTCTCAGTTCCGCGGAGTGGGCTTTCCATGTCGCACTACCTACGGCGATCAGGTAGAAGCCCCCGTCGGCCGCAGGTCCCAGCGCCAGGGCGCCGTCCCGATGCTCGGCCAGCGACGTGAACGCCTGCTCGAGGTAGGCACCGGGCAGGGCAGGGCTGTCGCCGTTCACGAGCGCCACCATGGAGTAGCCGCGTGCGAAGAGGTCGTCGAAGAGATTGGCGAGGCGCTCGCCGAGATGGTCGCCGCGCTGGGAGACAAGGTGCCAGCGTCCGGCCACCAGGCCGAGCTCGCCCAGGACCTTTTCGTCAGGAGCGTCCGGAATGGGGCGGCGTCCGCCGCTGCGCTCGCCGACCCGCCCGGCATCTTCCGGAGAGACGCACGGCTCGTCGAGCAGAGCGACGAAGCGGTCCGCCGAACGGAGCTTCTCGGCGGCCACGAAGCTGTCTTTGAGCAGGCGACGGTAGATATCGAGGGCGACATCGGCCCCCACGTCGGCCGCCAGACGCGTCTTCACCGCGCCGGCGAGCGGACGCCGGGCGGTGATCGCGATGGCGCGACGAGCCGCCCCCGGAGCTGCTCCTGCATCGTCAGCCATCGACCTCATCCCCGTCGACCGGAGCGGACGGCGAGCCACCCGGCGTAGTGCCCGCGGTCGCTCACTCGATTCGGCGCCAGTCTACTATGGAAGGCGGGCGAGCCGCGCTTTCCGCGGGCGTCTCGGCGCCGTCTCCGACACCACGCTGTGCGTCTGCCTGCCCGCCCACAGTCGCCTCCGCCCGTTCCCGCGACCAGCGTCCAATCGCCGGTATACCGGCCAGGAGTGGGAGGTAGCTGAGCAGGTGGAGCCAGCCTCGATAGAGCGGCCAACCGGCGTAGGCGGCCTCACCGGCGATACCGGCGAGGCCCAGATAGACCGGCATGCGGATGCCGGCGGCGACGGCCAGCGTCGCCGGCGCCAGCCAGTACCACGAGTGGACCACCGGCACCACGAGCAGCAGGACGGTGGCCGACCACGAGAACGCCTGCGCGACGTGCTCACGGCCCGGCATGCGGAGGGCGATCAGGACGGCGCCGCCGATCGCCGCGGCGGCGCAGACGAGCACCGCGGCCGGCCGCGGCGTGAGCTGTTCGACCAGGAAGAAGCCGAGAGCGTTGCCGGTCGGGTAGAAGCTGCCCAACGACCCGCGCGCGCCCCCGCCGAGCAGGTACGGGATGTAGGGGATGCCGAAGGCGACGATGAACGCGGGCAGCAGGCGGGTCGCCCGCGCCCGGCCGCCGAGAAGCGCCGGGATGAGCAGGAACGCGGGCGTGAGCTTGAGGGCGGCGGCCAGTCCCAGCGCCGCCCCCGCCCACGCGTCGCGGCGACGCAGCAGGAGGAGCGCCGCGGCGACGATGAAGAACACGGCCGCCGCCTCGAGGTGCGCCGAGCTCCACGTCTCGAGGATCACCAGCGGGCAGAGGAGATAGAGCGTCAGTGCCTCCGGTCGTCGCCGGCGGGGAGCGAGCAGCCAGACAGCTCCGGCGGTCAGCAGCTCGAAGAAGCCGAAGAGGACCTTGAAGGCCGTCAGGCCGCCACCGAGCGCGGTGACGCCCGCGAAGAGGCCTTCGGCCAGCGGCGGGTAGATGGTACGGACGCCGGGATGGTTGATGAGATCGCGGTCCGCATACTCGATGCGGTCCAGGAGCGGGCTCGACGGCGGATGCCTGTAGGGGTCGATCCCGGCCAGCTGCACACGGCCGTCCCAGATGTAGCGGTGGTAGTCGTCGGAGAGGCTCGGCACCGTGGGCAGGAACGCGAGCCGCACGAGAAGCGCGGCCAGGACGACGTATCGCAGACGGAGCGCCGCGGGAGCAGAAACGACGAGCAGATAGCCGACAGTGGCGACCGCATACAGTACGAGGAACACCGCCGTGCGCTGTCGCAGGTCACCGAGGAACGGCAGGGCCAGCAGCGCGACGCAGGTGACGCCCAGGCCGAGGAGCGCGCGTGGACGAGGACCGATCACGAGAGACCACCGATGCGACGGGGTCCGCGGCGGCGAAGGCGGCGGCGCAGGACGGCGCGATGGACTCTGCGGAGCAGCCGGACTGCGGGATCGGCTCTGCGGAGCAGCCGGCCGGCGGGATCGGCATCGTGGTGCCGGTCCTCGATGAGGCGGCGGCCCTGCCGGCGCTGCTCGAGGAGGTGCGCGCCGCCGGGCTGCTGCCGCGGACGGCCTTCATCGACAACGGCTCCACCGACGGCAGCGCCGAGCAGATCAAAGCCGCCGGCGGCCGGCTGCTGCGGGAGCCTCGTCGCGGCTATGGCTACCCGTGTCTGAAGGGATCGCGGGCGGTCGCGTCCGCGGGAGCGCACGTGATCGTCTTCATGGAGGCCGACGGCAGCGACGACCCGGCCGAGGTGGCCGGTCTGGCGGCCCCGGTCCTCGATGGTTCGGCCGACCTGGTCATCGGCTCGCGCCGCCGCGCCGTACGGGCAGCCGGAGGCATGCCGCCTCATCAGCGCCTCGGGAACGCCCTCGCCCGGGCGTCGTTGCGCATCCTCTTCGGGCTGTCGATTGCCGACAACGGCCCGTTCCGTGCCGTCCGCGCGGACCTGCTGCAGCGGCTGCACATGCGTCCGCGTGCCTATGCCTGGACCACCGAGATGACCGTCAAGGCGCACCTCCTCGGCGCCCGGATCGCCGTCGTGGAGACCGGGTACCGTCGCCGCGCCGGTGTGTCGAAGATCGCCGGCACCGCCTCCGGTACTCTCGGCGCCTTCTCCGGCATCTTCGGCACCATGCTATGGCTCAGGCTGTGCGGTGCAAGTGCGCGCCGTAGGGACCGCGGTCGGCCCTCCTCCTGAAGTGCCTTTCCGCCCGGCGACGTCGACCGGCTTCTCCGAATCATCTCGTCATCGTTTGAGGCCTCCAACGTGACGCCGGATGGGACCTGCGTGCGAGCAAGGCACCAGGCGGTCGCGGGTCACCGGCGGTCAGCGAAGCGTGGTCGACGGCGGTTAGCGAAGCGTTGTCGACGGGTAGAATCTGACTCCCGATGCGAGGAGCCCGGCCATGGCCAGCGTGCATCGTCTGCGGTCCATCGACAGCGGCGACGAGGTCGTCGAGCTGCACTCCCAGCCTGCCAGCGTGTCTCCGCTCGGCAGCGCACGGTGTGCTCTCTGCGGCGCCTCGCTCGTCGGCGAGCCGGTCTGGTATCACATGGTGTCCCCACTGGTCTCGATGGGATCGGTCACTGTGTGCAGGAAGTGCCACAAAGTGGCACTGAGCGAGGGCTACCGCCCTGCCGACTGAAGCGCCTGCGCAGCAGAGCATGGCGACCGTCGTGCTGCTGCACGACGGCTCCGTCGCCGACCTTCCGGCCGCCACGAGCCTGGCGGCCGGCCTGGAGAAGCGTCTGATCGCTCACCTGGCGTTCCCGTTGACGGTCACCGCCGTGTCGCTGGCGGCCGGGCCGACGCTCACCGCGGCCCTGGCGGGGTCCGGCAACGTCGCGCTGGCCGTGCCGCTGGAACCGCTCTGGTCGCGGCAGACGATCCAGCACTATCGGGACGCGCTGGCCGCGGCCGGCCACCCGGGCGTGGAGGTCGTCGGCGGCTGGCAGGACGATGAGCGCCTCCGTCAAGCCGTCGCCGATCGCGCCCGGTCGGAGCTGGGCGGCGGCCGGTTCGACGACACCGCCGTGCTGTTCCTCGCCGATCCGCTGCCCGAGAGGGGTGGATCGGAGTACCACGATCTGGCGCAGCGGGCGGCCGCGCAACTGGTGGGCGTCATGGCGCCGGGCGACTGGCGACTGGCGTTCTGGCGACCGGCCGTGCCGGATCCGCAGTCCGGCGAGGAAGCTCCGTCTGCTCCGCCCCCGGAGCTTGCCGCCCTGCTGGAATGGGAGTGGCCGACCGTCCTGGCGGTCTCTCTGGCACACATCCTGCCCCGCGAGACCGACGCCGAGCTGGACGCCTGTCTCGCTCCAGTCGTAGAGCGGGCCGGACGCGTGTACCGCCGCGCGCCGGCCGTCTCTGCTCACCCCGGCGTGCTGACGGCGCTGGCCGACGCGGTCGTCGATCATCTGGCCCGGCGGCCGCTGCCGGATGCCGGCGGGGGTCGCTGACCGCCTCCTCCCGGTCGTCGACTACCACTCTCCCAGACTGCCGACCGCCATCCAGGGTCGGCTCACAGGCATCTCACCATCGCGAACGGAGCCCGATGCATGAGACGCCTCGAGTATGGGTAGCAAGCCCGGTGAGGAGAGCGTTTTTGTCCTCTTGAGGCCGTCATCACGAGACCGTCCGTGAGGTCCACCGGGACGTCCGTCTAGACCCGGTCAACTTCAGGCCGATCTCGCCGATACATGGTCGGGAGGCGGAAGTCGGCGAGCTGTAGGGCAGCCGCCGCGAAGGGGAGCGTCATGGACATCGTGCTGATCGTAGCCATCGTCGGATTCGCCGTGCTTTGTGGCGCGGTGAGCATGAAGATCGCCGCAGGCAAGGGTCGCAACCCCATCGTCTGGGGTGCTGTCGGGCTTGTCGTCAATCTGCCGGGGCTGCTCATCGTCGTGGTCGTGCCGCGCCACGACCAGCGGCGAGCGGTCGTGCAGGATCGCCGGCCCGCCGGCAGCAGCGCCGACTCACGGGGCGCCAAGGCGGCCATGGCCTGAGCATCCGCGGCGCGGTCTGCAGCGTGGAGTCCCCAGCACGGTCCTGAAGGGCCCGCCTCAGGCGGGCCCTCTTTCTGACTCGAACGGCGACGTACCGGACACCCGGCTGGTAGACTGCGGCCGTCTGGCGAGTGTCGGCCGGTCCGCGCCAGTGGATCGAGCGGCGCTCGCTTCATCGCGGGCGTCGTCGGGCGCGGATGCCGCCGCCGGCTCGCGCAGGGACCGCACGTCATCTCCCATGAGCAGCAAGCCGCCAACGAAGCTGGGTCTGATCGTGAACCCCGTCGCCGGGGTCGGCGGCCGCGTGGGTCTCAAGGGCAGCGACGGTCGCGACATACTCGTGCGCGCACTCGAGCTGGGAGCGCAACGTGAGAGCCCGCGCCGGGCCGAGGCGGCGTTGCTCCGCCTGCGCCGGCTGCGCGACACTACCGTCGTGCTCGCGTATCCTGGGGAGATGGGCGCCGACGAGGCGCGGGCGGCCGGCCTGGCCGTCGAAGAGTTGGAGCCGTCCGCCCATCACGGTCTCATCCAGGCCGGCGGGCAGAGCTTCACCGCGACGACCGCCGAGGACACCGAGGAGGCGGCCCGTCGCATGGTCGAGGCCGGCGCCGAACTCATCCTGTTCGCCGGCGGCGACGGTACGGCGCGCAACATCTACAACGCTGTCGGCGACCGCGTCGCCGTGGTCGGCATACCGGCCGGCGTCAAGATCCACTCGGCGGTCTACGCCAACACACCGGCCAACGCCGGCGACCTGGCGGCGCTCTACCTGGCCGGCTCGGGCGGCTTCAAGGTGCGCGAGGCGGAGGTCATGGACATCGACGAAGACGCCTTCCGTCACGATCGCGTCGCCGCCCGTCTCTACGGCTTCCTGCGCGTGCCGTACGAGCGGCAGCTCATCCAGAGCGCCAAGGCCGGCAGCCAGCCCAGCGACGAGGCGCTGGCCATCGGCATCGGCAACGATGTGGTGCACGCCATGAGACCGGACGTCCTGTACCTCATCGGGGCCGGGACCACCACACGGGCCATCATGCGCCTGCTCGATCTGCCGCACACCCTCCTCGGCATCGACGCCGTGCGTGACCGCAAGCTCGTGGCGACCGACATCACCGAGGTGCAGGCGCTCGAGCTGGTCGAGCGAGCGGCCGCCGGCGGCGCCGGGGCGTACATCGTCGTGTCGGTGATCGGCGGTCAGGGTCACATCTTCGGGCGCGGCAACCAGCAGCTCAGCCCGCGGGTCATCCGTGCCGTGGGAAAAGACAACATCACGGTGCTCGCCACGCAGCCCAAGCTGCTCTCGCTTGAGGGTGCGCCGCTGCGGCTGGACACCGGCGATGAAGACCTCGACCGCGAGCTGGCCGGCTGGACCAAGGTGGTCAGCGGCCACGGCCGGCGGACGATGTACCGGGTCGAGTAGACGACCGCGTCCCGTGGGCGGACTAATCGTCGACTGCCGGCGGGCGGCGTTCCTTCTTGAGCCGGGAGCGGCGTGACTTCTGCTGCAGCCGGGTCTCGGTGGCGCCGCGCGACGGTCTCGTCGCCACGCGAGGCGGCGGCGGCTCGCGCAGCAGCCTCTCCAGCCGCTCCCGCAGCCGGCGCAGGCAGGTCCGCTTGTTCTGGTACTGGCTGCGCCCTGTGCGGCAGGTCACCGTGACACCGGTCGGCCGATGCCGCAGGCGGACGCCGCTGTCGGTCATGTTCTGATGCTGGCCGCCGGGTCCGCCGGCGCGGAACGTGCCCACCGCGCATTCGGCCAGCAGCGCCTCGTCGGAGTCCGGCGGGCGGTACCCGGGCGGCAGCTCGATGCCGCTCACGACGAGTGCCGTCCCGGCGCCGGCCCGCCGGCGCTCGCCTCGTCTCCGGCACTCCCTGTTTCGGCTTCGTCGTCATGGTCGGCGTCGTGCGTGGCGCCGGCCGCCGGCCCGTAGCAGGCGTCGGGTACCAGGACCTCGGGGAACCGTTGGCGCAGCCGTTCGCGCAGCTCGTAGCAGAGGTGGCACTCGTCTGCGTAGAGCTTGCGGAGCGGCTGCAGCCCGCAGTTGCGGGCCAGCTCGATCGGGCCGCCGGCGATCAGATCGCGGAACACCGGACGGGTGTGCGGGTCGTAGGCATCGACGATGGAGCGCAGCCCGGCGCGCCAGAGGTTCCCGGCGCTGAGCCCCTGGCAGACCTGCAGCTCGCCGTCGGCGCCCAGATGTGCGCGCTGCGGCGCGTCGAGGTCCTCGAACGGACAGGTGGTCAGCGACTCTGGGGACCGTGACGCCACAGCGGGAGCCAGATCCACCGCCGCCCGTCCGCGGTACATGATGGCGTCCGGGTCGCCGCAGGTGAGGCCCACGGCACTCAGATCGGCGGCGGCGCCGACCTCCAGCGCCGCGACCGGGATGCCGAGCCGGCGGGCGGCGCGAATGGCGTTCTCGAGCAGCGTCGCGTCGGCGGGTGCGGCCGGTCCGCTCTCTTCCTCAGAGCCGCCGCCGCTCCCGGCGACCGCGTCGTCGGGCAGCCCGAAGAACGGGTAGGTCGAGACGGAGAGGTCGAAGATACCCAGCTCGGCGAACGGCGCCAGCCAGACCTCGGCGTCCTGCTCGTCGAGTGCCCAGAAGCAGTTGGTCACCAGACCGACGGCAAGGCCGCGCGAGCGGGCGTGGGCGGCCGCCTTGAGTACGACGGGATAGGCGAGCGTCGGCTCGCCGCCCTCGAAGTAGACGTGATCTACTGTCCCCAGCTGAGCCGCCTGATCGATGACGTCGGTCAACTGGGCGAGTGTCATCGTCGATTCGTTGTCGGGGCCGCCCCAGACGAAGCAGTGCTCGCACTCCCAGTTGCAGCGGTAGGTGACGAGCAGATGCAGTCCTTCCAGGGGCATCGGCATGGTCGTCTCCTTGCTCGGCATCCGGCGGCGTGCCGGATCTCGATGTGGTGGTCGTCCCGGCGGCCAGCCTCGGCACGGCCGCGGGTCCGGTGACACGGCTCAGTGTACCGGCCGTCCGGGCGTTGGTGAAGGCGCGCTCCAGGCGGTGCCGGACCGGCGCTCGGAGTCGGGTCAGGGGTCCTGCCCGGAGGGTGAACGGCGAGGGCGCTCACACCCCCCTTTCCATCGCGTCGATGTGATTGAATGTGACCTGTCGCGGGAGGGGCGACCGCACATCTATGGATTTCAGCATCGACAGTATCGAGGAGCTCGCGCAGGCTGCTCTGCGCGACCTTGCACGGGCGCAGGATCGCGCCCGGCTGCTGACGCGCGCCCTGCGCTATGCCGGCGACGAAGACGCCCGCGGCCGCGCCGCCGAGACCCTCGTCGAGATCGGCGCTCCGGCGGTCCTCCCGCTCGTGGAGTTCATGAAAGACGATCAGGTGTCGCGCGGCGGGGCGGCCCAGCAGGTGCTGGTCCAGATCGGCTCGGCCGCGGTGGAGCCGCTTATCGAACTGCTCGGCCACACCGATGCGCACGTACGTGCCGCGGTCGCCTGGATGTTCACCGGGATCATCGATGCACGGGCCTGTCCGGCGCTGGCCGGCGCCCTCGACGACGACGACGCGGCCGTGCGCCAGTGCGCGGCGTATGCGCTCGGCGATCAGCACTGCTTCTGGGCCGTGCCGCGACTCATCGAGACGCTCGAGGACAGCGCGCTGCAACTGGTGGACTTCGAGGACGAAGCCCCGACCGCCGACGAGCTGCGCTTCGAGCAGCTGCGCCTCGACACCGACGAGGCTGGTCAGCTCTGGGACGACGGCGTCGCCCGACTGCTGGCGGAAGGTGCGCCGGACCCGGTGGCCACGCACGAGGGCGAGGAAGACGACGACGAGGACGAAGACTACGTTGGCGCCGCCGCCGCCTACGCACTGGGCACCATCGGCGATCCACGAGCCGTCGATCCGCTCATCAACGTCGCCCGCGATCCGAGCCGCGACTGGCTGGTCCGCGGTCAGGCCATCTGGGCGCTCGGCGAGCTCGGCGACGAGCGGGCCTTCGACGTCGTCCTGGCCGCCCTCGACGACCCCGGCTGCGAGCCGGAGGCGCTCGGCGCTCTCGGTGGCTTCCGCGACGAGCGCTCCCTCGACGTCTTCGCCCGCTACTACCGGCACCCGAGCGCGTTCATGCGCCAGCAGGCCGTGGTGGGCCTGCGCGAGCACGGCGGCCCGGCCGTACTGCCGTACCTGCTCGCGCTGCTGCACGACCGCGACGACGTGGTGCGCGGCTTCGCGGCGCGCGCCCTCGGCTGGATCGGCGACCCGCGGGCCGTCGAGCCGCTGCTCTACAGCATGCGCTACGGCGACGAGCGGTATCGTGCCGTCGTCCTCGACGCTCTCGAAGAGTTGTCGGGCTGACCGCGGTCGGCCCGTCCGCCCGCGCCCTTCCGAACCCTCGGGCCGGTCCGTCCGTCTCTGTCCATGAGCGGCGACAGCCGAGATGAGTGACGATGACCGTCACGCCGACCGGCACGCGACGTCGCATCGGCATCGGAACGGGAGGTCAGCGGCCATGAAGAAGCGGACACGATACATCGGCGCCGGTCTCGGCGTGGCCGCCGTCGCCGCCGTGGCGGTGACCCTGGTGCTGGTCCTCACCGGCACCGACGAGGCGCCGGCTTTGCCGTCTCTGGGGCGGGCCGGCTCCGACTCGCCGCAGGCGAAGGCGCTGGCCGAGCCGCTGGGCCGCTTCGGCTTCGATCTGCTGGCCCGGCAGGCCAAGGTCGCGGCCGACGAGAACATCGTCATCTCCCCCGCCTCCATCCACGCCGCGTTCTCGATGCTGGCCAACGGCGCCCGCGATGAGACGGCCGACGAGCTGCGTCGGGCCCTGGACGTCGACGGCCTCGAAGACGCGGCGGTGGACCAGGGCTGGGCCGACATCATCACGTCCGCCCAGGCCGGCAAGGGCAGCAAGCTGAGCATCGCCGACTCGCTGTGGTTGCGCAACGGCGTCGCCTTCGAGCAGCCGTTCCTCGATCTCAACCGCGACTACTACGCAGCCGAGCTGGCGGAGCTGGCCGACGACGGCGATCAGGCCGCCGCGGAGATCAACGAGTGGGTCGACGAGCGCACGCACGGCAAGATCACCAAGTTGTTCGACTCCATCGACCCGCTGACCCTGCTGACGCTCGTGAACACGGTCTATCTCAAGGTCGGCTGGGAGTACTTCGACGAGAAAGACACGCAGCCGGCGCCGTTCACCCTGGCCGATGGTTCCACGGTGGACGCCGATATGATGCACGGCTGGATGGAGGCCCCGGTGGTCCTCACCGACGCCTACGATGCGGTGCTGCTCGAGACTGACGGCCCGGTCGACGTCTGGGTCATCGTGCCCAAGGGGAGCGAGACGCCGGAGACGGTGGTCGCGGCGTTTCAGGATCAGGATCGCGGCCTGGCCGGCCTCTACGAGAGCGCCCAGAGTCTGGACGGCGATCTGCAGCTGCCGCGGCTGAGCCTGAAGTACACCGCGCAGCAGCTCAAGGAGACGCTGCAGGCGATGGGGATCGAGCGGGCCTTCGACGCCGACCTGGCCCAGCTCGAGGGCATCGCCGACGTGAAGCCGTTGTACGTGAGCAGCATCGTGCACAAGGCGACGCTCGACCTGAACGAGGAGGGCGTCGAGGCGGCGGCCGCCACCGGCATGGAAGTGGGGACCACGGCTATGCCGGTCGACACGTTCAGCATCGTCGCCGATCGGCCGTTCCTGGTGGCCCTGGCCGAATCGGGCTCACAGGTGCCGCTGTTCCTCTCGCTGGTCCGCGACCCGAGCTGAGAGCGGCCGCCGGCGGCCGGCAGCGTGTCTGGGCGGCTCGTCCGGATCCTGCCGCTGCCCGCCGGCGCCGCGATCAGCCTCCGTGTGAGAGACTTGGGGCCGACGCCGGCGGCCGAAACGGAGGCCGGCCCCCGCGAGGAGGACCTGGATGGACGTGGTCGATCGTCTGCTGCAGCTCGGCGGTCAGCTCCCGGCGCCGCTCGAGCAGCGCAAGGACGGCACGCTCGGCATGGAGTGCGTCATCGCCGAGCGCAAAGCGTTCCTCTCGAAGAAGCGGCTCACGTACAAGTGCCTGCTGCGCGTCGACGACGCCGCCGCGACCATCCGCTTCTGGGAGGTGCTCGTCGAGAAGGGCAGCGGCGTCTCCTCAGGCAGCGACGACATCTCTCCCGGCATGGGTTTCAAGAAGGAGAGCTACACGACCAGCGGCAAGACCCGCGAGGGGAGCATCGAGGAGCAGTCGCGGCTGTTCGGCAAGGACTACAGCTACGACTGGGACTACGCGACGGTGCGGCGCACGGTGGGCGCGGTGGCCGGCGAGGCCGGCTACACGGTCGAGGTCGTGTTGCGGAAGGGTGCCGTGTGACACGGCAGCGTGGGCAGTCCGGCGTGTCTGCTGTCGTGTCTGGCGCGGCGGTCTGACGCTCGTCCGGTGGGTGAGAGGGAGAGTCGTGCAGTACGAAGTGGCGAGGCTGGGCCGGGTGGTGGTCGTCCGCCTCGAGGACGGCGACGTGATCCACGAGTGCATCGAGGAGGTGGCCCGCCGTGAGGGCATCGCTCGCGGGTCCGTGATGCTCGTCGGTGGGGCGGCCGGCGGCAGCACGCTGGTAGTGGGGCCGGAAGACGGCACGGGCAGCCCGGTGGTGCCGATGCAGCGGGCCCTCGACGACGCCCACGAGGTGGCCGGGGTCGGCACCCTGTTCCCCGATGAAGACGGCCGGCCGGTGCTGCACCTGCACGTCGCCTGCGGCCGCGGCGCCGACGCGCTGGTCGGCTGCGTCCGTCTGGGCGTGCAGACGTGGACCATCCTCGAAGCCGTGATCGTCGAGATCGAGGGGTCGCGGGCCGTACGCCGCCGCGACCCCGAGACCGGGTTCCAGCTGCTCGACGTCGAGGGCTGAGGGCGAGGGCGGCGTCCCGGTCGCCCGTACGGCCGGCGGGGCGGTCGTCAGGTGAGGGGTGTCCCGATCGCCGCTCGGTCGGCGGTGACGTGCGTCGGCACAGGGCCGCCCGTCTGGGCGTTTGGCCCTCGGCGGCTGTGGGCAAGCCCGGCATGGTCGGCTCTGTCGAAGCCGCGGCCCCCGCTGGGCAGCCCGGCTGGTCGGCTTCTCGGATCCGCGGTGTGTGCTACCGGAGGTGAAGGCGCGTGTACGACTCGTTCTCGGTGCTCGTCGGCGGCAAGGCGGGCGACGGCATCAACGAAGCCGGCAATCTCATCGCCCGACTCATGAACCGTCTGGGGTACCGGGTCTATGTCGAGGTCGACTACCCCTCACTCATCCGCGGCGGCCATAACTTCTCCATCGTGCGCTGCGCGCGCGAGAAGGTCGGCTGTCGCACCGACCGGCTCGACGTGGTGATGGCGCTCAACGATGAGACGGTGGAGCGTCACGCACACCGGCTCGGAGGGGCCGGGACCCTGGTGATCGACACCGGATCGGTCAAGAGCGTGACTCCCGACGAAGCCGATGAAGGCGACGACGACCCGTCCGACGAGTCGCGGGGCGGTGATCTCAAGGCCGGCGGTGAGCGGGGCGGCAGCGGGCAGGACGACAGTGAGGAAGGCGACGCCGAGTGCATCGTCATGGGCGTGCCGATCGCCGCCATCCTCAAGGAGCTGCAGGCTCCGCCGGTGATGCGCAACACCTGCCTGCTCGGGACCTTCTGTCGCATCGCCGGCATCTCCTGGGAGATCCTCGAGGACACCATCCGGCAGCACATCCCACGGTCGCTGGAGAAGAACCTGGAGGTCGCCCGGCGAGGCTACGAGGCGACCCGGAAGCGCGAGTCGCTGGCCTCCCTGGACCTGCCGGCGCTGCCGGTGATGAACGGCAACGAGGCCGTCGGACTGGGGCTCATCCGGGCCGGGTGCACGGCGTACGTGGCGTACCCGATGTCGCCGTCGACGGGTCTGCTGCACTTCATGGCGAGCGTCGCCGACGACTGCAGTCTCAAGGTCGTGCATCCCGAGAACGAGATCGCCGTCATCCTCATGGCGCTCGGCATGGCGTACGCAGGGGAACGCGCGGCGGTCGGGACGGCGGGTGGGGGCTTCTGCCTGATGACCGAGGGCGTCAGCCTCGCCGGCCAAGCCGAGCTGCCGATCGTGATCATGGTCGCCCAGCGGCCGGGACCGAGCACCGGCCTGCCGACGTACACCACGCAGGCCGACCTGCACTTTGTGCTCAACGCCGGGCAGGGCGAGTTCCCGCGTCTGGTCGTGGCGCCCGGCAGCGCCGAGGAGGCGTACTACTGGTCGGCGGTCGCCATGGGACTGGCCTGGCGGTACCAGACGGCGGCCTTCGTCCTTGCCGACAAGGCCGTCTGCGAGGGCAGCTACAGCATCGACATCGATGCGCTGCCGCCGCTCCCCGAGTACGACGTGCCGCTCTGGGACGGCGTCTCACCGTACCGGCGCTACGCGCGGCCGGACGACGCGACGGCAGCTGGGACGGCGGGCACGCCGGACGACATGTCAACAGGCGCGTCGGCCGATGCGGCGTCGGCTGGGACGTCAGGCGAGTCGGCCGACGCGACGGCGGCAGGCACGGCGACGGCGGAGGGGTCGGCGGCGCCGTCCGCGGCCGTCCCGCCCGGCGTCTCGCCGCTGGCCTTCCCGCCCCTGCCCGGAGAGGTCGTCAAGGTCGACAGCTACGAGCACGACGAGCTGGGCGTGACGACCGAGGACAACGTCGAGACCGTGCTCATGCAGGAGAAGCGCGTCCGCAAGTGGTGCGCTCTGGAGGAGGAGATCGACCGGCTCGAGGCGGTCAAGGTGCGCGGCGACGCGGACGCCCCCACGGCCCTGCTCTGCTGGGGCAGCAACGGCAGCGTGTGTCGCGAGGTCGCCGACGAGCTCGGGCTGCGCATGGTACAGCCGCTGGTGCTCTCGCCGTTCCCCACGCGGCAGTTCGAGGAGGCGTTGGACGGCGTCGAGCGCCTCATCTGTGTCGAGAACAACGTCACCGGACAGCTCGTGAAGCTGCTGCGGCTGCACGGCTTCGACGTCGACGACGCCATCCGGCGCTACGACGGCCGCATGTTCTCGCTCGAAGAGCTGACGACCGGGGTCAAGGAGGTGCTGCAGTGAGCGACATCGCCGATCTGGACATCAGCGGCGCCGGCTCGCGGCGACCCCAGCCGGCCGTCATGGAGGGCGCTGCCGCTCCGCTCACGTATGCGGAGAACACGTGGTGCCCCGGCTGCGGCAACTTCGGCATCCTGAACGTGTGGAAGACGCTCATCGACGAGCTGGCCGACAACGGCGTGCCGCGTGAGCGGATCGTTGTGGTCGCCGGTATCGGCTGTCATGCCAAGATCGCCGACTACCTCAACCTCAACACGTTCTACTCCCTGCATGGACGCACGGTCCCGGTGGCGACCGGGATCAAGCTCGGGAATCCGGAGCTGACCGTGATCGCCCACGCCGGCGACGGCGACTGCTACGGCGAGGGCCTCGAGCACATGCTGTTCGCCGCCAAGCGGAACATCGACATCAGCCTGATGGTGCACGACAACGGCGTCTACGCCCTCACGACCGGCCAGTACACGCCGACCTCGCCGCGCGGCTTCCGCGGCAAGTCGACGCCCGGCGGCAGTGCCGAGCAGCCGATCAACCCGCTGGAGCTGGCCGTGGCCGGCGGGGCCACGTTCGTCGCCCGCTCCTACTCCCGCGGCGCCGAGCGTCTGCGGCAGACGATGCTCGATGCCGTCCTGCATAGGGGCTTCAGCCTGGTCGACATCCTGCAGGTGTGCGCCACCTTCAACAACCTCTACTCCTACTACAACGAGCGCACCTTCGACATGGACGACAACGACCCGTCGAGCCGCACCGACGCCCTCAACCGCATCGGCGAATGGACGTACGGCGGGGACGGGCGCATCGCGCTGGGCACGTTCTATCGCAGCGAGGCCGACACGTTCGACGGCGTCTTCCGCGACATCGACAGGTCCTCGTTCGATCGGGAGGCGGCCGTCCGCGACCTGCTGGCGCGTCGGGTCTGAGCAGGGGTCGGTCCACCTGGCAGGAGTCCGCCGGCTTGACCCGAACCGTCCCTTATCGGCTACCATTCGCCGGGGCCGCGCCGGCCCACTGAGCTGAGCCGGGCGCGGCCGAGCGGTGCCACGGCGGCAGGGCCGGCACTCGCTCGTCGGTCGAGTCGAAGGCAGGGTCTCGTGGCGAGAGGTCGCAGGGGCATCATCGGTCTGGCACTGGGCGTCGCCGTGGCATCGGCACTGGCGATCATGCCCGGCATGGTGCGTCCGCCGGCGGCCTCGGCGGCGCCCGAAGTCACCCGCCGCGCCAAGGTCGACCTGCTCGTCTCGTTCGAGAAGCGCTTCGGTGGGTCACCCGAGCTGTTGATCCTCGGCTCGTCGCGGGCGATGCGCGCCGACCCGGCACAGCTGCGGTCGGCGCTGCACCTGCGCACGTTCAACGCCGCCGTGAGCTCGGGCACGGTACCCGACGCCTACGCGTTCCTGCGTCTCGCGCAGCGCCGCTACCCCGAGCGTGCGCCGGCCGTCCTCTGGTTCCTGGACGTCGAAAGCATGCGCCTGACCGGCCATCACCCGTACCTGCTCTCGGTGAAGCGCCTGGCGGCCGGTCTGCCGCCGTCGGCCCGCCGCCGGCCGGTCTCGCTGCCGAAAGGACTGGCCGCGGGCGCGGCCAGGGGCGTCGCCGTGGTGCGTCCGCGCTGGCATCGCGACGGCCTGCTCGTGAGCTGGTGGCACGACAGGCAGCGTGCACAGGGCCGCACGACGGCCGCCGGCGTCCGCTACCACCAGCGGCAGCTGGCCGAGATCTATCGCGGTGGCTGGTCCGGCATGAGCGGCAGCACCAAGTGGTACGCCACCCAGATCGTGCGGCGGGCCAACGAGATGGGCGTGGCGCCGGTCGTCGTGCTGACTCCCTATCACCCGCAACTGCGTTCGTTCATCGCCCGCCGCGGCTGGCAGAAGGCTCATCGTGATGTCCGCCGCTTCCTGGCCGACCTGGGCGCACGCTTCGAGCTGAAAGTCGTCGACCTCACCGGCGGCGCCGCCGTCGACGGCCGGACGCAGTCATGGTACGACGGCGTGCACCCCCGGGCCGGTCAGATGCGGCGCATCGTCGCGGCGGTGCTGCGCCGCGCCGGCGACGATCTTATGGCCGCCGCCGCGACGCTCCCGCCGGCCACGCCTCTGGCGGATCCGTTCCGGTCGCCCGACGACGCTGCCGCGACTCCCGGCTCCGATCCGCGAGAGCGTAGTGAGGCCGCTCCACCGTGGCCGAGGCTCCTGCCGGCGTTGCCGCCGGCGTCCCTGTCCGGCGGGCGCTCGTCGACCGGTGCGCCGGCTGCGGCGCGCGGACGGGAGCGGCTGGCGTCGATCCGTATCGCGGGACCGACGGCCCTGCCATCGACCTGGCCGCTGGTCCCGGCGCTCGATCTCCTCTGAGGGGAGCCGGCGGCTGGGGCGCGGCCTTTTCCGGCGCCTGATCTCCTGAGCGGGGCTCGGCAGGGGTGCGGTCTTGGCGGCTCGGCCGCGGCAGCAGCCGGCGACGGTCGTTCGGCTGACGACGACGCCCAAGGGCGACCGCCGCCCTTCGCGTCACTGCGCCCAGTAGGGCTCGATACGCTCGGCGAGCTCCTGCCGGGCGGCCAGATACCAGCTCTGCGTGCGCCGGTAGCGCGGGTACGTGAACACGTGTCCGTACCTCACCTTGTACGGGTACCAGGTGATCTTCTTGACTGTGTCACGGACGAACTTGCGCGCGCCGCTGCCGCACACGTCGGCCATCTTGAGGTACTCCAGGTCTTCGAGACCGTCGCGCAGCGCCTCGAGCCGCAGTGAGGAGACCGGCTCGGCGAACGGGTCGCGCAGCCCATACCGGGGGTAGTAGCCGGGGTAGATGAGCATCGCCTCGCCGTTGCAGACACGGGCGCCCGGCACCCAGTAGGAGAGCGGATCCCGATAGGGGTCGCGCCAGCCCTTGCCGGTCTTGGCATCGCCCCAGCGGTTGGTGGCCCAGTACAGCAGCCCGTCGACCTGCCACTGCTTCATCAGCCAGCCCCAGGCCCGCTGGTCGGCCAGCGACTTCTCGAGGACGAAGTTGGGCATCTCGCGGACCTTGCCGTTCGCGTAGGTGTACCACCACGACTTGACGCCCTTCTTCTGGAGCTTCCGCAGCACCGGCACGCGGCCGAAGTAGTAGTAGTAGCGGGTCGCCCAGATGTCCACGTCGTTCCAGAGGAAGCGGTTCTGCGGCAACACGCGATGAAGCTTCGTCGGTCGCGGGTCGTCGGTGAGCATGAAAGGCGCCCGGTAGCCGACCCGTGCCGATGCCTTGTGCAGCGTGCGGGCCATGACCTCGGCGTAGCGCTCCTGCAGCGTCGAGGTGGGCTCGTCGAGGTAGAAGCCGTAGGCTCTATCCTGCCAGCCGTTGGCCTTGTAGAACCGGCACATGTTGGTGAGATAGTCGACGAGCTGCGGATGGTTCGGCGTGCGCCGCCATACCTGGTAGGGGAACCACCTGGTCCACGGGATCTGCGTGGTCTGCAGGTCGAGGCCGTCGGTGCCGAGGTAGGGCAGCGCGGCCTTTCGGTAGGCGGCGGCGTCGAAGCTACCATCCTTCTTCACCTTGGGGAGCGCGTCGATCATGAACGGCGTGACGCCGTGCTCTTTCAGCATCTTGAAGGCGCCCTGAACGATGCGCTGCCGATTGCCCCCTTTGAACGTGACGCCCGATCCGGCGATGCTCTTGCCGAGATTGTTCACGCTGAGCACGAACGCCGTCGGCGTGCTCAGGCGCTGCCAGCCGAAGCTCCAGACTCGCAGGCTCACGGGCAGGTCGACGACCTCGTCACCGTTGCCGACCCGCAGGGTGCCGGTGTAGGTGCCGGGGCCGGTGTGGAGCGGGACGTGGAAGAGGACGTAGAGCGAGCTGCTCTTGGGCGCTGCCGGCGGCGTGTACTGTGAGAACACCGGAGAGCCGACGCTGAACGGCGTGCCGAAGTCCCGCGGCACGAGCGGGTCGGGGTAGTAGCCACGCTTGCCGCCGCTTTGTGTCGTCGGGCGCCGCACCTTGACGAACTTCACCTCATGCAGCCGGGCGTTGGAGATGAGCAGGGGATGGCTGCCGGAGAGCCAGGTGACGACGACGTCGCGCTTCCAGGCGCCGCGCAGGCCGATCTGCACACCCTCGTACTCGTTGCGGGCGGCGCTGAGGGCGATGGTCGTGGTGAGGCCGGCTTTGGTGGACGGGAAGATGCGCGTGCCGGCGCCGGTGGTCCAGATCTCGGCGCTTGCCGCCGGCGCCAGCGCCGCCGTCAGGCCGCCGGCCATCGCCGTGACGGCCAGCAGCAGGACGGCCGGCAGGGCGAGGTGTGTGGTCCGCCGGCCGGAGGCGCGTGCGGACCGTCTCTTCGGAAGGGTCGTGCAGGGATGATGCATCTACGTAGGCAACGTTTGCGTCGTGCTCTGGCTTAGCGCCCGCGGCTGCGCTCGATGCGTCCCGCAGTGTTCGAGCGCACGAGTCATCGGCTGCGCTCGATGCGCAGCGCCAGCTTCGTCCGCGCGGCATTGAAGGCGCTCGCCGACGTCACATACTTGGGGAACTTCAGCACGTGGCCGTACTGCACCTTGTATGGGAACCAGGTGACCGTCCTGGAGACCGACCGGGCGTACGCGCGATCGTCCTTGCCGCCGGATGCCGCCAGGCGCAGGTACTCGCGATCCTCGAAGCCGTCGCGGAGCGCCTCGAGGCGCAGAGAGGACACCGGCGCCGCGTAGCCGTCGGTGAGGCCGTAGCGCGGGTAGTAGCCGGGGTACACGAGCATCGCCTCGCCGTTGCACACGCGGCCGTCGCGCTTGCGGTAGGAGAGCGGGCTGGAGTACGGATCGCGCGAGCCCATCCCGGTCTGTGGGTCGCCCCAGCGGTTGAAGCCCCAGTAGAGCAGCCCGTCGACATCCCACTGGTCCATCAACCAGCCCCAGACGCGCTGGTCGGCGAGCGACTTCTCGATCACGAAGTTGGGCAGCCGGCGGACCTCCTTGTTGGCGTAGGGGTACCACCACACTTCCTTGCCGTGCCGCTGGCGCTCGCGCAGGGCCGGCACGCGGCCGAAGAAGTAGAAGTATCGTGTCGCCCAGATATCGACGTCGTCATAGAGGAACCGGTTGGCCGCGTGGGTCGTCACCGCCCGCGGCCGCGGATCGTCGGTGAGCAGGAAGCGCATCCGGAACCCGGCCCTGGCAGAGGCCTTGTGTACCAGTCGCGCGTAGCGCTCGGCGACGCGCTCGCTGGTCGTCCGGGTCGGTTCGTCGACGATGAATGCATACGCCTTCTTCTCCCAGCCGTGGCGCTTGTAGAAGCGGCTCAGCTCGGTGAGGTACGTGAGCAGTGCGGCGCTGCCGGTGCTTGCGCGCCACGATGTGTGCGGGAACCAGTCGGTCCAGGGGATCTGCGTGTCGGGCAGCTCGAGGCCATCGGCGCCGAGGAACGGGGCCACGTCCTCGTAGTAGCGGCCTTCGTTGAACCGGCCGCTTGCGGAGACGCTCGGCATGGCGTTGACCATCATCGGGGTGACGCCGTGCTGGCGCATCATGCGGTAGAAGTTGGTGAAGATGATCCGCCGCGAGGTCCGCGTCCAGGGTACGCCCGACCCCTTGATGCTGGTCATGACGTTGCGCAGGTTAACGACGAAGGCAGACTGGGTGCTGAGGGAGCGCCAGCCGAAGCCCCAGACGCGCAGCGAGACCGGCAGGTCGACGGTCTCGCTGCCGTTGCCGATGCGCAGGGTGCCGCGGTAGGTGCCGGCCGGCGTGCCGTACGGTACGTGAAAGAGCACGTACAGTGAAGAGCTGCGGGCCGGCGACGAGATCGCCTGCCCGAAGCGGCGCGGCACGATCGGGTCGGGATACAGACCGGCCCGGGCCCCCGAGTCGGTGGTCGGCTGCTTGACGCGGACGAACTTGACGTCATGAAGCTGCGCGTTGCCGGTGAGCAGGCGGTCGCTGCCGGCCAGCCAGGTGGCGCGGACCGTGCGCGAGCTCCCGGAGCGCAGCCCGATGAGCACGCCCTCGTACTCGCCGCCGGCGGCGTTGAGGCTGACGGTCTGCCGGGAGCCGGCGGCTGTGCCGGGGAAGATCCGGGCGCCGGCCGGCGCCGTCCAGACGGCGGCCTCGGCATGTGCGGTGACGGCCGCCGGCGCCAGCGCGATCACGGCCGATACGGCAGCGGCCACGGCGGCCAGCAGGACGACCGCGGAGCGCGCCGCGCTGCCGGCCCGCATGTCTATGTGCCGGTGCGCTCCGGACCGGCGTCGTTCGCGTCGCATCGTTCCACCTTCCACCCAAAGGGCATCGGCAGGCTGCCGGCAGTGTAGCGGAGGGCTGTGGCGCCGGCGTTCGCTGCCCGTTGTCCTTCTGTTGTCGTCACGCTCGCCCCCAGCTTGAGCGCGGCGCGTCGTCCGCAGCGGCGGCAGCCGCCACAGGTAGGTCGGCGGGCTCTGGGGAGCACGGTGAGTGGTACGGGTGAGCGGCGCGGTGTAGCCTCCCATCGAGGAGTCGACGACGCAGGAATCGGCCGCCGGCGCCGGGGAGTGGGGGTTCCGATGGGACGACGACGGAGGAGCATGGTCCGTCGATCGACTGCGACTGCGACTGCGACTGCGACTGCGATCGTCGTTGTCGCGGTCGTTGCCCTGGCGGCCTGGTCGGCCGCCGTGGCGACGGCGGCGTCGCGGCCGGGTGCCGACTGGCATCACGCTCTGGCCGTGCTGAAGTCGCTGCGCAGGCAGCCGCCCAGCGTCCCCATCGTCTACTTGCTCGGCGACTCGCTGGCCCGGGAGTGTACGGTCGACGACAGGTCGTGGGCGACCCAGGTGCGCCGCTACGGCGGCGGCAGGATCGTGGCGTTCAATCTCGGGTCGCGCAATCAGACCTTCGGCCAGAGCGCCGCCTTGGTGGGCGTCACGCCCCGGCGGCGGGCGATCGCCTTCATCGGAGTCGATCCCGGTCGCTTCGCGGCGGCGCCCATCAAGCCGGTCCTCAAGCTCGACAGACGGCTGGCGTCGTCGTACGCGCAGCATCACTACACCGGCGTCGGCATCCTGAGCGTGGCGCGCAAGAAGGCTCAGGTGCGCGACTGGGTGCGCCGCCGGTACCCGGCTTTCCGGCGGAGCTACCTCCGCAACCTGCTGCGGCTCGACGCGCTGATCGTCGCCTGCGAGCGGCGCGGGCTGCGGCCGGTGCTGCTCGAGCTGCCGCTCAACACGGCCGTCGCCGGCCACGGCTTCGATCGGGCGCTGTCCACCTACCGGTACGGCTGCCGCTCCCTCGCGGCGCTGCACGACATCCCCTTCGTGAGCCTCGTGGCGCAGGCGCGCCTCGTGAACGCAGACTTCCACGACCTCGCCCACATGGTCGAGTCGGGCCGTGTCAAGTGGCAGCGACTGCTCGCCAAGCGGACCGCCGGACTCCTCAAGCGCTATGGGATGCGATAGCCTCACGCGGTCGTGGCGTTGTCGGGGAGGGGGACCGTTGGACACAGGGACGATCGCGGTGGGCAAGGGGACGATCGCGACAGCGACGATCGCGGTGCCGGCGCAGGATGCACGTGCGGCGACAGCTTCGACAGATCGGGTGACCGTCATCCGGCGTGTCGTGTGGGGCCTGCTGCTCCTGGCGGGGGTGGCACTCCTGTTCCTCGTCGCCGCTCGCCCGGCGCACGCCGCCGAGGCGCCGCCGCTCACATTGTCGGCCACGCCGGCGAAGGTGATCAGCGGCCGGTCGGCGACCCTCACGGCGTCCATCGGCTTCCCCGGCGCCGTGCTGCAAGTGAGCGAGCGGCGCGGCGGCGAGACGGGTTACACGCCGGCCGGGTCGGTGACCACCGGCGCCGACGGCACAGTCTCGTGGCGGGTCTCGCCGACCCGCTCGACGACGTACCGGGTCGAGTCCGCCGGCGACGCCGCCTGGGCGGCGGCGAGCGCCGAGACGACGGTGAGCGTCGCGCTGCGTCTTGCCTTCCAAGCGACGAAGAGGGTGTACGCCGGGCGGTCGATCGTCTTCAAGGCGGCGAGCATCCCGGCACACCCGGGTGCCCGGCTCGAGCTGCAGATCCGTCGCGACGCTGTGTGGAAGACGTTGCGTACGTTCAAGCTCGACCGGCGGTCGCGGGCGGTCGTGAAGCTGAAGGCCCGCAAGAAGGGCGCGCCGCGCTTCCGGGTGATCATGGCGGCGAGCGAAGAGCTTGCCGACGCTGTGAGTCGTACGCGCACCGTCCGCATAAAGAAGGGGAACCCTTACGGCGTCCCCGTCGGGCCGGCGCGGTTCATCGTCGTCGACCGCTCGCAGTACAAGCTCCACTATCTCGAGCACGGCACCATCGTGCGGAGCTTCAACTGCGTGCTCGGCCGGCCCGGCCTGCCGACACCAGTCGGTCGCTTCCGGGTGTGGAGCAAGGGCGTGAACCCCGGCGGACCGTTCGGCGTGCGCGTGCTCTGGTACTACCGTGGCTACGGTATCCACGGCACCGATCAGCCCTGGTTGCTCACGCACTGGCCGCGGGCCTACTCGCACGGCTGCACGCGGCTGGCCAACGCCAACGCACTCTGGCTGTTCAACCGCTGTCCGGTCGGCACGCAGGTCTGGAACGTGCCCTGAGGTAGCGAGTCGGCATCGGAAACGTCACCATGGTCAGGTTCGCAACGTCACCCTGTGTTGCCTATCGTAATCGCTGTAAACTCAGGGCGGAGGTGGCACCATGAGCATCGTTGTGGCAACCAGGTTCCCCCAGAACGTGATCGATGAGCTCGACGAGGTGGCGCGCGAGCGCAAGCGTACGCGCGCCGAGATCATCCGTGAGGCTGTCGCGGTGTATCTGACGGAGTGGGCCGACTACGCCATCGCGCTCGACCGGCTGAACGACCACAACGACCCCATCGTCGGCGCCGACGACTTCTGGCGCGAGGTCGATGAGGAGGCGGCGAAGGGGGAGACCGCCGAGTCAGAGGGGCACGATGGCGGGTGAGCCTGAGGAGCCGGGGGGCTCGAGACGGTCGTATCACATTGCCTACAAGCGCTCGGCAAAGAGGGATGTCGTGCGTCGTGATGCGGCGGTCCGGCGTCGCATTCGGGCCGCCATCGAGGAGCGGTTGGCCCTCGACCCGCGGTGCGGCAAGCGGCTGACGGGTCTCCGGGAGGCGACGACGGGGCGGCCGCTGTGGAGCCTGCGCGTCGGCGACTACCGCGTCATCTACGTCTTCAGCGACACGGATGTCTGGGTGCTGGTGATCAGGGTCGGGCACCGTAGCCGGGTGTATCAGGACCTCTGAGCCGCCGCGGTCGGCATTCACCACCTCTGGACCGGAGCGACCGGCGCCGCAGCCCGTAGGCGGCGGCGAGGGCCTGCAGCCGGCTCCGGCGGGCGCGCAGCCGGCGCTGCAGCTCGCGCCGCAGCGCGGCGATGCGTGCGACATCCTCCGCGGTCGCCTCCCGGCCGCCGTAGAGCACCGCCTCGGCGCGAGTCGTCTCGGCGCGCGCATCGAGCCCGAGGCGCTCCTCCAACAGCTGCGCCGTCTCCCGGAGCGTGTCGGAATCGGGTACGGCGACGCCGTGATCGGCCAGGTCGGAGCGCAGCAGGCCCAGCGAGGTGCGTAGTCGAGCGCCGTGCTCGCCGCGTCGTGCGCCGCGGGTGCGCCACCGCCGCACACCGGCGCGTCCGAACGGCCAGACCACCAGCGCGGCGGCCAGCGATGCGGTCCAGATCAGCCAGGCGGGCCGCAGACCGCCGGAGCTGGCACCGTCTGCCGCTCCGGCCTCGGAGCTGTCTTCCAGGGCGCCGCGTGCCTCCTCGCGCTCCGCCTCTGCCGAGTCGGCCGTCTCCTCGGTCTCGCCGGCGGTCGTGGCCGGGAACGGGTCGGCGAACTCGGCGCTGCTCGACGAGGCGCCGGTCCCCGGCAGGCTGCTGCCCGGCGTGGGATCGAACGTCACCCAGCCCGATCGCGGGAAGTATGCCTCCACCCAGGCGTGGGCGTTGGTGGTGTCGACCGCGTACGTCTCTTCGGCGACCAGTCCGCCGGTGGTGAAGCCCACGGCGACCCGGGCCGGGATGCCGTTGAATCGCAGCAGGATCGCCATGGCGCCGGCGAAGTGCTGGCAGTAGCCCGTCTGTGTCGCGAACAGGAAGGCGGCGTACGGCGACTGATAGCCGCTGGCGGGCGGTGAGAGGGTGTAGGCGTAGCCCGAGCGCAGATGCCGCTCGATCAGGAGCGCGATCTGATAGGGATCGCTCGCCCCCGTCACGATCCGCTCGTTCAGGTCGTACAGGTCCTGCCACTCACGGCGCAGTGAGACGCCGGTCATGGTCTCCCGCCAGAGGGCCCGAGGTGTGGCGCCCACGACGTCGGTGCCGACGCCGGACGTCGCCGCTCGCTCGGTGAGCTCGTCGAGGCGGGGGAACGGCAGGCCGAGATGGCGCCGCGCGTCGGCTGGGTAGTCGCGGCCCTGCCCGACCAGGTCCTGAGCGCTCACCTCCGGCACGACGGCGGTGATCGTGTACTCGAAGCCGGGCTTGAGCGGCCGGTCGGTGCGCAGCGCCTGCTCCTGGGTGGCGTGGACGGAGACCGGCTCCGAGACGACGAGCCGCGTCGGCGAACCGACGGTGAAGAAGTGGTCGCTGGAGATCGACTCGATGCGGAACGTCGCCGTGACCTCGGTGCCGCCTCCGGACTGCTCGCCACCGGCCTCTCCACCATCGTCCTTCCCGAGGTCCGGCGCCGGATCGAGGCGCGGGAGCTCGTAGGTGAAGCGGCCGTCGACCGACCCGCCAGACCAGACCTGCCATTCAGACGATCGTCTGCTCAGCCACGCGGTGCCGTTGAAGTCGTCGAGCGCGTTGGCGCGCCAGTACGACGGCACGGGAGAAGTCACGCGCAGCACCGGGACCTCGTGCTCCCGGTCGAGCAGTTCGGGGTAGTTGAGCATCCAGTTGAAGACCAGGGACTGTGTCCCAGGGGACTGCCCCCACGCCCGCCAGTCCCACCACGGCTTGCTCGCCGACACCGAGGTGACGCCGAGCAGAGAGAAGGCGAGGACGGCGGCGGCCAGCGCCGTGGCACCGCCGGCCAGCAGATCGCCCGGCCGCCAGCGCCGGCGCTCCAGCGAGCGCGACAGCATGAGCAGTCCGCCGGCCAGCAGCAGGAAGGCGACCGGCAGCCAGAGCACCCGGTCGGCGTCGTCGACGGTGAGGGCGAAGCCGAGCAGCACCATCAGCACGGCCAGCGCCGGCAGCACCCGGCGCAAGCTGAGCGCCAGGAAGGCGGCGAGGCCGGTCGCCGCATACACGAGCAGGACCATCAGCAGCTCGACCTCGGGTGCTCGTCCCAGGTCGAGCGGTGTCTTCCGCCGGGCGTAGACCTCGGCAGCCGAGCGGATCTGGTCGGCGTAGAAGCCGAGCTGCCCGCCGAAGCCGTCCACCTCCGGCGGCAGCGGCACTGCCAGGCGTGCGACCAGGTAGGCGCCGAGAGGAAGCAGCACGAGGGCTGCCGGCCAGGCTCGACGGTGCGCCAGGCCGGCGGCGCCTGCCAGCGCGGCCACGACGACGACCAGGACGAGCAGCGGCGCGATCGACGGGGCGACCAGCCGGTCGACGGTCACGGCGGCGACCAGGGCCAGGGTCACGAAGCAGAGCACGTACAGGACGCGGCGCCGGACGCTCACGAGATCCGCTCCAGACGGTCGCGGGCCGGGTCGAGCGAGAGGGCGGCAGCCAGATCGTCGTCGTGCCTCACCATGAGGCACGGGACGTCGGCCGCCGCCAGGGAGAGCAGCAGGGAGCGGTCGGGGCCGCCGTCGGACGAGCTGCCGTCGACCAGTACGACGACGATGCGCAGGCCCTCGCGGCGCCGGGCGGTCAGAGCACGAGCCAGCGCGGCGTCGAGTGAGCGGACCACGACCACCCAGCTCTGCGCCCGGGGCTGCCGCCGGTCCCGGCCGTCGAGCCAGCCCAGAGCAGCGGCCAGCGACACCGTGCCGCTCGGCGCCGCCGTCGCCAGGGCTTCGAGCAGACGCCGACGACTCTGTCTGCCGCGTTTGAGGGCGACCCGCCGCCAGGCGGCCTCGTGCAGCAGCAGATCGACGTCGCGGCCGCCGCGCAGGGTGGCGTCGGCGATCGACCCGGCGACCTGCACGGCGACCTCGAAACCGGGGTCGGGGCCGTCTCCGCGGCGAGCAGCCGCTCGTGTCACCGCCGCGGACCGGCGCGCACGTCGGCGGGCAGCCCCGGACCGGCGCGCTCGCCGGCCGGCGAGCGCGGACGAGCCGCTCGATCGCCCGCCGCCGCCCGGGCCTCGCCCGGCGGCTGCCCCTGTACCGTCGAGCACCAGACAGACATCGCTGCCGCCGGGATCGTCCATCTCGCGCAGCATCAGGCTGCCGGCACGCGCCGTCGCCTTCCAGTCGACGTGGCTGAGCGGCTCTCCCGGATAGTGCGGCCGGATGCCGCGCAGCTCGCTGCCGCCGAGTCGCGGCAGTCCTCTCGCACCGCGCTCGTGGGCCCCCTCCAGGTACGCCAGCGCGGCGCACGTCTCCAGATGGACCAGCCTCGGGTAGACGGTGACGTCCCGCGGCTCGCCGGTCGCACGGCGGGCGCGCGCCAGCCCCAGGGGATCCTCGGTGTCGATGTGCAGCTCCGGCAGGTGGAACCTCCCCCGCCGAGCCGGCGAGACGGTGATGGCGGCGGTGCGCTCCGCCCGCGGCCGCAGGCTCTCGATCTCCAGCGTGTCGTCCCGCAGCTCGAGATCACCGCCGGCACCGGTGACCGTGACCTGGGGTCCGGGCGCCAGCGAGTCGTTGCGCACGCGGACCGAGACCTTCACGTCATCGCCGGCGGTCGGCTGCTCGGGCGTGAGCATCCGTGCGGCGGTCAGCCGTCGCCCGGCCACGAAGACGAGGAGCCAGCCGACGAGCACCACGGCCGGCAGAGCGTAGGCGATCAGGTACAGCTCCCAGGTGCCGAGCGTGCGGGCAGCCAGGTAGGTCCCGGCGGCCAGCGCCAGGACGGCGACACCCCGGCGTGTCGGTCGGGCGATGGCTACCCTCCGGGGACCGGGATGGTCTTGAGCAGCGCCTCGATGACGGCCGTCTCGCCGCGCCCGTGCATGCGGGCCTCCGAGGAGAGGATGATGCGATGGCCCAGCACGAGGCCGGCCAGCTCCTTGAGATCCTGCGGCGCCACGAAGTCGCGGCCGCGCAGCACCGCCAGCGCCTTGGATGCGCGCACCAGAGCGATGCCGGCTCGCGGGCTGGCGCCCAGGTAGACATCGCGGCTGCTGCGCGTGGCGCTCAGCAGGTCGACCACGTAGCGGCGCAGGGCCGGCACCACGCGTACGCCCTGCACCGCCTGCTGCATCGCGAGCACCTCGGCGGCGTCGAGCACCGGCCCCAGCTCGGCCAGCGGGTCGTGCGACGACTGCTCGTGCAGGATCGCCTCCTCCGCCTCGCGCGCGGGGTAGCCGATGCTCAGCCGCATCATGAAGCGGTCGAGCTGTGCCTCCGGCAGCGGGTAGGTGCCCTCGTATTCGATCGGGTTCTGGGTGGCGATGACCATGAACGGGGCGGCGATGGGGTGCGTGACGGTGTCGATGGTCGCCTGCCGCTCCTCCATGCACTCCAGCAGGCTGGCCTGAGTCTTCGGCGAGGAGCGGTTGATCTCGTCGGCGAGCACGATGTTGGCGAAGATGGGACCGGCGCGGAACTCGAACTCACCGGTCTTCTGGTTGAACACGCTGACCCCGGTGACGTCGCTGGGCAGCAGGTCCGGCGTGAACTGGATGCGCGAGAAGCGGCAGCTCACCGAGCGGGCGAGGGCCTTGCCGAGGAGGGTCTTGCCGACGCCGGGGAAGTCTTCGATGATCACGTGGCCGCCGGCGAGGAGGGCGACGACGCAGTCGCGTACGACCTCCTCCTTCCCGATGACGACCCGGGCGACGTTGGCGCCCACCTGCCGCGCGCGCCGCGCCACCTCGGCGAGAGCGGCGTCCTGGAAGTCGTCGCCGCCGTCACCGTTGTCGTGGCTGCCGGTGACGTCGGCGGGATCGACGCTGTGGACTGCGGTGGCCACGTGCCGCTCCCCCTCTCCTCCGGCTCCAGGTTTCGAGCGCACGTGCAGTCATTATCCCCGGGAAGGGACGAGGGGGCGAGTCGGCGGCGTTGTACCTCGATGGTTCGGCGTTGCAGCGGCTCGCGACGGTCCGCCGCCGCGGCGGCGCTCGACTACCCTGTCGCCGTCCCGTGCAACAGGGCCGCCGGCCTCACACCGATACCGGCCTGCAGCAGCGCCGCGGCGGTGCGGTTCACGGCGTCGTGCTTGCCGAGATAGCAGCGTTCCAGAGCAGGCATGAGACCGTCGGCCAGCACCTGCTCCGTGGGGATGAAGTAGTCGAGGATGTCGCTGGGATGCTCGCTGACCTCCTCGACATCGGGGTCCGCGCCCTCGTGCTTGGCAGAGACGTTGGCTACGGTGGCCGCTACCTCGACCAACTCGTCACGTCGCAGGTACGGCTGGCGCACGATCGACCTGTAGGTCTCGGTGATGTGGTGCTCAAGGCGGACCTGGTCCCGCAGGCCGAGCGTATCCCGAAGGGTCGCGACGGCGCGGATGGTGCCGGCATCGACCGAGTTGGCCAGATTGAGGCCGGCCAGCGAGGTGGTGCCGTCCTCGGCCGCCAGCAGCCGGGTCCCCAGGAGCAGCCAGAGCGCCGCGAAGGGGTTGTCGACGCCCATGAACACCGAGACCTTGAACTCGTTACGGATGCCCAGCTTGCGCAGCAGGAGAGCCACCAGGATCGTGCCGCTGTTGATGTTGAGGACCTGTCGGATGCCGTACTCGGTGAAATACCGCAGGTACTCGTCGGCCCAGCGCAGCGGGTAGTCGTTGGGTTGACCGATGCCGCCGAAGTAGCCGGTGATCGTCTCGGGACCGCCGCAGTGGACGTTGGCACCATCGAGGCCGCGTGTGTCGAGCGTCTCGACATGGCTGGCCCCGATGATCTGCATGGCTGCCGCCACAGCCAGGACGTCCTGGCCGGGGCGGGTCTGCTCGGCCATGTTGCGGACACGGATGTACCGTCCGGGCATGAGGTCTCGAGCCGCGATCGCCCGCTCGGCCTCGGCGATGAGCCAGGGGAAGAAGTGGAGCGAGCTGATCTCCAGGGTGACGGCACGGTCCTCGTCGCAGGCCGTCGTGGCCATGGCCGCCCCGAGGACCTTCTCGCGATACTCGGGCAGCGTCACGAAGGCGCCGGCGTCGCGCTGCTCGGTCAGCCATCCCAGCCCCTCGAGGAAGGGCGAGTCCTCGTCGTGCAGACGCGCAAGCCTCGTCTCGAGCCGGCCGGCCTCGTCGCCGCGGCGGTTGATCTCCGCCACGCCACCGTGGCGCTCGACGAGATCGAGCAGGCCGTCGATCAGGGCGTTGCCCGGACCAGCCAGCAGCTCGTTGACCTCCTCGAGATCGGCAGGCTGGATGCGCAGTCGGTCGCGGAGCGCTGCCCGCGTGGAGCCATCGTCCGGGTGGCGGCACTTCGCGTCACGGGCAGTCGCGTCACGGGCAGTCTTGGGGCTCATCGAGTCTCCTTTGTCACGCACGATCGCGCCGTGCGGGCAGGGCGCCGGTGGTTCGGGGATCTGCCGGATGGCTTGCGTCATCGTCACCCGAGGACCGCTGGAGTTGCGGTATGAGGAGACTCATTTAGAAGAGAGTGGTTCATGACGTCAAGTATACCGCAGAGTCTGCGGTCACGGATTGGATATGCCGTGGCTCTCCGTGCCTGTGCAGCGGGCCGAGCCGAAGCGCGGCAGAAGACTCTACGCTGACGCCGAGGGGCGGGGAGTGCTCGGCACTCCCCGCCCCTCGGCGTCTACCGCCGTGGTCGCCCGGACCGGAGAGGATCCAGGCGCCGCCGGGCTGTCTCCGGCGAGCGGTCAGATGCCCAGCGCGGCTCTCTTGGCCTCGATATGGGCCAACATGCCGGCGACCGCCTCCTTGGGGTCGGTCTCCACGGCCAGCTTGCCGCCGGTGACGCCCGGCAGGTCCTCGGTGACCAGCTTGACCAGGCGCGGTGCGCCGGTGACGAACGGCACCGGGCTCACGTGCGTGTAGAGGCCGAAGCCGAGCGCCGCCATGGCGTCGATGGTCGCCTTCTGCTCCATGTACTCCGGCGCCGTGGCCACCACCGGCAGGTCGGGCACGTTCACGCCGAGGGCGTCGGCGATGGCGCCGACCAGCAGGAAGATGCGGCCGGTGTCGGTGCAGGTGCCGAAGCTGAGCACCGGCGGGATGCCGAGCAGCTCGCAGACGGCGCGCACGCCGTCTCCGGCCTGGTCCTTGGCCTCCAGGGCCTCCAGACCGGCGACCTGCAGCGCCGCGTTGCCGCAGCCCATGGCCAGCACGAGCACGTCGTTCTTTATGAGCTCCTTGGCCACGGCGATGGTGTTGACGTCCTGGCCGCTGTCGCGGAGCGTGGTGCAGCTCACCAGGCCGGCGATGCCCTTCAGCGTGCCGTTCTTGATCACGTCGAGCAGCGGATCGAGCTTGCCGCCCAGCGCGCCGAGGATGCTCTCGGTGCTGAAGCCGGCGACCGCGTCGCCGACGCGCAGGTCGGCCTTGCCGTTGCCCCGCGCCTTGCGGCTCGGGAAGTTGCCGATCGCCTTCTCGATGAGGCTACTCGCCAGCTCGCCGGCGGTGGCGGCGTCGTAGTCCATGTGCGGCTCGGCGCCGGGGATGCCGATGAGGCCGCTGACCGGGATCAGCAGGGCGCCGTGGGCCTTGGCCGTATCGGCCAGCGTCGGCACGGTGCAGTTCATGTCGGCGGCCCAGACGTCGACGGCGCCGGTGGCCATGGCCATCTCGGTGCACAGCCAGTTGCCGGTGATCCCCTGGAAGACGTCGTCGACCTCGAACCGCTGCACCAGCTCCTGGCCGGTCTCGATGGAGCCGACGATGCGCAGGCCCTTGGCGCCGGCGGCCCTGGCGGCCTCCTGGACACGCGCCTCCTTGGCGGCCTTGATCAGAGCGGCGCCCACGAACGGCTCGTGTCCGTTGACGACGATGTTGACGTAGTCGGCATCGAGAATGCCGAGATCGGTCTTGATGGCGTGTGGCGTCGGGGTGCCGAACAGCGCGTCCTGACCGAGCTCCAGCGGTACCTGCACGCCGTAGGCCGTCGCGAGACCGAGGCGCAGAGCCTTGAGAGCGAGACTCACGTAGTCGCCGTCGACGTTGGTGAGGCAGCTCGAGGTGGCGTACACCAGCTCGTGCAGCGGGCCGCCGGGCATGATGTCGAGCTTCTTCCACAGCTCCTGCCGCTCGGCGGGCGCGAAGGCCTCTACCAGCGGCGAGGGGTCGCGGTGGTCGCCGTTGAGCGAGTCGTGCAGGGCCTGACCGGTCCGCTTGGCGAGCGTGTCCTTCGGCTCCAGCTCCACGCCGACCGCGGTGGCCAGCGTCTCGAGCTTGCTCCAGTCCTTGATCTCGTAGGTGCCGCCGGGCGTCGCCTGGGCGAGCGTCTTGAAGACCTCGTCGGCGTGGTAGAGGTACGTCGAGGTCCCCATCGTGTTCTGAAGGAGCAGGTTGCGCATGGCCATGCCGTCGGCGTCGATGCCGCAGACGCCGCGCGGCGCCTTCTCGGTGATCCGGCAGGGGCCCTGCGAGCAGAGCGAGCAGCGGATGCCCTGGACGCAGAACTTACAGCGCTTCTCGCCGAACTCGCCCTGGGCCGCCATGCGGTCGAAGACGTTGGTCTCGCCGGTCTCGCGGACCTTCTCGACCATTGTGGTCACTGAACCGTGGGCACTCTCTTCCATGATCCCTCCTGGGACGTCGTGGGTCGTGGTCAGCCGTGGATGAGGCGCGGCAGGCAGCGGGCGCAGGCCCACTGGCTGCGGCCCTGGTGGCGGCACGGGAACAACACGGCCTCGTCCTCGGTGTTCCCGCAGCTGAAGCATTTCTCGGTGATGCGGTCGGAGAGCTTGGCGGCCATGCGCTCGGTGGCCGCCTCTTCGTCGAACTCGGGGGCTTCGCGCTTCTCGATGGTCAGCGCGCCTTCGGGGCAGACCGCGAGGCAGAAGCCCGCTCCGTCGCAGAGTTCCTCCTTGACCACCTTGGCCTTGCCGTCGATGAGCTCGATGGCGCCCTCGGCGCACGGCGTGACGCAGAGGCCGCAGCCGGTGCACTTCTCCTCATCGATGTGGACGATGCTGCGGACTGTCATGGTCGCTCCCTTCTGGGGCCGGCGGCTTGAGGCGGGCCGCCACCGGATAAGCACTGCATTCACAGTGTAAACCATAGCTGAGGGGTGCCATGCCGTCATTGACCAAGGTCAAGGCGCGATGCCGGAGAGGGCCGGCTTGCACGCGTATGCCGGGCTCTGGCGTCGCCGTGTGGCGGTCATACCCATCTGCGGAGTACTCGAACACGAGACGGCCGTCAGCATGAGCACTCGTCGGTGGTCAAAGGGAGCAGATGACGGTCGTCGAGAGAGGCGCGCACGGTCGTAGGCGAATCGGGGGCCTTGACCGCGGGTCGCCGCGGGTGTATGTCAGGTGCAGGATGAAAGCGGTACGGAGCGTATCGAGGGTGCTCGACCACCAGGCGCTCTGGGGGGCAGTCCTCTTCGTCTGTCTGCTGTTCGTTCTCGTGAGTGGCCTGCCGCGGACGGGGGTCGCTTCCGCCGCTACGCTCACTCCCACCTCGGCGGGCGGCGGCTGGTTCTGGCAGAACCCGTTGCCGCAGGGCAATCGTCTGGAAGACGTCGTGATGATCGACGCCGGGCTCGGCTGGGCCGTCGGGCGCGGCGACACTGCTCTCACCACCACCGACGGCGGCAGGACATGGTCGCCCAACCTCGTCGGCGCCGACGAATCGCTGACCGGCGTGAGCTTCGTGTCGGCCGATACCGGGTGGGTCGTCAGCTTCGGCTCGGTGTTCGCCACCACCGACGGCGGCCGCAGCTGGCAGGAGCGTCCCCTGCCGGACCCGCAGGGGCGGACGCTCTGGCTCGAGGGGGTCGACTTCGTCGACGCTCAGCATGGCTGGGTGGCGGGCGCGATCGACACCTTCGGTCCCGGCGGCGTCTACCGCACCATCGATGGCGGCCTCACGTGGTCGCTCGCCAGCCGCGGGAGCTGGCCGGAGCTCAGCGACGTCGACTTCGTCGACCGCCGGCGCGGCTTCGCGGTCGGCAACCGCGGCAGGGTCCTGCGCACCGTGGACGGCGGCAAGACCTGGACCTCGCGCACGCTCGCCCGCGCGCAGACGCTGGAGAGCGTCGTGTTCACCGACGCCCGGCACGGCTGGGTGGCCGGATCGGGCGGCGCCCTGTTCCGGACGACGAATGCCGGCAAGGAATGGCGACGCGTGCGGCTGCCCGCGAAGTCCTACCTGACCGCCCTGAGCTTCGCCGACGCCCGACGCGGGTGGGTCGTGGGAAGCATCGGTCTCAGCCGTGGCATCGTCTTCCGCACGGTGGACGGCGGCAGGACGTGGAAGGTGCAGACGAGGACGCTTGGCGAGAGTCTGTACGGCGTCTCCGCCGCCTCTCGTTCGCGAGTCGTGGCGGTCGGCGACGCCGGTCTCATCGCGCGCACGGTGAACGGTCGCACGTGGTCGCGCTGCTCGCGTGGCGTGATGCTCGGCGTCGTCGATGTGGCGGCCGCCGACGATTCCAGCGTCTGGGCGGTCGGCGGTGATGGTCTGGGCAAGCGCGGGTTCGTGCTCCGCACCGCCGACGGAGGACGGACGTGGCGCCGAGCGCCGGTGGGTGGTCCGCGAGCCGTTCCCGTCCCGGCGCTCCTGGGCGTCTGCGAGTCCGGTCCGCGGAACGTGTGGGCGGTCGGCTGCGAAGGCATGGTCTGCCGCAGCCGCGACGGTGGTAGCACGTGGACGCGGCAGAAGGTGAAGGCGGCGAAGGGCGCGACGCTCACGGCCGTGCGGTTCGTCGATGAGGCGACCGGCTGGGCGGTCGGCGGTCACGATCTTTCGGAACGCGGCGTCATCCTGCGTACCACGAACGGCGGCCGCACCTGGACCGCGTCGAGGCCCGGTGGTGTCGGGCATCTCACCTGCGTCGACTTCGTCGACCGCCTGCACGGGTGGGCGGCCGGCACAGACGACGCGGACGACGGCTCCGTCGTGCTGCGCACCGGCGACGGCGGGCGGACCTGGGAGCTCCTGCGGGCCGAGTGGAGCCGGTTTGGCGGTCGCATCGAAGCCGTCGACTTCATCGATGCTGCTCACGGCTGGATCGCGGCCTCAGACGTGGCGTGGCTCACGCAGGACGGCGGCCTGACCTGGCAGGAATCGGCCCTCGAGGAGGATCAGTACGTCGACGACCTCGCGTTCAGCGATCCGCTCCACGGCTGGGCGGTCGGGGGCGGCGACGTCCTGGAGACGCGGGACGGTGGCCTGACATGGCAGACACTCCCGCTGCGAGTGTATGCGGGGGCGGACCTCTGGGGCGTCGCCTGCGTGGACGCGCAGCACGCGTGGGCCGTCGGCGACGGCGGGACCATCCTCTCGACGGTCGGCGGGTTCTGATCATCGGCGATCCCTGAGCCGGGCCCCGTCTCGGAGAGCGTCACTCCTGCGATGCGCCTGCCGGCGTCGTCTCCGGTCGCTGCGCGATGACCGTCAGGAAGGCGTCGCCGTAGCGCTCGAGCTTGGCGGCGCCGACGCCGGAGACGGCCAGCAGTTCGTCGCTGGTCGACGGCCGGGTCGCCGCCATCTCCCTCAGCGTCGCGTCGGAGAAGACGACATACGCCGGCACGTGCGCCTCGTCGGCCAGGCGCCGGCGCAGCTCCCGCAGGCGCTCGAACAGCTCGGTGTCGGCGTCGCTGAGATCGGCGCTCGCGGCGGCCCGAGCGGCGCGCTCACCCTTCTTGCGGGCGGCCTCCGTGAGGCGCACGCGCGGCCTGGCCAGCACCAGCTCCCGCTCGCCGTGCAGCAGGTCGCGGGCGGCCGGCGTGAGTTTGAGGACGGAGTAGTCGGCCATGTCCTGGCTCAGGTAGCCGAGGTGCACCAGCTGCCGCAGCAGGCTGAGCCACGCGTCGCGGCTGAGGTCGGCGCCGATGCCGAAGGTGCTCAGGCGGTCGTGGCTCAACCTCACGATCCGCTCCGTCTGCGCGCCGCGCAGCACGTCGGCGACGTGCCCGGCGCCGAACCGCTGGCCGACCCGGTACACGCAGCTCAGCGCCATCTGCGCGTGGCGGGTGGCGTCGTAGCGCTCGGGCGGCTCGAGGCAGACGTCGCAGTTGCCGCAGTCGTCGTCGAGCCGCTCGCCGAAGTAGCCCAGCAGCACGCGTCGCCGGCAGATCTGTGCCTCGGCGAGCCCGATCATCGCATTGAGCTTGTGCAGCTCGATGCGCACCCGTTCCGGGTCGCGGGCCGCCTCCTCTTGCCAGCCGTTCTGATCGCCGTCCGCCGGATCCCGGCGCCGGCGGCCGCCCTCGATGAGCGCCCGGACCAGGGCCGCGTCGCCGAGCCCGAAGAGCAGGAGCGCCTCGGCCGGTGACCCGTCCCGTCCGCAGCGGCCGGTCTCCTGGTAGTAGCTCTCGACCGACTTGGGCAGGTCGTAGTGCACGACGAAGCGGACGTCGGGCTTGTCGATGCCCATCCCGAAGGCCACGGTGGCCACCACCACGTGCGTCTCATCGCGCTGGAACGACTCCTGGACGCGGCGCCGCTCGGCGGCGTCCAGACCGGCATGATAGGCGGCCGCCTCGACGCCGGCGTCGCGCAATCGCTCCGCCACCTCCTCGGTCCGTTTGCGGCTCAGGCAGTAGACGATGCCGCTCTGGCCCCGGTGCAGCCCGATGAACGTGAGCAGCTGCTCGTGCGGCTTCTTCTTGTCCCGCACGGTGTAGCGGATGTTGGGGCGGTCGAAGCCGGCCACGTAGACCGGCGCCTCGCTGAGGCCCAGACGCGAGCGCACGTCCTCGCGCGTCTCTGGGTCGGCGGTGGCCGTGCATCCCAGGATGGGGACACCGGGGAACATGCCGCGCAGACGTCCCAGCTCGATGTACTCGGGCCGGAAGTCGTGACCCCACTGCGAGACGCAGTGGGCTTCGTCGATGGCGAAGAGGGCCACCGGGACGGCCTCGCTCTCAGGCGACGGATCGGTCTCAGCCGTCATCGCGGCCCGCCCTGCCCCCGCCGCCCCTTCTCCCGTGCCGGCAAGGCGGCTCAGAAAGGTCTCCGTCATGAGTCGCTCCGGCGCCACGTAGAGCAGATCCAGCTCCCCGCCATGAAGCTCGGCCAGCACGCGGCGCGCGTCGACCGGGTCCAGCGACGAGTTGTAGAAGGCGGCGCGCACGCCGTTGGCGCGCAGCGCGTCGACCTGGTCTTTCATCAGCGAGATGAGCGGCGAGACGACGATGCCGACGCCGGGCCGGTGCAGCGCCGGGATCTGGTAGCAGAGCGACTTGCCGCCGCCGGTAGGCATGAGGACGAAGGCGTCGCCGCCGGCGATCACATGCTCGACGATCTCCTGCTGGTGCGGGCGGAAGTCGGCGAAGCCGAACACCGCCCGCAGCGTGTGCAGGGGCGTGGGACCGGCGATGGCGGAAGTGGACGGCGAGGAGACGGACACATCGCCACGGTACCACAGCGCGGAGACGGCATGTCGCCGCCGCCGGGGCGCCGGCCTGCCGCTCTTCAAGCGTGAAGGTCCGCGCTGAGAGCCCGCGGCGCCGCGGTCAGGACTGCGCGATGCGAGCCAGGGCGTCGAAGTCGAGGACCTCGACGAGCTCGCCGTTGCCGCTCAGGCGCACGACTCCGGCTCGCTTCAGGCTGCCGAAGGCGCGGCTCAGCGTCTCGGGGACCGTGCCAAGCCGGGCCGCCAGGTCGCGCTTGGTCATCGGCAGCCGGCAGATACGTGGTGGGCCGGCTCCGACGGCCGGCGGCCGCAGCTGTTCGCTGCACAGTTCCAGCAGAAAACGCGCCAGCCGGGCGGGTACCGGCAGCAGCAGTTCCTCGACACGACGGTTGAGCAGCGCCATAAGCTGGGCCATGCGCGCCATCACGGCCACCGCGAGCTCCGGCTCGCTCACCATGAGCGCGCGGAACTCGGCGACCGGGAACCGGTAGACGACCGACGGCGCCGTCGCCTCGGTGTGGGACGGGTAGCGGTCCACCGAGAGCGCCGACTCGGCGAACGTGTCGCCGGGGCGCACGTACCGTAGCGTGGCCGTGCGTCCGTCGCGCAGCAGCTTGAAGACCTTGACCTCGCCGCGTACCAGCAGGAAGAACGCGGTCGCCGGGTCGCCCTGCGCGAAGACCTCCTCGCCGACTCCCACCTCTCGGCGCCGCGCGATGGCCGCCAGACGACCGAGCGAGGCTTCGTCGAGTCCGGCGAGCAGCCCGGCGCCGCCCAACTCCGCGAGCGCACGTTCATCCATCGTTCGAGCCATCTTTCCGAGAGCCCCCCGATCGCTCACTCGTCCGGGCGCGCCTGCGACCGGTGGTGCGCGATGAATGCCGCCGGCGACATGACGACGACTCCATGGCGCGAGCACTCTGGAAAGTGGGCCAGGTTGCCGGTGATGAGGCAGTCAGCCCGGCAGGCCGCGGCGACTTCCAGGAACGGCTCATCATCTGCGTCGGGTAGCGCCTCCGGGAGCGGCGACGAGGCCACGAGGTGCGCCTGGTGCTCGATCAGGTCGAGCAGCGCGCCGACCGCGTCGGGGTCGAACGCGAACCGGGGTCTCCACAGCACGTCCTCGTACTCGGAGAGGATGCGCGCGTCGAGACAGAGGACCACCTCGCCGGAGGAGACCATCCGCACGATCTCACCCGGTGGACCGAAGGGCGACAGCAGCCCAGATACCAGCACGTTCGTATCTAGGACGACGTTCACCGCGAGACTGCATCGCCGCCCGCGGGCACTCGCCCTCGCCGGGGGACTTCGTTGGCGCGCGTCTCGCGCGGGGACGCCGCGCGCGTCCGGCGCTCCCGGCGCGCGGCTGCGATCTCGGCCTCGATGTCCTCGTCCGAGAAGACATCCGTGCCGCGCCGAGTCGAATCACGTTGCAGCCGAGCGACGGCCTCGACGGCGCGTGCTCGCCGGAACGCCGAGAGCGACTCCTCGAAGTTGGACTCGTCTATCGCCACCAGGAGAGCGACCGGACGTCCGTTGCTGGTGATGACCATCTCGCGCTCGTCGGGCAGGTCGCGCCACAGCTCAGCCGACCTGCTGCGCAGATCGCGCACACTGACGAATCTCATAACGGCCTCCTTCCGTGACCCTTAGTGTGTACCCATATGTCACTCAAGGTCAACAGCGGTCGTCTGAGTCGCGCCTGCGACCGGCCCCGGCATCCCCGGCTATCGCCGCCGCAGACGTCTCCCAGCCGACCCATTCGAGGCCGTCGACGCCGGCGAAGCGCCGCGCCATCACTTCGAGCGCCTCGGGGTTGTCGTCGACCAGGATGAATCGGCGGCCCAGCTCGAGGGCCGCCGCGCCGGTCGTGCCGCTGCCGGCGAAGAAGTCGAGGACCAGGCCGCCGGGCGGCGCCGAGGCCTGCACGATGCGGCGCAGGATCCCCAGCGGCTTCTGCGTCGGATACCCGGTCTTCTCGCGCCCGTTGGTGGCCACGATCGTGTGCCACCAGGTGTCTGTCGGCAGCTTGCCGCGGGCCGCCTTCTCCGGCCCGACGAGGCCCGGCGCCATGTATGGGATGCGCTCGATCTGGTCGCGATCGAAGACGTGCTCGCCGGGGGTCTTCGCGTAGAAGAAGATGGTGTCGTGCTTGGCCGGCCAGCGGTCCCGGGGTCGGCCGCCGTAGTCGTAGGCCCAGATGATCTCGTTGAGGAAGGCATCGCGGCCGAAGATGCCGTCGAGCAGGAGCTTGCAGTAGTGCGCCTCGCGGTAGTCGACGTGGAGGTACAGCGATCCGTGGGCCGCCAGGACGCGATGAGCCTCGACGAGCCGCGGCTCCAGGAAACCGAGGTAGTCGTCGAAGAGGTCGCTGAACCGCCGCGTGCCGATCGTGATGCTGTCGTATCGCCGGCCCTGGAAGCCGATCCGGTCGCCGTCTTCCGAGCGGACCGTCCTGAGCTGCGTGCGGCGCTGGGTGCGGCCGGTGTTGAAGGGGGGGTCGATGTAGATGAGGTCGATCGACCCCGCCGGCAGCGTCGCCAGCACGTCGAGGTTGTCGGCGAAGTGGATCTGCCCTGTCAGGCCGTCGCGCATCGTGAGAACCCTCTCAGATGCGAGCGGCGCCCGGCAAGGCGGGCGGCAGACCGGCCGTCCGCGCGCCTCGCGGCGTCGCCCGGCAAGGCGGGCGGCAGGCCGTCTGTCTGCGGGGGCCCGGACCGGTCGCCCCTGCTCCGCCGGCCGGTCCCCAGTCTCACACGCGACGCTCCAGCCGCACCACCTCGGTCTGCACGTCGCCGATCGTGATCTCGCGACGGCGCACCTGGGTCGTGAAGCCTTCGCGATGCCAGAACGCCAGAGAGCGTTCCCGCAGCGCGATGACGCCGGCGGCCAGCGATGAGATGCCGGCCGCGCGGGCGTCGTCGGCGATCGCCGCCACGATCCGACGGCCGACTCCCCGGGAGCGCATGTCCACGTCGACCAGGACGATGCCGATCATCCACTGCCCTTCGTGGGCGAAGCGGCGCAGGACCTCGGCGTAGCCCGCCAGACGACCGTCCCGGTAGGCGCGGTAGATGACCTCGTCGACGCGCGTGAAGCCGTCCGGCAGATCGTCGAGGTCGGCCTGGAACGACGCCGGGGTCGGCGGCGGATCGTCGACCTCGACGAAGAAGTCGGCGGCGCGCAGGCGCAGGTCGTGGATCTCGGCCAGGTCGGCTTCGCCTAGGTCCAGGACCTCGGTGCGCGTGATGCCGGTCGAGGCCGTCATCGGGCGTCGACCTCCGGGCCGGCAAGACGCCGGCGATAGAGATCGGCATCGTCGGCGCCGAAGCAGCAGAAGACCACGTGCTCCGGCAGATCGTTGGCGGCCAGCCACTGCACGACGGCGCCGACCGCCACCTCGCAGGCGGCCTCGTGCGGATAGCCGTAGACGCCGGTGGAGACACACGGAAAGGCGATCGTGCGCACGCCGGCATCCCGAGCCAGCTCCAGCGACGAGCGGTAGCAGGAAGCGAGCAGCTCGGGCTCGTCGTGTTGGCCGTCGCGGTACACCGGCCCCACCGTGTGGATCACGTGACGCGCCGGCAGGCGGTAGCCCCTGGTGCGGCGCGCCTGGCCGGTCGGGCAGCCGCCCAGCGTGCGGCACTCGGCCAGCAGCTCCGGGCCGGCGGCCCGATGGATGGCGCCATCGACCCCGCCGCCGCCGAGCAGCGTGGTGTTGGCGGCGTTGACGATGGCGTCGACGTCGAGCCGGGTGATGTCCCCCTCGACCACCGACATGCGGCCGGCGAGCCCGGCCTCGTGCGTGTCGTGCGTCGTGTCAGTCATGCTCGCTCCTCCCTGTGCGGGCCTTCGGCGGAGGCCGCTTCCGCGGGCCCCGCTCGAGCTTCAGGGCCGTCAACCGCTCGTAGATCCGATCGGCCTCGGCGGCGATCGCCGCGCCGTCGGCGCCTTGGGCCTCGAGGTCGCCCAGGACGGCTGCCACCGCTGCGTCGTAGTCCCGTCTGAAGCTGTCGTTGACGCGCTTCCACGGTACTCCTGCGAGCGGTCGGGCCGTCGCCGGGTCGTAGGTGATCGTCCCGACCGCCAGTAGCACGGCGATGATCGGATACCCGGCGTAGCCCTGCCAGTACGACGCGTTGTCGTTCGACGTGTACCGTCGGCCATCGTCGTCCCAGGTGACGGTGTACTCCCGGGTGCCGTCCGACGAGAGGACGCGAGCCTCGTTCCCGCTCACGATCCGAACGCGGCCGTCGGCGACCGCGCTCAAGGCCTCGTACACCTTCGCCTTCGGCGGCAGCTTCCACTCGGTCATCGTCTCAGCTTCCTCGCTCGGACTCCTCACCGGCCACTCTGGGTGAGCGGTCGCCGTGGACCGGCTCCCGGTCGTCAGCCGTCGGTCGCCGGCCCTGCCAGGCCGAGCGCTGCGGGCAGCGTGTCGGCCCACGTCCTGATCGCCGTCCAGTCGCGGATGTCGCTGGGTGGCATCTTCTTCATCGCCGGATTCGAGTGCGGAAAGCGCAGGACGGTGGGATCGAAACGGCCGCCGAAGATCGCGATCGAGACCGGCGTGAGCCATCTCTGCCTGGCTAGGGCGCGGTCGAGCTGCTTGCGCGCCCCATCGAGCTCGTCGCCGGTGTCGTTGAACGGTCCCATGGCGAACACGGCCACAGGCGTCGCCACCAGAGCCCCGCGATGCCGATCGAGGAAGCGGCGGGCATCCTTGTGCCAGCGGAAGAAGTAGAGCGCGCCGCCCAGGACGACCGCCGCGTAGCCGCTCACGTCGTCGACCTCGCCGGCGGCCCGCACATCGACGTCGAGGCCGTGCTCGCCGAGCGTGGCCGCGATGGCCTCCGCGACCTCGCGCGTAGAGCCGTAGGTGGTCGCGTAGGCGACCAGGACAGATGCCATCAGGGGAGCTCGTCTCCCTGGTCGCCGGGGTCCGGCGGCCTCCCGGAGCCGACCTCGCCGGCGAAGATGTAGGAGACGCGGTTCTGCGGCCGCGACCGGCCGCGCACGCCGGCGGCGGCCATGAGACCTTCCATGCCCGCGGGAGTGACGAATCCCGCCGGCTCGCCGAGCAGCCTCTCGGCGAGCGCTATGAAGCGGATGCTCAGCGCCTCCGCATCGAGCTCGGCGATGACGACGCCGCCGCCCGGACGCACGACGCGCGCCATCTCGCGGACGGCCTCATCGCGGCGCCTGAAGTGGTGGAAGGCGTCGCAGATCAGGGCGGCGTCGAAGTTGTCGTCGGGGAACGGCAACGCCGCCGCATCCCCGACGATGGCCTCCACGCCGGGAAGGCCGTCTGCGTAGCGCAGCATGTTCGGGCTGGCGTCGACGACGGTCACCGCGCAGGGCACGGTCCGGGCGAGGTGACCGGCCAACGCGCCGGTGCCGCCGCCGAGGTCGAGCAGCCGGCCCTGTTCCGGCAGGTACGGCGCCAGCGTCTGCGCGAACACGTCGACGCTGTCTTCGTCCCAGCGCCTGTCCGTGCGCGCGAACAACGGCGCCGTCCATCTGAAGATACCGCCCGACAAGGCTCGCCTCCGAGTCGTCCTCTCCGCCTCAGCCGCTGCGTCCAGCGTACACGTTCTAGGCGCGTCGGGAGTCTGCCCGCTCACGGGCGAGGCCATCCATCGCGGCGTCTACTGCGGCATCCACTGCGGCAACGGTCGAGACCGTCGCTGCGCCGACGGCTTCGAGGACCGAGCGGCCGACGATCTCGCCGAAGAGGACATGCTTGCCGGCCCAGCTGACCTTCTGCGGTCCGCAGCCACCGACCACGGCGACGGCATCTGTGCCAGTGCCTGTCGCCGGTCGCCCGGACACGGGGCTGGTGACTCCGGCCTGCTGCAGGGCGGCCGACTTGCCCTCAGTGGCGATCATCAGCGATTCGACCAGAGCCGCCTCGGTGAGGATAGCGGACGTCAGCACGATGGTGTTGATCGTGCCTCGCTCAGTCGGTCGGTCGGCCATGAGACGATGCTCGGCCCGGTCGCCGGCACAGCAGGGATTGGACAGTCCGCACGTGACGAGCACCACCAGGTCGACGCCCTGCTCGGTCGTCCGGACGATGCGCAGGGAGTCCATGGTCGCGGCCGTCATCATGCCTACGCAGGTGCCGTGCCAGTCTCGGTCGGCGCAGTATCGGCTGAGTGTCTCCTCCGGCGGTTCTCCCGTCTCGCAGCGCTGCGGCACCGCGAGGTTCAGGAGGCGACTCGCTTCGGTGAGCCCACCGTTGAGGACGGCGCTGCTGAGCACTGTGCGGGGTGGGGACAGCTCCACGTGCAGATGGGCCGGCGTCCGCTCCAGCGTGACGCCGTCCATGAGGGTCACGACTCTCGGCAGCGGCTCGTTCACGGGTGCCTGCATCCCGGGCGCCGGGACCGGTGCTGTCGCGCGCGGCGAAGCCTCTGCACGCTCACACCATCAGGTCGCGGCGCCGGAAGAGGAGCAGGCCACCCGCGGCGGAGACGATCGGCACAAGGGCCAGCAGCGCGAGTCCGCGCAGGTCGAAGCCGTTGATCAGGGGGACGCCGCCCATGTACCAGGAGAACGGCGAGATGTCCGTCATCCAGCCGGCGTCGATCACCGGTCCGAGAGCGTCGAACATGAAGGCCAGCACGGCGAGTCCGGCGGCAGCTCCGAGGGCGAGCGAGCGGCGGCCGGAGGCGGCGCCCACGGCCAGGGCGACCGTTCCGTAGCCGAGCGTGAGCAGGAACAGGCCGCTGCTGCCGGCTAGGAGCTGTTCCGCTCCCACTTCCATGTCCAAGGCGACGACGAGGAGTGCGCAGGCGATCGTGACCACGGCGACCAGGGCGACCGTGGCGACGCAGAGCGCCAGCAGCCGCTCGAGGAAGACCCTGTCACGGGTGACCGGCGAGGCGTACTCGAGCTCCAGCGAGCCGTCCTCTTCCTGACCGGCGATGAGCCGCCCGCCGAAGCCGATGGCGAACACAAGCAGCAGGGCCGGCCCCAGCAGGCCATAGACGGTCGAGGACAGCCAGCCGCCGGCGGTGGCGACTTCCTCATAGCCGAGCGCCTGCACCAGCGCCTCAGGCATCTGATCGATGAGCGTCTGCATCTCGCCGGAGCCCCCCATCGAGGGGTAGAAGCTCACGTACATGGCACAGACGGCGGCCAGCGCGACGGCCCAGATCACGAGCGCACGAAGGCCGTCGCGCAGCACGCCGCCGAACACGGTGAGCCGGCCGCCTGTCGCCGGCTTCTCAGCGCTCATCTTCGGCCTCCCGTGGATCGTCGCTGCGTGCGGCGTCGCCGCGCGCGCCGGTGCACGAGTCGCCCGGACCGCCCGCCGGGCCTGTGTCGCCCGGCTCGGCCGTCCGGCCTTCCTCGTCATCCGGCGTGCGGTAGAAGTCGAGGAACAGGTCCTCGAGCTCGCGGTCCTGCGCCGACCAGCGCCGGACGTGGTGGGCGGCGGCGGCCTTGAGCAGAGCGTCGGGCTCGCCGCTCAGCAGGCAGGTCAGCGTGACGCCCTCCACGGTGGCATCGTGCACACCGGGCAGTTGGCGGAACAGCGCGACGTCGACCGGTCCGTCGAACCGCAGCTCGACACGTTGCCCGGCATGCCGGCGCAGTGTGTGGACGTCGTCGACGTCGACGACGCGGCCGGCGCGGATGATCGCCACCCGGCCGGCGACGTCCTCGACCTCGCTGAGCACGTGCGACGACATGAAGACGGTGGCGCCGCGGTCGCGGGCCGCGAGCACCAGGTCGAGGACCTCGCGCTGCAGCAGGGGGTCGAGGCCGCTCGTCGGCTCGTCGAGGATGAGCAGCTCGGGGTGGTGCATGAATGCCTGGACCACCCCCACCTTCTGCTTGTTGCCTTTCGAGAGGCTGCGCAGCGGGCGGCCGAGATCGAGCCCCAGACGCCGCGCCAGGGGCTCGATGCGCTCCCGGCCGGCACCGCCGCGCAGTCGGGCGAGGTAACGCAGCAGCTCGCCGGCCGTCCGGCGCCCGGTCAGCGCCAGCTCGCCCGGCAGGTAGCCGATGCGGGCGCGCAGCCCGGCACTGCCGGCGGCCGGCGCCCGGCCGAGCACCTCGATGCGCCCGGCGGTCGGCCGCAGCAGGTCCAGCAGCAGCCGGATGGTGGTCGACTTGCCGGCTCCATTGGGACCCAGGAAGCCGAACACCTCGCCGGCCTGGACCTCCAGGTCCAGGCCGGCGAGCGCCCTGACCTTGCCGTAGTCTTTCACGAGGCCCTCGGTGCGGATCACAGGGTCGCCGGCGGCTCCTCTGCGTGCGGCGGCGGGCCTCACGCTGGCCATGCTCTCGTCGTTCGCGCCCGGGTCTGCGGCGGCGACGTTCACGTCCGGTCGCTCCTTTCGCCATCCTCGCTCTCCTGCTCGCCGGCGCCGAGGAAGGCTGCCTCGTAGCCGCGCGCGGTCTTCTTCGTCAGCACGCCCTTGCCGAGGATCTCGAGCACCGGTCCGATGTATGGGAGCAGGACGGCGGGATCGGCCGGCTGGGCGCTCAGATCGACGCCGAGCAGCCGCTTGAGGTGGTCGTGCAGCACCACGGCTCCGAGCGACCACAAGGTGAGGACGGCGGCGCGGCCCTGCGGGTACTTCGTGGGCCGCAACAGGCCGGCCTTCTCCATCTCTGCCTGATAAGCCACGGCGTCGGCGACCAGCTCGTCGACCAGTGCGGCCACCTGCGGCGAGCCCTCGGTCAGGGTCCGCGCAAGATAGCGCGTGAGCGGCGGGCCCGTGCTGCCCTCGCGGATGGCGGCCAGCGGGTCGAAGCCGGGGTCCGCGCCGGCCCCGGCCGCCGCTTCGCGCTTGCGCTCCCGTATCACCGCCGCGACGTGCTCGTCGCAAGCCGCCCGCAGGCCGTCCTTGGAGCCGAAGTGATGGATGACCAAGCCGGCGGACACGCCTGCTTCGGCGGCGATCGCCCGCAGGTTGGCGCCGGCGACCCCGTCTTGCGCAAAACACGCGATAGCGGCGTCGCGGATGCGGGCCTTGGTCGTCCGGTCGTCGTGGGGTCTCGCTCCAGTCCGGTCGGCGCTGGGGCACGGCCCGACATCGGCTTCATGGGTGCGCCGGGCCGCGCGCCCGCCGTCGGGGTGGGGGGTCACGCTCGATACGCTCGATGTCGGTCTCTTCCTCGGTCCTGAACGCATGGTCAGAATACTAAACATACGTTCAGTATCGAGTCAAATCCCGGCCTGATGGACCGCAGGTCGGCAACGGGCGACGGCGACCCCGTCCTCAGCAGAGCGCGCGACCGCGGCGTCGTCGACCCACGCCTCGATCTACGATCTCGCCTGGAGCTCCACGATGTTGCCTTCGGGATCGGCGATGTAGCACCAGGTGATGTGGGCGCCGGTGGGAGTGGTGATGGTGACCACGTCTCCCACTTCCTGCGCTCCGGCCGCCAGCGCGTGGCGACGCGCGTCGGGGACCGACGGCACGAGGAAGGCGAGGTGAGCCAGTCCGGGACGGTCGACCGCGGGCGCCGGCCCGTAGCTGGGACCGGCGTAGCTGCAGATCTCCAGCGTCGGGCCATTGATTCCGCCGCCGGGCAGCCGCAGGTGGATGCCGGTAAGGGCGGCTCCCTTGAGGCCCGTGCCGGCCTCCAGTATCGGGCCGGAATAGTCCATCTCAGGTGAGGCGGGCTCGCAGCCGAAGACCGTCTCGTAGAAGGTCGCCAGAGTGTGCCAGTCACGCGCGACGAGGTTGGTGTGCGCGTACCGTGCGTCGTGGATCATGTGCCTCTCCTTGCCCGGCCGACGTGTCACTCGTGCTTCCTGAAGTCGGCTGCCGGCCGCGGATCCATGAGAGCGATCGGGGCCGCGGGCGAGTCCCCCGCCGGCCGAGACGCGCGTGGCTCAGGCGCCGAGTATCTCGTTGAGGCCCTCGATGACGCGGTCGACCTCCTCCGGCGACGCGCTCCCGAGCTTCCTCCCGATGCGCTTCACCGGGAGCATCCGGATCTGGCTGATCTTGACCCACGATGAGCGGCACAGTTGCAGGCACGGTGTGCGTCGTCGCGGTTCAGCGGGCAGGCAGTGACGAAGTCTGCCGCAGGCTCCACAGGGCGTCGATCGGCAGTGCCCACAGCCCCTCGCCCATAGGAGCAGCGGTGGGGCCCATGTGGAGCAGGATGCCGCGATGGAAGCGAGGGCCAAGCGCGCCGGCGAACCCGCGCAGGCCTTTCAAGTCGCGGCTCGATGGCGAGGATGTGGCCTTGACCTCGATGCCGACTGCCCGACCGCGGCTGTCTTCGAGCACCCAGTCGACTTCCGTCCCGCTGCCGTCGCGGTAATGCATGAGCTCGATCCGCTCGGAGGCCACCGCGATCTGCTTGAGTAGCTCGTCGCCCACGAACGTTTCGAGCATCGGGCCGATCCTGTCGGGGTCCTCCAGTAGACGGGAGGAATCGAGTCCAAGGAGGTGCGCCGCAAGGCCTGAGTCGGTGAAAAGGACCTTCGGCGACTTGACCAGCCTGCGGGCCACGTCGCCTGCCCAGGCGGGAACGAACCGTACGGTGAACGTCTTGACGAACAGGGCGATGTAGCGCTCGAGCGTGGCTCGGGCGATGCCGGTGGAGCGCGACAGCTCGGAGGCGTTGAGCAACGTGCCGCTGCGTGCCGCCAGGATCCGGAGTAGCCTGGGGAGGGCCACCCGATCGCCCACGGCCGCCAGCTCGCGCACGTCCCGCTCCAGGAGCGTCGTGGCATAGTCCCGCAACCAGCCGTCTCGTATCGAGCCTTCCGGCATGATCACCGCCGGCGGGAACCCGCCTCGGGTGACGCGCTCGGCCAAGCCGGCGCGCGTGGAGCAGTCGATGTGTGGCGGAAGCGATCCGTCGGCGAACACCGCCTCGATGAACCGCTCGCGCACGCCATCGATCTCGCCCTGAGAGAACGGCCACAGCGTGACGATGCGCATCCTGCCCGCCAGGGAGTCCGACAGACGCGGCAACAGCAGCACGTCGGCCGACCCCGTCAGCAGGAATCGGCCGGCCCGCCGGTCTTCATCGACGGTCAGCTTGATGCTGCGGAAGATCTCCGGCGCCCGTTGTGCCTCGTCGATCACGACCGGATCGGGCAACGAGCGCACGAATCCCTGGGGGTCTTCGCTGGCGCTGGCCAGCCTGAGCGAATCGTCGAGCGTCACGTAGTGCGCCGGCCGCGCGGCGCCCACCAGATCTTTGACGAGAACGGACTTGCCCGCCTGGCGAGGGCCCTCGACGAGTACCACCGGCGACCATTCCTGGGCCTGGAGCACGCTCTCGGTGGCATGACGTGGAAGCAGCACCGGACCTTCCTTCCGCAGGCATGCAGGGAGATGTCCATCCAGATTATCACAAAACGCCCATCCAGTGGGCGATCTGCACGCACATCGGACGGGCTGGGCGTCGGCTCAGCCCACGGGCTTCGGTCCGCCGATGACCACCTCGCGGTACTGACGCCAGATCACCTCGGCGGCGGGGATGCCGGCAGCGCGCAGCAGGCGGAGGTCGGCATCGAGTGTGAGGGGCTGGTCGTGCTCCTGCGCCTCGAGGGCATCGAGGTACGCTCGGGTGGCCGCGATGGTGCGGAAGCGCTCGTCTGCGTCCGGGGCCCGGGCGGTCACCGATCGCACCCGGATGTCCTGGATCCGGCGCTCGATGTCGGGATCGGCGGCCGTCACGATGTCCGCGTTCACGAACCAGCCGCAGGGCTTCAGGGCGGCGATCACCTTCTGGAGCACGGCGTGCTTCTCGTCCGCGTCGAGATGGTGCAGGGCGTACGCCGACACCACCAGGTCGAACGATCCGGGGGACGTTGCCTCGGCCGGCAGAGAGCGGAAGTCGGCCTCGATGCGCGTCACCCGCCGTGCGTGGCCGGCGAGCCGCGTCCCGGCGAGGTCCAGCATGGCGGCGGCGCCGTCCACGGCGACCAACGAGGCGCGCGGGTAGGCCTCCAGAACGCGCTGCGCGAACACGCCGGTCCCCGTGCCAAGGTCCACGGCGGTGAAAGTCGCGGTCGGCGCCAAGGGCACGATCTCCAGAGCGATGCCCATCATCGTGTGCCGAAGGGGGTGCATGATGTCCATGTCGGCGTCGTAGGCAGCGACACGTCCGGGCAGGTCGTAGGCCTCGATGCTGTCTGCCGCGACGCCGTCTCGTGCGGCATCGTCTCGTGTCATGCCGGCCTCCACGTGTCTGTGGCGTCAGGGTACAGCACGAGAGGCACGGCGGTCCGTTTCCGGGCGCCGCGCCTTCGGCATCTCCTGCGGCACGGCGGGCCGCCTGCGTCTCCGAAGCTCCGCCGCCGTTTGATGAGGCATGATCGAAGAGCGCCGAAGCACGCCGACAGCAGGACGGCGGAGAGCCGGTATCCGGCTCTCCGCCGTCCTGGATGGTCTTCTGTGCGAGCGCACGCCGTCCGTGCGGCGCGCGGTCACCTCACGGCGTCGGCGCGATCGGCGTCACGCGCGTGAGCGACTTCACGGTGGTGAGCATGGCACCGCTCGCGCGGCGGCGGCCGTTGATCACAGTGAGCGTCACCGTCTCAGCGATCAGCTTGTCCAGGTCGGCGCGCAGGAAGGGCCCGCTGAGACCCAGCGTGAGACGGCCGTTGCGATAGCGACACTGGACGTCGTAGAGCTGCAGCGAGCGGCCCTTCCAGACCCACGAGCCGTCGCGGAGCTTGAACCGGCCGACGCGGATGAGCCGATCGCCGGCCAGCCCGATCACGATGCCGCGACGGTTGAACAGCCGCTTGTCGAGCTTGACCCCAGACAGGATGAGGGTCGTCTTGCCGGAGTTCTTGGGCGTCTTTACGACCAGCGTCGCCCGATTCATGTTGACCGCCGGCTTGACCGTTCGGCCGGCGGCCGTGGGCAGCAGCCCCCCGCCGAGCCTATTCGGCAGCCGGGCAGACACCAGCTTGGCCCTTGTGCTGACCGTCTGCGTGCCGACGCCGAGGATCTCGCCGTTCTCGTCGGTGAGCGCCACCGTGACCTCGCCGGCGGCACACTGGCGCAGGAACTGCGCGGCTCCCTTCATGCCTCGGGCGGTGAGGCCCCAGGTCCCCGCGGCCGGGTCGACCGCGACACGGACGCTCGACCCTGCCCCCCACGGAGAGGCCAGGGCGAGGACGCGACGACCTTCGCTGGCCGAAGCCGTGTCGCCGAGGTCCAGGAAGACGCCGCCGGCAGTCAGCGACGGCCGCTGATAGGGCGACAGCATCTGCTCGTCGTCGCTGGGCGGGATCACGACCGGCGATCCACCGATCGAGAGCCCGAGCCTCTTGGGGGAGGCGGCGTCGGCCCGCCCCACCGCAGGTGTGCAGAGGGCGAAGGGCAGTGGCGCGCCCTTCATGACGATGTCGCACGTGTCACCCCCGCGGCGGGTCACCGTCAGCCGGGTCGGGGTGATGTACGCGAAGGCGGCGACGGCGGTCGCCCCTCCGGCGTCACGCACGGCGATGTCCGTCGTCGTCTGCCTGGGGCTGCCGATCGCCAGATGCTTGCCGGCAGACCGCCAGCGCACGAAGCGGTAGCCCTCTTCGGGCACCGCGGTCGCGCGCGCCGTGCCGCCGATTGGGACGGCGACGGGATCCCGCTGACCTACGTCACCGGGCAACGGCGCGATGGCCACATCGCCGCCTGCCGCCGGCCAGGCAACAACGCCCACGGCGCACTGGTCGCTCGCGCCGCCGGCACCGCCGGAGTCCTTCGGCGTCCAGTCGCGGACGAAGTAATCGACGCACCAGGGCGTCTGGTCGTTGGCCCCGCTGCGGGCCCAGTCCGGGATCCAGTAGGCGGCCGAGTCCTTGGCCTTCATCCAGTAGACGATCTCGCTCATGTCGCCGACGATCGTGTCGCTGGCGCCGCGCGGCCCCGTCTGCCCGGCGCCGCCCTTGCCGGACTGCTGCGGTCTGGTCGCGATGCTGAGGTCGCACCTGGTGTTCTGGGTGTCGCTCGTCGTCTCTTCCTTGGACGCGCCGCCGTGCACCTCGAACTCCACCTGGTGCGGCTTGGGCCCCTTGATCTTGGCGTTGATCTTGAAGTTGACGGCATGGGAGCTCGACGCCGTCTTCTTCTTGCCGATGGAGCACCAGCCGAGCTGGCCGTACGTGGAGCTCAGCGAGTTCTGGTCTATAAGCTCCCCGTGCCGGCCGGCCTCCTCGAGCGGGTCCTTCTTCCAGAGCTGGTTGGCGAAGTCGGAGGGCTTCGCGTGCGCCGCCACGCCCTTGCTCGTCGGGGATCGGTCGGGGTTCGCCATGTCGAAGGCGATCGGCTTGATGATCTCCTTGGCGGCGTCGCCGCTCGGCAGGGTGAGGTAGATGTGTGAGCCGGGGACCTCCTTGCGACCGGAGTCGAACCGCTTGAACGCCTGGATCAGGTAGCTGGGGTAGTAGCCGATCATCCAGCCGGTCTGCGCCAGGTCGGCGGCGTTGTGCTGGAATTCCCAACCGTATTCCTTGGTCGTCGTCTCGGACTTGCCGGACTGGTAGTCGTAGCCGAGGCTGCCTGTCGAGGTGACGCCGCACCCGAAGATCTCGACGCCTCCGGTGACACTGAAGCTGCCGCCGATCTGCTCTGTCGTCTTGGTCTCCTTGGAGCGCTCCTGAGAGAAGGAGATCTTCGAGGTCGCGTCCTTGTAGGCGTTCCCGTTCAGCGGAAACGGTGGCGGACCGAAGACCACGCCGACAAGCGTGCCCTCGGTCGCCCCGGTGTTCGAATCGACGGGGACAGGGTAGTTCACCGGTCCGCCGTTGACGGTCTCTTTCTCGATGGGCACCAGGTAGTCGGAGGGGAAGTCGCACAACCAGCCGCGGTAGACCCCACCATCACCATAGCTGGTGCTGATCACGTTGAGATGCTGCCGATACTCGTCGAAGTCGCCGTAGGCCTTCTTCTTCGTGAGTTCGAACGACTTGAAGGCGAGGAAGTTGACCTCGAAGATCGACTTGTGGGCACTGCGGCCCGTCTGGAACATGTAGTCCATGTCGACGAACCGGTCGCTGTCGAGGCTGTACTCGTAGCGGGCGACGAACTGATCGTCGAAGGCGCCGTCCACCCGCGCCGCGTTCTGGGTGAAGATCTGCAGCAGGTCGCCACCGTTGCCGGAGCCCTCGACGGAACCCTGCAGCACCGCGATCCCGCGATCGCCGTACAGGCTGGCGGGATCGCGGCCGTCGGCCGCGGGGAGGTACCAGGCGGGCTCTCTGTCCACCGGCACCGCTATGTCCTTCACCAGGTTGAGCGCACCGTTCTCGTATGAGTACAGGCGCACGAAAGCGCCGCAGTTCTTATTGATGTCGTAGACGTCAGTGGGCCACGGGTCGCGACCCTGGGGATCTCCGTAGGTGCAGGCCAGCGCCAGGTATTCCCTGTCGCCATGGGTGACCGAGGTGAGCGCGACCTCGATCACGGGCTTGTCGCCCGGCGTGGTGATGATCGGAGACGTTCCGCCCGCGTCCTTGCGCCACATGGCCCCTGAGGACCTGTTCAGGTCCAGGCCGGTGATCAGCCGGATCTGTCCGCGGCTGTTCCAGCTCTTGCTGCTCTTCCAGTCCCTGACGGCCCAGGCGGTGGCGAAGGCCCCCTGGAACTGCGTGGCGGAGGCGATGGGCCGCCGCCAGAGGGCGGAGTTCCAGGCCATCTCGTTCGTGCTGCATCCGCTGGGCAACTGGACACAGTGCAGCGTCTGCAGGTTCTCGCTGAGCTGCCGATAGTACAGGCGGCCGCTGTTGTCGTCCTTCATGGCAGTGAAGACGTACACGTCCTGCTTGGGCACGCCTGCGTCGCAGATGCAGAGGGGAAGCTCGCTCTTGTCCTTGCTGACGACGATGGGAGAGCCGTTCCGTTGCGGCCTGTCGGGCGCCATCCTGTAGGGCATGGCCGCCAGGTGCCAGGGATCGCTGCGCGATGCGTCCAAGACCATCCAGTACTTCGAGTTGTAGTGACCGACGCCGAGCGCGTTGCAGAAGTCGTCCGACTCGTCGTGCCACGGGATGCCGCCCTGCAGGTCCCAGTAGTTGACCTTGGTCTTCCAGTCGTGGTGGTTGCCGTCGGCGCGCGGCACGGCAGTGCCCGCGGCGGCGGCCGTGCGGACGGTCGTCATGGCGGCGACTCCGGCCACCGCGATGGCTGCAGACAGCAGCGCGGCGACCACGACTATCGTCAGTCTACGGGTGGTCTGCATCGGGTCTCCCTCTTCGCGGCTCTTCAGTCTGGTTCGTGCAGCGCCCGAGCATCGCGCTCGCCAGGCGCCCGAATCGTCCGATGCCGATCGGCGAACCTGTGGTGTGTATCGGATGAAGAGCTTCGCAACTTGATGCGCCCAGCACGCGCTGTGGAGAGGCCGTCGCCGTCGCCGGATCGTCCTGCCGGGCGTCGGCAGACCGGCTGCTTGACGTTGCGCCGGGCAGCGCCTAGCATGCCGCCTGCCGAGGATGCCCGTGAGGGCTCTGAAGGGAAGACGGTGCGATTCCGTCGCGGACCCGCCGCTGTGACCGGGGACGAACGTCGCGAGAAGCCACTGTCCGCAAGGACGGGAAGGCGCGGCAAGTAGGACGATCCGGAAGCCAGAAGACCTGTCCCGGTGCGTTGCTTCCACGTCCCTCGTGGTGAAGGGGACGGGGCGGCGCATACCTGGATCCGAAAACGGGGGTCCCGGGTCTCACCACGTGGTGAGACCCGGGCCTTGTTGTTGGTCGGACCGGGAGGCGTTGGTGGAAGCAGTGCTCGTCCGCGAGATCGGCGGCTTCGAGCTGGTCGACATGCCTGCGCCGCGGCCGGGGCCGGGCGAGGCGCTGATCGAGGTCTCGGTGACGGGTCTCTGCCGGACCGACCTCAAGCTCATCGAGGTGGGGCATCGCGATCTCGCGCTGCCGCGGGTGCCGGGTGAAGAGGTCGTCGGGGTCGTCCGGGAGGTCTGCCCGGGCACCGAGGACGAGGACCGGGCTTTCGGAGCCGGTGCGGACCCGGCTTCGTTCGAGGTCGGCGAGCGGGTCTACGTCTATCCGGGCATCTCGTGCGGCGGCTGCCGGCCGTGCCTGCGCGGGGCCGGCAACCTCTGCCGCGACATGCGCATCATGGGCTTCCATCGCGACGGCGGCTTCGCCGAGCATGTGGTGGCGCCGCTGCGGAGCCTCGTCCGCGTGCCGCGGGGCCTGGCCGACGAGGCGGCCGTCTTCGCCGAGCCGTTCTCCTGCTGCCTGAACGCGCTCGAGCTGGGGCGCCTGAGTGACGGCGACGTTCTGGGCGTCTGGGGCGCCGGGCCGGCCGGCACGCTGCTCACGCGGGCGGCCGTGCTGCGCGGCGCCGAGGTGATCGTCACCGAGCCCGACGAACGTCGCCGGGAGAGGGTGGAGGCCTGAGCTGCCGGTCCGGCGCGGCCGGTCCGTGCTACGGCCGTGCCGCTGGCGGACGGCGGCCTCGACGCGGCCATCGTCGCGGTCGGCTCGCCGCAGGCCTACGAAGAGGCGCTGGCGGCGCTGGGCCCGCGTGGACGGCTGGTCGTCTTCTCTGGTCTGTCGCCGTCCGCCGACCAGGTCGCCGCGCCCAGCCTCAACCGTCTGCACTACTACGAGCAGACCGTTGTGGGCGCCTACGGCTGTGCCTTCCGGCACGGCGTTGAAGCCCTCGATCTGCTGGCGAGCGGTACCCTGCCGGTGGCCGACCTCATCTCGCACCGCCTGCCGCTGGGCGATCTGCGTCGCGGCCTCGACATCGTGGCGCAGCGCTCGGGCATGAAGGTGCATCTCTACCCCCTCGGGCAAGCAGCTGCGGTCGCATCGTGAACCGGCAACGAGGGTGTGAGCGGGCGAGCGAAGCGGGACCCGAATGAATGAAGCGGGCAGCGGCGCACAGCCGATGCGAGCCGGAACGAACAGTGGATGCGAGCCGGAACGCACAGTGGAAGCCGAAGGAGCGAAGATGACCTGCGAGGAGACCGCGATGCGGCGCTTCGGCGCCGAGATCCAGCGCCTGATCGGCAGGGGCGACCTGAGCCGGCAGCGCACCTACGAGCTGTTCTGCGAGGTGCTGCGTGGCGAGCAGCCCGACCTGCAGCAGGGCGCCTTCCTGGCGGCGCTGGTCGCCAAGGGCGAGACGCCGCAGGAGATCGCCGGCGCCTGGCAGGCGATCGTGGAGGTCGACACGGTGAGCGCCGCGGTCGACCTCAGCGTCCCTCTGGTGGAGAACTCGGGCACCGGCATGGACGAGCTCAAGACGTTCAACGTCAGCTCGGCGGCCGCCCTGATCGCCGCCGCTCAGGGCGTGCGCATCGCCCGTCACGGCGCCCGGGCGCTGACCTCCCGGTGCGGCGCCGTCGACATCCTCGAGGCGGTCGGCGTCGATGTGGAGTGCGACGCCGCCGCCGTCAAGCGCAGCATCGAACAGACCGGCATCGGCATCTTCAACGGCATGAGTCCGGCGGTGCATCCCGGCGGACTCGGTCGCATCCTCAGCCAGATCCGCTTTGGCTCCACGCTGAACATCGCCGCCTCGCTGGCCAATCCGGCGCGGCCCACGCACGGGGTGCGCGGCGTCTACGCCGACCGCCTCGTGGGACCTGTCGGCGAGGTGATGGCGGAGATCGGCTACCAGAGGGCGCTGGTGGTCCACGGCTTCGATGCCGAGCAGCAGCGCGGCATGGACGAGCTCTCGGTGCTGGGGCCGTCGCGGGTCGTCGAGATCGGAGCCGGTGGCCGGCGAGACGTCTACACGGTCGAGCCCGAGGACGTGGGACTGCGCCGCTTGCGGCACGAGGACATCGCGCCGCTGGATGACCTGCATGACGAATCGCGGCGGTTCGTGCGCGTGCTGGCCGGGCGGGGACACGGCGCCTGCGTCGACGCGGCCTGCTACAACGCCGCCGCCGTCCTGTACGTGGCCGGCGTGGTCGATGACCTGGCAGCGGGCGTGGAGCGGTCGCGGGCGACCGTGGAGAACGGTGCGGCGCTGGCCAAGCTGCGGCAGTGGGTCGCGGTGCAGAGCGCCGGTGACAGCGGAGCCGGCGAGCGGCGCCTGGAAGAGGTGCTGGCCGGAGCAGGGCTGGCGGCGTGAGGCCCGGCGGCCGATTCGTCTATCCTGTACGGAAGGAGCGTGACAGATGAGCATTGAGACGAGCACTGAGACGAGCGACCTGCTCAAGCAGACCATCGCGAGGATCGGCCCGCTGGACGAGGGTGCCATGCGGGCCGCCGAAGAGCGGCAGATGCAGCTGACCAAGCCGCCGAAGTCGCTGGGGCGGCTGGAGACGCTCTCGGTCCAGCTGGCCGGTATCATCGGCGACCCGACGCCGGTCTTCGCCGACAAGGTGGTGGCCGTCATGGCCGGCGACCACGGCGTCACGGCCGAGGGCGTCAGCGCGTTCCCGGCAGAGGTCACGCCGGCGATGGTCGCCAACTTCGCCGCCGGCGGAGCGGCCATCAACGTCATCGGGCGGCACGTCGATGCTCGCGTGGTGGTCACCGATGTGGGCGTCGACGCCGATCTCTCGGGTCTGCAGACGATCCGCCATCGCAAGGTCCGCCGCGGCACCGCGAACATGGCTCAGGGTCCTGCGATGAGTCGCGACGAGGCGCTGCAGGCGGTCGCGGTCGGCATCGAGCTGGTCGACGAGGCCGTCTCCGAGGGCGCGAGCATGTTCGCCACCGGCGAGATGGGCATCGGCAACACCACCGCCAGCTCGGCCGTGATCGCGGCGCTCACCGGCTGTCCGGTCGCCGACATCACCGGGCGCGGTACCGGCATCGCCAGGGACCTGCTGCCGCACAAGGTGGCGGTCATCGAGACGGCGCTCAAGGTCAACAGGCCAGACAAGGACGATCCCCTCGACGTGCTGGCCAAGGTCGGCGGCCTGGAGATCGCCGCCATGGCCGGCGTCATGCTTGGCTGCGCCTCGCGGCGGGTCCCGGTCGTCATGGACGGCTTCATCTCGGCGGCGGCGGCGCTCACGGCGGTGCGCCTCTGCCCGGCTGCCCGCGACTACATCCTGCCCAGCCACGTCTCGATCGAGGTCGGGCACCAGAAGGTGCTCGACGAGCTCGAGCTGACGCCGCTCTTCGACCTGCAGATGCGCCTCGGCGAGGGCACCGGCGCGGCGCTGTCCATGAGCATCCTCGACGCGGCCGCCAAGACGCTGGCCGAGATGGCGACCTTCCAGAGCGCCGGTGTCGCCGGGGACCCCAACGAAGCCGATGCAGAGCTGGAGCGGGGAGGCTGACGGGAACGTGAGTGACGTAAGCGTGCGGCGATCCGATCCCAGAGCGACCGTGATCGTGCTGGCGGCGCTGCTCGACGCGGTGATCGGCGAGCCGAGCACTCCCCGCCATCCGGTGGCGTGGCTCGGCAGGCTGATTGCGGCACTGGAGCGGCGCCGGCCGGCCGGCGCGCCGGTGCGTGAAGCCGCCTGGGGCGCGATGATGGTGAGCGGCGTCGTCGGGACGGCCGCCGTCGCCGGCCTCTGTGCCGAGCGCGGGCTGCGGCGTCTGCCGCCGGTCCTGAGGGGTCCGGCGCTGGCCGTGGCCCTGCAGCCGGCGTTCGCGCTGCGCGGGCTCGTCGAGGCGGCCGAGTCGGTCCGCGACGCCCTCGGCCTGGACATCGATCAGGCGCGGGAGCGGCTGCTCGCTCTGGTGAGCCGGGACCGGCGGCTCGACGAGCCACATGTGGTCTCGGCCGCCGTCGAGTCGCTGGCCGAGAACCTCACCGACAGCGTCACGGCGCCGCTGCTGGCCTACGCCGTCGGCGGCCTGCCGGCCGCGTACGCTTATCGCGCCGTCAACACGCTCGACGCCATGATCGGCTACCGTGGCGACTACGAGCACGTCGGCAAGCTCGCCGCCAGGCTCGACGACGTCGCCAACTTCATCCCCGCCCGCCTGACTGGTCTGCTGATCCGCGCCGTCGGCACCGTGACACCGGTCCGCGCCGCCGATCCTCCGACGATGAATGGCACCGTGAGCGGGACGGCGACGAAGGCGGATGGCCCGAGCGCGACCGATTCCCTGGGCACCGAGCCTGCCGTCGCGGCCGGCACCGGCCCGAACAAGATGCGCACCATCGCGCCGATGGCGACGCTCCTCGGAGTGCAGCTGGAGAAGCCCGGCACGTACCGGGTAGGCAGGCCGACGCGTCGCCTCGAGGCGGGCATCATCACCGAGGCCGTGCGCGTCGCCTGGCGGGTCGGTGCCGCGGTCGTGGTCGTCGGCTCGGGCGTGGCTGTCGCGGTGGGCCGCCGAAACGGAAAGGGGCCGGCCGTATGAACGGCATGCAGGGTGACGACACGCGCGACGGGGTGAGCCGCGATATGTACGCCGAGACGCGGGGCGCGGCGAGCAGCAGGACCGGCGGCGAGACAAGAGACACGCGGCGTGAAACCGGGTCGCGCGCCCGCTGGCCGTTCCCGGAGCTGGCGCCGGCAGTGCACGGAGGGGTCGATGAGGGCGAGCTGCGCTCGCAGGGCATCGACCCGGCAGCCATCGTCGACTTCAGCTCCAACCAGTCACCACTGGGGGCCGCGCCGTCTGCTCGCACGGCCGCGGCCGGAGCGGTCCTCGACGCCTACCCCGATCGCAACGCCGAGGGACTGGTCGCGGCCCTTGCCGAGCGCCACGGCGTGGCCGCCGAGCAGGTTGTCGCCGGCAACGGCAGTACCGAGCTCATCCGTCTCATCGCCCAGATCACGCTGCTGCCGGACGATGCGGCACTCTCTCTGGCGCCATCCTTCGGCGAGTACCAGGTCGGCACGCGCCTCGCCCGGGCCCGGTTCGAGGAGGTGCGCCTGGAGCCGGCGGCGGACGTCTCCACATCGTCCGGCAGGAGCTTCGTCTACGATCATGAGCGGTTTGCGGCCGCCATCGCACGCCTGCGGCCGCGTCTCTGCTGGATCTGCTCGCCGAACAACCCGACCGGAGCTGTGGTGCCGCCGGACGACCTGGAGCGGTCGCTGCGCGATTTCCCCGACACGCTCTTCGTCCTCGACGAGGCCTACTGCGACCTCCTGTCGGGTGCTCAGTGGACGTCCGCGACCCTCGATCTCGGCAACCTGCTCGTGCTGCGCTCCATGACCAAGCTCTGGGGGCTCGCCGGGCTGCGTCTGGGGTACGCGATCGCGAACGCCGGCGTCGCCGATGCTCTGCGGCGCGCGAAGCCGCCGTGGAACGTCAACGCCTGCGCGCAGGCGGCCGGTCTGGCCGTCCTCTGCGAGGACGACCGCCACGCCGACGCGGTCGATCTGCTGCGTCGCGGCCGGGACGAGCTGGCCACGGCGATCGCAGCTCTGGGCTTCCCCGTGTTCGGTTCGGCGGCCGGGTTCTTCCTCATCGAGGTCGGCGACCCCGCCGCCGCCCGCCGGGTGCTTCTGGAGCACGGCTGCCTGATCCGCGACTGCACGTCGTTCGGTCTGCCCGATCACGTGCGGGTGAGCCCCCGCCACCCGGAGCAGAACCGCAGGCTCATCGAGGGGTTCGCGGCTCTGGCCGGCTCGATGCGCGCCGGAGCGACGTCGTGATCGACGGCGCCGGCCTTCGCGCCGACGGTGACCGGACGCGTGGCGGCAGGCGCGCCGCCGCCTCCGGCCGCGCCGGTGGCCGCGCGCTCATGGTCGTCGGCACCGGCTCGCATGCCGGCAAGACCGTCATCGCCGCGGCGCTGTGCCGCATCTACGCGCGACGGGGTCTTGCGCTGGCGCCGTTCAAGGCGCAGAACATGTC
>DIWP01000041.1:67936-105121 GCA_002423545.1 Thermoleophilia bacterium UBA6103
ACATGAACCCCATCCTCCTCAAGCCGACCTCGCACGAGGGCTGCCAGGTCGTGTTCATGGGCCGGCCGGTGGGACACATGGGCGTGCGCGAGTACCACGACTTCCAGCCTGAGGCGTGGTCGGAGGTCACGGCGGCGCTGGCTCGTCTGCGGGCCGCCAACGATCTGGTGGTCATCGAAGGGGCCGGCAGCGCCGCCGAGGTCAACCTGCGCGACAACGACATCGTCAACATGAGGGTAGCCGTCCACGCCGACGCCCCGGCGATCCTCGTCGGTGACATCGATCGCGGCGGCATCTTCGCCGCGTTCGTCGGTACCGTCGAGCTGTTACTGCCGGCGGAACGCGAGCTCCTGCGCGGCTTCGTGATCAACAAGTTCCGCGGCGACGCCACCTTGCTCGACTCCGGCCTGGAGTTCCTGCGCGAGCGCACCGGCATTCCTACGCTGGGGGTGGTGCCGTTCCTGGCCGACTGGCGCGGCGACGAAGAGGATTCCCTGGGCATCGACGATCGGCGGCGGCGTGGACGTCCCGGCGCACCGCTGCGCGTCGCCGTCGTGCGCCTGCCGTATGTCTCCAACTTCACGGACTTCGACGCGCTCGCCGACGAACCGGACGTGGACGTGCGCTACGTCACCTCACCGGAGGAACTGGAGGGGGTCTCGGCCGTCGTGCTGCCGGGCACCAAGAGCACCGTCGCCGACCTCGNNGCGGCTACCAGATGCTCGGCCGCCGCATCCTCGATCCCGATCGGGTCGAGTCGGCGCAGACGGACGTGGAGGGCCTCGGTCTGCTGGACGTCGAGACCGTCTTCACCGGCAACAAGCGCACCGTCCAGGTCGACGGTGAGCTGACCGGTGCCGCGCTCGGCCCGTCCGGCACGGGGTTGCGCGGCTATGAGATCCACATGGGTCGCAGCATCCGCGGCGAGGGTGTGCGGCCGCTCCTGCGGCTGCGCGGCGAGGGCAGCGCAGCTCAAGCGGGAGAGGCGGCGGCAGTCGAAGCGGCCGCAGTCGAAGCGGCCGCACATGATGCGCTCGCAGGCCGGGATGCGTGGCACGACGACGGAGGCGTCTCGTCTGACGGTGTCGTCTGCGGCTCCTACGTCCACGGGATCTTCGACCACCCCGGCCTGCGGACGGCCTTCCTCGACGGTCTACGGGCAGCGGCGGGACTGGCGCCATCGCCCGGGCCGGATCACGGATCTGATCCATCGCTCAGGCCGGGTGGCGGGTCCGATCAGTCACCGTGGTCGTCGGACCTGTCGTCTTTGGACGCATCTCCGGAAGTCGGCGGAGCCGGGAGGATCGGGAGCGATATCGACCGTCTGGCCGACCACGTCGAAGCTCATCTCGACATGGCACTGCTCGATCGGATCATCGGTCTGGGGTGAGCTGTGGGCCGACGCTGTGGATCAGAGATCGATGCCGCGGGCCTGACACTCCGGGCAGATGCCGTAGACCTCGAGGTGGTGACCGTAGATGGAGAATCCGGTCTCCGATTCCAGGCGACGCTGCAGCTCGGAGAGGTCGTTGTTACCGCTGAAGCCCACGACGCGCCGGCACTCGCCGCAGATGAGAGGGTGTCGATGGCCGACGCGAATGGCCGTGTAGCAGACTTCACCGGCGCGGTCCTGTACGCGATGCAGCAGCCCCAGCTCGGCAAGCAGCGTGACGGTGCGGTAGACGGTCGCCTGGCCGATCCCTCGCGGCGCCAGGTCTTCCACCGCCTCGGGGATGGTCGCGGCGCGTTCGGAGTCGAGGAAGTAGCGCCAGACGTCGCGTCGCTGGCGGGTGAAGGGGATGCCTTTGGCCGCCAGGATAGGCCGGATGTCGAGATCGATCGGAGCGGTGTCTTTGCCTGAATCCATATGTGAGAACTATTATCGCCTTGTGTCACACTGTCAACCGTGGGTCGTGCGGCGCCGTCCGGCGGCCTCGACGGGAAGGCTGAGGAGGTCCGGCGGGACGCCTGAGGAGGTCGATATCGATGGCTGAGCGCCTCATCCTGGTGCGCCACGGTGAGAGCGTCGGCGCCGGTGGTGGCCGCCTGCACGGCCACGACGACCGGCCGCTGTCGCCGCGCGGGCGCGAGCAGGCGCGCGCCCTCGCCGTCGAGCTGGCCGGCCTGCTGAGCTCCGGAGAGTCCGTCTGCTGCGTCGTCAGTCCGCTGCAGCGCACCCTGCAGACCGCCGAGCACGCGCTGGCCGGCTCCGGACTGGTGGTGGAGTCGCTGCCGGAACTCGTCGAGGTCGACGTCGGCGACTGGGAGGGACTCACGTTTGCCGAGGCCGTCGCTCGTTCGCCCGAAGAGGCCGAACGCTGGGCGTCGTGGCACCCCGATTTCGCGTTTCCCGGCGGTGAGAGCCTGGCGGCCTTCCTGAAGAGGGTCGGCCGGGTCTGCGACGATCTCCGCGAACGTCCGCAACAGACGGTGATCGCGTTCACTCACGGCGGCGTGATCCGCACCGCTCTCTGCCGGTTGCTGGGCCTCGACGCGCGAAGCTACCTGATCTTCGACGTGGGGCCGGCATGTGTGGTGACGGTGCGCATGCATGGGGAGCTCGGCGTCCTGAGCGGCATGAGGAACACGTCCGCATGAGATCGTTGCTGGCGGCGACCAAGTTCCTCACTTCGGTACCGGTACCGTGGTCGTGGACCGGCGGCGAGGCCGGCGGTGAGCGGGCCCTGTCCCACAGCGTGCCGTGGTTCCCCGTCGTGGGGCTCGCCGCCGGCGGCGTGGCGGGCGCCGTCTGTCTGGGCCTGGAACGGATCCTGCCGGCGCTGCCGCTCTCGGCCGCCCTGGTCGCCGTGATGGCCGGCGTCTCCGGCGGCCTGCATCTCGATGGCCTGTCCGACAGCGCCGATGGGCTGCTCAGCTCGCGGCCTCGCGAGCGTGCCCTCGAGATCATGAAGGACAGTCACGTCGGCGCCATGGGGGTCATCGCGATCGTCATGGTGGTGCTGGCCAAGTTCGCGCTGCTCGTCTCCGTTCCCGACGACTCACGCTGGTGGCTTGTGGTACTGGCCGTGTTCGCCGGTCGCTGCAGTCTTCCGGTGACGATGATGCTGCTGCGCTACGCGCGGTCGGAGGGCGGTCTGGCGACCGTGTTCGCGGCGTCGCTGAGGCCGGCGGCGCGACGCTGGGGTACGCTTGCCTGGACCGTCGTCGTGGCTCTTGCCGCCGGCTACCTGATCGGCGGCTGGGTAGGCCTGGCCGCCTGCGGCGCCGGCCTCGCGGCGGCGCTGCTGTGGACCGGCTACACCAGATACCGTCTGGGCGGCTACACGGGCGACACCCTCGGTGCCGGCTGCGAGCTGGTGGAGCTTGTGCCGCTCATGGTAGCGGTCGTCTGGAGCTGACGGGTCGCCGGCCGTCTCCCATCCGGAGCCCGTCGAGCTGGACCGCGCCGGCGCGTCAGTACTCCTGGCCCGGCTCCGACCATTCCTCTCCCTGGCCGCCGCCATTCCTCTGCCCGTTCCCCTGTCCGCCGCCTTGACCCTGCCCGCCGGCCTGACCTTGGCCGCCGCCTTGACCCTGACCACTGCCGCCCTCTGACGACGGCGGCAGTTCGGCGAGCGGGCGCACGGTGATGGCTGCCACGCCCGCCACCGGGCAGGCGTTCTCGCAGGTGCCGCAGCCGATGCAGCGACCGGGGCGCACGACGGGATAGGCGATGAACTCTTCGAGACCATCGGGCATCACCACGGTCTTGCCCTGCCCCAGGCGGACGGCGTTGCCGGGCACGGGGCAGACCTCGTTGCAGATCACGCAGGCGATGTCTTTGGACCACGGCAGACAGCGTGTGCGGTCGATGATGGCCGTGCCGATGACCGCTTGGCGTTTGGAGCTCAATCGCAAGGCCGGGATGGCATCGGATGGGCAGACGGTGCCGCAGGCGTTGCATGTGTATTCGCAGTAGCCGCGACGCGGCTCGAGGACGGGCGTCCAGAATCCCGCCGCGCCGGCCTGCCCGCCGGCCGGCTGCAGGCCCGATGTGGGGCAGACGCTCACGCAGGCCCCACAGCGCAGGCAGGTCGAGAGGAAGTCGTCCTCGTCGGTGACGCCCGGTGGGCGCAGCACGGCGCGCGGACGCTCGCCTTGCCAGGGCCCGGTCCCCAGAAGCGCCACGGCGCCGACACCGAGGACCGTGGACGCCAGCACCTCGCGGCGGCCGGGATCGTAGGGCTGCCACGGTCCCGTCGTGCGGGCGCGGCCGAAGCGCATGGACGCGCCGTCGGGACAGGCCACCAGGCAGTCGAGGCACATGGTGCACTCGGAGGTCACGACGGTCGTGCCGCCGCCGGGACAGCGTGCGCCGCTGGCTGCCGCCGCGGGGGCATGCTCTGCCGCCGGCGTGATTGCGGCGTCCGCCGGGTCGCCCTCAGTGGCCGCCGGTGTCTCCTCGACGTCGGCCACCTCGATGGCTCCCAGCCTGCAGGCGCTGGCGCAGCGACGGCAGCCGCTGCACGACTCGTTCACCAGCGGCCGGAAGAGGGCGAACTTGCTGAAGGCTCCCAGCAGGGCGCCGAGGGGGCAGAGGTAGCGGCACCAGAAACGGTCGGCGAGCAGGTTGAGCGCCATCACGGCGACGAAGATGCCGCCGATGACGATGCCCTGCCAGAAGAACGGCTGCGTGCGGGGCAGCACCGTGCCTCGCACGGACGTGTTCACCCAGTCGACCGCTCCCGACAGCCAGCTCACGTCGCCGGCCAGAGACTCGATGCCGCGCACGGCTCCGTCGATGAGAGGTACGACGGCGGTCGCCACCGTGCGGTTGAAGATCGTGATGGGATCGAGGACCAGGAAGCTCAGCGATCCGAACGCCGCCATCACGACGATCGTCGCCAGCAGCACGTACTTGACGGTCCGCCAGCGCGGTGAGATCCGCGCCTCCCGTCGTGTCGCGCTCTTGAAGCGTACGTACTCGAGGGTCGTCCCCAGTGGGCAGATCCAGCCGCACCAGACACGGCCCAGCACCACCGTCAGTGCCAGAGTGCCGAACGCCCACGCCATCCCCGTGATCCAGGTGCGCCCGGCCAGCATGGCCGTGAGGGCCGCCAGCGGGTCGAACGGGAAGAGACCCTCGGCTGCTCTCCCCGGTGTGAAGCTCTGGAACGTGGCGAAGCCGACGACCAGAAAGAAGAGCAGGAAGCCGAACTGGACGACGCGTCGCAGCCGGCGCGCGGTGCGACGGCTCACCGGCGGCCTCTCAGACCGTGACCTTCTTGATGCTGAGCCGGGCGAGGTCGATGCGGCCCAGCTTCAGCGTGGCGGCGTTCTTCAGGTGCGGCACCGCCGCCGGCGAGATACCCAGCAGGTACTTGGCGGTGTAGGCGTCGGCGGCGACCGGGTCGCGACTGGCGAGCACGGTGTAGCGCTTGCGCACACTTCCCAGGTCGGTGCCGCCGGGTCCGTTCCGTACTCGTGCCCGGGTGCCGTCGACGACGGTGAGGTCGGGCCGCATCAGCCGCACGAGGTCGGGGATGTTGACGCTGAGCCCGCGGTTCTTGTCGTGCAGGCCGCCCATGTTCTCGCAGCAGCCCATGAGGCCCTTGCAGGCTCCCGTCACGACCGCCCCGCCGTGGTTCTTGGCGATCGGGACGTCGATGAGTACGTCGCACTCCATGATGTCGCGGTAGACCGGCCAGGTCTTGATACTGCTGCCCTTGGGGATGCGGTACGTCTTGAACCGCGAGCCGCTCATGACGACGATCTTGCCACCGGCCTTGCTGACCGCGCTGGAGATGCCGCTCTTCTTGTACGACTCCAGCGCCCCGCCGCCGCACGGGTTGTCCATGACCGTGACCTTGCGGGCGCCGGCCTTGAGAGCTTCGCGAACGACGGTGGCGACCACTGTGGGATTGGTCGTGCACGCTTGGGCGGGCGTGCGCGGCCCATAGATGTTGGGCTTCACCACCACCCAGTCGCCCTTGTGGACGAACCGACCCATGCCGCCGAGGTTGTCGATCGCGGTGCGTGTGAGCTTCGCCACGTGACTGCCGTTGAGGCTGTGCCCGCGGGCGACCGAGATGTAGGGCAGCGTGGCAGCGTCGGCGTCGTCGACGTCCAGGTCCGGTGCTACCTCGCCGAGCAACTCCTGGGCGCCCGGCAGAAACGTGACACCGATCGTCGCGCCGCCGATGAGGCCGAGGAACTCGGCTCGGCTCAGGTGCTCCTTGCTCACGTCTGGCCTCCCACTCCGTGGGCCTGCAAAGTCGGATAGGCAACGTCCGTGATCGTAGCACGAGCATCCGCGGCCGGAGGGCCGGCGGCGTTGCCGGATCAGGCTGCGGTCACACGTCCCTCGTCTCTGAGAGCTGCGATGGACTCGGCCGGGACCGGGGTCCGCTCACGGGCTGTCGGAGCGCAGAGCGGCGACGAGCTGCGCCGGCGAGAGGCCGTCACTGACCCGCACGCGCTTGAGCCGGAACGGCTCGTCCCGGCTCGCGAACCCGCGATCGGTGGTCGTGGCGCCACGATAGCCGGCCGCCTCGACGGCCGCCACCACCTCGTCGTCGTAGCGGCCGGCCGGGTAGCAGAAGAAGTCGACCGGCACGCCGAGCTGCTCGCGCAGCACCTCCCGGCTGCCGGCTACCTCATCCTTCAGCTGGGCTGCGTCGAGGGTGGTCAAGTCGGGGTGGGTGAGGCTGTGCGAGCCGATTTCCCAGCCGGCGACCGCCAGCAGACGGACCTGAGCCAGCAGACGCGGGCTCTCGTCGAGCACCTTCCAGTCGGCGTTCAGCAGCCCTTTCCATCCGTACTCCTGCATGATCGGGGCGGCCACGAGGTAGTGGCTGGGGTAGCCGTCGTCGAAGGAGATCACGACCGGTCTGTCAGGTAGCGTCGCCTCGCCGGCCCAGGCGTCGAGGACGCGACCGAGCGAGACGGCCTGGTACCCCTCGTCATGCAGGTACCTCATCTGACGGGCGAAGGTCGCGGGCCGCACGTAGAGCTCCGGGTAGGCGGCATCGGCCGGCGCGTCCGCGATGAGGTGATACATCAGGATCGGGACGACCGCCCGACTGGGCTCCGCCGCTACAGCCGTCGCCTGGGTGGCACCGCCTGCGCCGCCGACCGCCGTCTCGCCGTCCCCCCGCGTCAACGCCACGGCGGTGGCCGTCACGGCCGCCAGCAGCAGCACAGCCGCGCCTGCGATGATGAGCAGACGCCGCCGCCCCGCCGATGGGGCGCTGGTCGTCCGGGCGGGCGGCCGGCGCACGACAGTGTCGGTACCTTCTTGCGCCTCGCCGGCCTTGGCATGCGCGTCCCAGTCGTCGGGAGCGCGAAAGCGGTCGGGGACATCCCAGATCGAGGGCTCCTGCGACGGTGGTCCGTCCTCGTGCGACTGTGGGATGTCGGGTGCTCGCGGGGGCTCGTTGGGCGGTGCGGCGCTCACGGGATCATCCACCCAGCACCATCAGCAGCACGACCACACCCACAAGACCGAGCATGCACGGACCGCCGACCAGCAGAGCCGGCCGCAGCAGGCGCATGGAGCCTTTCGGCTGGCGCTCGGTGATGTTGCGGCCGACCTGGTTCATGAACCAGCGGGTCTGCATGTCGCTGAGCTGCTCCGGCGTCGGTTCGTCGGGGCCGCTGTGCACCGGCAGCGGGATACCGCCGACGAACAACGACAGGATCGTCACGCTGACGGTGACGTAGAGGAAGGCCCGCGCGCCGAGCAGATAGCCGAGCAGCACGGCGAGGCCGAGCAGTACCACGCCCGTGCCGAGCAGCAGGTATGTCCACGTTCGTCCGCGGAGCAAGCGCAGCGTCCTCTCAGGATCAGGAGCATGACCGACGACCGGCGGGCTCTGCAGCTCGCCGTCGATCGAGAATGATACCGCCCCCGCGCGGCAACGGCGGCCCCGCCGCCTGAGCAGAGAGGGGCGGGGCGTCACCGCGATGCGGTGACGCCCCGCCCTCACCTCTCTCAGGCGCGGATCGGCAGACGCAGCCGACGCGCTGCTTCCGGACGTCGGCGGCAGTCCACCGCCGGATCGCCTCAGAGCATGCCGCGCAGCTCCGCCGCCTTCTCGCGCTCCTGCTTGGCCGCCCGCTTGAACGCGCGGGCCGCCGCCGCGAGCACATCGTCGGCGTGAGCCACGAAGTCCTCGTGGAACGCCGCCACGTCCTCCTCGGCGGCGATGACCTGCTCGGCCGCCGCCGGCCAGCTTTTCGCCGGCTCGGCGGTCAGCTCGGCCAGATACTGTCGGCCGTGGAAGTCGCTGATCGGCTCGAGGGTCATCTCGTTGACCTCCTGCCGGATCGTGCGGAACTTCTGCACGCGGTCCTCGTGTGTGCAGACAAGCTCTTCGAGCTTGGCCCGCCATGTCTCGTCGGGCGCCAGGCCCTGCGCGGCGGCGGCGAGATCCGCGGCCGCGCCTTCGGCTTCGAGGGCGAAGCGGAACGCCGTCCCGAAGTTGGTGATCTCAGGAAAGTCGCGAGCCACCTTGTCTCCTTTGTCCACTGGGTGGAACGCTTGTACCCGTCGCTCGGCTTCCCCTCACCACCGGATGATCAGGACCTTGGAATCGGTGAAGAACTGCACCGCGTCCGACCCCTGGCCGTGCATGGTGCCGAAGAAGCTGTCCTTCTGCCCGGCGAACGGGAAGTAGGCCATCGGTGCCGGGATGCCGAGGTTGACGCCGATGTTGCCGGCCTGGCACTTGTACCAGAACGTCCGCGCGGTGCGGCCGCTCTGCGTGTAGATGCTGGCCGAGTTGCCGAACGGGGAGGCGTTGGCGATCTTGATCGCCTCTTCCAGGTCGCCGACGCGGATGATCGAGGCGACCGGCCCGAAGATCTCCTCCTGGCAGTGCGTCATCTCGGGGGTGCACTCGTCGAGGATGGTCGGGCCGACCCAGTGGCCGTTCTCGTGACCCGGCACCTTGACGTTGCGACCGTCGAGGATCACCTTGGCGCCCTGCTTGACGGCTCCGTCGATGTAGTTGTGGATGCGCTCGACGCTCTTGGCGCTGATGACCGGACCCATCTGGCAGCTCTCGTCGAGGCCGGGGCCCACCTTGAGCTTGCTGGCGGCGGCGACGAACTTCTGCTTGAGCTCGTCGTAGATGTCGCCGACGGCGACCAGGTTGGCGCCGGCCAGGCAGCGCTGGCCCGAGTTACCGAAGAAGCTCGCCATCATGTTGGGCATGGCGCGGTCGATCTCGGCGTCGGGCATGACGGTGAGGAAGTTCTTGGCGCCGGCCTGGGCGATGCAGCGCTTGCCGGTCTCGCCGCAGCGCTTGTAGATGTGCTTGCCGACCGGCGTGGAACCGACGAACGTGACGCCCTTGACGATGGGGCTGTCGAGCATGGCGTCGACAGCGACCTTGTCGCCGTTGACGAGGTTGAAGATGCCCGGCGGCAGGTCGGCGTCTTCGAGCAGCTCGAAGGTGCGCTGCAGGGTGATGGGGGTCTGCTCGCTCGGCTTGAGCACGAAGGTGTTACCGGTGGCGAGAGCGAAGGGCCAGAACCAGTAGGGGACCATGCCGGGGAAGTTGAACGGCGCCACATGGCCGAAGACACCCATCGGCTGCCGGACGACCATCTCGTCGATGTTCTTGGCGGCGCCATCCTCGAGGTTGTAGCCCATCATCATGGTGGGGATGCCGGCTGCGGTCTCGACGTTCTCGATGGCACGACGGGTCTCGCCGCGCGCCTCGTCGATGTGCTTGCCGTGCTCCTGGGTGGCGACCCGGCTGATCTCCTCGAAGTTCTTCTCGAGGACGTCCTTGATCTTGAACATGTAGCGGGAGCGCACGATCGGCGGGGTGGAGCGCCACTCCCAGAAGGCGTCGTCGGCGGCCTTGATGGCGGCGTCCATGTCCTCCGCGGAAGAGAGCGGCACCTTGCCGATGATCTCGCCGGTGGCCGGGTTCTCGACGTCGAGGTAACGGTCGGTCTTCGCCTCGACCCACTCGCCGTCGATGTAGTTCTTGAGCGTACCGTAGGTGTCCTTGGGTGCCTTGAGGCAGTTGAAATCGCTCATGGTGCTCCCCGCCGGCACTGCGCGCGGCGGGACACTCCTTTCAATGGTCGTGACAAGGGCGGGGACGCATCGTAGCGTTTGCCGCCCACAGCAGGCGCATCGTAGCGCTTGGGTCTGCGTGTCTCACCACCACGTCCATGGCGCCGAGAACCGTCTCCCGGCGCGGGACTCTGGTCCTATGCACCTCCCCCGTTCTCTGAGACGAGACGTCTCCGGTCGCTGGCCGACTGACTGGCAGGGCTGTGATGGGCGCCGTGATCACCGTGGTCGCCTCCGACAGACCCCGTGACGCGACAGTCTACGCGCACCTAACCAAACGGGTAAAGCCGCCGCACGTGTACAGATTGGCGCTGTCACGTGCCGGCGACTGCCGAGTTGGCGAACGGGCGTCTGCCGAGTTGGCGAACCGGCGTCTGGAGGCTCCTCCCGGCGCGCAATGAGGCGGGCCGAGGGCGGGGCAACGATGTCGGCGAGGACGGCTCTCGTGGCGTCGCGGGTCAGCCGACCGTCGCCATGTCAGCTGCTGTCCGAAGCACATACAGTGAGCTTCGGACGACGCGTGATTCGTGCCGCAGTCTGCCGTTCTGGACGAATAGGACCAGTCAATTACTGCCATACTGCGCGAATCGCGCTCTTGACGTTGCCTACGCAGGCAGTAGCATGAGCGCGACGCAACGTCTGCCACCATGCGTGGTCGGCATCACTCCGGGAGGGACACCCATGAAGGCACTCATCGTCGGTTCAGGCGGCGTCGGCGAGTCGATCGCGGTCATCGCCAAGCGTCGCGATCCCAGGGGCGACTGGCTCGAGAAGATGGTCATGGCCGACTACAGCCTCGACCGCGCCCAGGCCGTTTCGGCCAAGCTCGACGACCCGCGCTTCCCGGCCGAGCAGGTCGATGCCGGCAAGCCTGACGACGTCGCGGCGCTGGCGCAGAAGCACGGCGTCGACATCGTCATGAACCTGTGCGCGCCCAACTTCAACCCGCCGCTGCTGCAGGCCGCCCTCAGGGCCGGGACGCACTACCTCGACACCGCGATGACGCTCAGCGAGCCACATCCTACCGACCCGTTCCACAAGCCCGGCAAGAAGCTCGGCGACGACGAGTACGCCCTCGACCCGGACTTCAAGAAGATCGGCAAGTACGCGCTGGCCGGCTTCGGCGTGGAGCCCGGCATGGCCGACTACTTCGCCCGCTACGCTGCCGACCACTTCTTCGACGAGGTCGAAGAGATCGGGATCCGCGACGGCAGCAACCTCGAGATCCCGGGCTGGAAGGGCATCGCCTTCGGATTCTCGATCTGGACCACCATCGAAGAGTGCACCAACCCGGCGATCATCTGGGAAGACGGCGAGGTGCGGACCATCGAGCCGTTCGCCGAGCTCGAGGACTTCTGGCTGCCGGAGGGCATCGGCACCGTCGAGATCGGCCACGTGGAGCACGAAGAGGTCATCCAGATCGGCCACAACGCGCACCTGCTCAAGGGCGTCAAGAAGGCGACCTTCAAGTACGCGCTCGGCGACGAGTTCATGGAGGCCATCGACATCTTCAAGTCGATCAACATGGACAAGAAGGAGAAGATCAAGGTCGGCGGCGTCGAGGTCTCGCCGCGCGACGTGCTGGTCGCGGCGGCGCCGGACCCCAACGAGATCGGCAAGAAGTACGTCGGCAAGACGGCGGCCGGCACCTGGGTGCGTGGCGTCAAGGACGGCATGACGCGCGAGGTCTATCTCTACCAGGTCGCCGACAACCAGGAGTGCGTCGAGAAGTACGACAACCAGGTGGTGCAGGCGCAGACCGCCTTCACGCCGGTGGTCACGCTGGAGCTGCTGGCAGCCGGCAAGCTCGGCAGCCACCCGGGCGATCCCGAGGCCGGCGTGTACAACCCCGAGGCTTTCTGCGCCGACGACTACGTCGGCCTGCTCGAGGACTACGAGTTCCCGGCCGGCCTGCTCGAGATGCCGTCGGAGTACAAGAGTCGCAAGGCCATCGACGCTCTCACGGCGCCGCTGCACTGAGCCGCCGCCCGTGAAGCCGGCGCGGCGGTAGTGCGCGTGATCGCCGCCGTCGACCGTCCGGGGGCGGCCCGCCGCCGGACTCAGGTCATCGCGTGGGCGCCGGCATCGACGTGGACGACCTCGCCGGTCACGGCCCGCGCCAGGTCGCTGAGCAGGAAGACGGTGACGTCCGCGACCTCCTGAGCCGTGACGTTGCGGCGCAGCGGGGTGTGCTGCTGGAGGAGGTCGAGCATGCTGCCGAAGTCCTTGATCGTGCGCGCGGCGACCGTGTGGATGGGGCCGGCGGAGACGGCGTTGACACGCACTCCGTCGGCCCCCAGATCGGCCGCCAGGTAGCGCACGCACGCCTCCAGCGACGCTTTCGCAGGGCCCATGACGTTGTAGTTGGGGACGACGCGTTGCGAGCCCGCATACGTCATCGTCACGATGCCGGCCCCTGGTCTTAGCAGCGGCTTGGCTTCGCGGGCCGCGGCGACCAGCGAGTAGGCGCTGACGTCGTTGGCCGCCGCGAAGCCCTCTCGCGTCGTGCTCGCGAAGCTGCCCTGCAGGTCCTCTGCCGGCGCCCAGGCGATGCTGTGCACCAGACCGTCGATGGCGGGCGTGAGGGCACCGATCTCGGCGAAGGCGGCCGCCAGCGCGGCGTCATCGGTCACGTCGCACTCCACCAGCGACACCTCGGCGGCGTCTGGGTAGGCCCGCATGAGATCGGCGTCGGTCTTCAGGCCGTCGATCAGGTGCTCCAACCGCCGGACCAGCCGGCGGCCCTGGTACGTGAGGATCAGCCGGCCGCCCTGCGCTGCGACCGCCCGGCCGACCGCCCAGGCGATGCTGCGTTCGTTGGCGACACCCATGACCACGATCGTCCTGCCTTCAAGCAAGCCACGCATGGCGCTCCTTCTCACTCGAGACGTATGGCGTCCACTCCGAAGTCGGCAGGCAGAGGGACGACCACGGCCGTCTCCCCGTTCTGCAGGTAGACGTGCGGCGCCGGGCGCAGCGTGACGCCGCCGGCTGCGCCGCCTCCCTCGGCCTCGCCGTCTGCCGCGTCGTCGGCCCGCTGATCGCCCTCCGGGGTCACGGTTGGCTCGCCGGCTCCGGCGAGCTCGCCCCGTGGATCGAGGAAGAGTAGCGCGCGCGTGCCGGGCTCCAGCTCGCCGTCCAGCTCGGTCTGCAGGCTGACCGTGTCGCCGGCGGTACCCTTGAGCACCCGCTCGACGCTGTAGGGCTGCTCCTGCCCGTCGACCGGCCCCGCAACGGCCACCACCACTGTCTGGTAGTCGTCGGCACCGCTCACCAGCAGGCCTTGGGTGGCCCCGGCGTCGGCGGGCGCGGCGGCACCCTCGGCGGCCGAAGACGATCCCGTCGCGTCCTTCTCCAGAGGCGCACTGTCGAGGACCGCACGGTCGTCGTTCATCTGCAGCGCGTCGCGGCCGGCCACCACACCGAACACCACGGCCGCCGCCAGCACGGCGATGGCGGCCGGGGCCACAGCCTGCCAGCGGCGCCAGAACGGCCGCGGATCGCGCCGGGCGGCTGCCCTCGCCGGCTCCGGACGGATGCCGGCTCGGCGTGCGCGCCGGCCGCCGGCCACCGCCTCGGCCTCGTCGCGTGCCGCCTGTTCGGTCTCCACGAAGGGCTGCAGCTTCGCCCAGCGCTCGTGCGACAGATCGGCCCAGTCTTCCGGCTGATCCGGCACCATCGCCTGCAGACCGTCCTCCACCGACACGAGGTCGTCCTGGATGGCCTTGAGTCGCCGCGCAAGCTGCGGCGAGCGCTCGACGTCGGCACGCAGCTCGGGGTCGTCGTCCAGACCCAGGGCCAGCGCCAGCAGCCGATCGTCGAGCTCGTCGCTCACGTGTTCTCGATCGCGGTCCATCTCCCCTCGATCGTCGTTCATGCGCCCTCTATCCCCGTTCCCTGCAGGCTCCCTCTCAGCTTGCTCATCGCGCTGTGCAAGCGCGACTTCACCGTCCCCAGCGGCACATCCTGGGCCGCCGCGATCTGCTCCAGCGAGAGGTCGGCGTAGAAACGCAGGGCCACCGCCTCGCGCAGTTCGGGCGTCAGTGCGGCCAAGGCCTCTCGCAGTGCCGGCTCCTGTGGCTGCGGCGGGTCGGACACCGTGGGCTCGGGCGCCACCTGCTCCAGTCGCTGCACCAGGCCGGTGCGTGTCTTGCGCCGTCGCCCCTGGTCACGGCCGGTGTTGAGGATCACCCGGTAGAGCCATGCTAGGAAGACCGGTCCGGCCGGCAGCTTCGAGCGGAAGACCTTCACGAAGACCTCCTGCACGGCGTCGTCGAGCTCCTCGCAGTAGCCCTGGAGGAACAGGATACGACGCACCTGCGGCGCGTACCGGCGAAAGAGCTCGGCACGCGCCTCCGGCTGACCGCGCAGCAGGCGCTCATACAAGCCTGGAGGCAGCTCGTCGATCCTTCGTCCTCCCTGTCTCTAGTGACGCATGCAGCCGGCGTCGGGTTCGCAGCGCGTCGACGCGGTCGCGTCGCCCGAGGCGGCGGCCGGCCGCGCTGGAGTCGGCCGCACCGGGCGCTGGGCATGCGCGTGCCTCAGTCGAGCCCGATGTGCACGACCTCTTCTTCGAGGCGCACGCCGTGGACCTCTTCGACGCGACGCCGGACCTCGGCGGCCAGAGTCCTGATGTCGGCGGCACGGGCGCCGTCGAGCGCCACAAGGAAGTTCGCGTGACGCTCGCTCACCCGGGCCCGGCCGATCGTGAAGCCCTTGAGGCCGGCCTCCTCGATGAGCCGTGCGGCCGGTCGCTGCGGGCTGGGGTTCTTGAAGTAGCTGCCGCACGAGGCGTACTCGAGGGGATGCTTGGAGCGGCGCAGCTCGGCGTCGCGGGCGATCTCGTCGAGCAGTGCGGTGCGCGATCCCGGAGACAGGCGGAAGCGGGCGGTGACGACGACGGCGTCGGCGGGTACCGCCTCGGTCCCGGCCGGCATCGCTGTGCCGCCGTGCGCCTCTGCTTCGGTGGACGTCGCCGTGTCGCCGGGCGCCGGCCCTGTGACCGTCCGCCCGGCGGTCGCTGCGCCGCTGCCCGCCCGTGTCGTGCCGGCCTCTGGACCCGCGGTCGCCGCGGTGCCGCGGCCGGCCCGCGTCGCTCCGGCGCCCGGACGCCCCGTTGCTCCGCCGCGCCGCCTTCGGGCGCGTTTGAGGACGCTGGTGCGGTAGTCGAGCTGCAGGTCGGCCGGCGCGACCGTCGTGAGCCGTCCGCCCGGCGCGGTGACGTCTACGTCGATGAGGGCGTCGGCGATGCAGCGGCCGTAGGCGCCGGCATTGCCGACTACGGCACCGCCCACCGAGCCGGGGATGTTGGCGGCGAACTCCAGGCCGCCCAGGCCGCGCTCGGCCAGGTCGACGATCAGCTCCGCCAGTACGGTGCCGGCGGCCGTGATGAGGACGTCTTCATGAACGGTCCACGCGTGCGTCCGCGCCATGATCACCAGCCCGGGCACGCCGCCGTCGCCGATGAGCACGTTGGTAGCCTGACCGAGGACCGTGATCGGCAGGCCGAGGTCGGCGCCGGCTGACAGGGCGCGCAGTAGCTCCGCGTCTGTGCGCGCCTCCACGAGCAGCCGGGCCGGCCCGCCGACACGGTAGGCGCAGTACGGCGCCAGTGGGACATCGCGGCGAGCTTCCGGGAGCTCGCGCCGCAGCTCGTCGAACAGCACCTTGATCGCGTCATCGTTCACGGTGAGGCATCTTACCCTCCCCGGCCTATACTAGACTGCGGCGTGCCCCGCTGCGACGTGCGGGGCGGCCGCGCGGCGAAGCCGGAGGCCCGCCGGAGAGGCAGGCAGCTGTGCCGCCGACGGTGATGCGGTCGACGGCGGACGACGAACAGAAGAGGACAGCGGTGAGCGGATCAGGGACCCACAGCGGTGAACCGGACGAGCCGGCCACGGCGGCCGCAGGCCACGCTTCCGGCGCGGCCGACGTGCCGGGGCGCCCTCCGGGGATGGAGACGCTGGCCCTGCACGCCGGCCAGCGCCCCGATCCGGCGACCGGCGCGCGCGCCGTGCCGATCTACCAGTCGACGTCGTTCGTCTTCGACGACACCGACCACGCGGCGGCTCTGTTCGCCCTCGAAGCCGAGGGCCACATCTACTCGCGCATCTCGAATCCCACCGTCGCCGTGCTGGAGGAGCGCGTGGCGGCCCTGGAGGGCGGCGCGGCCGGGGTCGCGTTCGCGTCCGGTCAGGCCGCCCTTACCGCCTGTGCCCTCACGCTGGCGCGCGCCGGCGACCACGTCGTCTCGGCGTCGGCCCTCTACGGCGGTTCGCTGACGCTTCTCGGCCACACGCTCTCCCGGATGGGCATCGACGTCACCTTCGTCGACGGTACCGACCCCGAGGCGTTTCGGTGCGCCATCACAGCGCGGACCAGGCTGGTCTACGCCGAGACGGTCGCGAACCCGCGTCTCGACACGCTCGACATCGAGGCGGTGGCGGCGGTGGCTCACGAAGCCGGCCTGCCTCTGGTGGTCGACAACACCATGCCGACGCCGTACCTGGTCCGGCCGCTCGAGCACGGCGCCGACATCGTCTTCCACTCGCTCACCAAGTTCCTCGGCGGCCACGGCACGTCGATCGGCGGCATGCTCATCGACGGTGGCCGCTTCGACTGGGCGGCAGCCGGCCGCTTTGCCTCTCTCACTGAGCCCGACCCTACCTATCACGGCATCCGCTACGCAGAGGCCTTCGGGGCGGTGGCCTTCGCCGCCAAGGCGCGCACGCAGATCCTCCGCGACATGGGCGCCTGCCTCTCGCCGTTCAACGCGTACCTCATCCTGCTGGGGGTGGAGACGCTGCCGCTGCGCATGGAACGCCACAGCCTCAACGGGCTGGCGGTCGCCGAGCATCTGCAGACGCATCCCAGGGTCTCGTGGGTGCTCTATCCGGGGCTGCCCAGCCACCCGACGCACGCCGTGGCCGCTCGCTACCACGACCGCGGCCTCTACGGCGCCATGGTCGGCTTCGGCATCGCCGGCGGTCGCGAGGCCGGACGCCGGTTCGTGGAGTCGTGCGAGCTGATCTCGCACCTGGCCAATATCGGCGATGCCAAGTCGCTGGTGATCCACCCGGCCAGCACCACGCACTCGCAACAGTCGGCCGAGGAGTTGCAGGCGTGCGGCGTCGGCGAGGACTTCCTGCGCCTCTCCATCGGCATCGAGTCGATCGACGACATCCTGGCCGACATCGATCAGGCGCTGGCGCGGGGGTAGCAGTCGGAGAGAACGCTGTCTGCAGGAATACTGTCTGCGGGAATGCTGTCCGCACAGGTACTCCTCATGTCAGTAGTCTTCTTGTGGGAGGAACGCGGCCCGCGACACGTCCTCTTTTCCGGTTCGGGGTTCGGCGACGGCCTGCGTCGCCGGGCGGAACGCGATCCCCGGAAGTACCTTCTGGTGGAGCCGCCGAGCTCTATCGGTGAGACAGGTCCACGGGGGTGGCAGCCGACTCGGGGACCGTACGTGCGGCGTGCGGGCGGCGGTCCCTCGGGTAGTATTCGTTGATCGGCGGGTACCCACCCACGAGACGCGAGGGAGACGAGTCGGCGACAGGCATGGGGAAGCGACGCGACAGAGCAGACGGGCCACCCTTCTCCGGTGAGGCGCCGCGCGAGACCCGCGACCGGTCCAGTGGGCAGGGCGCGCCGCCTCCGGCCGCCGGCCTGCCGGGGCCTGCGGGCAGTCCATCGCGGGGCTCCGCCAAGACCATCGGCGACGTGCCGATGGGCGCCGGCGACGACACCGCCAACGCCGGCATCGTCGCCACCCGCTACGCCACCGTCGCCGAGCCGCCGAACGAGCTGCGGCTCGAGAGCGGTGAGCGCCTGGGACCCATGACGATCGCCTACGAGACGTACGGCACGCTCAGCGAGCGGCGCGACAACGCAATCCTGGTGCTGCATGCGCTCTCCGGCGACGCCCATGTGGCCGGGCGGCACGCGCCCGACGACAAGCGCCCCGGCTGGTGGGACATGATGATCGGCCCCGGCAAGGCGCTCGACACAGACAGGTACTTCGTCATCGGCACCAACGTGATCGGCGGCTGCTCCGGCTCCACCGGCCCGTCGTCGACAGACCCGAAGACCGGCCGCCCGTACGGCACCGGCTTCCCGATCATCACCGTCGCCGACATGGTCGAGGCGCAGGCGCTGCTGCTCGACCGGCTCGGCATCGAGCGCCTGCTGGCCGTGGTCGGCGGCTCTATGGGCGGCATGCAGGCGCTGCAGTGGGCGGTGGCGAAGCCCGGGCGTGTGCATCAGGTGATCGCTCTGGCCACCGCCGCCCGCCAGCCCACGCAGGCCATCGCCTTCAACGAGGTCGGCCGGCAGGCCATCATGGCCGACCCCGACTGGAACAACGGTGACTACTACGGCCGCGGGGTGCCCGCCAAAGGCCTCGCCGTGGCGCGCATGATCGGCCACATCACGTACCTCTCCGACGAGGCGATGCACGAGAAGTTCGGCCGTCGTCTGCAGGACATCCACGACTACTCGTTCACGTTCTCGGCCGACTTCCAGGTCGAGAGCTACCTGCGCTACCAGGGCCTCTCCTTCACCGAGCGGTTCGACGCCAACACGTACCTCTACATCACGCGGGCGCTCGACTACTTCGACCTCACCCGGGACCGGCGCAGCCTGGTGGATGTCTTCCGGGACGTCACGTCGCGCTTCCTGGTCATGGCGTTCTCCAGCGACTGGCTGCATCCGCCCTACCAGCTCAAGGAGATCGTCGGGGCGCTGCGGGCCACGCACAAGCATGTGAGCTACTACGAGGTCCAGTCCGGCTTCGGCCACGACGCCTTCCTGCTGGAGCGGGAGAAGATGGAGGGCGTCATCGGCGCCTTCCTGGCGAGCGGCGCCCGTACGTACCACTTCGCCGTCGCCGGGCCGCGTGGCACAGCCCCCGCAGCGTCTCGGGAGGACTGACGTGGCGCGTATCGACTACCAGCTTATCGAGGCGCTGGTGCCGGAGGGCGCCACGGTGCTCGACCTCGGCTGCGGCGAGGGCGATCTGCTCGCCGAGCTGATCGAGAAGAAGCACGTCCAGGGTAGCGGGGTCGAGATCTCGCAGTCGGCGGTGGAGGCCTGCGTGGCACGCGGGCTGTCGGTGTTCCACGGCGATCTCGATGAAGGCCTCGCCGACTACGACGACGGCTCCTTCGACATCGTCATCCTCAGCTTCAGCCTGCAACAGCTCTACCGGCCGCGGCTGGTGGTGCGCGAGATGGCTCGCGTCGGTCGCCTGGCGATCGTCAGCTTCCCCAACTTCGCTCACTGGTGGAACCGCACGCAGCTCGCCGCGCTGGGACGCATGCCGCTCTCCTCGGAGATCCCCTACGAGTGGTACGACACGCCGAACATCCATCTGTGCACGGTGCGCGACTTCCGGCGCCTCTGTCAGCACGAGGGACTGCAGATCCAGAGCGAGCTCTATCTGCGATCGTTCGAGCGGCGGACGGTGGGCTCGGTGCTGCCCAACCTGTTCGCCCGCATCGCCATCTTCGCGGTGATGCGCGGTGCGTCGGCGACCTGACGCGACCTGAGAGGAGGGACGTCATGGTAGAAGGGATCGAGTGGCTCGGCCACGACTCGTTCCGCATCACCGGGTCCAAGGTGGTGTACGTCGATCCGTGGAAGCTGGCGCCCGGAGCGCCGAAGGCCGATGTGATCCTCGTCACGCACGATCATTTCGACCACTTCAGCGAGCCCGACATCGCGGCGGTCAGCAGGCCGCAGACGGTGGTCGTGGGGCCGGCCTCGGTCACCTCGCAGCTGGCCGGCGCCACGACGGTGACGGTGCGGCCGGGCGATACCATCGAGGCCGGCGGCGTGCCGGTGACGGCCGTGCCGGCGTACAACACGAACAAGTTCAAGGCGCCGGGGCAGGTGTTCCACGAGAAGGGCGATCAGAACGTCGGCTACATCTTCGAACTCGACGGCCGTCGCATCTATCACGCCGGCGACACCGACGCGATCGCCGAGATGGACGGCATCGACGTGGACGTCGCCCTGCTGCCGGTGAGCGGCACGTACGTCTGTAGCGCTGACGAGGCGGCGGAATGCTGCCGGTCGATCAGGGCCAAGGTCGTGATACCGATGCACTACGGCGAGGTCGCCGGTTCGGTCGACGACGCGGAACGACTGCGCAGGATCTGCCCCTATCCGGTCGAGATCCTGCAGAAGAGCAGGTAGAACTCACATGACGGCGGGTGCTGTGGCGATGCCGTGGTGTCCGCCGGGCAGCGGCCGACGGGAGGGCTGATGGCCAGCAAACGGGTGCTCAAGGTGGTCCACGCGGTGCCGACGGAAGTCGTCTCCGAGCAGGTGAGCGTCCAGCGCGTCACCGACCTCGGCGGCGCCGAGAACCTGCGTGCCAATGTCTGGACGGTCAACGAGGGCTCGCAGGTGCGGCACGCCCATCGGGAACAGGAGGAGCTCTACCTGGTGCTGGAAGGGACGGCCCAGATCGAGGCCGGCGGTACCGTCTACAAGCTCGGTGAACGGGACACCGTCGTGGTGCCGGCAGGCATGGCGCACCAGCTTTCCAACATCGGTCTCGGGCCGCTGACGTACATGGCGGTAGCGGCGCCGGCGGTCCCCGACGACGTCATCTGCGACTGACACGGCCAGAAGGGCCTATCGGCGCACCGAGCGAACGACCACGGAGGCCTGCATGCAGAACGAAGGGCAGAAGGCGCCGGCGGTGACGGGCGTCTCGTACGATGGCCGGAGCTACGATCTCGGGGTCCCCGGGTCCCGTACCGTCCTCTGGTTCTACCCGAAGGCCAACACCGGCGGCTGAACGACGGAAGCCGTTGAGTTCAACGGCCTGCTCGACGAGTTCACCGCCCTGAACATCCAGGTCATCGGCGCCAGCGTCGACAAGCCCGAGGCCAACCGCCGGTTCGCGGTCAAGCACGACCTCAAGATGCCGTTGATCAGCGACACCGACTACGACGTTGCGACGGCGTTCGGCGTCGCCCGGCCAAAGGTCGGCGTGGCCAAACGTACGACGTTCCTGATCGACCCCGACGGCACGCTGCGCAAGGTCTACGAGAAGGTGAAGGCCAAGGGCCACGCCGCCATCGTTCTGCAGGATTGCAGGGATATCTGGGGGTAGACGGGGGTATCAGTCGAAGAGGGCGGCGACGGACGGCGGCGCGTCGTCGCCGGACGCCGACACTTGGTCGTCGCTCGCCGGCGCCGGGTCGTGGGCCCCCGGGTCCTCCTCATCGGCTGCCGCGGGTGCTCCCGCCGAGCCTTGGTCGGCCTCGGCGTCACCGAGATAGAGCATCGTGTCCATCATCCGGTTGAAGCCGGTCCATCTCTCGGCGACCGGCGTGGCCACCTCGACCTCGTCGAAGGCGGCCAGACGGGCCGTCATGTCGTCGCAGTAGTGGACGACGATCGCCTCGCGCGTCATCGGCACGGCAGGGCTGCCCTTCTCCCGCTGGCCGTGATGCGAGACGATGACGTGCAGCAGTCGGGTGCTCGTCTCGTCGGAGACGCCGGGCACCTCGCGCAGGAGGTCGGCGACGATGGCCTGGCCGAGCACGATCTCGCCGTGCAGACGCCCCTTGTCGGTGAGGCCGGGCCGGAAGGGGTCGGTGGAGTAAGCCTGCGTCTTGCCGATGTCGTGCAGCAGGCCGCCTGCCACGACCATGTCGCGATCGACCGACGGTATCCTGTCGGCGACGGCGGCGGCGACCTCGGAGACCACCAGCGAGTGCTCCAGCAGGCCGTAGAGGTAGGCATGATGGTGCCGGACGGCGGCCGGCGCGACCAGATAGGTCGCACCGGGTTCGCGAGCAGGGTCGAGGGCGCGCTCGAGCAGCGTCCGCAGAGCGGCGTTGCGGACGCTCGCGACCAGCTCGGCGAGCCGCTCCTCCAGCTCATCGAGCGGTACCGGTGAGACGGCCACCAGGGCGGCCGGGTCGTAGTCGCCCTCGGCCAGTGTCGCGATCTGCTGCACCTTGATCTGCGGTCCGTACTGAGGACTCACCGTGTAATTGCCGACGATCTTGACCACGTCTCCGGCGCACAGGTCCTCGAGCGCCTCGTCGGACGGGTCGAACTGCAGAGCCTTCACGTTGCCGCTGGCGTCGCGCAGCACCAGCTTGAGGAAGGCGCGGCCGTCTCTGGTCGTGGCCACCTCCTTCGCCTCGCAGACGAAGTAGCTGGCGACCTTGCAGTCGCCGCACAGGTCGGCGATGAACGTCTTCTCGGTGGGGCAGGGTCGGCTGGTGCGGTCGGCGGTCACGATGGGGACTGCTCCTTGCTTTCGCGGGCCGATCCGATGCCGGCGGCAGCAGGCCGACCGGCGACGGATCGATGTGGGGCTAGCGTACCACCCGACGCGGGCACGCAGCGCTGCCGCCGCGGACGGTCAGGGTGACGTTCGACGTCCGCGGCGGGTGACGATGGTGCGCTCGAGGTGTGCGGCGCGGCGGAAGCGCTCAGGTGCCCGGCATCTGGGTGCTGTCGCCGGGTGGCGGCGCCGTCTCGCCGGCCGGGGCGCTTGGCGCCGGCGGTGTGGCGGAGGTCTCGGCGGGGGCGTCGGCCGCTGCGGTCTCGCCCTCAGCCTTGATGGCGGCGATCTCCGCTTCCTTGGCGGCCACCGCGGCTTTCGCCTCGCGCACCTTCGCCACGGCTGCCTCGAGCGCCGGCACCTGCAGCTGGGCGGTCTCGGCAAGGCCATACGCCGCCTGACCGAGCTCCTTCTCGGCGTCGGCGACCTCGCCCTGCAGCGATTTGAGCTTCATCTGGGCCTGGGCGACCCGCCCGGCCTTGCCGGCCTCCGAGCCGACCGCGGAGGCCGCCTCCTTGACCTCGCCGGCGACGCTGGTGGCCGTCTTCTTGATGGAGTCCATGAGTCCCATCGGGTGCCTCCTCCAGACCCGTGCTTGGCGGTCTTGTCAAGTGTACGCCCTTCGACGTGGGTCATGACGACGGCAGCGCCCTCCGAGCGTCGGCCCTTCGAGAGCCGGCCGCCAGACAGACTGCCGTCACGTCGGCGTCCGGCGACTCACATCGGTATCAGGCAGTCGTCGAGGAGCAGGAAGCCGCGGGCCGGGAAGCGTCCGTTGTAGGCGCTGCGCGTGTCCCAGGTGTAGGCGCCGGTGTTGAGGAAGGCGATCGGGTCGCCGACGGTGGCGTCGGCGGGCAGCAGCCGGCCACGCCGTCCGGGCTCCCCGGGATGCACGTCGCCGCCGTCGCAGAGCGGGCCGGCGAGGCGGAACTCGGCGCCATGGGGCTCGGTGGCGCGATCGGCGGCGATGCTGTGGTAGTACCAGTCGTAGCAGACGGCGTTGAGCAGCGTGTTGAACCCGGCATCCACGAACAGCCAGTGTGTGTAGGTCGGCTCCTCGAGACCGGTTCCATCCTCGGCACGCAGCTCGTGCTCCGCGGACGAGCGTCTCTGATCTGCGGCCGAGCCTTCATGGTCTGCCCCCGACGGGCTTGCGCCGTTCCCGCCGGCCGAGACCTGCAGCTTGCTCTTGCGGCTCACGACGCGGCTGAGCAGTACCGCGGCGTTGCCGACCAGGTAGCGGCCCGGCTCGATGAAGAGCTGCACGTCGTCGCGACGGCCGCGCAGCTCGGCGAAGACGGCGTCGGCGTAGTCGGCCGGCGTCAGGGAGCTGCGGAACCAGGGATGCGAGCCGTTCAGCGGCATGTCGGTGTAGGGGATGGCGAAGCCGCCGCCGATGTCGATGTGCCGGACCCGAACGCCGCAGGCCTCTTCGGCGCGGTCGAGGAAGTCGAGTGCGGTACGGACGGCCAGCCGGTGCGGCTCGGTGCTGGTGACCTGCGAACCCACGTGGAAGTGCACGCCGAGCAGCTTGAGGCTCGGCTCGGCAGCGGCCTGCGAGAAGGCGGCGAAGGCATCGGCCATGGCGATGCCTGCCTTGGCGTCGCCGCTGGTCACCAGACCGGGGTGCGTCTTCGGCGCCACGCCCACGTCCAGGCGCAGCGAGACGCCGACCCGCCGGTGCAGCTCGGCGGCGATGTGCGCCAGACGCTGCAGCTCCCAGAGCGAGTCGATCACCACGGCGGCGATGTCCAGCCCGGCCGCCAGCCGCAGCTCGTCGTCGGTCTTGGCCACTCCGTTGAACAGGATCTGCCGTGGCGAGAAGCCCGCGTCGAGGGCCGCCTGTAACTCGCCGCCGGAGTTGACCTCGATGTCCACTCCGAGGCGGCGCATGAGGCGCAGCACGGCGGGGCTGCCGCAGGCCTTGGCGGCGTAGAAGATGCGGGTGATGTGCGAGCTATGCGAGAAGCCGGACCGCAGGCTGCGCACGTTGGCTTCGATCTGAGCGGCGCTGTAGATGTACAGCGGGCTGCCCAGCTTCTCGGCGGTGACCACCAGGTCGAGGTCGTCGAGATACAGGCGGCCGTCTACGACGGTCAGCGAGTCGGGGCGGGAGCGTTCGGGCAGCGCCGGGCGGGGCGCCGCGGGTGGGGCGTCAGCGTGCTGCTGGTACGGACGTGTGCAGGTAGACGACGGCATGGGATGCCCTCCGTGTGAGTGGTGTCAGGAAAACGCGGCTGGGGAGCTGTGTGCGTTTTCGCTGGGCACCGGCGGACGGCCCGGCCGCTTTGCCGAGCTGTTTGTCCGCGCGAAGGGCGGTGCTGATGGCGTGTCCGTCTGTCATCCGTTGCGCCTCGGGGCGGCACGATACCAGAAATCGGCGAGTGTCAACAGGCGAGGGGCGTTGACGGCTGCGGGATACAGTAGTGTCCCAAGCCGGTCGACGGCTGGACGCTGCCGCGCAGACTCAGCACTCTGACCACGCGCCGCATCTGCACCTCAAGTGCAGAGAATCTGCATTTGAAATGCAGGACATCTGCATTCTGACTGCGGAATACCCGCAGCGCGATCGCGCGTGCTTCTCGGCGTGCTCAAGAGGCCGAGTCCCGCGCAGGTCGCGTTCGATCACTCGGGTCGCGCCGTGATCTGCGTAGGTCCGTCAGGCAGCGCCTAACGCCTCGCGGACGCGCGCGATGATCGTCTCCACGTCATCGTCGCTGGTGGTCTCCACGACGATGCCGACGAAGTCGTCTTCGGGGATGGTGCGGATGACCGGGTCGCCGGCCCGCAGGCGGGCGTCGAGCTCGGCGGCCGTGAGCCCGCACTCCGGCAGCAGCCGTACCTTCAGGCAGTTGACCGGCTCGGGCACGAACGTCTCCTCCATGGTGAAGCAGATCGACTCCATCTCGATGCCGGGCATGCCGGCCAGACCCTCGCGCAGGCGCGCGACCTTGCGCAGGTAGTCATCGAAGCGGGCGTCGTGGTCCATGGCCAGCCACTCCTGCAGGCCCAGTACCACGCCCACAACGAGCTGGCGGTCGAGCTTGAACGGCCGGCCGAAGATGCGATAGTCGCCGGTCTCATAGCCGGTAAAGTCGAGGCCGGCCACGGCGTCGACGAGCTCCTTGCGGCCGACGACGAACCCGCCGGTGTTGGGGCCCATGTAGTACTTGGCGCTGAAGCAGACGAGGTCGGCGCCGGCCGCCGTGTAGCTGCCCATGAGCTCGGTGGGGTAGTTCTTGTAGGCGGCGTCGACCACGATCGGCACGCCGCCGGCGTGGGCGATCTCGATGCACTCGGCCAGGCTCAGCGTGCCCGGGGTGCCCTCCATGTGCGGCGGGTAGAAGACGCAGGCCGTCTTCGGTCCGATGGCCGCCGCCAGCTGCTCGTGGGTGGTGCCCTCGTCATCGCCGACCTCGACGATGCGCGCGCCGGGGTGCTTGATCATGCGGTCGAAGAGGTAGCGCTGGCGCTTCTGCAGGAGCACTTCGTACGGCATGCCGGTGGCGTCGGGGAGCTGCTCCATCCTGGCGCCGTCGCTGCCGGTCATGCAGGCGGCGACCATCAGGGCGATGGCCGAAGAGGCGCCGGGGGTGACGCGGCCGGCCTCGGCGCCGAGCAGGTCGGCGACGATCTGCCCGGCCCCGTCCATGAGCGGCGCCATCTCGCAGTACGTCTGGTTCGACTCGGTCATGGCTTCCCACACGCTGGCCGGGATGATCGAGCCGCCGAGGCTGGTGTACACGCCCATCGCGTTGATGGCCGGCTTGGCACCCAGACGGTGCAGGACGCTCTCGCCCACGGAAGCCTCCCTCGTTCGTTCGCTTGTGGCGGATCGCTCCAGAGACGGACCCCCGCGACTGCGCGGATGCCTCTGGCGCCACTCCTGGACCCGTAGACGGCCTTGGAAGCCGTACACCGGCATGCTATCATGTACGGCATGAAGCAGACCAAACTGACCATTCGCATCAGAGACGACGTGCTGCAGGATGCCAAGACGTATGCGAGGGAACACGGCACGACTCTTACGCGTCTGGTGACGGAACATCTGGAGCGGCTACGACACAGCGGTGATCCGCTTGCAGACGCTCCCATCACACGCCGGTTGGTGGGCGTCCTGCCGCCGCAGGCGTCCGTTGGGGAGTACCGCGAGCATCTGGAGTGTAAGTACCGGTGACCGCGACCGTCGTCGCCCATCGACCCCGCGCCCTCATCGACGTCAACGTGGTGCTGGACGTGCTGCAGCGGCGGGAGTCACACTTCTACGACTCTGCCCGCGTGATGGGCGCCGCGGAAACGGGACGCTGCCGTGGTCTTCTGGCGGCGCATTCGGTCGCGACTCTGTTCTACCTGCTCGCCCGGCACGATTCGCCCGGCGCGGCTCGCGTGCACCTCACCTCGCTGCTTCAGTATCTGGACGTGGCTCCGGTAGACGGCGGCGTTGTGCAACGCTCGCTGGCACTGCCCTATGCCGATCTCGAAGATGCCGTCCAGATGATGGCGGCAGCTTCGTCCGGCGCGGACTTCGTGGTCACGCGCAACACCGGCGACTTTCTTGCCGGCCCGCTGCCCGCAGTGAACCCGGCTGAGTTCATGGCGTTGCTCGACTGGCCGGCGGAGGACTGATAGCTCCAAAGGACCTGCGTCTGTTCGAGCACTCTGACGCTCTGATCGCCTGAGTGCCTGCACACCTTCCGGGAAGACAAGTCGAGCTCGGCCTATCTTCCCGATGCGCAACCGCCTTGTGATCGCCCCCGGGCGGGTGCCATACTCCTGCACTTCCCGCCGGTCATCGATGCCTTTGCCCTAGGAGGAACGCCCCGTGATCGAGCTGCGCCGCATCGACAGGCTGCCGCCGTACGTGTTCCAGGCCGTCGACACGCTGAAGATGGAAGCGCGCCGAGCCGGCGAGGACATCATCGACCTGGGGATGGGCAACCCCGACATCCCCACGCCGGCGCCGATCGTCGAGAAGCTCAATCAGGCGGCCGCCGACGGGCGCAACCATCGCTACTCGGCCTCGAAGGGCATCGCCGGGCTGAGAAAGGCCGCCGCCGCCTGGTGGGGACGGCGTTTCGACGTCGAGATAGACCCCGAGAGCGAGGTCATCGCCACCATCGGAGCCAAGGAAGGCATGGCGCACCTGGCGTGGGTCCTGCTGCGCTCCGGCGACGCCGCCTTTGTCCCCGAGCCGTCGTACCCCATCCATCTGCAGTGCGCGGTGCTGGCCGGTGCCGACATCACCACGGTGCCGATGAACCTCGACGCGGCCGACATCGGCGGACCGTTCCTGGAGGCCCTCTCGGTGGCCTGGGAGCATGCCTGGCCGCGGCCGCGGGTGCTGCTCTGCAGCTTCCCCCACAACCCGACCACGGCCTGCGTCGATCTCGGTTTCTTCACGCGGCTGGTCGACTTCGCCCGCGAGCACGACATGTTCATCGTCCACGACTTCGCCTACGCCGACATCGCGTTCGACGGCTACCGCCCTCCCAGCATCCTTCAGGTGCCCGGGGCCAAAGAGGTGGCGGTCGAGTTCTTCTCGCTGTCGAAGAGCTACAGCATGGCCGGCTGGCGGGTCGGCCTGTGCGCCGGCAACGCCGAGGTGCTGTATGGCCTGGCGCGGCTCAAGAGCTACCTCGACTACGGGATCTTCCAGCCGGTGCAGATCGCGGCCACCATCGCGCTGAACGAGCACGACGAAGTGCCGCCGCAGATCTGCGACATCTACCGCCGCCGTCGCGACGTGCTCTGCGAAGGGCTGCAGCGGGCCGGCTGGCCGGTCACGCCGCCGAAGGCGAGCATGTTCGTGTGGGCCCGCATCCCCGAGAAGTTCGCCGGGCTGGGCTCGTTGGAGTTCGCCAAGCTGCTGCTGCGCGAGGCCAGGGTAGCCGTCTCGCCGGGTGTCGGCTTCGGTGTCTCGGGCGCTGGGCACGTGCGGTTCGCGCTGGTGGAGAACGAGGAGCGCATCCGGCAGGCGGTGCGCGGTATCCGCCGGCTGATGGCGCAGGGGTGAAGGCGGGGGAGCTGCGTTCGTGGTGCGTTGGCCGCTGCCGCGGCGGCGTGCGACAATGAGGCCACGATGAGCAGGCGGCGACAGGCAGACAGGACGGCGGGGAAAGCGGGCGCGCCGAACACGAGCGCGTCGCACACGAGCGCGGCTTCGCCGAACACACGGACGACCGATGCCGGTGCTCGGGCGGCTTCGCCGAGTGCCCCGGCTGCCGGTCCGGAGCTTCAGATCGGCGGCATGGCGCTGCGTAACGGCGTGCTGTTCATGGCCGGCAAGCACTGGGCGGCGGCGGTGCGGCGAGACGACGGGACGATCGAGGTGCGCTCCGGCAAGCGGCCGCTGGTCCCGGGCCGCGACGCGGTGAGCCGCCTGCCGCTGCTGCGCGGCGTGAGCCGCCTCACCGAATCGATCGCCGTGCTGCCGGCGGTACGCCGACAGCTCGGCCCGGTGCTTCCGCAGGAGGATCCGCGGGTGTTCGCGGCCGCCGGCGCCGGTGCGCTGGCCGGGACGCTGCTGCGCCACTCCCGTCATGGCTCGCCGGCGGTCCGTGAGTCGGTCATCGCTCTGCTGACTCTCGCGCCGGCGCTGCTCGCGTTGCGCGACACGCGCATCGCCGGCTACCACGGCGCCGAACACAAGAGCGTCGCCGCCTCAGAGAGCGGCAACCCGGCGAGCGGCGAGCGCAAGGAACACGAGCGCTGCGGCAGCATGCTGGTGGCACCGCTGCTGGCGACCAGCGTGCTGGGCAACGTGGCGCTGCGTCGCCTGGGCGCCGAGCGCAATCCGGCCGCCGTCCTCACGGTCGGCATCGTCAGCGTGGGGGCGGCCGTGGAGCTGTTCTCCTGGGCCGCCCGCCACGGGGGTCATCCGCTGGCCGAGCTCATCAAGCGGCCCGGCCTGCACCTGCAGCGGATGGCGACCACCAGCGAGCCCGACGAGGCCCAGCTGGAGGTCGCCGAGGCGGCCATGAGCGAGCTGTTGCGCCTGGAAGGCCGCGGCCTCTCGCCGTCACCGGCCGCCTGAGAGGCCGGTCGCCTGAGGCTTGTGGTCTGAGGCCGGCCGCGCCTCTTCAGTCCTGCAGCAGACCGCCGGTGGTGCCCGCCTGCTTCCTCTGGCGGCGCGAGGGAACCAGCGAGGCCCTCATCGTCTCCGTGTCGAAGCCTTGTCCCGGATCGCCGGTGGTCGTGAACTGGTAGAGCGCGGCCGAGAAGACCCCATTGAAGGTCTGCGACAACAGCACCAGCGCCACGAACAGGAGCAGGAAGACCGCGCCGGCGACGATGGCGGCGACGCTCGAGACCATCGCGGCGCCGACGATGACGACCGCCGCGACGATGACCGTGAGGACGATGATGAGCCCGAAGATGGCGCCGATGGCGAAGCGGCCCGTGAGCTGCTCACCCCAGGTCTGCTTGAGCAGCGTCGTCGAGCGTTTCATGGCCGCTGCCGGGCCGAGGTCCTCGGCGACGATGGTCGGCACCACGAGGAACGTCACGATGCCCCAGGCGGCCGCCGCGACGCCGCCGATGATCTGACCGGCGACGCCGAGCCTCTCTCGCAGCAGGCTGATGACCAGGCCGATGGTGGCGCCGATGGCTGCCCATCCGACCAGGGCGCCGAAGTGCTTCAGCGCCGCGCGGAAGCCGTCGCCGACCGTGGGATCGCCGCCGCGCAGCCGTATCAGGGCCGCGCTTACGAGCGCCGCGCTGCAGAACGCGATGACGAAGTAGGAGACGAAATAGAAGGCGATGATGCCGATCACATCGACGGCCGTGATGCTCCCGCGAGACGTCGAGAACGCACCGGCCGCCCAGAACGGCACGGCGAAGGCGGCGATGACCGCCAGCTCCGCCAGGCCGGCGACGATGGGATAGACGATCAGCGCCTTCTCATCGTTGATGACGCCGGCGCATTCCTTGGTGAGTCGCCAGCCGTTGGCCATGCGTCCCATCTCTGCCTCCCTGTCGTGTGCGGTGCCGTGCGGTCTCCACCCGGGGCGGACGGCCTGGTCTCACAGAGGTATCGGAATCCGGGCCGCGTGGCTTGAAGGTTCGCCGCGGCAGAGTGGACCGGGGTCCGCGAAAGACCGGTGCCGGTCGGGGCTCAGGGTCGCGCGGTGTGTGTCACGGGGCTGAGCTGCCGCTCAGCTGCCGGCCCTTGGCCGCCGCTCTCGCCGCGCCTGCGCCTCGCGCCAGCGGCGCCGCTCTTCGTCGGTCTCAGCGATCAGCACCGGCACCGGCGCCGGCCTGCCGTCGGCGCCGAGGGCGACGAAGACCAGGTAGGCGGAGTTGGTGTGGGCGGTCTCGCCGGTCGTGAGGTCCTCGCTCTCGACGCGCACGCCGATCTCCACGGAGGTGCGCCCGGCGAAGTTGACGCTGGCCTTGATGGTGACCAGGCTGCCGATCTGGACCGGGTGATGGAAGTCGATCTGGTCGATGTGGGCGGTGACGACGCGACGGCGGCAGAACCGGTATGCGGAGACGCCGGCCGCCTCGTCGATGAGCTTCATGATCACGCCACCGTGGATGGTGCCCTGGAAGTTGGCGTCTTTGGGCATCATCACCTGGGCCAGCGTGATGCGGGTGTCCTCGACCGTCTTGGTCGCGCGGGCGGCCGTCTGCTCGCTCATCGGCAGTGCATGTCAGTCGACCGCGGTATCGCCGGGCAGGCGACGGCGGCGGCGGTCGCGAAGCTGCCGCTGGTCGCCGCCGCCGTGATCCTTGCGGCGCTCGGTCTTGCGACGATCCCATATGACGGTGACGTGGGGGTTGTCTCGATAGCGGGCCTCGAGGCGCCGGAACACCTCCTCGCCCAGCTCCTGGGGCACGACGCAGTAGATCACGCGTGACTCCTCCGACGGTGGCATGGTCGCGGTCGGACCGCTGCCATGACGGCGTCCAAACGGCGGTGCGACGTCCGGCAACTGTAGCAGAGGACCCGGTCCGCGGTCACGGATCCGGCCGGCTGCCGAGAGCCGCGGAGCAGGGGATCGGATGGGATGCCGGCGCCGAACGTGGATCGGATGCCGGCTCTGGACGTGGATCGGGCCGGAGGCGCACAGGTTTTCCCGCTGGCGTGACCCGTCCGGTGCGCCCCGGCCCGTCCTAGGGGGGTACCTGTCCATGGTTATCGGCACCACCACCACGGAAACTTGAATTCCCCTGTTGAGGCTGGTTTTGCAGCGATTCCGTATCGGCGTGGTCACGGCAGACAACGCCCGCGACTCACGTCGACCGGCGTGAGTGCCGATGCCGCCGATGATGAGCCGGAGCGGATGCGCGGCCTGGCGCGACACACCTTGCTCACGGACGGACCGATGCAGGAGACCGCCAGATGAGGCCGGCGCGCGCGGTGCAGACCGCACCATACGCGAGACCATCGCTTGTGGGCGCTCGCACGACGGCCACGACCGCCGGCCGGGCGGTGTCGCTGCGGCATGTGGCGCGTTCTCTCGCCGAGACGCTCGACTTCTGGGCCTGCGACCTCTCGCTGCTCACCCCCGAGTCCGATGAGCTGCAGATCGTGGCGCTGTGGGCTGCGGCAGACTCTCCCCATGTGGAACGGGCACCGGGAGCGACGGTGCCCGTGGTATCGTCGCCGTCGCTGCGCGACGTCGTCCATCGGCGGCGGATCGTCGAGGCGCACCACGATGGGGCGATGCGGCCGGTCCTCGCCGCCCGGATGCTGTCCTGGGATGTCAGGACGTCGGTCCACGTCCCGGTGATCCACGGTGACGAGGTCGTCGGCGCGCTGTCGCTGTATGAGACGCGACGCCGCCGCCATCTGAGCGATGAGGACAGGCGTTTGCTGGCCCTGGTCGGTCCCTCGCTCGGTGCGGCTCTACACGGCAGCCGCCTTCTTCGCGCTGAGACGGAGCGCAACCGCCAGCTCGATTCCCTGCTGGAGACCATCAGAGCGATGACCTCCAAAGCGACGCTGACCGACGTCCTCGACGTCGTGGCCGTGCAGGCGGCAGCCGCCTACTCGATCCCCTCGTGCGCCATCTTCGAATACGACGAGCCGGAGGACCAGCTGATCCTGCGTGCGTCCTACGACGACATGCCGCCGGTCGCGGAGCAGGACGGCCTGGGGACCACGTACCCGCTCGACGACTACCCTGCCGACCGTCGCCTCCTGCACAGCGGCGAGATCATGGAACAGCTTCTCTCTGAGCCTCACATCGATCCGGTCACGCGCCGCACGATGGAGAAGCACGGGGAGCGCAGCTGTCTGTCTGTCCCGCTGGCGTTCAAGGGCCGCGTCGAGGGTCTGCTCGAGATCATCGAGACACGCTGGGAGCGGCGCTTCACGCCGGCCGAACGCGATCTGGCGAGTGGCATCGGCGAGCAGGCGGCGGCGGCGATCGTCAACTCGCGCCTCTACAGGAAGCTGCAGGAGGCCACCGACCAGCTGGAGGACCAGCTGCAGGTGCGCCATACGCTGCTGGAGCTCTCCGAGGCGCTGCTGACGCTGCGCGATCGCGCGGCGGTCTTCGAGGCGATCGCCGGCGTCCTGAGCACGATCGTCCACTACGAGAACATGGACATCTCGCTGATCGACCGCGAGACCGACGAGCTTGTCGAGGTCTTCGAGGGCGAGGGCGGGGTCAACACGACGCTGGGCCTGCGCCTGCCGCTGGGCGTCGGAGCCTGCGGCGCCGTCATCGAGGCCGGCCGTCCGGAGATGGTCAACGACATGCTGCGCGATCCGCGTGCCGTGCAGGTGCCGGGTACCGACGAAGAGGAGCAGGCGTCGCTCATCATCCCGCTGCAGGTGGGCGCCGAGATCTTCGGCGTGCTGGCCGTCAGCCGCTTCGGCGGTCGCGTGTTCACGGAGCGTGAGTTCCAGCTCGCACAGCTGGTGACCAACCTGGCCGCCATCGCCATCCAGAACGCCCGCCTCTACGATGCCCTCCAGGACAAGGCCATCCACGACGGCCTGACGGGCCTCTACAACCATCGCTACTTCTACGAGCGTCTGGCGCAGGAGGTGGCGCGTTCGCGGCGCTACGAAGGCTCGCTGGCGCTGCTGATGATCGACATCGACGACTTCAAGCGCTTCAACGACGCACACGGGCATCTGGTCGGTGACCGCGCCCTGGTTCAGCTGGCCGCCTGTCTCACCGCCGAGGTGCGCGAGGACGTCGACATCGTCGCCAGGTACGGCGGCGAGGAGTTCGCCGTGCTGCTGCCGAACACGACCTGCCGTGCGACGGGTGACGGAGGAGACGAGCCTGAGCGAGGCGCCCGACCGGTCGCCGACGAAGCCCCGTGTGCGGCGCAGACGGTCGCCGCGCGGATCCGCGCTCGCGTCGCGGCCGAGACGTTCGGAGAAGAGGCCGGTGAGCATCGCGGGCCGCTGTCGGTGAGCGTCGGCGTGGCTTCTCTGCCCGACGTGGCGTACGACGAGCACGGGCTCATCGACTGCGCCGACAAGGCTCTCTACCTGGCCAAGCGCCTGGGCAAGGACCGCGTGGAGGTCTACGAGTCGTAAGGCGGGCACTGCCTCGGGAACGTCACCGTCGAGAGGCCCTTGTCACCTTTGCCGGGCGGGCCGCGGTACCGCAGGATCGTCGGCGTCCCTTCCCTTGCGACAGCACCGGAGCTATCATGAGGACATCGTCTGTGACATCACCAGCATCGGAGGGTGTTCTGATGGGCGTGCTCACGGTGCGCGGCGTGGATGAGGAGCTCGGTGCCGCGCTGAAGGCCGAGGCGGCCGAACGCGGGGTGAGCGTCAACGCACTTGTGCTGCAGCTGCTGCGTGAATCGCTGGGCCTTGCCGAGTCGCGCCCCGCCAAGCCCCGCATCTACCATGACCTCGACGGCTTCATCGGCTCCATCACCGACGAGGAAGCTGAGGAGATGCTCCGCATCATCGAGGAGGAATGCGAGCGGGTGGATGAAGAGGAGTGGCGGTGAAGCCCCTGATGCTCGACACGAGCGTCTGCGTGGCCGCTCAGCGTGATCACGAGCCGGAGAGGGCGCTGCTACAGAGTGCGGCGTGCCTTGCCATCAACCCGATCGTCGCCGGCGAGCTGCATCTGGGCGTGGCGCTGAGCTCCAGCCCGGCGCTCAATCGCCGCCGGTTGGCGGCTCTGTTGGGCTCACCGCGCTTGCGCGTGCTACCCATTGTGGGGGAGACCGGTCGCTATTACGCACTGATCAAGAGCCAACTGCAGCGCAAGGGCCGGCCGATCCCCGACAACGATGTGTGGATCGCCGCCAGCGCCATGGAGCATGGGCTGGCGCTCCTGACATACGACCGGCACTTCGGCCACATCGACGGGCTGTTGCTGGCCGACGAGCTGCTGCCTTAGGCGGTGCCGTCATCGCGGGCGCGATGGCGGCGTCGGTCTCATGGGGGCGCGGCGGCTGATAGCGGGAGCCTCCTGGTACGGATGACCGGCGCTCGGTGTGACTCAGAGGCGAGCGAGGGTCGGCAGGTCGTCGAGATCGGCCGGCCGGCTCAGAGGCGAGCGAGCGTGGCCAAATCGTCGAGATCAGCCGGTCGGCTGCTCCTGATGTGCTCCGACGCGCCCGCCACCCGGCCGGCGGCGGTGTCGAGGAAGTGGCGAGCTACCAGCAGCTTGCGGGCGTCGTTCTGGGCGTCGGCGGTGAGCAGATAGCCGCAGACCACGTCGATGGCCATGTCGACAAGGCGCCGCGCGTGGAAGTCGCGGAAGCGCTCGTCGCCCGCGTCGCGGACGTACGCGATGGCCTCGTCGAGTCTGGCGCGCATCTCTCGTACCGACGCCAGCAGTTCGGGGGTCTGCGCGTAGTCGGCGGCATCGAGCCCGTCGAGGTGGGCGCCGAGCGTGCCGCCGAGCACGCCGCCGATCGCCGCCACCACCTGCAGCTGCGTGGTGCCCTCGTAGATGTTGGTGATCCGCGCGTCGCGCGCGTGACGCTCGACGGCGAAGTCGCGCATGTAGCCGGAGCCGCCGTGCACCTGGATCGAATCGTACGCGACCTCGTTGGCCATCTCCGTGGCCAGCGCCTTGCAGAGTGGCGTGAAGAGCGCCGCCAGGCGGGTGACCTTCTTCAGCTCGGCGCGCAGCTCCTTGAGCTCGACGGCCGCGGTGGCGGTGGCGGTAGCGTCGTCCGCGGCGGCGGACGCCGACGAAGGGCCGGAGCGGGCGGCCGACGGCTGTTCGTCGCGGCTCTGTGACAGCCGAGCGAGGCGGTGGTCGAGCCCGTCTTTGAGGTCGACGATCAGGCAGGTGTGGTAGAGGAGCGCCCGCGAGGCCTCGACGGCGACGCGCATGTCGGCGAGCATCGCCGCCACGGCCGTCAGCTCGCGGATCGGGCGGCCGAACTGCACACGCTCGCCGGCGTACTTCTCGGCCGCCCGGTACGCAGCCTCGGCGATGCCCTGGGCCTGCGCGGCGATCGCCAGACGAGCGCCGTTCATGAGGCTCATGACGTAGGTGGTGAGCCCCCGGCGGCGCTCGCCGACCAGTCGCGCCGGCGCATCGGTGAACTGCAGCTCGCAGGTCGGCGAGCCGTGGATGCCGAGCTTGTCCTCGAGGCGGCGGATGGTCATATGCTCGTCTCGTTCGTAGACGAACAGCGACAGGCCGCGCGCGTCTGTGGTGCCTTCCTCGCTACGGGCCAGCACCAGGCTTACCCGGCCGCAGCCGTTGGTGATGAAGCGCTTGACGCCGTTGAGCAGCCACGTCCCGTCCGGCTGTTCGGTCGCCTTGAGCTGGATGTTCTGCAGGTCGGAGCCGGCCTCGGGCTCGGTGAGCGCCATGGAGCCGGTCACGGCGCCGCTGGCGAACCGCGGCAGGTACTCCTGCTTGAGCTGCTCGTCGGCGAACTTGTTGACGGTGTCGGCGATGTCCTGCAGGCCGAACACGTTCATGAGCGACGGGTCGGCGCGGCTGACCATCTCGATGACCATCATGGAGACGGTGATGGGGAAGTTGAGCCCGCCGTATCGCCGCGGCAGGGTGATGCCCATGAGGTCGGCCTGGCGCAACCGCTCCAGCGACTCGGCGAGCCCCGGCGCGTAGCAGACCTCACCATCTTCGAGGACGCTGCCGGCGCGATCCACGTCTTCGGCACGCGGATCGACGAAGTCGCCGGCGATCTCACCGGCGATGTTCAGGACGCGCCGGAACGAGTCGCGGGCGTCCTCGTAGTCGCCAGGCGCGTAGGTCGACTCGCCGGCCTGGGCGTAGTCGTCTTCCCGCAGCGCCATCACGCGCGCCAGATCGGCGTGCTCCAGGCGGTACTGCAGGTCGGCGTTGTCCGTGAAGAAGTCGCTCATGCCGCTCTCACCCCGCGCCCTTGACCCTGTAGGCGGCGATCATCCTGGGGATGACGTCGTGCAGGTCGCCCACGATGCCGTAGTGGGCGACCGAGAAGACCGGCGCCAGCGGGTCGGTGTTGATGGCCAGGATGCGGGCCGACTCGTCCATGCCGGCACGGTGCTGCACCGACCCCGAGATGCCGGCGGCGATGTAGAGCTTGGGCCGCACGGTGGTCCCCGTCTGGCCGACCTGGTGGTCGCGGTCGACCCAGCCGGCGTCGACCGCGGCGCGCGAGGCGCCNNCGACGACGATCCGGGCGCCCTTGAGATCGACCTTCTTCTCTTCCTTATGGCGGTCCAGAAGCGCGACCTCGAGGTCCTCGGGGTGGAGCAGGACGGCGGCACGACCGTCCTTGCCGCCCTCACCGCTGCCGACCGTCACCTTCTCGATGTCCACCGAGATGACCTGTCCGGTGCGTGTGTCGTCGGGCTCGGGCATACGCATGACGCCCTCGCGGACGGTAGCCATCTGCGGCCGATGCTCGGGACAGACGATGGTGGCGATGATGTTGC
>DIWP01000023.1:0-74769 GCA_002423545.1 Thermoleophilia bacterium UBA6103
TTCCCCAAAGACAGTACTTTACAATCCGAAGACCTTCATCATACACGCGGCGTTGCTCCGTCAGACTTTCGTCCATTGCGGAAGATTCCCCACTGCTGCCTCCCGTAGGAGTCTGGGCCGTATCTCAGTCCCAGTGTGGCTGATCGTCCTCTCAGACCAGCTACGGATCGTCGCCTTGGTGAGCCGTTACCTCACCAACAAGCTAATCCGGCGCGGGCCCATCCCAGAGCGGAGGCCGAAGCTACCATTTGGTGACACCCACTTGGCAGGTGGCACGTCATCCGGTATTAGCACCCCTTTCGGAGTGTTGTCCCGGTCTCTGGGGCAGGTTGCCCACGTGTTACTCACCCGTTCGCCGCTGTCCCCAGGCCCGAAGGCCTGGTTCTCGCTCGACTTGCATGTGTTAANNCTGAGCCAGGATCAAACTCTCCACGACAAACTTGATGCTCGGGGCCGAAGCCCCGGGACAAGCTATGTGAGAGAGCCTGAGAGCTCTCAAAGACGAGGCGACAGAGTCGCCTCGTTGTCACGCGATCCGCGTACCCCCGGCGTGAGACCGGGGGCATTTCAGCAACGGGATCGCGAGACGGGGTTATTGTTGTTTGCACGCACACCCGAAGGTGCGCGGGCGCACTGGCGTCTGCCGGCCGCCGATATGGAGTGAGCGGCCGGCTCCCATACTGTTCAGTTTTCAAAGACCGCGCGCCCGTGGGCGCTCGAGTGGTCGACCGAAACGGAGGCGCACGATCCCCAACCCAACAGTCTGGAATTTGCACTACCCAATCGGACGGGACCCGCTCGGACCGATAATGTTACTCGCCCAAGCGACTCTTGTCAAGACCACCGCTCCGTCCCACCGGCCCTGCCTTAGGTCCGGTGCGCCGAAGCGCTGACGCAGTATACCCGTCGAAAAGGGAGTGTCAACCTGCTGCGCACAGACTGCTCACAGATGCCCGCTGCGGCCCTGGACCGAGGCAGTCGATGCGACAGGTACGGCCTCCGCGGACGCGGTCGACGTCATGGGCCACACCCCCGTGATCCGGCGCCACGAGACGACGAAGTCAGTCCGGCACGCGCCCCTGGGCGGCGGCGGACTTGCCGGCCTTGATGTGGCGGCCACGAAGCTCGGTCGCCGGAACGGCCAGCTGCTTCACGGCGACGCCGTCCAGCGACACCCCGCCCTGCTGGATACGGCGCCGCCACTCCGAGCGACTCTGCCCGAACCAGCGCTCCATGACCGCCGGCAGGAACACGGTGCCGCCGTCTTCCACATCGGACGGCAGCAGCGCCAGCTCCTGGACGTCGTCGGCGACTTCATGCCGACGGAAGACGCGGTCGAAGTGCTCCTCCGCAGCCTGCGCCGCGGCGGCGCCGCGCAGGCGCCCAATGAGCTCACGCGCCAGCCGTGCCTTGAGGTCGCGCGGTGACACCTCGCCGTCTGCCAGCTCGGTCTCGATGCGGGAGAGTTCGTCGGCATGGTGGGCCGTGAGCAGCCGGAAGTAGGTCATCATCACCCGATCGGGGATGCTCATGACCTTTCCGTAGATGTCCCGCGGGTCTTCGGTGACGCCGATGTAGTTGCCGGTGCTCTTGCTCATGCGTTCGACGCCGTCGGTGCCGGGCAGGATGTCCAGCGTCATGATCGCCTGCGGCGGCTGCCCGAAATGCTCCTGCAGATCGCGGCCCATGAACAGGTTGAACTTCTGGTCGGTGCCGCCGAGCTCGATGTCGGCACGTACGGCGACCGAGTCGTAGCCTTGCGCGAGCGGGTACAGCATCTCGAGGAGAGAGATGGGCTGGTGCGCCGCCCAGCGCTTGGCGAAGTCGTCCCGTTCCAGGATGCGCGCCACCGTCGTGGTGGCCGTGAGATCGAAGATCTGCTCGGTGCTGAGCGGCGCCAGCCACTCGCCGTTGGAGCGTACTTCGAGCTTGTCCGGATCATCGTCGAGGATGAGGAACGCCTGCTCCTTGTAGGTCTCGGCGTTNNGGGTCGCCGATGCGCGCCGTGTAGTCGCCGATGATGAGCACCGCCCTATGGCCGGCGTCCTGGAACTGCCGCAGCTTGTTGAGGACGACGGTATGGCCGAGATGGATGTCCGGCGCGGTGGGATCGACGCCGAGCTTGACGCGCAGCTGCCGGCCCTCGCGCTCGGCGAGCGCGAGCTTCTCTTCCAGGGCGCCGTCGGGAAGGATCTCCACGGCGCCCACACGCAGATCTGCGATGAGACGCTGGTCGGGCATACTCGGTGTGGGCCCGCCGGTCTGCGACAGGGGTGCCAAGGGCTTCGGCGGGCCGGTCAGGCATCGTATCACAGCGCCCGACCCGGCCAGGGCCCGCGGCACAGCCGCCCGCCTGGGTGTGCCGCGCGACGCGTGACGGGATGACAGGTCAGGCGACGCCGCGGAAGAGATGCGCCGTGGTCGCGCGCTCGGGCGTCGCGTACTTCTGCAGGCCGCGCAGGCCGTGGCGCAGGAACGCCGCCCGCTCGTCGTCGTCGAGGTCCGTCTGGTCCACGATGAAGCCGCGCACGCCGGCGACCTGCAGTGCGTCGAGGTGCGCCGTGAGATTCGTCACCCGCGCGTTGCCGATCCGGGTCCCGCGATCGTCCACAAGGACGGTGAACGAGAACCCCCGGTCGTCGGTCAGCGACAGACCGGCCTCGCCCGCCGATCCGACGACCGGCGCGAACCCCTCGGCGACGCCGAGCCGGTCGCGCGCCACCAGCACCTCCTGACGGCCGAAGGTCAGCACCTCAGTCGACGCGCCGGCATGCATGAGGTCCAGCGAGAGACAGAGCTCCTGGACCTCCGCCAGAGTGAGCTCGGGCGAGACCACCAGCCCGGCCACCGTCGCGCCGGGCAGCCCTGCGAGCACCCGCGGGGCGTCGCTCGACAGCCCCACGAGAGGGTACTCGAGCACCACCGGCACGCCGACCCGTAGATGGGCGGCGTGTCGTGCCACGACGGCCGTCCAGGGGTGCCGGGCGACCGAGCGCCACCAGCGCATATCTGCGTCGAACAGGATCTGCGGTGGCCGGCAGCGGACTTCCAGGCCATCACTCAGCGCCGACTCGCACGCGTGCCCGACCTCGTCGGGCCCGTCACCGACGCTGAGATCGAAGCACACGGCGGTGACGCCGGGTGCCGGCAGCGGACGGTCGTGCGGCCGCAGGCGCAGCACGACCGCCGGGTCGGCGGGAGCGGCAGCGGCCGGAGACGTGACGCGGTCATGGGATCCGCGGGGCTCGGACATCGCGCGCCGATCACTGCGCAGCCCGTCTGACGGCCCGCGCAGCCGGTCTGACGGCCGGACCGACGGCCGGACCCCCCCACGCCCGTGTCCGGCCTCAGGTCCCGCTTCCGGCACGCCGCCGGGAGTCTCCGCGACCAGGACCGTCTCCCGGCGCAGCGCCTTGAGACGATGCTCGTCGAGCTCGGTCAGTGCTCGTCGCCGCATGTCCTTGAGCTCGCCGACGGGCAGGAAGCTCGCGTCCGGTATCCCGTACGTGAAGTCTGCGAGCACGTACGGGGTGCCGCCCAGGGACGCTACGGCCTCGCGGACCCGCTCCCTGCCAAGCGGCGCCTTCTGCGCCCGCTCCAGCGGCCGCTGAGACCTGACCGTCACGACCGCTGCTCCCGCCTCCGAGACCATCGCGGCGCCCGACTCGGTCGGCGTCGATGTCGTCGGCGTCGGTGTCGTCGTCGTTGCCATCGTCGCCGTCGTCTTTGCCGCCGCCGTCGCCTGCCGGACAGTCATGACCAGCGGTTCCCCAGGGCGACCGGTCACCCGCACCGCGATCGGCAGCGGCCGGGCGACGCGCCGACCGGTGACGATCTGCCGCGCCTCCTCTGCCAGCACGGCCGAGGCGACACGGAAGACCCGGTCCTTGACGGACACGCCGGGCGGCACGGGCAGCTGCACGCGGTCCTCTGCCGCCGCCGACACGGCCTGCGGAGGCGTCTGCCCACCGGCCGTGTAGATGGTCAGCCGGTCGCCGGCGGCGATCGGTCGCGTAAGTCGCACCGTCGCCAGACCGGCGGCCGTGTCGAGTGCTGCGACACGGCCGACGGCGATGCCGCGGTGGCCGCCGCGGCCACCGCTGCGGACGTGATCGTGGCGACCGTCGAGGTGCGCCGTCGTGAAGGTCCGCGAGAAGCTCTCCTCGAGCCGCTCCCACCACTCGGCCTGCACCGAGTAGGACCCGGGGTCGGCGAGCGCCGCATCGAGGGCCTCGCGGTAGACGGCCACCGTCGTGGCGACGTAGGCGGCGTCCTTCATGCGGCCCTCGATCTTGAAGGCCTGGACGCCGGCAGCGATGAGGTCGGGCAGCCGCTCGATGGCGGCCAGGTCGGCGGTGGACAGGAGGCGACCCTGAAGCGACCGCCGGTCTTCGTCGAGACCGCGGCGGGCGGACCGTAGCCCATCGTCGTCGAAGCCGCGGCGGGCGGACCGTGGCCAGACAGCCGCGTCGCCGGTGGGTACGGCCTCACCGGCCACGCCGACGGCCTCGCTGAGCCGGTAGCGCAGGCGACACGCCTGCGCACAGCGGCCGCGGTTGCCGCTGCGGCCGCCGGCCATGCTCGAGAGCAGGCAGAGACCGGAGTAGCCGTAACAGAGCGCGCCGTGCACGAAAGCCTCGAGCGCCAGCCCGTGAGGGTGGAGCGCCGCGATCTCATCGAGGCTCAGCTCACGGGCCAGAACGGCCCGCTCGAAGCCGAGCTGAGCCAGCAGCGCCAGCTGGGCGGACGAGTGCGAGTCGAGCTGCGTGCTGGCGTGCAGCGCCAGATCAGGATAGCGCTCGTGGACGGCGGCCGCCAGGCCCAGGTCGGCCACCAGCACCGCATCCAGACCGGCTCTGTACGGCGCTTCGAGGGCCGCCAGGGCCGGCTCGACCTCAGTCTCCTTGAGGAGCGTGTTGAGCGTCAGATGGACGCGCGCGCCCCAGAGGTGGGCCTTGTCGATGGCCCTGACCAGGCCCGGCGCATCGAAGTTGCCGGCGAAGGCCCGCGCGCTCCAGCGATCGAGCCCCAGGTACACGGCGTCGGCGCCGGCCGCCAGGGCGGCACTGAGCGCCTCGTCGCTGCCGGCCGGCGCCAGCAGCTCCGGCGTCCGACGCCCGGGGTGTGCGTCGCCGCTCAGCCGGCGCCCTGCTCGTCGAGGACGGTGACGCCGTCGGCGGCGCGCCGGACGCGGATGAGGCCCGACGTCGGGATGATGGCCACGCCCTGCCGCTCGTATTCGTCCAGAAGCAGGTTGATGCCGATCGAGTCGCTGGCCATGTGCCCGGCGATGACGACATGGATGTGATGCTCCTCGGCCGCCTCGCGCAGCTCCTTACCCATGTGCATGCCGACGATCGTGCCCACCCCCTGCTCGGCCAGCTTCTCGATCGCCGCGACCGGCCCCTCGGTGCCGCCGGTCATATCCACGATCACCTTGCCGGCGCGCTTCTCGGCGCTGCCGTCGGGGATGCTGGGACCGTCGCCGATGCGAGCCGCCTGCCGGTACTCGGAGATGTCGTAAAGCGCCTTGCGGATGTCGCCGATGAGCAGCGGCTGCAGCTCGTCGAAGTGCCGCGTCAGGAAACGGTACACGAGGTTGTCGGTGGGCGTGTGGGCGGAGAAGAACGGGATGCCGAGGAGGCGGGCGGCGTCGATGGCCTGCGTGTGATTGAGCGGCATGAGCCGGTAGCGGACCTCGTCGCGACGCTCGTCGATGAGCCGCTCGCCCGCCTGGATCGGCACACCCAGCGCCGCCCAGATGTCTGCCTGGACGCTCATCACGGCGTCGAGCCGCGACAGCCCGTAGCCCTCGGGGTGGTGCGTGTAGACGGCGTCGACGGGACGGCCTCTCTCGCGCAGACGGTCGGCGAGCAGCACCTCGCCGACGTTCATGTCGATGCCGGCCAGCAGGCTCGTGACCTCGGCATCGGGCTCGCCCACGTACACGCGCGTGTCTGAGAAGGGATTGCTGAACTCCTCCTCGTCGTAGACCGCCTGCACGAAGTCGGGCAGCTTCTCGTAGCGGTGACGGGTCGTTGCGAGGAACCGCTCCACGCCTTCGGCGCCGCGGGGATCGGCCTCGATGCCCATCCGTACGGCCGTCTGGTACATCTCCTGCAGCTTCATGAGCGGTCCCTTCTCTCAGCCTGCGGCGGACGATCGCTGCTGCCGGCTTCACGTAGCTTGCCACACGTGCGCAGCATACCGGCCCCGGACCGAACGCGTTCTCGCGATCCTTCCACTCCGCGACAGCGCGAGCCGCGAAGACGCCCATGCCGGCAGCCTCGATCGCCGGCGCTGGTCGCCGGACCGGCGTCAGGCGGCGAACCAGACGAGCACACCGGCGGTGGCCACCAGCGTCGCGACCAGCGGCACCGTCCGGGCGCGCCACGTGAACGGCGGCCGCTTCACAGCGTCAGGTGAGAAGGCGCGCGCTTCAGCGGCCAGCGTCACCTCGTCGGCGCAGCGCAGGCAGTCGCTCACCGCCACCACCAGCATCAGCCGCGCAGCTGTGAGCGGCCGCCGCAGGCCGGCCCGCAGCCGCAGCGCCTGCCACGACGTGACCAGCGAGCGCTCGATGAGGGGCAGCAGGTTGAACGCCACGCCCACGGCGAAGCCCAGGCCGCGCAGGCCGAGCCGCTCCAGGAAGCCGCCGATGCGGTCGATCGGCACCGACGACACCAGACCGGTCACTGCCACGATGATGATCACGGCACGCATGGCCATGTTGGCGCCGCGCAGCGCCCCCGACGGTGAGATCCCGAGAGGGCCGAAGCTCCACAGCGGATCGTCGCCGACCAGGGTCGAGGACAGCACGATGATCGTCAGCAGCACCCACGTCCGCAGGCGGGTCAGCGGTCGCAGGCCGGCCGGATAGACCAGCGCCGCCAGCGTCAGCGCGAGCCCCAGCGCCAGCAGCAGCCACCAGTCACGGCAGCAGATGCCGATCACCAGCGAGAACGCGAAGCAGGAGACGCTCGCATCCACACCACCGAGCGTCGCACGGAGACGGCGCGGCATGGTCTTCATGCCGCGCCTCCCTGCCCGTCGGCGCCGACCGCCCGGCGGGCGAGCACCGAGCGCCCCGCCTCCCAGGCGAGCAGGCCGGCGCCGCCACCGACGGCCAGGTAGAGCGCGGCCAGACCGACGAAGACCAGGACCACCGAAGAAGCCGAAAGACCGAACAGGGCGGCGCCCTTCTCGATGACGCTGGTGTACATCGTGATGATGCCGGTCCCGAAGATGAGCCCCTGGACGAGGAGCGGGTGGACGAGGTTCCAGACCACCGCCAAGGCGCCGGCGACGACGAAGGTGCCGCGCCGCGGCCGCCCGCCGAGAGTCAGGACGGCATCGGCGATGAGACCCTCCATGACGATGGCGATCATCGGTGAGAGCACCACGCCGCCGACGCTGAGGGCCTTGAGCAGCGCCGCGACCACGGCGATGGAGACCGTGGCGCCCGGCTTGGGGACCACGACACGACCGACGAGGGCGATGGCGATTCCGATGGTGCCGAGGATGGCGCCGATGAACGGTACGTTCCAGACGTGCAGCAGCGAGCCGAGGCCGATCTCGACGCTGCCCCACAGGGCGCCGAGGGCGGCGACGATGCTGAGGTCCTTCAGGCCGAGGCGCATGCCGCCACCTCCGTCGCCCCGACCGTCTCCCGCGCCCCCGTCACGTCGGTCGGGTCCGCCGTCGGTGAGACATCGGGGGTCGCTTCGCAGACCTGCCCGCAAGGTACGCCCGCGGCCGATGTGCGGGCGGACGGCACACCGTCGGCCACAACCCGCCCGTGGTCGAGCACGATGATCCGCGAGGCGTGGTGGTGGACGAGCTTGTAGTCGTGCGTGATCAGCACCACCGTGGAGCCGGCCTCGTTGAGCGCGCGCACGGCGGCCATGAAGCGACCCATGTGACCCCAGTCCTGGCCCAGGGTCGGCTCGTCGAGGATCAGCAGACGCGGCGCCATGCTCAGCACGGCGCCGAGCGCCAGCCGCTGCTGCTGCCCCAGCGACAGCGCGAAGACCGGCTGCGTCCGCCGGTCGGCGAGGTCGACGGCCTGCAGTGTCTCGTCGACCGCCGCCGGATCGCGGCGGCCGAGGTTGCGCAGGCCGAACCAGAGCTCGTCCTCGACGGTGTCGCAGAGCAGCTGCGCGGTCGGGTCCTGAAACAGCATGCCGACGCCGCTGCCCGCCCGGAGGCGGCGGCCGGCGCCGTAGGCGACCCGGCCGCGCTTCGGCTTGAGCAGACCCGCCAGCACGCGCGCGAGCGTGGTCTTGCCGGCGCCGTTGTGTCCGACCACGGCGACGAAGTCGCCGTGGTGGATCGTCAGATCGAGGTCGACGAGAGCCGGCCGGCGGCCGACGCCGGCGGTGACCCCGCGCAGCCTCACGAACGGCGCCGCCGCCCGCGGCGGCGCCGGCTCGACCAGTTCCCGCCAGTCGACCTGGGCGTCGTCGGCCGGCCGGCGCAGCCCGAGACGACGGACCAGGTCGCGCCGACCCAGCACCTCGTCGGTGGGTCCGTCGGCCACCACGGCGCCATCCTCGAGCAGCACGGTCCGGCCGGCGATCGCGGCCGCCGGGCCGAGCCGGTGCTCGACGATGACCACCGTCACCCCGTCGTCGCGATTGAGCCTCCGCACCGTCTCGATGACGGCCCGCGTGCCGTCGACGTCGAGGCTGGCCATCGGCTCGTCGAGCAACAGCACACGCGGCCCCATGGCCAGCACGGCGGCGATGGCCAGACGCTGCCGCTCGCCGCCGGAGAGGGCAGCGGTGGTGCGATCACGCACATGCTCCAGTCCGACCGCCGCCAGGGCCCACGTGACGCGCCGCTCGACCTCCTCCGGCGTAAGCCCCAGATTGCGCGGTCCGAAACCGACCTCGTCCTCGACGCGGACGTTGAGGAGCTGCGTGCGCGGGTTCTGGAACACGACGCCGATCTCCCGGCTCAACTGTGCCACGGTGGCCTCGCCGACCGGCCGCCCGTCGAGGATCACCTCTCCCGTGAGCTGCGCCGGTATGCACTGCGGGATCAGCCGGGTGAGACAGCGGACCAGCGTGCTCTTGCCGCTGCCCGAGGCGCCGGCCAGCAGGACGCATTCGCCGCTGCCGATGGTCAGGTCGACGTCGCGCAGGGCGATGCGATCACCGAAGCGGACCGACAGCTTCTCCAGGCGCAGTCCCGTCATGCGCTCACCGCCGTCGAAGCAGGTGCGACGACGTTGCCATCGGTCGACTCGCGACCGATCGTCGCAGTGCGGTCCGCGCCGACCTGCTTCAAGTAGCCGTCCATCACGGCGGCCGCACCGGGACCCTCGACGTCGATGATCACCGGGACGGCGGCTTCGGGCTCGAGCTCGACGACATCGAGGAAGCGCTGCACGAGCCAGGGCCGCACGACCACCGCCGCCAGCGCGTACGGTCCGCCGAGTGCCCGACGTATGCCGGCCAGCCAGCCGCGCTGGTGCAGCAGCTCGACCGGCCCCGCCTCGTCGACGATCAGCACGTCCGTGGGGCACGCGGCGCACAGCACGGCGTCGCCCCATGCCAGCGTGTCGTCGACGAGCCGCCAGCGCGGGTCGCCGGGATGCCTCTGCTCGAGCGGGACCTCGCTGCCGAGGAGCCGCTGCTCGCCGCTCGCCAGGTCCTCGAGGCGGCGCTGCACGCCGGGGCCGTCGGCCGCCGGGTCCTCGAGCCGACGCCGCACGCCTGGAGCGGCATCAGGACCTTCGTCCGCCGGCGGCGCGACCGTCAGCAGGCCGCGCACGGTCAGCCCGCGAGCACGGGCGAGCTCAGCCAGCTCTCGGCAGAGCGTGGTCTTGCCGGTGCCGGGCCGGCCGGTGACGACGACGAGCTTCAATCGAAGACCAGCTCGATGCGGATGAGCATCTTCACGGACGGTCCGGCCAGGAAGCCGATGAACGACCCCACGTCGCGGTAGGGCCCCTCGCCCTTGGGCAGCGGCTTGCCGTTCTTGAGCTTGGCGACGATCCACTTCTTCTTGCCGATGATCGTGCGGCTGTCCATCGTCGAGGAGTAGCCGTCGCCGGCGATGAACTTGATGCCGTACCCTCGCCTGGCCTTGCGGACGTTGAACGTCTTGGGGTCCTTGTCGTCGACGAGTCCGACGAGCTTGTAGATCGACTGCCCGCGGAACACGGCCCGCAGCTCCTTGTGGCGATTGTCCTTGTCCTTGCGCCCGTTCCAGATCACTCCGGCGGGCAGCTTCGCCCAGGGGATCTTCTTCTTCAGGACACCTTTGAGCACGAGCGCCGGCTGCTTCGCCCTGGACGCAGGCTGCGCCGAACCGGTGGTGAACGCCACTGCCAGGCTGCCGGCGAGGAGCACCGCCGCGACCACGCACAGGATGACGATGCTGCGCCACCGGGGTCCACGACCGGTCACACGTTCTTCTCTCATCACACCTCCGATGTACTTCGTGGGGCCTCCGGGACCGCTGCTTCCGGCAGGGCGTCGTCGGGCGTCGATGCGGTCGCACGACGATCTCCCTGCCGGCGCCGATGGCCGACGATCTGCCGCTCGATCAGGTCGGCCACAGCCGATGCGTCGTCGAGGTCGATCTGCGGCACGCCATGCTCCGCGAACCTCTGGTCCGAGACGATGGCGATCAGCTCGTCGGGCGGCGCGATGAGGCTGTCGCTGCGCGCCGCCCGCGACACCTCGATCTTGGGCGCCGGCTGGCGCACGAAGCCCTCAGTCAGGACGATGTCGACCGGCTCGCGCAGGCGCCAGACCAGGCCCAGCAGCGGGACCGCCTGCGGCACCCGGCTCATGACGGCCACATGCTCCGGCGAGGCGATCGCCGTGACGTCGGCGCCGGCCTCGCGCAGGACGTACGTGTCTGTGCCGGGGACGTCGATGGCGAAGCCGTGCTGGTCGCTCTTGATGACTGCCACCCGCCGCCCGCGGCGGACCAGCTCGGCGATGACGCCGGCGAGAAGGGTCGTCTTGCCCGACTTCTTCTTGCCGACGAACGAGACCGTCGGCAGCGGCACACGCTCCATGAAGTCGAGGACGCGAGGCGCGAGCGGCGCCTCGGCGACACCTGCCTCGTCTGCACCACCACCGGCGATGGCGCCGGCCGCCAGGCCGCGAGCGGCTTCGAGCTCGGTCGGCGTGTTGACGTTCACGAACAGCACCGCGGGATCGCCGAGATCGCGGCTGCGCACATCGAGATAGCCGGTGCGGACGCGGTCGAAGACGAGGTCGAGGCGACGCTCGTCCTGATCGAGCATCAGCTCGAGCGCCGCCAGCGTCTGCTTGCCGTAGACGGCGCACAGCGGCTGCAGGCCGCTGCCGTCGCGCGGCACGAAGGCCTCGAAGGGGCCGGACAGCGCCGCGACCTGCGACAGCAGCTCGCGGGTCACGAACGGCAGGTCGACGCCGAGACAGAGCACGCGCGGGGTCGGCGCCGCCAGGACGGCCGAGTAGACGCCGACCGTGGGGCTGTCTTCCGGCCGCGCGTCGGCGACGACCGGCAGGCCGAGGTCGCGGAAGCGAGCGGTGTCCTTGGTGACGATGTACGCGTGCGGGAACGCCGTCGCGAACCGGTCGCGCAGCCGTTCGATGAGAGGCTGACCGGCGAGCTCCGCGAACGCCTTGTCGCGGCCCATCCGCCGTGAGCGACCCCCCGCCAGGAGGGCCAGCGAGACCTGAGGGTCCATGTGCGTCCTGTGCTCCTTTCCAAGCACGAGGAGGTCCGCGCGTTTCCGCGGCGGGCCCACGACGGCGCGGTGTGCGCCGCCCCACGGTCTGTCCGTGGTACGGCCCAGCGCCCCTAGCGGATGCCGTAGGGCGAAGGGCTTGGAGTAGGACACCAAGCTGGTGATTTCATATTAGCACGCGCGCCGGCGAGCGCCGGCGCCGGCGCGCTCATCTCTCAGTCCTTCTCGAGGAAGACCGTCTCCAACGTCAGACTGTCCTCGCCGACCGCCGCCTCGCGGGTCTCCGGCCGATAGCCCGGCGCCGAGACGGTGAGCGCATACGTCCTGCCGGGCTCGAGCCTGTCGATGAGGAAGTCGCCGTAGTTGTTGACGACCGCCTCGCCGAGCTTCTGCCCCTCATGCTCCACCACTGCCGTAGCGCCCTCGGCGCACTCGTCGCTGTCCTTGAACGCCACGTTGCCGGCCACGAAGGCGTGCGTCCAGCGATACAGATTCTTATAGTAGACGCGCGGGCGCGAGCTCAGCTCCGGCAGATACACCTTCAGGTCCTCGGCCTCGGCCAGCCGCGCCATCTCCTGCTCTTCGGCGAGGACGACGCGGATGGCGCCGGTGGGACAGACCTGGCTGCAGCGCGTCTCGGTCCAGCCGGCGTCGATCAGGTGGGCACAGCCGGTGCACTTCTGCGCCAGCTGCTTCTCTTCGTTCCAGTAGATGACGCCGTACGGGCACGAATCGACGATCTCCCGGCGGCCCACCGCCTTGACCGGGTCGATGATCACCAGCCCGTCGGGCCGTTTGTAGACGGCGCCGTCTTCGGTGAGGCACGGCGCCGCGTCGCAGTGCTGGCACGGCTTGGGCAGATACCGCGTCTGCACGATCGGGTACTGACCGCGCTCGCCGCGCTCGATGTTCATCCAGCGGTGGCCGTGCCACGGCTGGGCCGCCGAGTACGGCGGGAAGTCGTTCTCGACGAACTCGTCCTTGTCGGCCAGGAAGCAGTCGTTGCAGTCGTGGCAGCGCTCGATGTCGATGACCATGTGCCACGTCTTCATGATGCCTTGCCCTCCCACTTCTCGACCTGGATGAGACATGAGTTGTTGGACATCGCCGTGGAGGTCGGCGTGATGAAGCGCTTGTTGGTGAGCAGGTTGATGCAGCCGGCGATGTCGGCCGACTCGCCCGGCTTGCCGAGCGGGATGTAGTCGGCGCAGGACTCGTAGGCGTGCACGGTGCCGGGCGCCAGCCGCTCGGTGACCTGGGCGCAGAGGATCACCTCGCCGCGGTCGTTGAAGGCGCGGATGAGGTCGCCGTCGGCCACGCCCCGCGCCTCGGCGTCTTTCGCGTTGAGGCGCATCACGTAGTAGTAGTGGCCGTCGTCCTTGAGCACCCGATGGTCCTTGACCTCGTTGAGCCAGCTGCCCTTGCCGTCGCCCATGGTGTGGAAGCTGAAGCGCGGGTGCGGGCTCACCATCTGCAGCGGGTACTTGTCGTAGAGCTCGGTGGTGTGGTGGCCCTCCCAGCTGGGGATGAACTGCGGCCCCATCGCCGGCCGCTCGGGGTCGACCACGTCCCTCTCCAGCCGCTTGATGGCCGAGGCGACGAACTCGATCTTGCCGCTGGAGGTCTGCAGGCCCCTCATGCCGATGGTGTCGCCGGGCCGCGGGCCCCAGTCGGGCGTGTCGCGCTTGCGGCCTTCGGCGAACCAGCGCATGGCCGGCGTCGAGACGTGGTCGTCGGGGAAGGGCACCACGAAATAGCCCTTCTTCTCGAAGTCCTCCCAGCTGATGCACTTCGGCAGGTCGGTGGCGTCGTAGTACAGCTTGCACCAGTCGTACTCGTCGCGGCCGCCGTCGGTGAAGATATCGCCGACTCCCAGACGGTCGGTGACGGCGGCGAAGATGTCGTAGTCGCTCCGGCTCTCGCCGAGCGGCTCGATGCACTTCTTCTGGAAGACGATGACGCGGTGGTTGCACTGGATGAACGTGTCGGGGATGTAGCCCGAGCAGTTACCGAACTCGGCCAGATCCCAGCGCTCGAAGTTGGTGCACGCCGGCAGGACGATGTCGGCGAACCTTGTCTCGCCCTCGAACCAGATGCTCTGGTTGACCACGAACGAGACCTTGCCCTCCCGGTAGGCCCTGGCGTAGCGGTTGGTCTGCTGCATGGTGCCGATGAACGAGCCGCCGTAGCGCCAGTACATCTCGATGAACGGGTAGCCGGGCGCCGGGTACTGGTATTTCTGCATCTGGCTCTCGATCGACGAGCCGCAGAAGCCCTTGCCGCGCCACTCGAACGGCTCGTGCATCATCGCCTCGGGGATGCGCAGGCGCGGCACCGACTGGCCCTCGGGGGAGTCGTGGGTGTTGACGGTGGGGTGCGAGCCGGTGCCGTGGGCGAACATGCGATACGTCCAGCGGTACGCCGACGCCGACTTCTCGGGGTCGCCGGAGATGCCGCCCTCGGCGTAGCCGGGGAAGCAGAAGGACTCGTCGCTGGGCGCGCCCTGGGCGGTGCCCCAGATGTTGCTGCCCGGCTTGCCGTAGCCCTGCATGGCCGCCAGGGCGACCATGGTGCGGGCCCACTCGTTGCCGGTGGCCGAGCGGCAGGCACCGCCCCAGCCGCCGAGCGAGCCGGAGGCGAGCATGGTCTTCTTGGCGCCCCACTCGCGCGCCAGGGCGCGGATCTCGCGGGCCGGGATGCCGCACTCGGCCTCGGCCCACTCGCAGGTCTTGGGGACGTTGTCGGTCTTGCCGAGGACGTAGTCCTTCCACTCGTCGAAGCCGGTGGTGCGCTTCTCGATGTAGTCCTTGTCGTAGGTGCCCTCGGCGAGCCACGTGTGGGCGATGGCCAGGCCGAAGGCCACGTCGGTGCCCAGCCGCGGCGCGAACCACTTGTCGCCGAAGAGCTCGGCGGTGTGGTTGAAGTAGGGGTCGATGAACACCATCTTGAGGCCGAGCTCCTTCATCCAGAAGCGCCGGATGGTGCTCTCGAAGGCGGAGTAGATGCCGCCGCCGGTGGTCTCGGGGTCGGCCGACCAGAAGACCACCATCTCGCTGTGCTTGAGCGCGTCTTCCAGCAGGTCGTACTGCTCCGGGATGCCGAGGCGGTGGCTGTTGCCCCACATCGGCATGGCGCCCCAGTGCCAGCCCTCCCAGCTGTCGGGGTTATGACCCGCGTGCGCGAACCCCATGATGTTGAGGAAGCGGTTGTAGGCGCTGTGCCGGTACCCGATGTTGCCCCATAGGTGGTGCGAGCTCTCGGTGGTGAGGATGGAGCCCGGGCCGACCTCGCGCCGGCAGCGCTCGATCTCATCGGCGCAGATGTCCAGCGCCGCCTCCCAGCTGATCGGCTCGTAGCCGGACACGCCGCGGTTGTGGATGTTCCGCTTGCCCCTGTGATCGAAGTCGACGCGCTTGAGCGGCGTCATGATGCGCTTGGGCGAGTAGATCATCGACCGCTGCGCCTGGGCGTGAGGCGACAGGGTGGTGCGCCGCGGCGGCGTGAGCTTCCGGCCGCGCGCGTCGATGACCCAGTCGCCCTTGTCATCGTCCGCCAGATCGATGGGGAACATGCGAATGATCCGTCCGTCTTCCACGTCGACGTAGACCGGACCACCCGTCGTGCAGTTCGTCAGTCGTTCGACCTGCCCCATGGTGCCTGCGCTCCTCCCCGCTGCCTTGATGACATGACAGGTACGGCGGGCAGCCTACCATGCCCGCATGGCGGTAGCAATGCCCGCATCGTGGGCATTTCCGACCCGCCGTCGGCTCCCCATCATCCGGGCGATCACCCTGCCGCACGCCCGCCGCTCGAGCACCCCACGGACCCGGCACTGCCCCGCCACGCGAGTCGCGTGCTCTCCCCGTCGTGCCCAGCCCGCGCGCCTCCAGCCTTCCCTTCTCGTCACCCCTCCCGCAGCTTATGCAGACCGTGCATCACACCTTCGAGAAGACCGACGGAGACCTCCCGCATCCGGGCCCGACCCTCGATTCCGGCGCCGTGCCCGCCCCCCGCCCGCGCCGACGCCCCTCACCTTCCACAGACACCACCCGCTTCATCGACTACAGTATCCACACCGTGGAGTCGTTGTTGGGTGGACGATTGCCGATGCTACTGGTAGACCACCTGGGCCCTGGGCTATCGTAGAGGGGCGGAAAGGAGTCTCACCATGCGGTCGTACCACTTCGTCGTCGAACGGGACCCCGAGACCGGCCTCCTTGTCGGCTACGTCCCGGGTTGGCCCGGCGCCCATACGCAGGGTGCCGACATCGACGAGCTGCAGCAGAACCTGCGCGAGGTCATCGAGATGCTGCTCGAAGACGGCGAACCAGAGCTGGAGTCTGAGTTCGTCGACGTGCGCACGATCCAGGTCGCCTGACCGTGGGGAGCCTGCCGGTCCTCACGCCTCGGCAGGTGGTGGCGCTGCTGGAAGCGCACGGGTTCACGGAGGTCCGCCAGCGCGGCTCCCACAAGCAGTTCCGGCATCCCGATGGTCGTTCCACCACCGTGCCGTTCCATGCCGGTCGTGATATATCCCCCGCACTGCTGCGCAAGATCGCAGCAGACATCCACCTCACCGTGGATGAGCTCCTCACTCCCCGGTGAGTACGCCACCCAACAAGCATATCGAGCCCGACTCCGCTGGTCGGTGCCGCTCATGTGCCACGCGTTATGCGAACAGAGCGGTGGTCCACCCGTTGACAAGCGTCACGTGACAGTTTACGCTGGCTTCCGTGATCAAGTCCTTCGCCGATGCGCGGACCCAGTCGCTGTACGTGACCGGCAGGTCGCGACGGCTGCCGTCGGAGATCGTGCGCCGAGCCGTACGCAAGCTCGAGTACCTCGACCTGGCGACGCGCCTCGACGACCTGCGGGTACCGCCGGGCAATCGTCTGCACGCTCTGGAGGGTGATCGCAAGGGCCAGTACTCGATCTCGATCAACGACCAGTGGCGCATCTGCTTCCGCTTCAGCGATGGCGATGCTCACGATGTCGAGATCACCGACTACCACTGATGGCGAGGTGAGCGAAGATGAGCATTCCCAACAGCACCCAGCGCACGGTCCGGCCCACCCACCCCGGCGAGATGCTGCGCGAGGACTTCCTGCCCGACTACGGGCTGACCGTCGCCGCCCTTGCCGCCGCTCTCGATGTCTCCCGCCAGACGGTCAACGAGCTGCTGCGCGAGCGTCGCGCCGTCAGTCCGGAGATGGCCCTGCGCCTCGGTCGTCTGTTCGGCGATAGCCCGGAGTTCTGGCTCAACGCACAGCGTGCCGTCGATCTCTGGGACGCCCAGCTGGCGCTGGGGGCGAAGGTCGAACGCATCAAGCCACTGAAGGTCGCATAACAAGCACATCGAGCAGACGCCGCCGAGGCGGCGCAGCTCATGTGCCACGCGTTAGCCGGACGGAGGGCCGCTCGATGAGCACCGAGTACGTCGTCCGGCTGGCCGGCCCCGAGCACGTCGACCAGCTGCCCGACATCGAGCGCGAGGCGGCCACCAGGTTCGGCGATTCGCTGCCTGGATCCGTGCTTTCGCATGTCACCCCGTTGGACAGCCTCACGGCAGCACAACAGGCGGGTCTGCTCTGGGTGGCTCTCGGACCGGCGGGTGCCCCTGTTGGATTCGCCGTTGCCAGCATCTGCGGACGGCGCGCTCACCTCGACGAACTCGATGTGTTGCCCGGACACGGCCGCAAGGGAATAGGGTCGGCGCTCGTCGAAGCTGTCGAGGACTACGCCCTCAACAGCGGCTGCGTCGAGATCACGCTCACCACTTTCCGCGATGTCCCGTGGAATGCGCCTTTCTATGCTCGCGTCGGCTTCGAGGTGATACCGGAGCAGGAACTCGGCGCGCAGCTCGTTCGACGGCTCTCAGATGAGGCAGCGCTGGGGCTGGAACGTTCAAGACGGGTGGCCATGCGCAAGCCGCTGCGCCGTCTGACAAGCGCTTCAACCTGACGCGACGACTCCTCGGCTATCATGAAAGCGCACGGCACGCAGGCTAAGCGCAACACGCCAGGCAGTGACCGGATCTACTCACACCCGTAAGGAGATCTTTCACATTGGATATTCCACGGATCTTCAACATCACCGAAAGTGCTCACCGCATCCATGACCCGTTCACACCCGAGAAGCTCTCCACTCTCGGTGCAGCGCTGCGTCTGGAAACGGGAACCCGAGTGCTGGACCTCGGCAGCGGCTCGGGAGAGATGCTGTGCACCTGGGCGCGCGACTACGGAGTCATCGGCACCGGCATCGACATGAGCCAGCTGTTCACCGAGCAAGCGGGACTGCGTGCTGAAGAACTCGGTGTCGCCGATCGAGTCAAGTTCATCCATGGCGATGCTGCCGGCTTCGTCTCTGACGAGAAGGTCGGTGTGGCAGCCTGTCTCGGTGCCACGTGGATCGCTGCGGGAGTCGTCGGCACCATCGAGCTTCTGGCGCAGAGCCTCCGCTCCGGAGGGATCATCCTCATCGGCGAGCCCTACTGGCGGCGGTCACCGCCCACGGAAGCTGTTGCCAAGGGGTGTCTTGCCGGCGCAATCTCCGACTTTCTCCTGCTTCCAGAGCTTCTCGCGTCTTTCCGCCACCTCGGCTATGACGTCGTGGAAATGGTCCTGGCAGACCACGACAGCTGGGACAGATACGAGGCGGCCAAGTGGCTCACCATGCGCCGCTGGCTTGAGGCCAATCCCGACGACGAGTTCACGAAAGATGTTCGAGCCAAACTGACCTCGGAACCCGAGCGCTACGCCGCTTACACGCGTGAATACCTGGGCTGGGGCGCCTTCGCGCTGATGCCGCGGTGATGTGCCGCTTCTTCGGCGTCTCCAACGGCTACTGGCTGCGCGCCCAGGCTGCCTGCGACACAGAAGTCGCCGAAAAGGCACTGGCCGGCCAGCTCGAGCACATCACGCCGTGGTCCGGGACCGCCACCTGAGCGTGAGAGGTCTGTCCAACAGGCACATCGAGCCGGACGACCCGGCGGTAGGGCGCCTGTGTGCCCATCGAATGCGTGACCGGTGTGACCGCGGCAGTAGATGTCGAGTAGATCGGAGGGGCGATGACCTCAGACGTGGCATTCGTCGAGTATGTCTGCGATCAGATGCGTGGCGCCGGGCTTATCAGGTCCCGGAAGATGTTCGGCGAATTCGCGATCTACTGCGACGACAGGGTCGTCGCACTCATCTGCGACGACCAGCTGTTCGTGAAGCCCACACCCGGAGGTCGGGCGTTCATCGGGACCCCCGTCGAGTCGCCGCCATATCAGGGAGCCAAGCCGCACTTCCTGATCGGGGACGGCATCGAGGACCGGGAGTGGCTGACCGGACTCATCGAAGTGACGGCGCGCGGACTTCCCACGCCCAAGGCCCGGAAGCCGAGGTCCAGGTAGGAGCGTGTGGGGGTTGCCGGGCAGGAGCGTGTGGGAGCCGTCGCGCCTGCGTGAAGCTCACGGGGTCGGGTCGGCGACCCCGGGAGCCGCTGCCGAAGCCGTCGACGTCGTGCCGACTCGTGGAGGCCACGTGACACACATCGCACCTCTAGCTCCACCTCTCGCCGCCGTCGACCTCTACTGGCTCCCCCTGGGGGCCGGAGGCCATTCGGTGAGGCTGAACGGCAAGGTCTTCGAGGCCGGCGTGGCGCTGCGCGAGCGCCGCCGCCGCTTCGACCTGTACCACTCGGCCTTGGAGGTCCGCGTGCCGGAGGGCCGTTACACGATCGAGAGCGCTCCGGTGCCGAACGCACGGGCCGATGAGCGGGGCGTCGTCGCCGGAGGCCCCGTCGGGGCCCGCTGGGCCGGTCGCCTGCGCATCTTCCGCCATGAGATCCGCTGCTGGCGCGACGGCGTCATCCCCGACCTCGACGAGGCGGTGGCGAGCCCCCAACGGCTGACGCGGGATCAGGAGACGGCGCGACGAGTGCTCCGCCTGGCGCCGCACGTACCCACGCCGGTGTGGGGCCGCGACGAGCTCAGAGCCGGAGAGATGTGGAACTCGAACTCGATCATCTCGTGGCTCCTCGTGATGAGCTGCATCGGCCAGAGAGCGGTCAGCATGCCGGCCGGCGGGCGGGCACCGGGCCGGGACTCGGGCCTGGTGGTGGCGCAGAGGCCACTTGACACCACGCACCGGAGACCCTAGGATGCCCGCATAGCGGAAGACGTGCCCGCATTGCGGGATTCACTTCCGATGAGTCGCTGTGAGATGGGGGTCGACGGGCACCATGGCGAGCATCGCGGCAGCTGCCGGGCGGCGACCGTGCGCGTCCACTCGCCTCCGATCCGACCCTCAGGCCCGCTTCCCTCATCGCATCTTTCAGCGTCCTTCACATCGCATCTCTCCGCATCCCTCACTCTCCGCGTCCCTCACTCTCAGCGTCGCCACTCTCAGCGTCGCCATCATTCCGCGCGCGCGCGCGAGCGCCATACGCCAGACGGCATGAGCACACCGACCGCATGAGCACACCGCCGACGACCCGGCAAGCGCCGACCCGGAGGAGCATGGTATGGCAGAAGACATGAGCAAGACCGGAGCCACCGGCGAACGCACGCTGGTGCGAGACATCAGCTTCTGCGGCGTGCCGGAGAACGGTTCCAACGCCTCGATGGTGGATGTCAAGGACGGCAGGATCATCCGCATCCGCCCGATGCACTACGACTGGAAGTACGACCCCGAGAAGGACATGAACCCGTGGAAGTTCGAGGCCCGCGGGTCGACCTTTGAGCCCAGCATGAAGACGCTCATCCCGCCGTACTCGATCGCGTACAAGAAGAGGGTCTACTCTCCCGCCCGCATCCGCTACCCGATGCAGCGCGTCGACTTCGACCCCGACGGCGAGCGCAACCCGCAGAACCGCGGCAAGAGCAAGTACAAGCGTATCTCCTGGGACACGGCGCTCGACATCATCGTCGGCGAGATGGAGCGCATCAAGAAGACGTACGGCCCCACGGCGCTGCTCTACCAGTGCGACCAGCACGGCGAGAACAAGGTCGTGCAGGCCTGTCACGGCGCCGGCCGCAAGCTGCTGCGCGCCTGGGGCGGCTTCACCCTGCAGATCCGCCAGCCCGACAGCTGGGAAGGCTGGTGGTGGGGCAACAAGCACCTCTGGGGCTGTGAGCCGGTCGGCCAGGGGCAGCAGAGCAACCTGCTCTACGACATCTCCAGGAACACCGAGCTGCTCCTGTTCTGGGGCTGCGACCAGGAGACGACCCCGTGGGGCTGGCAGGGCCAGCTGCCCAGCCGGCTGAGCTACTGGTGGAGCGACATCGGGATCAAGCAGATCTACGTCTGCCCCGACCTCAACTACGCCGCCGCCGTGCACGCCGACCGCTGGATCCCGGTGCTGCCCAATACCGACGCGGCGCTGTACCTGGCGATCACCCACCGCTGGTTCACCCGTGGCACCTACGACAAGGAGTACCTCAAGACCCACGCCGTGGGCGTCGAGAAGTTCGAGGCCTACGTGATGGGCGAGGAAGACGGCGTGCCCAAGACGCCGGAGTGGGCGGCACCCATCTGCGGCGTGCCGGCACGCGTCATCAAGGCCCTGGCCGACGAGTGGGCGGGCAAGCGCACCACGGTCGTGATCGGCAACGGCGGCCCCGGCATCCGCGGGCCGTACGCCACCGAGCCGGCCCGCCTGCAGGCCATCTGCCTCGCCATGCAGGGCCTCGGCAAGCCCGGTCAAAACCAGGCCAAGATGATCGAGTGGGGCCTGTTCGACAAGCCCGACCAGTACGCGCAGCCCAAGCCGCTGCGGGTGCCCAACCTGCGCAGCGCCTACACCGGCGGCCACCCCGACGAGACCAACCACCCGTCGTTCATCCCCAAGACGTACGTGCCCAAGGCGATCCTCGAGGGCGAGTGCGACTGGTACGGCTGCGAGAGCGAGACGGCGCCGCGCGAGAACCAGTTCGTCCACTACAAGTACCCGGCCGACGGCTGCTCCAAGATCCACATGGTCTGGACCGACTCGCCGAGCTGGATCACCTGCTGGAACTCGGGCAACGACTACGTGCGCGCCATGCGCCACCCCGACATCGAGTTCATGTTCTGCCAGCACCCGTGGCTGGAGAACGACGCCCTGCTGGCCGACATCATCCTCCCCGTGAACACCAAGCTGGAGGAGGACGACATCGCCGGCGACATCTTCAGCGGCCAGTACAACCTGCTCTTCCCCGAGCACAAATGCATCGAGCCGCTGGCCGAGAGCTTCAGCGACTACGAGATCGCCGTGATGCTCTCCGAGCGCCTGGGCCTGCTCGAGGAGTACACCGGCGGCAAGACCATCCCCGAGCTCATCAAATACGGCTACGAGACCTCGCGCTGCGACGACCTCATCAGCTGGGAGGAGCTCAACGAGAAGGGCTACTACGTGGTCCCCACGGCCGACGACTGGGAAGACGTGCCGGCCGGCTTCTACAACTTCTACAAGGATCCCAAGAAGTACCCGCTCAGCACGCCGACCGGCCTGCTCGAGTTCGAGGCGCAGGGTCTGGTCGAGCACTTCCCCGACGACAAGGAGCGGCCGCCGGTGCCCAAGTGGGTGGCGCAGGGCATCAGCCACGAGGAGACGCTCGGCACCGACCGCGCGCAGAAGTATCCGCTGCTCGTGATCTCCAACCACCCGCGCTGGAGCGTCCACTCGCAGCACGAGGACATCACCTGGCTGCGCGAGATCGAGACGTGCAAGGTGACCGGTCCCGACGGCTACCAGTACCACCCCATCTGGCTGCACCCCAGCACGGCCCAGAAGCGCGGCATCAGGAGCGGCGACGTGGTCTCCATCTTCAACGACCGCGGCACCGTGCTCGCCGGCGCCTACATCACCGAGCGCATCATGCCGGACGTGGTCTACATAGACCACGGCGCCAAGTGGGACCCCATCGTCCCCGGCGAGATAGACCGCGGCGGCGCCATCAACACCATCGTGCCACGTCACACGACGTCCAAGAACGCCGTCGGCCACGCGGTCAGCGGCTTCCTGGTCGACATCGAGAAGACCGATCTGGAAGAGCTCAAGCGGAAATACCCGGAAGCCTTCGAGAAGCCGTTCCACCCGTGTGCCGGTCCCGGCCTGGAAGCCTGCATCCTGGGGGTGGAGTGATGGGCAAGGTCCTGGTCATCGACCTGAGCATCTGCAACGGCTGCTACAACTGCCAGGTGGCCTGCAAAGACGAGCACGTGGCCAACGACTGGTCGCCGATCGCCAAGCCGCAGCCCGACACGGGGCAGTTCTGGAACAAGATCACCGACAAGGTGCGCGGTCAGGTGCCCAAGGTGATGGTCACCTACATGCACACCATCTGCATGCACTGCGACGACGCGCCGTGCATCCCATCGTGCAACGTCGGCGCCATCTACAAGCGCGACGACGGGGCGGTGATCATCGACCCGGACAAGTGCCGCGGCAACAAGATGTGTCTGGCGGCGTGTCCATACCCGGACGTCATCTACTTCAACGACGCCCTCAACATCGCCCAGAAGTGCACGTTCTGCGCACACCTTCTGGACGACGGCTGGACGGAGCCGCGCTGCGTGGATGCCTGCCCCACCGGCGCCTTCACCTTCGGCGACGAGGACGACCCGAAGATCAGGGAGCTCGTGGCCAAGGCGGAGCCGGTGCTCATGCCCGGCCATGAGGACGTGAAGCCACGGGTGTTCTTCATCGGCCTGCCGAAGCCGTTCATCGCCGGCGCGGTGTTCGACAGCGAGGCCGACGAGTGCACCGAGGGCGCCGTCGTGACGGCGACCAACGTCGAGAGCGGTGCCACCTGTACGGCGACCACCGACGGCTACGGCGACTTCTGGCTGCGGGACCTGGAGCCCGGCACGTACAACCTGGTGATCGAGAAGGACGGCTACCTGCCGGAGAAGACGGGCCCGGTGGACGCCGGCGAAGACATCAACATCGGCGACATCGCGGTCTGGAAGACCTGACGGGACGAGGCACACGCGGGGGCTGGGACGAGTCCCCCCACGCCTTCACCTACCGGGATCGACGGACGAGACCCGGCTACAGACAGAGGGGCGGCCGCTGGAAGCAGCGGCCGCCCTCCTTCTTCATGCACGTCGGTATCCGAGTGGTCGGGCGCCGGCCGATGGCGACGGCTGAGGACCTCGGTCAGACGCCGTCGAGCGTGCGCTGGATCTGGTCGCGGACCGCGAGCAGCGCCGCGACCACGCGGTCCTGATCTTCGTAGAAGCGCGCCGCCGGCATCGGCACCGAGATCGACGCCGCGCTGCCGTCCACGTCGACCACCGCGACCGCCACGGCGCAGATACCCTCGCGGATCTCCTCGCGGTCGTAGGCGAGCCCACTGGCATGCACGTCGGTCAGCTCGCGCAGCAGCGCCTCACGAGACGGCGCCTTGCCCTCCAGCGTCGGCTCCAGCCGCGGCGGCAGCCGGCGACGCAGCTCGTCTGCCGGCAGCTGAGCCAGCAGAGCCTTGCCGCTCGCCAGGCTGTATGCCGGGAAGTGCACCCCGACGCGGGCGATGGCCATCAGCTCGCGCTGCAGCGCCTGGTGCTGCGCGATGTAGAGGACCTGGCCGCCGTCGAGGACCGCCAGGTCGACGGTCTCGTTGAGCTGCCTTGAGAGCGTCTCCAGATGCGGCTCGACGATGCTGCGCAGGTCTCGCCGCGCAGAGGCCGCCAGGCGCAGAAGGCCGGGGCCCAGCTCACGCCGGCCGCTCCCGGGGTCGACCGCCACGTAGCCGACCCGCTCCAGCGCCCGGCAGATGCGATGCACCGTGGTCTTGGGAAGGTCGGTGCGCGCGGCGAGCTGCGAGAACGTCAGGCCGCCGGGGGCATCGGCCAGCGCGCTGAGGATGGCCGCCGTACGGGCGATGACCTGGACGCCGTCGGACGCCTGCTTGCCGGCGTCGTCCTGGACTCCCTCTGCCACGGCTCACCTCCCCACCACTCGAGCGCTGCTCCACGCATCGCTGTCGGGAGTGTACCGTCCCACGGAACGATCTGTCCGCCCGGGCGTCCGGACGTGTCACCGCGATCTCGCGCCGCAGCGACGCGACCGAACGCGGCGCCGGTGATGGGAGAGGGGCCGGCCGCGGTCCAGTGCCGACGGGTCCACCGTCTCGTAGGATCGCCCGGAGGGCTCGGCCGGGTACAGCTCGACGATGCTGAGCGCGTCGCGGCGCGCTGCGCCGGCCAGGCGCAGCAATCCGGGACCCGACGTGAGCGGCGTATCGCGCCGCAGGAAGGCGCGCCCGGACTGCCGCCGGCTACAGTCTGGAGTGCGAGATACCGATGACCAAGGTACGGCGAGCACGAAGAGGCGATCCAGCATCCCGCCTCCTCCGCCACGCAGGAGGCTCGCCGATATGCCGGACGGTCCGTGAAGGCCCGAGTCGCGCGAAAGGGACGGCCAGATGAGAAGACTCGCGGTGGTGCTCGCGGTGGCGGCGTCCGTGGTGCTCGCTGCCGTGCCCGGCGCGAGCGCCGAACCACTGCACGTGGCCGATCGGGCAGGCGGCGCGTCGGCTTCACGTGCCCCGGACGGTGCCTCGGTATCCTCCAGGCAAGCCGACCAGCTCGAGGTGGTGGCGCACCACGTCAGGTACAGGCGGTCGCTCCTGAACTGGAAGGAGAATCCCGACTTCGCCTTCTGGAAGAACGCCGGCGGCCTGGAATCGTGTCGCGAGCGGATCTGGATAGGCGAGGTCTGGAAGCCTCGACCGGGTCGGATCCGAAACGTCATCTTCGTCTCGGCGGGACAACAGGGGACGCGCTACACGTGGAGTGCGGAGGCCAACATCACCACGGGTCAGAGCGAGGCCTGGCGCGGCGCGAAAGACGCCCGCACGCACACGGTCCCGATCAGAAGGCTGTCGGTCGCCGGGCTCATCCACGAAGACGGCGTCTCCAACGAGGGCCGACGCTACGGATTCAAGCCTGAAGACACGCTGTTCGTCCTTGTCTTCGACGCGGCCTTCTACTACAGCCTGGATGCGACCAACAAGCAGATCATCGAGAACGGCTACTACGACTACCTGCTCGACAGGATGGGTCCGCTTCCCGACAACGTGCAGACCGTGCTCATGGTGGGCTCCAGCCGCGGCGGCGCCCTGGCGTGCAGGCTGGCGAAAAGGTTCATGGGCGATTCGTCACCGGTCCGCCACGCCCGCATCCTGGTGGCCACCCTGGACGCCGTCGCCAACAAGGAACAGAGCGAGTGCGGGATCACGACCGGCACGACCACCAACCCGCTGAACGGCAGCTACCGTGCCTACAAGGCTGCTCTGAGCGACTACTTCGGCGACCCGACGCCCGAGTGGCTCAGCATGTACCAGGTGATCGGCGGCGCCAAGGTGGTGCCGCTGCAGCCCACCAATGTGGCGCGGGCCTTCATCAACGATGGGACCCCGACGTTCGACTACTCCTTCAACTGGGTCGACCGCGGCCATACCGACATCGGCCGCCCCTGGCGCGACGATTGCTCGGGGGCACTGCTGGACTGGGTGGCCGCGAAGCACGGGATGGCCCCGGCTTCGTCACCCACGCTCTCGCGACCTTCCACGCCATCGAAGGTCAAACGCGGCCAACGGTTCGTCGTATCGGGCACGTTCAAGCCGCGCTTCCCCGCCGGCACCGAGGCGGTGACGGTGAAGGCCTACCGGCGGGTGGCCGGCAAGTGGAGGCTTTTCCGCAGGTACAGGGCGGTCGACACCGACGCCGGCACGCTCACGCGCTATCGCGCCAGAGTGAGCATCACGACACGGGGCCGGTACCGCTTCCGGGCTTTCGCCCGGTCGAGCGCCGAGTGGCGGGTGGCCGGCAGCGGCTTCAGTCGCACGCTGACGGTGAGATAGGAGGCAAGTCCCCGCCATCGCCGGCAGCAGCGATCCCGGCCCTGCCCCGCGAGCGCCGTTGCGGCCTCGACCACGCCGGCCAGCCGGCCGCCCTGCTCGTGGAGCGGCTGAGCGTGCTCCAGCGCTGCTGACCACCCTCAGGCCCTCTCGCCGCCGCTGCCCATCGCGATACCGATGTCGGCGGCCTTGATGGCCGGTGCGTCGTTGACGCCGTCGCCGGTCATGGCGACCACGTCGTCCTTCTTCTTGAGCGTCTCCGCCAGGAGCACCTTGTGTTCCGGCGCCACCCGCCCCACGACGCCGATGTCGTCGATGCGGTCCAACCGCTCCTGATCGCTCAGCGCCGCGAAGTCGGCCCCCAGGATAGCCTCGCCGGGTATGCCGACCTGCCGGGCGATGGCGGCGCCGGTGACCACGTCGTCGCCGGTGACCATGCGCACACGGATGTGGGCCGTCTGGGCGGCGGCGACGGCCGCCCTGGACTCATCCCGTGGCGGATCGACCATGCCGACGAGGCTGGTGAGCTCGAGGTCCTTGACGTAGCCGAGCAGGTCGCCCTCGGCGTCGAATGCCGCTGGATCGAGGTCGCGGACGGCGCCGGCCATGACCCGCAGGCCGTCGCCCCCATGCGCGTGATGTTCTGCTGGACGCGCTGCTTGAGATCATCGCTCCATTCGACGCTCGCCTCGCCCGAAAGGGCGCTGGAGGCGCGATCGACCACCGCCGGCGCGGCTCCCTTGACGAAGCAGCGGACGACCTCCTTGCCGGCAGCGTCCGTGGCCTTGTTGAAGGTGGCCATGAGCTTGTAGGTGGGATCGAAGGGCAGGGTCGCCAGACGCGGCAGGTGGTCGCGAGTGATATCGGGGTCCAGACCGGCCTTGTGGCCGAGCACGAGCAGGGCGCCTTCCGTCGGGTCACCGACCACCTTGCCGTCGACCAGCTTGGCGTCGCTGGCGACGACGTACGGGAGGATGGCGTCGTCGATGCGGTCGGTGGTGCCGGCGACGTGGGTGATCCGTCCCTCCAGGCCGTAGCCGCTGCCGCTGACGGTGTAGCGATCGCTCGCGTCGACCACCTCGACGGCGCTCATCTGGTTCATCGTGAGCGTGCCGGTCTTGTCCGAGTTGATCGCGGAGGTGAACCCGAGCGTCTCCACCGACGGCAGGTCCTTGACGATGGCCTTCTGTTTCGCCAGCTCCTCGCTGCCCATGGAGAGCACCACCTGGACCACGGTCGGCAGCGCTTCCGGGATGGCGGAGATCGCCAGCGCGATGGCGGCCACGAACAGCGTCTGCCAGGCCTCGCCGCGGGTCAGGCCGGTGGCGAACATCACGACCATGGTGAGGGCGGCCGCAGCGATGATCCAGAGGGTCAACGTGTTCATCTGCCTGGTCAGCGGCGTCTCTTCCCGCTTCGTCGACGAGAGCATGTGGGCGATCCTGCCGACCTCGGTGTCGCCGCCGGTCGCGGTGACGATCATGACGCCGCTTCCGTGCGTGACCGGCGTGTGCATGAACGCCGTGTTGCTCTGGTCGCCGGGCGCCAGGTCGGTATCGGCAAGGGTGCCGGCGTCCTTGCCCGCCGGCACGCTCTCGCCGGTGAGGGCGGACTCGTCGATCTGCAGCGCGCTCCCCGCGACGATCCGCCCGTCCGCCGGGATCTGATCCCCGGCGGCGATCAGTACCACGTCGCCGGCGACCAGGTCCTCGGCCGGTATCTCGGCCTCGACACCGTCGCGGCGCACCCGCGCGCTCTCTTTCATCATCGACTGGAGCGCGTTCATGGCGCTCTCGGCCTTACCCTCCTGGCGCAGGCCCACGGCGGCGTTCACAAGCGTGATCACAAGCAGCAGGATGCCGGTGTGCCACTGCTGGATCACCAGCGAGACGACCGCCGCCGCGACCAGGACCATCTGCATGTAGCTCGTGTACTGGCGCAGGAAGCGGACGATGGGCGACGGCGGCTTCTCGGTGGGCAGCGCGTTGGGGCCGTGCTGCTTCAGGCGCGCGGCGGCCTCATCCGGCGAGAGACCCTTGTCGGGAGTGACATCGAGCTTGCGGGCGACCTCGTCTATGTCGAGGGCGTACCAGCGCCCGCCGCCGGCCTGCCCTTTGACGGCAGCCTCGGTTGTCTGACTCACCGCACACCCCCTTCGAGAACGCCGCTTCCCGCGGGCTTCTCCGGACGCTCGTGCCGCTGAGCGTTCTTTTCGCCGAGTGCGATGGCCTGAGGGGAACAGCCTACCTGAGTCAGACTATAGAAGCCCTCAACCGAGCGATGTCCAGAGCCGGGGGACGATCAGTCCGCCTGAGCGTCCGGAGATGTCACCGCGATCTCACGCCGCGTCGACGCGACCGATCGCGGCGTCGCCGGTTCACAGCTCCGCCGGCCGTTCGCTCAGGGTAGCTTGCACCGTCCTGGTCTCGCCGTCGCGCACGATCGTCACCTCGACCTCGTCGCCGGGCTTGTGCTCGGTGATGGCGGCGACCAGGTCGTCCATGCTCGTCACCTTCTCGCCGGCGAAGGCCGTGATGACGTCGCCGCCGGTGACGTAGACCTCGCCCTGCAGTTCGGTCTGCTGCGTGCCTCCCCGCAGCCCGGCCTGTGTGGCCGGGCTGTCGGCCGTCACGTCGACCACCAGCACACCGTCGACAGCCGGCAGGCCCAGCGCCTCCGCCACGGCGGCGGCGATCGTCTGACCTTGGATGCCGAGCCAGGCGTAGGAGACGCGGCCGTCGTCCTTGAGCTGTCCCATGACGTCGATCGCCGTATTGATCGGCACCGCGAAGCCGAGCCCCTGGCTGCCGCCCGACTGCGAGGCGATCTGCTCGTTGATGCCGATCACCCGACCGGAGGAGTCGATCAGCGGGCCGCCCGAGTTGCCCTCGTTGATGGCCGCGTCTGTCTGGATGCCGTTGGAGATGATCATGCCGTTGGGCGCTTCCAGACTGCGGTCGACCGCCGAGACGATGCCCTCGGTGAGCGTGAAGTCGTAGCCGAGCGGGTTGCCGATGGCCACCACCGGCTCGCCGACCTTGACGGCGTCGGAGTCGCCGAGCTCGAGCGGCTGCAGCGTCCCGGCCTTCTTCGGATCGACCTTGAGCAGGGCCACATCGCTGCCCTGATCGACGCCGACGATGGTGGCATCGATCGCGCTGCTCTGCCCGTCCGCATCCTTGAAGGTCACCGTGACCGCGTCGGCGCGCAGGCCGTCGCTCTCCACGACGTGCGCGTTGGTGAGGATGTAGCCGTCCTCGGAGACCACGAAGCCCGAGCCCAGTGCCTGTGACGAGCCGGACTGCGGACCGAAGAGGCCCTCCCCGCTCCCGAACGTCGCCAGGACCTCGAGGACACCGGACGACGAACGTTCGTAGATCTGCGCCGGCGTCAGCGTCCCGACGCGTGCCGACGTCTCGCTGCTTCCGGTCTGGCCTGAGCCGCCGGCGCCGGACGAATCGCCGTCATCCTGAGCGATGGCCGCCGCATCGCCGCTGACGATCCTTGTCTCGGTGACCTTGACCGGCAGCACGCCGGCCGCCATGAGCGCCACCAGGATGACGCCGACGCTCACGGCGCCGGCCAGGAAGATGCCCAGCCGGGCGCCGGCCTGCTTCACATCGAGCCTTGGTCTGGCCATGAGGGACCTCCTCGCACCGCGAGCGGGGTCGCCGCCACGGTCACTCGTCTCGGGTGTGTCCGGACCAATGGATATCGCGGCCGGCTTGGCGAGAGCTGGCGCCTCGCTGTGAGACATCTGTGAGTGCAGCCCCGGCAGCGCTCCACAGTCCCGACAGCGCTCCACAGTCTCGGCAGCGCTCCACAGTCCCGGCACAGCTCCGGCCCAGCGTCCTCAGAGACGGCGAACGTACCGTCGCTTCGGAAGGGGGGGGCTATGAGCACACCAGCACGGATCCTGGTCGTCTGCGATGCCGACAGCAGCACCGATGCGTCGGTCCGCGCGCTCCCGACCGAGCGGTTCGACGTGACGACGGTCCACGACACGGCCGCGGTCTGCGCAGCGGCGAGCGACACCGACCCGTCTCTGGTCCTGCTCGATCTGCAGATGCCCGGCTACGGCGGCTTCGAGGTCGCGGGACGACTGGCCGTGGACCATCCGGGCATCCCGGTGCTCTATCTCGTCGGCGCCGGGCCGCACGAGCAGCTGGCCCAAGGCTTCCTGCTCGGCGATGACCTCTGGCTGCGCTCGCCGGCGCCGCCGGAGGAGCTCGCGCGGCGCCTCGACGCTGCGCTGCGGGACGCCGATCTTGCCTCCGCTTCCGCCGCAGCGGTCAGCGTGTGACCCTGAGCGGCCGCTTCGCCGGTGCGGGCGGGTGGGCAGCCGGCGAGGTCAGCGACCGCGGACGCTGCGCACGGCTCGACGGCCGCCGGGGTCGGCGACCGCAGCCGGCAGGCCTGCAGACCGCGGCCGCCCGGGTCAGCGACCGCGGATGCTGCGTGGCAGGGGCCGTGAGAGGAAGCGACTGTCGGCGTCGACGAACCGCCAGGGCGCCGTATCGCCGCCGACGCCGATGCGCGGCGTCGTCACGATGCGCGGCGCCGGCCCGGTACCGGCCCGCATCCCGCCGCGATCACCCCCGCCGGCCGCAGCGCCACCCGGCTGCTGCGTGACCACGAGCGGCTCGCGCCAGGCCGGCAGCCCGTTCTGCTCGCGTCCGATGCCCAGCGCCTGGGTGAGCTTGGCCGGCCCGCTGCACAGGACACGGGTGTCCGGAGCGTCGCCGTCACGACCGCCGGCCGCGATGGGGCCGCGACGACGGCGCATGACGTCGAGGCCGTGTGTGGGCTCGATCGCCCGCAGCAGCACGGCAGCCGCCCGCCCCTCTTCCTCACAGACCAGGTTGCAGCAGAAGTGCATGCCGTATGTGAAGTAGACGTACAGGTGGCCCGGCGGGCCGAACATGACGGCGTTACGCTCGGTGCAGCCCCGGAAGCCGTGACAGCAAGGATCGTCGTGGGCGTAGGCCTCGGTCTCGACGATGCGACCGCCGACGCCGTCGAAGAAGAAGCCGCAGCCGACCAGGTCGCGTGCCACCTTGAGGACCGGACGATCGTAGAACGCCGCCGGCAGGACCGGCGACCCCGGCGGCGCAACAGGACTCCGGTCGGTCGACGGTCCGGCAGCAGCCGCTGGGACGCGGGGGCGCGACGCGGAGCCGCCGGGGCGCGACGCCGGCCGCCGGCCGCCGCTCATGCGCGGCGGGCGGCGGCCGCGTCCATGGCTCGGCGGGCGAGGTCGAGCTGCTCGTGCACGCGCCCCGGCGAGCTGCCGCCGGCGGCGCTCTTGCCGGCCAGCGAGGCGCTGGGGTCGGCCAGCGCCCGGTAGCCGGCGTCGAGCGCCGGCGAGAGCTCCGCGACCTCGGCCTCCGGCAACGAGAAGATGTCGACGCCGGACTCCTCGGCACGGCGCACCAGGCCACCGACCAGGTGGTGGGCCTCGCGGAACGGCATGCCGTTCTTGACAAGGTAGTCGGCCACGTCGGTGGAGAGCAGCGCGCTCTCGCAGGCGGCCCGCATGCGGACCGCCTGGAAGCGTGCCCCGGCGACGACGCCGGTGATCACCGGCAGCAGCTCGTCGAGACAGTCGACGGCGTCGAAGAGGTAGCGCTTGTCTTCTCGCAGGTCGGTGCTGTACGCCAGCGGCAGGGCGTGCAGCACGCCGAGCAGTCCGCTGAGGTCGGCGGTCAGTCGCGGCGCCGCGGCGCGCGTGAGCTCGGCGGCGTCGGGATTGCGCTTCTGCGGCATGATGCTCGAGCCGCCGCTGAACGCGTCGGAGAGACGGACGAACCCGAACTCGGCCGTCGCCCACAGCACCAGCTCGGCGCCCAGACGGCTCAGATGCGCGCCCAGCAGCGCCGCGAAGCCCAGGTACTCGACCACGAAGTCCCTGTCCGAGACCGCGTCGAGCGAGTTGGGTATGACGCCGTCGAAGCCCAGATCGGCGGCCTCCGCGTCGCGGTCGAGCTCGTAGTTGAGGCCCACCGCGGCGCCGGCGCCGAGCGGCAGCTGCTGGCACGCGGCGCGCACCGCCGCCAGACGCCGGCGATCGCGATCGAGCATCCAGAAGTACGCCAGCAGGTGGTGCGCCAGCGACGTGACCTGGGCCCGCTGCAGGTGGGTGTACGAGGGCAGGACCGTCTCGACGTGGTGCTCGGCCTGCTCGAGCAGCGCCTCCTGCAGCGCGCCCAGCGCCGGATCCTGGCGGTCGATGACGTGACGCAGCTCGAGACGCACGTCGGTGACCACCTGATCGTTGCGGCTGCGGCCGGTGTGCAGCTTGGCGCCCGGCGCCCCGATAAGCTCGATCAGACGGCGCTCGATCGCCATGTGCACGTCTTCATCCTCGTCGCTGGGGACAAAGTCGCCGGCGGCGATCTCGGCTGCCACCCCGTCAAGGCCGCCGAGGATGGCGTCCAGCTCCAGAGCGTTGAGCACCCGGGCCCGCCTCAGCGCGCGCGCGTGCGCGCGACTCCCCTCGATGTCCTCGGGCCACAGGCGCCAGTCGAGCGCCAGCGACGAGTTGAGTCGCACGAACGTGGGGTCGCGTTCGCTCTCGAAGCGTCCGGATCGCGCTACCGTCATGCTGCTCGCACCTCCGCCTGCCCTCCGGCCCGGCCTTACGCCGGCCCGCCGGCGCCGGTCTGCTTGCCGACCCGCGCCCACACCTCGATCGGCAGGCCCCAGAGCTCGATGAAGCCCTGCGCCGCCTCGTGCGAGAAGTCGTCGTCGGCCGTGTACGTCACGAGATTGTAGTTGTAGATGGAGTTCGGCGACCTGCGGCCCTCGGGCACACAGTTACCCTTGTAGTAGCGCAGCCGGATGGTGCCGCTCACCCGCTCCTGGGTGCTGAACAGGAACGCCTTACAGGCGTCGGTGAGCGGGTCGAACCACTGGCCCTCGTAGATCATGTCGGCCAGCTTCTGCTCGATGGTGCGCTTGAAGTGGATGAGGTCGCGCGTGAGCACCAGGTCCTCGAGTTCCTTGTGGGCGGCGATGAGCGACAGCGCCGCCGGCACCTCGTAGATCTCGCGGCTCTTGATGCCCACCAGGCGGTTCTCGATCATGTCGACGCGGCCGAAGCCGTGCGCGCCGGCGATCCTGTCGATGTGCTCGATGAGCTGAACGAGCCCCATCTTCTGCCCGTCGACGGCCACCGGCACGCCCTGTTCGAAGTCCACCTCGACGATCTGCGGCTCGTCGGGGGCGTCCTGGGCCGAGACGGTCCACGCGTAGGCGTCCTCGGGTGGAGCCACCCACGGATCCTCCAGGATGCCGCACTCGTTGGACCGGCCCCAGAGGTTCTCGTCGATGGAGTACGGGCTCTTCTTGGTGAGCGGCACCGGGATGCCCCGCTCGGCCACGTAGTCGAGCAGCTCTTCACGGCTCATGCCCCACTCACGCGCCGGGCCGAGGATCTGCAGGCTGGGATCGAGGCTGCGCACGCCGATCTCGATCCGCACCTGGTCATTTCCTTTGGCCGTGCAGCCGTGGGCCACAGCGCCGGCCCCGTGCTGGTGCGCCTTCTCCACCAGCTTCTTGGCGATCAGCGGCCGCGACAGCGACGAGACCAGCGGGTACTTGTCTTCATAGAGGGCGTTGGCCATGAGCGCCGGCAGGATGTAGTCCTGCGCCAGCTCGTCCTTGGCGTCGATGGCCTCGGCGGCCACGGCGCCGGCCGCAAGGGCGCGTTCGACGAGCTTGTCGACATCCTTCATGCGACCGACGTCGACCAGCACGGCCACGACGTCGAGGCCCTTGTTCTCCTTGATCCACGGGATGAGTGCCGAGGTATCGAGACCGCCGGAATAGGCGAGGATGACCTTGTCAGACACGGGTGGTTCCTTTCATCACGAGTCGATACGAGAGAGACTGCTGCCGTCACACGAGGCGCGCCAAGGGGCCATCTCGCCCCCTGGTGACGACCGTTCCCCCGGCCGTCGAGAGCGGGCTCAGGCGTGGCGCAGCTCGTCCAGGTAGGCCTTGATCTGCTCGGCCATCTCGGCGCCCCGCGTCACGATGATGGCCGTGTCGTCGCCGGCCACCGTGCCCACGATGTCGGCGTGGTTGAGGTTGTCCAGCGAGCGGGCGACCGTCTGCGCGGTGCCGATCTCGCAGCGCACCACCACCAGGTTCTGCGCCGCCACGATCAGCAGACAGAACTCCTTGAGCACGTGCGCGGCCGTGCGCGCCGGGTCGCGAGGATGCTCGCGCAGCGACATGACGTAGCGCGGCCGGCCCAGATGGGTACGGACCTTCTGCAGCTCCAGCTCCCGGATGTCTCGCGACACCGTGGCCTGCGTCACCGGGCACCCGAGCGCCTGCAACGCCGCCACCAGCTCGCGCTGCGTCCCGATCTCGCGCTGGCCGACGATCTTCTGGATCAGCTTCTGCCGCTCCACCTTGCCCGGCTGCCCGGCCGTGACGCCACGGATCTGCTGCCGTACTGCCATGGTCCTCGCTCGCCCCCTTTGCGCCCCCGGCTGCGCTCATCGACGCATAATCGATGCAGAGAATAGCCAACAGCGGCCGCGAAGTATACAGACCGGCCGGATCGCCTGATGCGCGGACCGTCAAAACCTGAGGGGCGGCGCCGTTCACAGAGGCATCGCCATCGCCGCCACCGCGCCGGCCGGGATGATCTTGGTGCCGCACCCCGCGTCGGTGAGGACCTCCAGCAGGAGGGCGTGCTCGACGCGCCCGTCGATGATGTGGGCGCTGGCCACGCCGGCCTCGAGGGCCCGCCGCACAGCGGCCAGTTGCAGCTGCACATCGGGGGCCACCTTGCCGGCCGCCGTGAGCGCCCCGAGAGTGCTCAGATCGCACTCCGGCAAGATCAACGTCTCGTGTGCCTGCTCCACCAGCAGGCCACCGGCGTCGTTCATCAGCACGAGCTTCTCGGCGTGGGCGGTGGCGGCCAGCTCGCCGGCCAACTGAAGCGGCGCTTCGCCGGCGTCGAGCACCGGCACTTTCTCATCGGTCAGCAGATCCGGCAGCGCCGCCACGACAGCCGCCGTCTCTCCCGCCGCCACCTGCCGTGGCGCCGGGGTGGCGCCGTGCTTCTCGAGGAGTCCGGCGAAGCCGCCGGCGGCGCCGGCTCCGTCGACCACCACCGGCTGCATGCCGACCATGCGCAGCAGCGTGACGTCGGCAGCCAGCAGGTCGCGCAGCCGCGGCGAGTGCGCGGTCACCCCGTCGGGCTGGATGACCATCACCTTGCCCCAGAAGCGACGGATCCAGGGCATCGCTTCTATCAGGGTCTTGACGGTCTTCATCTGCTTCACGGTCATGGTACGGCTCCAGTGCGGATCGAAGCGGGTCGGGCGAGAGCGGCCGTCTCGGACGGTGCAGGGGCCGGCAGATGAAGGTGGGAGGACGGACCGCCGTCAGGCGCGCCCGCACCGACCGCCGGCCGCCCGCACACGTCGGACGGCCGTGGGTCGCACACGGCGGCGAAGAGCGGCACGGACGGCGTCCGTGCGCTCGCAGGCTGTGGTCTCTCCGCTGATCTGCCGCATGGTGGGCGGCAGTGTACTCGGCTTCATACCCATATGCAACTCTCGCGCCGTGACGACTGCATACTACTCATGCCACTACCTTGGTCCCGCAGCCCGCGTCGGTGAGGATCTCCAGCAGCAGCGCGTGATCCACGCGGCCGTCGACGATGTGGGCACTGCGGACGCCGGCCTGCAGCGCCGTGCGCACGGCCGCCACCTTGGGCACCATGCCGCCGCCGACGGCGCCGGCCGCCTCGAGAGCATCGAGCTCGCCGAGGCGGCACTCGTCGATGACGCGCTCGCCGCCCCTGGCGGGCGCCAGCACGCCGGGCACGTCGGTGAGCAGCAGCAGCTTCTCGGCGCCGAGCGCCGCCGCCAGGGCGCCGGCCACTGTGTCGGCGTTGACGTTGTAGGCCTGGCCCGCCTCGTCGGCGCCGATGCTGGCGACGATCGGGATGGCACCCTCAGAGAGCAGCTCCAGCACGCCGGTGTTGACCTCACGGACCCGGCCGACCAGGCCGATGTCGATCGGCTGCCCTTCATCGTCCTGATGCGCCAGCCGCTCGGTCACCAGCAGCTGCCCGTCCTCCCCGGAGAGGCCGACCGCGGTGCCGCCGTTGCGGTGCACCAGCCCGACCAGGTCCTTGTTGACCTTGCCGACCAGGACCATCCTGGCGACCTCCATCGTCTCCTCGTCGGTGACCCGGTGGCCGCGGACGAAGGTGGCGTCCATGCCCAGGCGCTGCATCATCTGCGTCACCTGTGGTCCGCCACCGTGCACCACGATCGGCCGCATGCCGACCAGCCGCAGCAGCACCACGTCGCGGGCGAACTCTTCCTGCAGGCGGCGCGAGGTCATGGCAGCGCCGCCGTACTTGATCACGATGGTCGCGCCCCAGAAGCGCTGGATGTACGGCATCGATTCCAGCAGCGTGCCGACTGTGCGTTCCTGACGGTCCCCGGGGTCGGAGGTGGGCAGCGCCGCGCAGAGCGCTTCGAGGGGGGTCATGTCCGCGCTCCCGCGTTGATGCGCACGTAGTCGTGCGTGAGGTCGGAGAAGTAGACGTGGGACGAGGCGGCGCCGCGATGCAGATCGACGCTGAGATCGAGCTCGGCGGCGGCCAGGGCTTCGGCGAGGGCCGCCTCCTGCGCTTCGGACAGCGCCAGCGGGACCCCGTCGCGGAGCAGCGCGACGCCGTCGAAGGCCACGTCGCAGCTGAGCGGACCGCAGCCGTTGGGCGAGAGGGCCATGCCGGCCGACTGCACGATGCGACCCCAGTTAGCGTCGCGGCCGTAGACCGCCGTCTTGACCAGCGGCGAGCCGGCGACGGCCCGCGCCACGCGCTCGGCTTCGCCGTCATCGAGAGCGCCGTCGACGCGCAGATGCACCGTCGTGGTCGCCCCCTCCCCGTCGCCGACCACCGCCAGCGCCATCGCCAGCAGGCCGGCCTGCAGGGCTTCGGCGAGCCGCTCCAGGTCGCTGTCGGCGAGCCGGATGCCGGAGGCGCCGTTGGCCAGGGCCAGCACCATGTCGTTGGTCGACTCCTGGCCGTCGACGGTGATGCGGTTGAAGGAGGCGCCCACGGCGGCCGCCGTCATGGCATACCAGTCGGCGGCCGAGACGGCCGCGTCGCAGGTCACGAAGCACAGCGTGGTGGCCATGTTGGGCGAGATCATCCCGGCGCCTTTGGCCGCGAAGCCCAGGCGGACCTCGCCGCCCTTGACGGCCACGCTCAGGGCGCCCTGCTTCTCGCTGCGGTCGGTGGTGCGGATGGCGGCCGCGAAGTCCTCGCCGCCGTCGTCGGCGAGCTTGGCGGCCGCCTTCCCGATGCCCTTCTCGATCACGTCCATGGGCAGCGGCAGGCCGATGACGCCGGTGGACGAGACGGCGACCTGCGGCGCCGGCAAGGCGAGCAGTTCGGCCGCCAGATCGCGCATGGTCCGCGCGTCGGCGTCGCCCTGCGGACCGGTGCAGGCGTTGGCGTTGCCAGAATTGACAACGACCGCCTGCAGGGCCCCCGTGGCGCCCTCGTCGCGGGTCAGCCGCACCGGGGCGGCCGCCGCCCCATTGCGGGTGAAGAACGCCGCCGAGACGGCCGGCAGCTCGGAGACGAGGATGCCGACATCGCGCCGGCTGCGCTTGAGGCCGGCGTGCACGCCGGCGCCGCGAAAGCCCATCGGGAAGGTCACGCTGCCCTCGGCGGGCAGGGCGCAGCCGGGTAAGGGTGCAAAGCGCGAGGCGGCGACGATCATCACAGCAACCCTTCCTGCTCGGGAAGGCCGAGCATCACGTTCATGTTCTGGAGCGCCTGACCCACGGCGCCCTTGAGGAGGTTGTCGATAGCGGCGACGAGCACGATCCGCCGGCTACGCTCATCGAGCGTGGCGAAGAGGCGGCAGTAGTTGGTGCCGGCGACCTGCCGCAGACGCGGCGGCGCGTCACAGACCTCGACGAAGTGCTCGCCGGCGTACATCTCATCGAACAACGCCCGCAGCTCGACAGCGGACGGCAGCGTGCGGGTGCTGACGTAGATGGTCTCGAGGATGCCGCGCTGCAGCGGCACCACGTGCGGCAAGAACACCAGCGACGGACCGGCGGCGGCGCGGTCGGCGCCCGCCTTCGCGGCGCCGTTCGCGCCGATGCCGGCGGCGATCTCCGGGTAGTGCCGGTGGCCGCCGATGCCGTAGGCCAGCAGGTCTTCATCGACGGTGCAGAAATGGGTCTTCTCGCTGGGCGTCTTGCCGGCGCCGCTCACACCCGACTTGGCGTCGATCACCACGTCCTGCACGCCCAGCGGCAGCAACGGGGTCAAGGCGAGCAGGGCCGCCGTGGGATAGCAGCCGGGGTTGGCGACCAGCTGGGCGGCGGCGACCTCATCACGATGCAGCTCGGTAAGCCCGTACACGCCGGGCAGCATCTCGGGGAACGGATGCGGCCCGTACCACTCGTCGTAGTCGGCGGCGCCGAGCCGGAAGTCGGGCGAGAGGTCCACGACCCGCGTGCCCTCGGCAAGCAGACGCCTGGCGATGGGCGCCGCGCTGTGGTCCGGCAGGCAGAGGAAGGCGGTGTCGACGCCGGTCACCTCATCGTGCCGGCAGAAACTCAGGTCGGTCCGTACCCGCGGGAGCGCCGCGGCCACCGGCGTGCCGGCCTGGGTGTCGGACGAGACGTGCGTGAGCCGCAGCGACGGATGGCGCAGCAGCAGCTCGGCGAGCTCCGCTCCGGTGAAGCCGCTGCCTCCGATGACGGCGGTGGTGGTGCTGGTCATGGCGTTCCCGTTGCGTCGGATCGGTGGCGGCACGTCGAGCGTCGGGCCACCGGGTCAGGTGGGCGACAGGGAGAACGGACGCAGACGACCGCCGCCTGTCGCGCGGAGGAGCGCCATCCGAAGCGGGGGCGATGGTGCGGTGGGACTAGGCCCTGAGACCGCTACCGCCGCTCGACCCCGAGCGCCGGACGGCGCTGGGTCGCACAGGGCGCGGTCGGGCCGGCGGCAGAGCCGGCTGGAAGCTGCGCGGAGCCGGTTTCGGAGCCGGCTGGGCGGTGCGGCGGACGTGGGAGGCGACCGAAGCGGACGCGATGGAAGCCGACGCGACGACCGCGCGGGGCGCGCGGGCGTCGCCCGGCCGCGCGTCACCGGCGGTGAGCGCCAAGTTGGCGTCGCTGTTGTCGGGCGTCTGCCGCATGGCGGCGGAGTATACGCACGGCTTGCACATCATGCAAGCGTTACGCATGGACCGCTGCCGCTCTGCTCGCCGGACATGCGCCGGCACGAGCCCGACACGGACCCGACATGCGCCCGAGCCGCGCAAGCCGGCTCTCGCACCGTCACCGCCCTCACACGGCGACGAAGCCGAGCAGGTAGGTGGAACCGAGGTCGACCTCGGTCGCCCTGTCGAAGCCTGAGGGCGCTACGACGGCCTCGAGCTCGTCCGGCGCCGTGCGCATCCACAGCGGCGGCCCGCAGGACGTCTCCTCCTTCCTGCACTCGATCACCAGCAGACGTCCGCCGGGCCGCAAAACGCGGCGCACCTCGTCGAACAGGTCGCGGCCGACCTTGTCCCGGGCGAGCATGTGCAGGGCGGTGGCGATCAGGCAGACGTCGACGCAGCCGTCGGCGAGCGGCAGCGGCCGGGTGAAGTCGGCCACCACCGTCCGCAGGTTGTCCAGACCGCGCCTACCGGCCTCGGCCGCCAGGCACTCGATCGCCCGCTCGTCCCTGTCCAGCGCCACGACGGAGCCGCTCTCCCCCACCAGTTCGGCGGCCCGCAGGGCGTAGTCGCCGATGCCGCACCCCAGGTCGAGAAACCGCGCGCCGGCGCTCAATCCCAATTGGGCGTCGATGACCTCGGGGTCGTGCATCGAGTAGCTGCTCGGATGACCCCTGCCTTTCCCGTCATGGTGCTCGTGGGCACTGTGCCGATGGGCACTGTGCCGACAGTTGCCACTCATCGCCGCCCCCTATCGAGCACCACGTCCGACCACACGTCGGACAATCGTGCCTTGGATGGTACCACCCGGCTAGGACGGGTGACGGACGCATCGTCCAGCACGTGGCCCGGCAATCGTCCACCGCTCCCACCGGGGACTGTCCACCGCCCGAGTCGGCAAACGTCCACCGGTTCCGTCGTCCGTCAACCTGTGCCATGTCAGGACGGCCTGCCACACTCGACACTGTCTTCAAACGACAGCAGCGAACGAGCGCCGTCGCGCCGAGCACGACTACGGCGACGCCACGATGATCACGATCAAGGAGCTGCGCGAGAACCTGGCCGAGATCGTGAACCGCGTTGCGTTCGGCGGCGAGTACTTCGTCGTCACGAGACACGGCAAGCCGCTGGTCGCCATCGTCATGCCGTTTGACCTTCAGCTGTGCCAGACCCTCGAGGACTACGACGACGCCACGTACATGGAGGAGAGGGAGGCGTCCGGCGAACTGGACAAGCCCGGTATCCCGCTCGACGAGGTTGTCAGACGCCACGGACCATTCGAGTGACACGTGCTCAGTGAGCTTGTGCTCATCATGCGGCTTGGCGACCCCGAAACTGGATGGGAGGTGATGAGAAGTGATGGTATCGTTGCTGAATGAGGTGCCCGCGATGACGAAACAACACATCGAGTCCGACCCCGCAGTGATGATGGGCAAGCCGGTTGTTTCCGGCACACGCATCACGGTCGAACTCATCCTCGAGGAGCTGGGCGCCGGGACCACCATCGAGCAGTTGCTGGAAGCCCACCCGCGCCTGACCCGTGAGGGCGTTCTGGCTGCCCTGCGCTTCGGCGCCGAGGTCATGCACGCCGACGTGGTCTACCCCATCTCCAAGTCCGCGTGAGGCTGCTTGTCGACGAGGGCGTCGATGCCCGCGTCGTGACCCGACTTCGCGCGGACGGTCACGACGTCACCCACATCGCCGAGCTATCACCCGGCATTGGCGACGATGCCGTCCTCGCAATGGCCAACACGGAAGACCGCCTTCTGCTGACCGCCGACAAGGACTTCGGCGAGCTGGTCTTCCGCCTGCGCCGTGCCACGGTGGGCGTACTCCTGATTCGTCTTCCCGGCCAGCCCTCTCACGCCAGAGCGGAAACCGTCTCGCAGGCCGTCGCTGCCTACGGCGAGCAGATACGCAGCGGCTTCGCGGTGCTGTCGGCGGGAACGCTGCGCATCAGGCCGCGAGATCGCCGCTGACCGCCTTACTTGGGCATCACTGCAGTTCGTCGCTCGCCTCAGCATCTTGCGACGGCGCGCTTGTGAGCCCTGTGTCGCCGGTGATCTCGCCGAGCAGGGTGACGATCTCGGCGCCCAGCTCGCGGATGTCGGCCTCGATCTCAGCCAGTGGCCACCGTGTCCTGGGCCACCGCCTCTCCTCCGCTCGCGATCAGCGCAGCGTCGCGCCCAGCTCCCGCTCCAGGGCGGCGATCACCTTGCCGCGCACGCCGTTGATGTCCTTCTCGCTCAGGGTGCGGTCTGGGGCACGCATGGTCAGGCGGACCGCCAGCGAGCGCTTGCCCGGAGGTACCTGGTCGCCCTCGTAGACGTCGAAGACGGAGGCGTCGCGCAACAGCTTGCCGCCGGCCTTGCGGATCAGCGCCAGCACGTCGGCGGCCGGCACGTCGGCCGACAGCACCAGGGCCAGGTCCTGACTTGCCGGCGGGTACGCGACAAGATCCTCGTAGGTCGTCGTCTCCGCGGCACCCCACAGCAGCGTGTCGAGCGCCAGCTCGGCGACGAAGACCTCGCGGCCCTCGATCTCGAACGCGACGGCCACGTCGGGCCGCAGTTGGCCCAGGCAGCCGGCCCGGCGTCCGCCGACGAGCACGTCGGCGCCCTTGCCCGGATGCAGGAACGGCTCGGACGAGCGCTCGTACCTGACGTCCCGCACGGCCAACTCCGCGAGCAGCCGCTCGACCAGCCCTTTCAGCAGGTAGAAGTCGGCCGGCCGCGGCTCGCCCAGCCAGTGCTCCAGCTGCAGTGGTCCGCAGAGGGCGATCGCCAGAGCTTCACGCTCGATGGCCGGCTGTCGTCCGCGCGGCGACTGCGGCGAGACGTTCTCGCGCACCGCCCCCGGACCGTCTTCTCCGCCGCCACCACCGCCGCCGGTGGCGGCGATGAGATCCTCGTCCATGAGACGTCTGTCGGCCGCCTCGGCGCCCGTCTCGTCGGGCGTGGATGGCGGCGCCAGGTACACCCTGCCCTGCTCGAAGACGGTGACCGGGTAGTTCTGCTGCGCCAGGTTGTGCCGCACGGTCTCGAGCAGTCGTGGCAGCAGCGTCGTGCGCATGATCGCCTGTTCGGCGCTCATCGGATTGGCGAGGCGGACGGCGCGCAGATGCTCGTCGCCGTCCTGCAGTCCCAGAGCCAGCAGCGCCGACTCCGACTGGAAGGTGTAGGTGACGACCTCGTCGAGCCCGGCCGACTGCAGCGCCCGCGCGGCGGCACGGCGCTGCCGCTGCGACGCCGTCAGCCCGCCGACCGCGTCGCGGCGCCGCGGCAGCGTCTCGGGCACGTTCTCCAGGCCGTGGATGCGGCCGACCTCTTCGACCAGGTCGACCTCACGTTCCAGATCGGCCCGCCAGGTCGGCGGGGTGACCGCGAGCTCGACGGCATCGGTCGCAGGGGTCGCATCGGCGCTCTCCACCTCACAGCCCAGCCGACGCAGAATGGCGGCCTGCTCGTCGGTCGACACGGTCATGCCGAGCAGACGGTCGCCGCGGGCCGGCCGGTAGCCGATCGGCGCCGGCCGGCGCACCGCCGCCCGCACGTCGATGAACCCCGGCGCCACCGTACCGCCGCAGAGCTCGTGGTAGAGGCGGCAAGCCAGGGCGAGGCCCTGCGGCACGTACTCCTGGTCGAGGCCCTTCTCGAAACGGTTGCTCGCCTCGCTGCGCAGGGCCAGCGCCTTCGAGGTACGCATGATGTTGGGACCGTTGAAGGTGGCGGCCTCGAGCACGATGTGACGCGTCGAAGGGTCGACCTCCGACTGCTCGCTGCCCATGACGCCGGCGATAGCCGACGGTGAGGTGGCGTCGGCGATCACCAGCATCTCCGGGGTGAGCTGCCGGTCCACGTCGTCGAGGGTGACGATGCGCTCGCCCGGCGCCGCCCGTCGCACGATGAGCCGGCGGCCGCCGATCTTGTCGCGGTCGAAGCCGTGCAGCGGCTCGCCGACGGCGTGCATGGCGTAGTTGGTCACGTCGACCAGGTCGGCGATCGGCCGCATGCCGGCGTGCGTGAGCCGCGCCTTCATCCAGATCGGCGACTCGCCCCAGGCGACGCCTCGGATCACGCGGGCGCCGTACCGCGGGCACAGGTCGGGGTCGACGACCTCCACCGACACATCGTCGTCGGCCGGCGGTCCGCCGGTCGGGAAGTCCTCGGCCGGCGGCGGGGCCAGTGGCAGGCCGGTGACCGCCGCCACCTCGCGCGCCACGCCGTACACCGACAGGCAGTCCGGCCGGTTGGGCGTGATCTCCAGCTCCAGGACCGCCTCGGAGACGGGCAGGAAGTCATTGAGCGACGCCCCGACCGGCCAGTCGGCCGGCAGGATCGCGATACCGGGGCTCTCTGCCTCGAAGCCGAGCTCCTGCTCGCTGAGCATCATGCCGTCGCTGGCCACGCCGCGCAGGTTGGCCTTGCGCAGCTTGAGGCCGTTCTCCAGTACGCTGCCGGAGAGGGCGACCGCCACGGTGTCGCCCTCCTGGAAGTTGTCGGCGCCGCAGACGATCTGCCGCACGGGTCCGTCCACGGGCGCGTCGGCGGCATCGGCGGCGCCGGACTCAGCCGCGGCTGCCGCGACCGCCTCCCAGCCCTCGGCGACCGCCACGCGGCACAGCCACAGCTTGTCGGCGTTGGGGTGCCGCTCCTTGTGCAGCACGCGCCCGACGCGGAACAGCGCCACGTTCTCGGCCCTGGCCGGCGCGCCGGCCCACAGTACAGCCTCGACCTCGGTGCCGGACATGCTCAGCAGGTCGGCCAGCTCCTCGGCCGACCCTTCCCACGCCACGTAGTCGCGCAGCCATCCAAGCGGGACTCTCATCAGAACTGCTCCAGGAATCGCAGGTCGTTGTCGTAGAACGAGCGCAGGTCGGGGATGCCGTGCCGCAGCATCGCCATGCGCTCCACCCCCATGCCGAAGGCGAAGCCCTGCAGGCGGTCGGCGTCGTAGCCGACGAAGCCGTAGAGATTCGGGTCGACCATGCCGGCGCCGAGGATCTCCAGCCAGCCGCTGTACTTGCACGAGCGGCAGCCCTTGCCGCCGCAGAGCAGGCAGTTCACATCAAGCTCCACGCTCGGCTCGGTGAACGGGAAGTAGTGGGGCCGCAGACGGATGGGCCGGTCTTCCCCGAAGAACTCGCGCACGAAGTGGTGCAGCGTGCCCTTCAGGTCGGCCATGGTGATGCCCTCGTCGACAGCCAGCCCCTCGACCTGATGGAACATCGGCGTGTGGGTGGCGTCTGAGTCGCGCCGGTACGTGCGGCCGGTGCAGATGACGTAGACGGGCGGTTCCTGGCGCTCCATGGTGCGGATCTGGACCGGCGAGGTGTGCGTGCGCAGCAGCACGTCGCCCTCCTGGGAGAGCGCGGTGACGTCCCTGGCCCGGGACACGGCGGCATCGCCGTCCGCCGGCTCTCCCGCCACCGGCGAAGCCGGCACCGGCGTCCCCGCGGCAGGTCGCAGCGGCGCCCCCGCCATGTCGATGAAGAACGTGTCGTGCAGCGAGCGCGCCGGATGGTCGGCCGGGTGGTTGAGGGCCGTGAAGTTGTAGTAGTCGAGCTCGATCTCCGGACCTTCGGCGATGCGGTAGCCGAGCCCGATGAAGATGTCCTGTACGTCGCGGATGGTCTGCGTGATGAGGTGCTGGTGGCCGAGAGGCAGCGGCACGCCGGGCAATGTGACGTCCACGCGTTCCTCGCTCAGCGAGCGCTGCAGGGCGGCGGCGGCCAGCTCCTCGCTGCGTTCCTCGACCAGCCGCTCCAGGCCGGTCCGCACGAAGTTGCCGTAGCGGCCCACGACCGGTCGCTCCTCCTGCGGCAGCGTGGGAATGGAGCGCAGGATCTCGGTGAGGCGGCTCTTGCGACCCAGGTAGCGCACGCGCAGGTCCTCGAGCGCCGCGTCGTCTGACGCCGCGGCGACGGCGGCGGCGGCCTCGGTCCAAAGCGCGCGCAGCTCCGGGTGCACTCCCTCGAGGTCGCGCAGCTGTGTCTCGTCCATGCTCACCTCTCCGTGAGACCGGCGGTACGCCGGGAGAATTCGTAGAGCGCGATGGAGCCGGCGACGCCGGCATTGAGCGATTCTACGGCAACGCCACCCGGGACCTCGACGGGAGGGCTCTCGCTGCCGGAGCCCGCTACGGGTGCCCCAGCGCCCACCGAGCCTCCGTCGGCCGCTGTGCCGAGCCGGGCACCGGATCGGCCGGCGCCCGCGAGCGGGATCGTCAGCAGCTCGTCGCAGAGGCCCGCGACCTGCTCCGAGAGGCCGGCGCGCTCGGCGCCGACGCAGAGGACGGCCGGACGACGCAGCGCGGCCGTCCGCAGGTCGGCACCGCCATGTGCCGCGAGGCCGTAGACGGTGGGTCCGCCGAGTCCGCGACACAGCTCCACCAGCAGCATCTCCGGATACACGGGCAGCGCGAAGACCGCGCCCATGCCGGCGCGCACGACCTTGGGCGACAGCGGATCGACGCAGCCCGGCGAGGTGGCCAGGGCGCCGGCGCCGAGGGCCACGGCGCTGCGCAGCAGCGTGCCGAGATTGCCGGGGTCGGCGACGCGATCGACGTAGACGGCCAGCGCCGTGGGACCGGCAAGGGTCTCCGGCTGCGGCGGCTGCGGCACGCCGAAGACGGCCATGACGTCCGGCGGCGTCTCCAGCGTGGTGAGCTTCTCCGCCACCCGCTCCGTGACCGCGTGTACGGAGACGCCGGCGAGGACGCCGGCCAGACCACCGCCGGCAGCGGCCGCGTCGACCTCGCCGGCAAGCGAGCGGGCGGCCGGACTGCCGGCGGTCACGAAGACCGCCTGCGGACGACGGCCGCTGAGGATGCCGGCGATGACGAGGTCGGCACCCTCAGCGAGGAAGGCGCGCCGCAGCGTGCGGTACTTGCGCAGGCGCAGCGACGCGGCCCGCTTGATCAGCGGGTTGGCAGCGCTCGTGATGGGCTCGGCTAAAACCCCAAGGCTGGAGTCCCGGTCAGGCCGCGAGGGCGGCACGCGCCTTCTCGGCGAGCGCGGTGAACATCGCCGGGTCGTTCACGGCCAGATCGGCGAGGATCTTGCGGTCGACCTCGACCTCGGCCAGCTTGAGACCGTGCATGAGCTCGTTGTAGGTGAGCCCGTTCTCACGCGCCCCGGCGTTGATGCGCACGATCCACAGACGGCGGAACTGCCGCTTGCGGACGCGCCGGTCGCGATAGGCGTACTGCAGGCTCTTCTGGACCTGTTCCTTGGCACGCTTGTAGCTGCTGTGCTTGGTCGCGCGGTAGCCTTTGGCCTGCTCCAGGACCTTGCGGCGCTTCTTGCGCGCGTGGATGCTTCGCTTGACTCGAGACATGGTCGATACTCCTTGGCATGACGCGGGCGCCGGCGAGCTTCGGCAGCGGCCCGCGCGCGGTCCTCGGCCCGCTCAGCGCAGGCCGAGGAGACGCTTCACGTTCTTGACATCGGCCCCGGCGACAGGCGTCGCCTTGCGGAACCCGCGCTTGCGCTTTGGGCTCTTATGCTCCAGAAGATGGCTCTTGAAGGCGCGACGCCGTGTCACCTTGCCGGTCCCCGTGAGCTTGAAGCGTTTCTTGGTCGCGCTGTGTGTCTTCGTCTTGGGCATACGCACCACTCCACCTGTCGTCCGGATGACCGGCTCGTTGCTTCACTGCGGGAGCCGGCGGGATCGCTCCCGTCCGGCACCGTGATCCTCTGGTCGTCGGCCGGCCGTCGCCGGAAGCGCCGGGAAGCGACGCTCCAGGACGTCGGCGCTACTTCACCGGCGCCAGCATCATGATCATGTTGCGCCCGTCGAGATTGGGCGGCGACTCGATGACGCCAAGGTCCTTGACGTCCTCGGCCAGGCGCATGAGCAGCGCCTCTCCCCGTTCCGGATGCACCAGCTCGCGCCCGCGGAACATGATGGTGACCTTCACCTTGTCCTTGTGCTCGAGGAAGCGCACGACGTGGCCCTTCTTGGTCTCGTAGTCGGCCACGCCGATCTTGGGTCGGAACTTGATCTCCTTGATCGTGATCGTGCTCTGGTGCTTACGTGCCTGCTTGGCCTTCAGCTCCTGCTCGTAGCGGTACTTGCTGAAGTTCATGATCCGGCAGACCGGTGGGTCTGCCTGCGGCGCCACCTCGACGAGGTCGAGGTTGACGCTGGCCGCGTATCGCTGCGCATCGTCGATCTGCTTGATGCCCACCTGGTGGCCCTTCTCGTCGATGAGCCGTACCTGGTGGGCGGTGATGCCGTCGTTGATGCGGATCCGGGTGTCCGGGGCGCGATCGCGGAACCTGTCTCGGGGAACAAATGGTCTGCCCATGCAAAAATGAGGGTCGCAAAAGCGAGCCCTCACGATCTCCTTTCGTCCTCGTGAACCCTGTCGACCATCTGGGGCGCAGGGTGAGAAGCCCGCAAGCTCCTGCTTATATGGCGTCGGACAGTATACACGAGGCCCGGCCCCTGGTCGAACACTTCGGGAGACCGAACAAGCCCGGGCGACGGTCCGCTCGAAGACCGGCGCCGTCGGCGGACCGCCCGAGGACCGGCGCCGTCGGCGTCCGGGGACGCTGGGCTGGTGGTAGGCTCGGCGGGAGGACAAACGGTACGGACGGCACGACCCGGACCGGCACGACCGGACCGGCACGATCGAAGGGCAGGCATCACGTCCATCATCAGCAGGCAATCGGCTCGCCACGATGCGCCGGCGGCTCCGGCCACGCGTCTGGAGCCCTGCCGCGACGAAGACGTCGCCCAGATCCTGCACTGGGTCGATTCCGAGGACCTGATGGCCCTCTGGGCCGGCGGAACGTTCCGCTGGCCGCTGAGCGGCGCCGAGCTGCACGAGTACCTCGATCGCTCGCGACGCCCGGACTCGCCGATGCGCGTGTACCGGGTCGTCTCCGCCGAGACCGGTGACTGGATCGGCCACCTCGACCTCTGCCCCAGCGTGCGAAACGACGGCAGCGGCCAGATCGGGCGGGTGCTCATCGGCGACCCCCGACTGCGCGGCCGCGGCATCGGCCGCCGCATGATGGCACAGGTGCTGGACGTCGCCTTCTTCGAGCTGGGCCTGTGGCGCGTCGAGCTGCACGTGGCCAAGGCCAATCCGCGCGCCCGGCGCTGCTACCGCTCCCTGGGCTTCCGCCGCGTGCGCGGCATGACGCTGGAGCGGATGGTCGGAGAGGCGAAGTACCCGACCATCCGCATGGCGCTCGACCGCGAGACGTGGCAGAAGCGCCGTCCGCAGGTCGTCACGAGCTGAGCGGGCGGTCGCGGTAGCTCTGTACGAAGTCGACGAAGCGGTAGACGTCGCCGAAGTCGGAGACGATGCCCAGGGAGAGCCGCAACGTGTTGCGCAGCCGATGCAGCAGCGAGCCGGCGCGCAGCGGGCACCCGGCCTCGCTCGCCACCGTGCCGCCGCCGTCGGGAAAGACGACCTCCATCTCGTCGTGCAGCACGTGGTGCGCCACCTCGCCGTCGCCGGGGTTGCAGAAGCAGCCGTCGCGCAGCGAGATGAGCCGCTCTCCGGCGGCCTCCTCCACATCGGCGGTGTCGAACGGCCGGCCGTCGGGGTCGAGCACATCGAAGGCGATGGTCGCCCCGCGTCCCTCCATCCCCTGCGGGCCGAAGACGTGCACCATGGGCGCCCCGTTGCCGTGCCGGAGCGCCGCCAGCTCCTCGAGGAGCCAACCGGCCAACGCGCTCACGCGGGCGTGGATCGTCTCGATGCCGATCGCCGAGACATGCTCGAGGCCGATCACCACCGCCGGCAGAGCGAGGTAGTCGAGAGTGCCATCCTCGAAGCCGGCGGCACCGGGCGCCAGACGATACCAGCGCTCCTCCTGCACGGAAGCGACGGTGATGGTGCCACCGGCGAACCACGGCCGGCGCAGCTTGCCCAGCGTGTCGCGCCGGGCCAGCAGACAGCCGACGCCGGTCGGGTAGCCGAACAGCTTGTAGAACGAGACCGGCACGAAGTCCGGCTTCACCACGCTCAGATCGAGCCGATTGGTCGGCGCGAACGCGGCGCAGTCGAGCAGCACGTCCCAGCCGTGCCGGTGCGCCTCCTCGATCCAATCGAGCGGATGCTGCACACCGCTGAAGTTCGACTGCGCCGGGTAGGCGAACAGGCGGTCGGCGCCCGGGCCATCGCTCGAGCCGGCCGCGGGTGATGAGCCGGCGGCGGCGGCCCCGGCCTCGGCGCTCGTGGTCGTCGTCGGCGGCGCTGCAGCCGACGCTGCAGGCGCGCTCGGCGGCGGCGGCGCAAGGGCGCCGCGCAGCAGGTCTTGATCGAGCCGCAGCTCCGGATCGCGCACCGGCAAGTACACGACCGCGGCGCCCTTGCGGGCCGCGAACTCGCGGATGCCGTTGACCGAGTTGTGGTTGTCGTAGCTCAGCAGGTACGTGCCGCCGGAGCGGAACGGATACGACTCGCCGACGAGCTTCAGGGCGCCGCTGGCGTTGGCGGTGAACACCACCTCGTACTCATCGTCCCGGACGTTGAAGGACCGACGCACAGCCGCGCGTGCCTCTTCCACGTGACGGCTCGACTCCAGGGACGTCGGGTTGTTCGAGTGCGGGTTGCCCAGCACGCAGGTGCTGAGCAGCTCGTGGTGGCGACGCAGCTGCGACTCCGCGTAGAGGCTGCCGCCGGTGTAGTCCAGGTAGACGTGCCCGAGCGCGTCCAGACGCGCGTAGTCGGCGGCCCGCAGCTCGTCGACGGCGACCGTGTCGCGGTACGCCGGGAAGCGCCGCAGGAAGTCCTGGTAGCACGCCGCCGGTACGGCCGATCGCGCGACGGTCGAGCCCATCTGCGTCACTCCTCCTCCTCACGCCCCCTTCTCCGTGCCGCGACGGCACAGGCGGCGGGGGCGATCACGCCGTTGCCTGTCCTCGTGGATCGGCGATCACGTCGTCGTCTGACCTACCTATCGGCTGCCGGATCCCCTGGGACAAGGGCGCTGAGCTGATCGACGAACCGCCGCTGGGCTGGGACCACGAGCCCACGGGCCTCCACCAGGTCGACGAACCGCGCCGCCGGTCGACCGCGGACATGACGAACGATGGTCTCGGCGACCGAAGCATCGGCCTCGCAAGCCCACACATACAGCAGACGGTGGCGGTGCTGCTTCACGCCACCCAGCGAGAGGAAGGGCGGTCGCGGCTCGATGCCGAAGTCGGCGGCAAAGCCGGTCCGGGCGGTCGCCAGCAGATCGTCCGGGGTCGGCTTCGGCTGCCGCGGCCGGCGCCGCAGCCGCTCCTCGATGGAGAGCTCGGGCGGAAGCTGCCCACCCGGCGCACCGACCGTGTGTTCCCAGCTCGGCACGCGGTACGTCGCCCCACCGGCATCGGCGCCGGCGCCGATGCCGTGCGTGGCAGACGACCCCTCGAGCAGCAGGACCTTCATCGCGGCCCGTGGGCCGCGGCAGAAGACCAGCAGACCGGCGCTCGGATCTGACGGCACCGGCGATCAGACCTTGCGGGGCCGCCTCATCGCAGCGGCCCCACTCCCGCACCGCTCACAACGGCAGCCTCGCATCCGCGGTCCACACCGCAGCGCCTCGCATCCTTGCCACTCACAGCAGCGGCCCCCACACCGGCTCGTAGATCGCCTTCGGCATCACGAAGCGCGCCGTCTTGAGCGGGTCGACCACCTGGGAGACCTGCAGGTCGCCGACGGCGCTCATCAGCATGACCGCATCGGGCAGGGCGATGCCGAGGCGCTCGTTGAGCAGCGCCGCCATGTGGTGCGTGGCCGCGTCGGCCGCCTCGTCGAGCGTCTCGGCCGAAGCGATGGTGGCGACGAGCTCGCGGGTCTCGACGAGCGGGTCCCGCAGCGGCAGATCGTCGCGGACGTCCACGTGCAGCGTCACCCGGCCAGAGACCTCGACGCCGGTGACGGCGACCTCCCCGTCGCCCATCGCCGCGTGCAGGTCGCCGGCGGCCAGCAGCGCTCCCGGCACCTGCACCGGCAGATAGACCGTGGCGCCCTCGGTGATCAGCTTGGTGTCCATGTTGCCGCCGTGCGACCCCGGCGTGCCGCAGGGGATCGGATCGCCTGCCGGCGCCACGCCGATGACGCCGATCATCGGTTCGATGCGGATGCTCACCTCGTCGCTCCAGTGGGCCACACCCTCGTCGACCGGCAGGAAACGCCAGTGCAGGTCGGGGATGCGGTCGGCGAGAGTCCCGAAGCCGCCCCCGGTACACATGACGCCCTGAGCCGCGATCTCTATCCGCTCGACGTGCACCACCAGCACGTCGCCGGGTCGCGCGCCTTCCACATACACCGGGCCGGTAGCCGGATTGATCTGCGACCAGTCGACGCCGCGCTGTACGTCGGCGAAGGAACGGATCTGGTCGCCGAAGCAGTCGGCCGTGTCCAGCTCGACGAGCGCCGGCGGCTCGATGCGCGCCGCGGGAGCGGCTGCAGCCGACATCGCGAGGACGTGATGGGACGTGTCCAGGTGGGTGGTCATGAGGCGGCCCCTCCAGCGCCGACGGCAGTGTGCCGCCATTCTGCCACAGGGCGACTGCCCTCGCGCGGGGGGACGTGCGAGGAGACGCGGCTTCCCGCGAGCCGCAACGCGAGGGAGGATCTGCAGGCGGACTCGGCTCTGCGCAGCCACCGATCAGCTCCTCTCGGCGTCAGCGCCCCCTTCAGACCCCGATCACCGGGAATCCGAGCGCGCTCGCGGCGCGCCCCAGCTGCCGGTCGTGTGTGGCGAAGACGAGATCGGACGCCCGGCGCTGCCGCCACTGCAGCGCCGTGGCAAGGTGGATGGCGTCGAGGGCCTTGAGCGGCGTGGGAAGCGCATCGCAGGCCCGCAGGAGGATGGAGGCCACCGGGGGCAGCCGTGTGACGCCGCGCAGCTTGTCATGGACGGCCGTCCGCCGGACCACGTACTCGTCCTCATCGAAAGCGGCGCGGAGCCGCAGGTTGTCGACGGAGCGCAGACACTCGACGAGCGTGATCAGCGACGTGACGCTCGCCTCGGCGTCGTCCGCGTCGCGGAGCAGCCCCTCCTGCTCGAGCACGAAGCGCAGGATGACGGAGGAATCCAGGTAGACGATCAACTATCGGTCCCGGGGGCCCGGTCAACGTCGTTCCGTCGATCGAGAGCCTTGAGGACGATGTCTTCGAGAAACTGATCCCGCCCGTCGCGGTCCTCGCGGATGAGCTTGACCGCGTCGATATCGACAGGCGCCGGATGACCCACGACGGGACTCGACAACGGAGGCGCGTCCGGATCCGGCTCGATGATCACCAGGTCGTCCAAGTCTGCCTCAATATCCTCGGCGTAGTACGGCCCCAGCACGGCCACGGGCATGTCCCTGCTCGTGACCACGAACGACGCGCCGCCGCGGACCTCGCGGAGGTAGTGACTGAGGTGGGCTTTCAGGTCGGCGACGCTCACACGGTCCATGGTCACAGTATGACCACAAGTGGTCAAGATGACAATGGCACCCGACAGTTGACGTTCTCCGCGCCAACGGGGTGACGTTGCGCGCCGATATCGGTCGACCTTCGCGCGTTGCTCAGGCTCGGCGACCGAATGGCGCGACCCGCCGTAGTGCTCAGTCGCGTCAGACTCCGGCGGCCGGCAGGCGCCGCTCGCGCACCTCGTCGACGATCTGCGCCACGACCTCGTCGAGTGGCCGGCTGCCTTCATCTTCCCCACGCGCGCGCACGGCGACCGTGCGCTCCTGCGCCTCGCGGTCGCCGACCACCAGCAGGTACGGCACCTTGTGCAGCTGTCCTTCGCGGATGCGCTTGCCGAGGCTCTCGCCGCGGTCGTCGACGCTGACCCACAGCGGCAGATCGGCCTGTCCGGCGGCGCCGGCGAAGGTCGCCGCCGCCTCGTGGGCGTACTCGGCGTGCCGGTCGGCGATCGGCAGGATGCGTACCTGCTCCGGCGCCAGCCAGGCCGGCAGATTGCCGCCATACTGCTCGAGCAGGATGCCGAGGAAGCGCTCGATGCTGCCGAGCAGCGCCCGGTGGATCATCACCGGCCGGTGCTCCTCGTTGTCGGCGCCGGTGTAGGTGATGTCCAGCCGCTCGGGCATGGCGAAGTCGACCTGGATGGTGCCGCACTGCCAGGTGCGGCCCATGACGTCGCGGATGTGGAAGTCGATCTTGGGGCCGTAGAAGGCCCCGTCGCCGGGGTTGAGCTGGTACGCCAGCGGAACGCGTACGGCCTCGCCCCGCGCGTCCCGCTCAGCGCTCGGGTCGGGCACCGTCTCGCCGTCGAGCACACGTGTGAGCACGCCCTCGGCGCGCTCCCACATGGCGTCGTCGCCGATGCTCTTCTCCGGCCGGGTGCTCAGCTCGATGCGCACGTCGCTGAAGCCGAAGGCGGCGTACATGTGGAGCATGAAGTGCAGTACGCCGCGGACCTCGTCTTCGAGCTGCTCCGGGGTGCAGTAGATGTGCGCGTCGTCCTGGGTGAAGTAGCGCACCCGGAACAGGCCGTGCAGCACGCCGCTCATCTCGTGGCGATGCACCTGGCCGAGTTCCGCCAGGCGCAGCGGCAGCTCGCGGTAGGAGCGGCGGCGGTTCTTGTAGACCAGCAGGCCACCGGGACAGTTCATCGGCTTGACGGCGAACGGCTGCTCGTCGATCTCGGTGAAGTACATGTTGTCCTTGTAGTTCTCCCAGTGCCCGGAGCGCTCCCACAGCTCGCGGCGCAGGATCTGCGGCGTGCTGATCTGCTCGTAGCCGGCGCGCACGTGCTCGGCGCGCCAGTAGTCGATGATGGCGTTCCAGATGCGCATGCCTTTGGGATGGAAGAACGGGAAGCCGGGGCCCTCCTCGTGGAAGCTGAAGAGGTCGAGGTCGCGACCGAGACGGCGGTGATCGCGCTGGCGGGCCAGCTCGAGCGCCTCGAGGTGAGCCTTGAGTTCCTCCTTGCTCGCAAACGCGGTGCCGTAGATGCGGGTGAGCATCTGGTTGCGCTCGTCGCCGCGCCAGTAGGCGCCGGCGACGCTCGTGAGCTTGAAGGTGCCCTTGCCGAGCTTGCCGGTCCGCGGCAGGTGCGGGCCACGGCACAGGTCGACGAACTCGCCCTGCCGGTAGACCCCGACGGCGTCCACGGTCTCGCCGCTCGCCTCGGCGGCGGCCACGATGCCCTCGATCAGCTCGACCTTGTACGGCTGATCGATGCCGGCCGCGCCCGACGGCGCGCCGCCCATGCTGCCATCGGCGTCGGTAGCGTCCAGGTCAGCCTCACCGGGCCCGGTCGCGGCAGCCGGTCGGTCCGCCGGCCCGCCGGCATGCGGACCGAACAGGGTGAGCGCCTCCTGCGGCGAGAGGTCCGCGCGCGCGATCGGCTCGTTCTCCTTCACGATGCGCGCCATCTCCTCTTCGATGCGCGCCAGGTCGGTGTCGGTGATCGGCTGCGGCAGCTCGAAGTCGTAGTAGAAGCCGTTCTCGATGGTCGGCCCGATGGCGTATCTGGCACCCGGGAACAGGCGCACGACGGCTTGTGCCAGCACGTGGCTGGCGGTGTGGCGCAGGATATCGACGGCGTCGGGATCGTCGCCCTTGAGGGTGACGATCGACACGCGATCGCCGTCCGCCAGAGGGTGCGACAGATCGACCAGCGCGCCGCCGCCGTCATCGGCGGGCGTCACGCGACCGGCGACGGCAGCCTTTGCCAGGCCGGGGCCGATGGCGGCCGCGGCATCGGCCACTGTGGCGCCGTCGGGCAGCTGGAGACAGGAGTCGTCAGGGAGGGTCACCTGGAAGCTCATATGCCGATCCTTTCGGCTCGCGCCCGCGCACGTTGCGGGGGCTGTTGACGGAGCGAGTGTACCCGCTCGGCGCCCGGCCGGTCGACCAGGGTAGCGGCTGCGGTCGATCGCTGCCGGCCGACGGGGCCGTCCCGGTGACCAGCCGACGGGCACCCATCCGTGCGGTCGCCTCCTTTCGCGGGTATCATCGCGCTCACCGAAGCCAAGGAGCGCGCATGGGACTGCTGGGCAGGGCGATCACGGCCGGCGCAGGGCATCGCAAGGCGCTGGAGACGATCTCCGACGAGCTCTTCCCCGGCGTGGGCGACGTCCGCGCCAAGCAGTGGAAGTTCTGGATGCTGCTGGTGCTTTCCAGCATCATCGCCGCCGGCGGCGTGATGGGCGACTCCACCCCGGCCGTGATCGGCGCCATGATCGTGGCGCCGCTGGCCATCCCCATCTACGGCGTCGCCCTGGCCGCGGTCGTCGGGTCGGCGCGCGGCATGCGCGACGCTTTCGGCCTGCTGATGACGGGCATCCTCGTGAACATCGGCATCGGCGTGCTGGCCGGGCTGGTCTTCTTCGACCGCATCCCGATCGACGAGAACCCGCAGATCATCGGTCGCACGGCGCCCACCGTCCTCGATCTGGTGGTAGCCGTGGCGACCGGCCTGGCCGGCTCGTTCGCGTTCGTGCGTCGCGACGTCTCCGACGTCCTGGCCGGCGTGGCCATCGCCATCTCCCTGGTCCCGGTCCTGGCGGTGGTCGGCATCACGCTGGGCTCCGGCGAGTTCGACCTGGCCCTCGGCGCCCTGGTGCTCTTCCTGACCAACGTGGCGGCCATCCTGGTCTCCGGCGCCCTCGTGTTCACAGCCGCCGGCTACGACCGCGAGGCCATCCAGGCAAGCCCTGTGATCCGCCGCCGAGCGCGCGTGTTCATCGTCGCGCTGGTGATCGCTCTCATCGTGCCACTCACCTACTCCTCGGTGCGGACCTTCCAGCGCGAGGTGTGGGTCGGCAGGGTGCAGGAAGCCGCTCAGGAATGGGTCGACGGGACAGACTGGAACGTCACCGGCGCCCAGTACGTCGGCGGCACCATCGTCCTGAACGTGATCGGCTACGGCGACCCTCCACCGGCCGACAAGCTGCGGGAGTACGTACGCCGGAGCGTCCCGGAACGCATCCCGGTGCGAGTCGTCGAGGACTACGGGTCGGATGAGGAGCTCTGACCGGAGGCCCACGCCACAGCGTAGCGTCGCATCGGATCGCCGCTCTGCATATACTTCCCGCATGCCGACCGTCGCCGACTCCCTCGCGCCGCTCATCTGCCAGATGTGCGGCGGCGAACCGCCGCTACGCTTCCGCTGCTGGGACGGCAGCGAGATCGCCCCCGGCTGCTGCGCCGAAGACGTCGCCGCTGCCGCGAAAGCGCCGTCTCCGGCATCCGAAGCCGGCTCGCGGGCCGACGACCGCGAGACGGTCATCCAGATCACGTCGCCCAACGCCATCCGCCGCATCCTCTGGCAGCCCAACGAGCTCGGCTTCAGCCGCGCCTACGTCGCCGGCGAGATCGATGTGGACGGCGACATCTGGGCGCTGTTCCGCCTGCAGGCGCTGCTCTCGCATCCCGACCGGCCCAACGGCCTGGCCGCCAAGACAGAGGGCGGGAGGCGACTCCTGGCTGCGGCGCGCGCCGTCGGCGCGCTCGGCCGCCCCCTCGAGCCGCCGCCGGAAGAGGCCCGCATGAGCGGCCGTCTGCACACACGCGACCGCGACGCACAGGCGGTCGCCCATCACTACGACGTCTCCAACGACTTCTATCGGCTGTTCCTGGGCGAGAGCATGACCTACTCCTGCGCCTACTTCTCCACCCCGGACACCCGGCTTGCCGACGCCCAGTGCGCCAAACACGACCTCATCTGCCGCAAGCTCGGCCTGCGGCCCGGCATGCGCCTGCTCGATGTCGGCTGCGGCTGGGGCGGCATGGTGCTGCACGCCGCGCAGCACTACGGCGTGCAGGCGGTCGGCGTCACGCTCTCGCAGCGCCAGGTCGACTACGGCCGCGAGGCGGTCGAAGCGGCCGGCCTCGGCGACCGCATCGACATCCGCTTTCAGGACTACCGCGACGTCAGCGACGGCCCCTTCGACGCCGTCTCCAGCATCGGCATGGTCGAGCACGTCGGCGCCGCGCAGTTGCCCGAGTACTTCAGCAGCCTCTACGGTCAGCTGCGCCCCGGCGGCCGGCTGCTCAACCACGGCATCTGCTGGCCGCGCGGCAGTCGCGGACTGGACCCCAAGTCGTTCATGGCCCACTACGTCTTCCCCGACGGCGAACTGCATGAGGTGGGCATCGTCATCCAGGCGATGCAGGCCGAGGGTTTCGAAGCCCGTGACGACGAATCCCTGCGCGAGCACTACGCGCTGACGCTGCGGCACTGGGTGCGGAATCTCGAAGAGCACTGGGATGAAGCGGTCGGTATCGCCGGCGTCGGACGTGCGCGGGTGTGGCGGCTGTACATGGCCGGCTCGGCGATGAACTTCGAGATGGGCAACATCACCGTGCACCAGGTGCTCGGCGTACGCCCGCACGCCGACGGCCGCTCGGAGATGCCGCTGACGCGGGCCGCTTTTCTCGATCCGGCGCCGGCCGCCCCGCTCGATCCGGCGCCGGCCGCCCCGCTCGGCTGAGGCCGGCCGCCCGGAGCACGAGACCGCCGCCCCCCGGACCGACCGCCGCGAGCATGCACAAGCCAGGACTGACGTGACCGTGTGGCCGTTCAGCCGCGATGACAAGGGGACTCGCGCCGTGGTCGCCCACATCGATCCCAGCGTGGCTCTCGACCGGACCCGCAGAGGCGGCAAGCTGATCGACGTGCGCTCCGCCTACGAGTTCAGCGTCGTACACGCCAAGGGCGCCCGCCACGTCCCGCCCAAGCGCATCCGCGCCGATGAGACCGGCCTGCGTCACGAGGACGACGTGATCGTGATCTGCTCCACCGGCCACCGCAGCGCGCACCAGGCGAAGAACCTCACGAAGCGCGGCTTCTCCCGCGTCGCCTGTGTCAACGGCGGGCTCAATGCCTGGCAGGAGGCCGGCCTGCCGGTCAAGCACGGTCCCGGCCGCCGCTAGAAGCGATCGTCACTGCCGCTGCCGGCCGCCCGAGCGGCACCTGACAGCGGCGGGACCGGCGCTCCCGCCGGTCAGCGCCCGGCGGCGCGTCACGGCTGGTCGCGCGTCACCTGCGGCCGGCCGAGGCGGCCCTGTGCGGCCGCCGATCCCGCCCGTCCGCCGCCGGCCCCGCGCAGGATCCAGGCGCAGCCCACCGCCAGCAGTGCGCCGGCCAGCGGACCGACCAGGTAGGCCCAGGAGTGTGAGAAGTCGAGCCGCACGACGTCCGGCCCCAACGATCGCGCCGGGTTCATCGACGCGCCGCTGATGGGGCTCGACCACAGGCCGGCGAGGATGATGTAGCCGCCGACGGCCAGAGCCCCGATGACGCCCACGTTCTGGGCGCCGGAGGCCGTGCCGAGGATCGTGCTGACCAGTCCCAGCGTCAGTACCAGCTCCATCAGCATAGCCTGCCAGTCGGCGACGCCCGGCCCGGGCTCGGTGGCACCGAGCATGCCGTAGTCGCCCACGATGCCCCAGAGGACCAGGCAGGCGAGCGTGGCGCCGATGAGCTGCACGACGATGTAGCCCGGTACGCGACGCCACGGGAAGTCGCCGCGGGCGGCGAACGCGATGCTCACGACCGGGTTGAGATGAGCCCCGGAGACGGCGCCCATGAAGAGGATGATCGCCATGACCGTGAGCCCCGGCGCCGTGACCGCCGCGGCGCGCCCGATCAGCCCGCCCGACTGGGCGCCGACCACGGCGCCGCCGGCGCCGGCCAGCACGAGCATGAACGTGCCCAGCAGCTCGGAGAACAGGCGCCGCCACTCCAGCGTGGGATCGCCGAACTCCCCGCTACGACCGAACGCCAGGTCGTGACGGACGAGCGTGTCCGCCGGCGCTGCGGAGCCCGGCTCCCTCAGGCCCAGATAGGGGTCCCGCTCCACCCGATCATCGTCCACCATGCCGTCACCTCTCCGCCCGCCATACGGGATCTCACGCCTCCTATCGGCGTCGCGCCCGGCCGGCTCAAGGTCCGGGCGCGCGGCGGCGCATCATGGCAGAGACGCGCTCCGCGGGCCGGTCGCCGCCGTGCCGGCGCCACACCCGGTCCGCCCGGCCCTCCGTCGCGGGGCAACAAATGATATGGATTCTCACCTCTTGGGTAGGAACCTACCGCATGCCGGACACGACCCCTCACAGAGAGGTGAACGATGAGTGCTGCGACGACCTCAGCCCCGGACCGTGACTACCCCACCCTCGAGTCCGTGGAGCAGAACGACCCGACCCTCGCCCTCAGGCTTGGGCGCCTGCGCTGGTGGAACATCATCGTCGGCGTGGCGCTGGCGGTGCAGGCCGGCGCCATCGCCTTCCTGACCAACGACTTCTCCCTGCCGGTGAACGCCACCTACATGGAGGGACCGCCCGGCAGCGAGACGACCCTCACCCCCCTGTTCGACATCCCGCTCGGCTGGGGCGTCTTCGGGTTCCTGGCCATCTCCGCCCTGGCGCTGCTGGCCATCGCCTCGCCTGGAGTCTTCGGCTGGTACGAGCGTAACCTGCTGGCCAGTCGCAACTACGGACGCTGGATCGAGTACTTCTTCAGCTCCTCGCTGATGATCGTGCTGATCGTGATGATCACCGGCGTCAGCGACATCGGCGCCCTGATCGCCATCTTCGGCGTCAACGCGTCGATGATCCTCTTCGGCCTGCTGGTGGAGAAGTACGAGACCCCGGGCAAGCCGAACATGCTGTCCTTCTGGTTCGGCAGCTTCGCCGGCATCCTGCCGTGGGTCGTGGTGACGATCTACGTGCTGGCCCCCGGCGCGATGACCCAGTCCTCGCCGCCCGGGTTCGTCTACGGGATCATCTTCTCGCTGTTCCTGTTCTTCAACGTCTTCGCCATCAACATGTGGCTGCAGTACAAGAAGATCGGGCCGTGGCGGGACTACCTGTTCGGGGAGAAGGTCTACATCATCCTGAGTGCCTCGGCGAAGGCACTGCTGGCCTGGCAGGTGTTCTCGGCGACTCTGGCAGGCTGACGACTCGTGTCCGGCAGGGCGGCAGGGCAGCGGATGCCGCAAGGTGCCGCCCCCGCCGCCCGACACGAACGGCCGGCGACCCAACCGCCCACCGGGTCGCCGGCCACCTTCTTCTCTGGGTCCGGCGACCCGGCCTGCCGGTCGCTCTTCCTCGATACGTTCCGCGCCTTCCTCACCTGCCTCGACCTGGCGACGCTGGCAAAGGACTGAGGGCGACCGGGGAGCGCGGCGGAGAGCGTCGCGGGGTCAGATCTCGGCAGGCGAGAACAGGAGCAGCTCGTTGCCGTTGCCGTCGAGCAGGGTCAGCCGGTCGTCCTCGAGTCGGTAGGCGCGTACCTGCCGCAGAAGGTCGAAGTAGGCGGCCTCCGCCTGCATCGCCGGCTCCGGCCCCGCCATCTCGGTGGCCATGATCGATCCGATCGACAGATCGCCGTCCCCGCCGGTCTCGTAGGGCGCGCCGTACGTGTTGACCGCGGACGTGCCGCCCATCTGACCGTCCTGGAACTGCGCGGTGACGGTGAAGTCGGCGGAGTCGATGGCGCTGATCGACCAGCCGACGAGCCGCCACGAAGTACCGTCCAGCGCCGCCTTGTCGCCGCAACCGACGGCGACGACGGCCAGGCCGGCCAGCACGAGGGCGGTCACGAGCATCCGGAGTCCGCGCGAGACGCCGCGCCCCGATCGCCGCGCCGCCGGATCGTGCCTGGGACTGCTCATCGCATCCTCCTCATGGTCGCGTGAAGACGCCACTGCTTCGAGCCCGAGCGGCCGCACCGGGTCTCACCGTGGACGCCTTGTACGGAGCGAGTGACGCGGGCGGGTCCGTCTGGGTTCATCCGCCGTCCGAGCCGGGTCCGTCCGCCGGGCCACCCATCCGTGGGCCGGGACGGCCGGCCGCGATGAGCGGCCCCACTCGGTCACCCCCGGCGGCGCTTCCAGGGATCGAGAGCGCGCTGCCGGCTCGATCGCCGCAGCGGATCGGCGCCGGCAGCCGCTCTGCCCGTCCGGCTCCGTTCGATGGACCGCCGAGCCGATGCTCAGCCGAGCAGCAGCGCCTGCACGCGCTGCATGAAGTCGTTGAAGTTCGCGGCGTATTCGGGCGAGCCCTCGACGGTCACGAAGCCGCGGCCGACACCGTCGACGAAGCCGACCTCCTTGTTCATCACCGCCAGGGCCCCGTCCACACCGTGGAAGCGCAGGTGGACGAACGGCCGGCGACGTTCATAGAAGCCGCGGCCGGCCTTGCTGAGACCGGCGCGCACGCGCAGATACGCGGCGATGCCCTCCGGCTCCACACTCATCTGGTAGATGCGCTCCGGCTGGCGACTCGTCCAGCGCACCATCTCCGGGTCGCCGGCCTTGTTGTACTGGCTCAGCGCCGTGGTGATCATGTACAGCGTCATCTTGACCTTGAGACGGCGCTTGTCCGCGTCCTTCGGCTGGGCGCTGGGCAGCAGCAGCTTGAGCGCCAGGAGCAGCACAACGACCTTGGCCAGCAGGCCGGGGCGACTGAGGCCCTTGATCCCGGGCAGGACCGTCTTGCCGGCGAAGAAGTCGTTCATCTTGTAGACGTCGGCGAAGGTGAAGGTGATCGTCGGCTTAGCTGTCTCGCCATGGGCACCGTGGTCGTAGACGCCCGGCTCCACGCGGACCACGCCGTCGTCGATGATCACGTGGGCGGCGAGCGGCTGGGCGCCGGTGGGGTCCGCCGTTGAGGCGGCCGGCGTGCCGTGCGGCCGACCGGGTGCCGCCCTGCCGCCGGTGCCCTGCGCGGCGGGGGTGAACGGCTCCGGGCCGGCGAACCCGCCCGGCGCCGTGCCGGGGGTGCCGGCCCCGTCCTTGACGCGGAACTGGACGACGGCGTGCACGCCGGTGAAGCGCCGGTTCATGGCCTGGTCGTCCTCGACGATCACCTTGAGGACCGGCAGGGCGGCACGCAGGAAGAGGCGCGCCCGCAGCAGCTGCCGGTCGGGCGGGGGCACGTGCGGCGCCGGTCCGGGCAAGGCGGTGCCCGACGCGCCGGCGGCATCTCGCGGCGGCGCGGCGCCGAGCCCGCCGGCCTCCGGCGGCGCCGATCCCGGCAGGACGGCGCCGGACCCGGCGCCCGGAGCATGTGCTGCTGAGCCGGCCATCAGACCTCGTCCTCCCAGTCCTCGTCGAGCTCGGCGACGATGCCGAGCATGACGCGGATCCTGTCCACGATGCCGTCGATGTCGATGCCGTAGTGGCAGTAGAGGTCCTCGGGGTAGCCGACCTCGCTGTAGCAGTCGGGCAGGCCGACCTTGGCGAAGGTGCAGGCGACGCCGCTCTGCGCGAGCACATCGGCCACGGCGCTGCCGAGGCCGCCGATGACGGTGTGCTCCTCGACCGTCAGGATGTGACCGGTCTCCCGCGCCGCCGACAGGACGGCGGCGTCGTCGAGCGGCTTGAGCGTGTGCATGTTGAGCACCCGTACCGAGACGCCGTCTGTTTCGGCCAGGATGGTCGCCGCCTGCGCGGCGTGGTACACGGCCACGCCGCAGCAGACGATCGTGAAGTCGCCTCCGGGCGCGATCTCGACGGCCTGCCCGATCCGGAAGCCGTAGTCCTCTGAGTCGTAGTGCAGCGGCTCGAAGCCGCGGCCGAGGCGGATGTACGCCGGGCCCGGCCGCTCGACGCAGGCACGGACGGCGTTGGCCGTCTCGAAGCCGTCGGCCGGCACGATCACGGTCATGCCCGCCAGGGCGCGCATGATCGCGATGTCTTCGGTGCAGTGATGGGTCGTCCCCGCCTGCCCGAACGATATGCCGCCGTGCGTGGCGATGATCTTCACGTCGAGGCCCTGATAGCAGATGTCGGTGCGCACCTGCTCGAGCGCCCGCATACTGGCGAACACCGACATGGTGCTCACAAACGGCACCAGGCCGGCCTTGGCCATGCCGGCCGCCATGCCGAAGAGGTTCTGCTCGGCGATGCCGACGTTGACCAGCCGCTCCGGGAAGCGCTCCCCGAACACGCCGATCTTGGTCGACCTGGCGAGGTCGGCGGTGAGCGCCACGATCCGCGCGTCCTTCTCCCCCAGCTCGGTGAGCACGCGGCCGTAGATCTCCGCCTGGGTGAGCGTGTTGGCGTCGTAGACGTTCCAGGTGGTGCCGGTGACTTCGGGCATCGGCCTCTCTCCCCTCTCGATACCGGCCGCTAGACCTCGACCTGCTCCACGTCCTCGAGGACCCAGGCCGTCACCGGGCCGACGGCGCTGACCCACTCGAACGCCTCCTGCGTCTCGAACGAGGCCACGAACCGGCGGGCGTTCTCCGCGTCGTCCCAGTCGAAGAGCGCGAAGTAGTCGTTGGGCCCCTCCTGACCACGCAGCAGCACGCCACCCCTGGAGCCGTACCGGCGCCGGCGCTCGGCGTCGAAGTCGAACACCGTGCGGAACTTGTCGTAGTCCTGGACGTTGTGGTGGATGAGCACGCGAGTCATGTCCGCCTCCCCGTGATCGAGGCCTTGGCCTTTTCGGCGAGCTCCGAGTCGAGGCTGCCGTAGTGCCACTTCACGTTACCCTCCATGAAGTCGACGCCCTTTCCCTTGACGGTATTGGCGATGATGACGGTCGGCCGGCCGGCGGTGTCCGCCGAGGCGGCGCCGGACGCTGCTGACGGGCCGGCGGCGGCGCCCGGCCGGCCGGCGCCCGACCTTCCGGCGAGCGGCCGCCCAGCGCGGGCGCGGGCCCCCTCGATGGCGGCCGCGATCTGAACGAAGTCGTGGCCGTCGATCTCCACGACCTGGAACCCGAACGCCCGCCACTTGTCGGCCAGCGGCTCCAGCGACATGACCTCTTCGGTGGGGCCGTCGATCATGAGCCCGTTGCGGTCGACAAGGGTGATGAGGTTGGTGGCGCCATGGTGGGAGGCGGCCATGGCCGCCTCCCACACCGAGCCCTCGTTGCACTCGCCGTCGCCGAGCAGGCAGTAGGTGAGCCACGACTCCTTCTGGTAGCGGGCGCCCCAAGCCATGCCGAGCGCCTGCGAGAGGCCGTGCCCCAGCGAACCGGTCGAAGCATCGACCCCCGGCACCTTGCCGCCGTCCAGGTGCATGCCGAAGGGGCTCTTGAAATGGTTGAACTCGTGCAGCAGTCCGCCGGGGAAATAGCCACGGTCGGCCAGCACGCTGGCCAGGCCGACCCCGGCATGTCCTTTGCTCAGCACGAAGCGGTCTCGTTGCGCCCAGTCGGGCTCGTCGGGCCGCACGTTCAGGTACTTGTAGTAGAGCGCCGTGAGGAGGTCGGCGCTGCTCAGAGCGCCGCCGATGTGGGCGCCGCCGGCCCACGTGGTGACGTCGATCATCAGACAGCGCAGCTCGCGCGCCTTGGCCTGGAGGTCGCGGACCTCGTCGTCGGTCAGCGGCATCGGCGGCCTCCTGGTACGTTCGCGGCCGAGGCCGGGCGCCTGACGGACACCGAAGCGGGCATCACGTGCCCCCTTCTTCATCGAGCACCGTGAACGCCTCCTCGACGATCGCCAGCGTGCGCTCCAGGTCCTCGTCGGTGTGCGCGCAGGAGACCAGCCAGTTGTGATGCGACGTGAAGTAGGCGCCGCGCCGCGTGCACTCGGCACAGAGACGCTGGTGGAGCATCGTGCTCTCGTCGTCGGTGAGCCGCAGGTACGGCATCTGCGGCGGGCCGGTCACCTTGAGGTCGTGCCCGTGGGCGTCGGCGATGCGCTTCATGCCGTCGGTGAGCCGGCGGCCGTAGTCTGCCATGTACGCCGGCGCGTCGCGACGCTGCAGCTCGTCGATGCAGGCCAGCGCCGCCGCCATCGGCACCGCCTGGAACCAGTAGCTGCCTGTGTAGAACACGCCGGCCGCCTCGCTCTTCAGCTCGCCGCGCCCCACCATGGCCGAGATCGGGTAGCCGTTGGCGATCGCCTTGCAGTAGCAGGCCAGGTCCGGGCGGAAGCCGAAGTACTCGTTGGACCCGCGCAGGTCCAGCCGGAAGCCGGCCCGCACGTCGTCGAGGATGAGGACCACGCCGTGCCGGTCGCAGAGCTCGCGGATGCGCTGCCAGTAGCCCTCGGCCGGCAGCTCGTTGTCGGCGAACGTGAGGTGCTGGTACGGGGTGCTGATGAAGGCGGCGATGCGGCCGGGCTGCTCCTCGAGCACACACTCGAAGGCGGCGGCATGGTTCCAGGGGATGCGGACGACGTTCTCGGTGTCCTGAGGCACCACGCCGTGATGGCCGCCGCCCTGCATCCAGGCGGCGACACCGTGATAGCCGCCCTCGATGGCGACGATCTTGGACCGGCCGGTGGCGGCGCGGGCGATCATCGTCGCGTAGGTGGTCATGTCGCCGCCGTTCTTGGCGAAGAACGCCCAGTCGGCGAAGGGGATGAGCTCCACCAGGCGCTCGGCCAGATCGACCATCAGCGGCGAGGCGCCCATCAGCGTGTCGCCCTTCTCCGCCTGCTTGCGGGCCGCCTCATCGACGACCGGGTCGTTGTAGCCCAGGACCATCGGCCCGTAGGCGCACATGTAGTCGATGAAGTCGTTGCCGTCGACATCGGTGAAGTGCGAGCCCTTGCCGCTGACGGCGAAGAACGGGTAGCTGGTCGGCGGCACCAGCGGCGCCGGGCTGAAGTGGCCGTAGATGCCGCAGGGGATCACCTCGGCGGCGCGTCGGAACAGCGCCTGGGAGCCGGCGAACGAATAGGTCTCCATCATCGGCTCCCACTCGAAGCTGCACGGACGGACGGATCCTGACTCATCGTCGCTCCCCCACTCACGAGAGGTAGATCGGGACGCGCTCCAGGACGAGCCCCAGGGCGTCGACCTTCGGCAGCTGACCGCTGATCTCGACGTCGCCGCAGGCGACGGCGGCGAACGTGTCGAGCGTGCCGTTGAGGAAGGCGCTCGCGATGTGCACGTCCCGCATGCGGATCAGAGCGGTCGGGGAGTCGATCTCGCCCTTCACCGCGACGATACGCTGCGGTCCCAGCACCAGGCCGACGCTGGGACCGTCGGGCAGCACCGTGAGAGCGATCGACCCGCCGTCGAAGACCCGGCGAAAGCCGGCCGCCGGTGGGTCGTGCTCCAGCAGGATCGGCACGGCGAAGGCGGCCGTGGTGAGCATCAGCCGCGTGTTCATGGCCAGGTAGTCGGGATCGACCAGCAGCTCCGGAGTCGGCTTGAGGTAGTGCGCCAGACGATCGCTCAGCTGCGTGAACTCCTTCTGCATGAAGCCGAGCTTGCCGAACCCGCGCAGCGGGATCGGCGTGCCGGAACCGTCGAACATGCGGTTCAGGTGCGCCGACGACGTGAACCAGAGCGTGACCGTGCCGCCCCCACCGCGGCCGTCGGCCCGGTCCTCGCCGTCGCGGTGTCGACCGCCTCTGTCCGACGACTCGCCGTCGCGAGCGGCCCCGTTCCCGGCGCCGCGATCTGCCTCGGCGCCACTCCCGGCGCCACAGACGGCCGCCTCTCCGCCGTCGCCGGCCTCGGCACCCAGCGGCCACACCCGGCAGCGGCCACCGGCGAAGCGCACCGCTGCCGCCGGACCGCCGGCGACCTTGAAGTGGACGGTGAGATCGGTCCCGGCGACCAGGGCCGCCATCTCGGCGTCGCCGGCGACCACATCCTCCAGGCCGGGGAGCACGGCGTGCAGATTCAATCGCGCCCGGACCGCTTCGTAGCGCGCATCGCGCCGCGGCGCCGCGCCGGCCGTTCCCAGGACGCTCACCGACCCACCTCCCCGTATCCCGCGCTCATCATCTCCCCCGCCCTTCTCCCGCCCGATGGCTCTCGAGCACCTGCGACCGACAGCCTGAGCCCGTTCGACAGCGCTCCCGGAACGCGAGCTCCTGCTCGCCGCGCCCCGACCGGCGCCGCCAGGGCCGACCTGCCGCAAGCCGTGGACGCCACACGACGGATCATCGCGTCTGGCGGGACCGACGGCCCTGCCATCATGGTAAGCGACCGCGGCAGCGGCGTCCACGGCCGCAGACGCCTGCCGCGGCTCGGCCGCCCGGCGGCGTCGGTCGCCCGACGGCAAGGCCGGCTGCTCGCCGCCGGGCCTCCTACTTCTCCGGCTGCACGACGAGGAGCTCTTCGCGACGGGCCGACCGGTCGCGCAGCAGGAACCAGGCCACGCCCGCGCCGATGAGCGCGAAGACGATCGAGGGCCACATGGCGCGTGCCACCGCCGCATCGAACGCCTGCGTGACGATGGACTGCGGCTCGGCGCTGATGTCCGTGAGGGAGTCCACCGGGACCGACCCGGTCATGACGTCGAGGAAACGGCCGACGGCGGCGTCGTCGAGCGTCACCGCAGACAGCAGGCTCCGCAGTCGATCGCCGGCGGCCGTCTGGAACACCGCCGTCGAGGCGGCGACGCCGAAGGATCCGCCGATCATGCTGGCCGCCTTGAAGACGCCGGAGGCGACGCCCTCACCGGCGGCGCCGACATCTTCCAGGGCGACGGCGGCACAGGGCGTGATCTGCAGGCCGATACCGACACCGATGAGGATGAACGGCGCCAGCAGCTCCGAGTAGGCGCCGCCGAGGTCGAGCAGGAGAAAGCAACCGCCGGCCAGCAGCGCCATGCCCGCGGTCGTGGCCAGCCGCGCCCCGGAGCGGTACCCCCAGCGTGTGCCGAGCGGGTTCGCGAGGAGGATGGGGATGGTCGCCGGCAGCAGGAGCGCACCGGCGACCAGCGGGCTGAACTGCTCGACGACCTGCAGGTAGAGCGCCATGAAGAAGACGACGGCTGAGAAGACGAAGTTGGCGATGAAGTTGGCCACGACGGCACCGTCGAAGCGGGCGCGGCGGAAGATCGAGAGCGCGATCACCGGCGAGGGTGACCGGCGTTCGACGACGACGAAGGCGGTGAGCAGCACGACCGCCCCGCCGAAGGACCCGATCAGCACCAGCGGCCCGCCGTCGTCGACGCGTACCAGGCCGTAGCAGACGAGGAACAGGCCCGCGACCAGGGTCAGCGTACCGGGGACGTCGATGCGACGGTCGGCATCCTTCTGCCGGCTCTCACCGGTGCTCCAGAGCACGAGCGCCAGCGCCACGACTCCCAACGGCAGGTTGATCCAGAAGACCCACCGCCACGAGAGGGCTGCGATGAGGCCGCCTCCCACGAGCGGCCCGAGCGCCTGCGCGCCCCAGCAGGTGGCGATCCAGGCCCCGATGGCCGTGTCACGCTCGCGCCCCCGGAACGACACCGCCACGATGGCCAGAGCGGAAGGCAGCACGGCCGCCGCCCCGGCGCCCTGGATGACACGTCCCACGATCACCGCCTGGGGACCGTCGGCCAGCGCCGCCGGCAGAGAGCCGATCATCACGAGGGCGGTACCGATGCAGAAGACCAGCCGGCGGCCGAAGACATCGCCGAAGCGGCCGCTGACGATGATCAGCGCGCCGGCCAGGAAGTACCCGTTGACCGCCCACTGCAGCACGTCCATGGAGCCGCCGAGGTCGCGGCCGATCGACGGCAGCGCGATCGAGATGTCGCTGGCCGTGACCCAGACCAGGGCCGTCACCAGGCAGAGGCCCAGCAGCGACCACCAGCGTCGCGGCAGCTCCCGACAGGTCGGCGAGCCGCTCATCTGTGGAGCACTGCCGCAGGCGCGCCACCGCACACGGCTCATAGAACCTGTCATCGACCGTCTCCTCGAGTCGCACGTGGACTCCCGTGCAGCATGAATCGGCCGCAGGCGTGCGGGCCTTGAGCCACGCCCGACATCCCGGCGCCGCGCCCGGCCGACCGGCGACTCAGTCCCTTCGCCATCTTCGACTACTGCTGCGAGATGACCGGCGCCACGTCCGGCTACGTCGCCCTGCTCAGCGACGACGGCCAGGAGAACGAAGTCCTCTTCCTCGAGGCCGGCGGGCTGCCATGCAGCGTCGATCCCGGCCTGCCGATGCCGATCCGCGGACTGCGCGCAGAGGCGTACGAAAGCAAGGCCGCCGTCTACCACAACGACTTCATGAGCAGTCATTGGGCGGGGCTGATGCCGCAGGGCCACGTGATCCTGTCCAACGTGCTGTTCGCGCCGCTGGTGGTCGACGGTGAGACGGCCGGGATCATCGGCCTGGCCAACAAGCCGAGCGACTTCACCGACGACGACGCCCGCATCGCCGCCGGCTTCGGGCGGCTGGCGGCGATCGCCCTCAAGAACAGCCTCGCCGTCGAGGCCAGGAACCGCGCCGAGACCGAGCTGCGACGCCTCGCCGTCACCGACCCGCTGACCGGGCTCTTCAACCGACGGGCTTTCTTCGCCACCGCCGGCAACGAGGTCGAGCGTGCCAGACGGTACCGGCGCGCGCTCTCGTGCATGATGATCGACATCGACGGCTTCAAGGCGGTCAACGACAAGCATGGGCACGACGTCGGGGACGCGGTGCTGAGACGATGCTCCGAGACCGCCGTGCGACTGCTGCGCAAGCAGGACACCCTCGCCCGTCTGGGCGGTGACGAGCTCGCCATCCTGCTGCCGGAGACCGACGGCGATCGCGCGACCGTCCTGGCACGCCGGCTCGCCGGACAGATCGCCAAGGCCCGCGTGCCGACCGACGACGGCGACGTCGGCTTCACGGTCAGCATCGGCGTCGCGTCCTGGTCCTCCGACGACACCGACCTGGCTCCGGCGCTCAAGCGCGCCGACGATGCGCTCTACGCGGCCAAGAAGGCCGGCGGCGGCCGGGTCGGCAGCAAGGCTTCGGCACCGGGGCCGTCCTGACCGTCGGTGCCGGGGCCGTCCCGATCGCCGGCGCCGGGGCCGTCCCGACCGTCGGAAGCCGCGGCGATCGGGCAGCGCTGGGGACGACCCCCGTCCTCCTCACTCCAGGATGAAGTACAGCTTGCGGGCGGCGTTGTCGCCGTACAGGCTCTTCGCCTGGATGTCGAAGTCGAACACCGCGCCGGAGCCGAAGGTGGCCCATTCCGAGAAGCAGTCCCGGAAGGAGACCGTGAACGACACCGTGTTCGTGGCGCTGGACGCCCGGTCGACGGTCGGGTCGACAACGCCCTCGTCACCGGCGCCGATCGGGATCGTCACACCGTTGGCCGAGGCGTTCGAGTAGGCGCCGCGGGCATCGTGACTACCGGGCAGGTCGGGCCCACCATCGAAGGCCTTGGCGGCATTGGGGATGTCCGCGTTGTACATCAGCCCACCGATGTCGATCCACGCTCCCGCACCGCCGGGCTCCCCGGCGGTCGCCTTCCGCTGTGGGCGCCACCAGGTGAGCGTCACCGCGGTGGCCCCCGACGGCACGACGAGACGAGAGCCCGGCGTCATGCCGTGGACGGAGCCGCCGTCCGACTCATAGGAGACCATCGTAGCGGCGGCGTCCGTGTCGAACCGATACGACTGCAGCGCCGGAGCCGTGTTGAACACGAAGTTCAAGGTGCCCGGATACCTGCTCCCGGCGGCCGTCTGCAGAAAGCAGTCGCCGGCGCCGATCTCTGTCGGCAGGGCCCCGGGTGAGATCTGCGCATCCATGCCGCCCGGCATGATCGAGAGGGCGAGGGACGTACCGCTGTAGGTGGCGGGACCGCCGTTGACCCGCGGGTACGCGACGCCGTCCACGGTATGCGGCAGACAGTAGCTGTTGCCGAGGCCGTCGAGCGTCGCCGTGGCGCCGCCGACGATCTGCGTGGCCAGCGAGACGGTCCGCGGCAGCTCGCGGGCGATCAGAGCGTCCACGTCGGCGATGCCCGGGATGTTCACATTGATGGATGCGCGGTCGGTCAGCTTGAAGTTGGAGAAGACACGGAACTGCGCGTCCTGCGGGCCGGGGCCGGGTGGCGGCGCCGGCGCCGGATCGTCGCGCAACCACGATGACGCGACCTGTGACTGAGCCGACCGGGCGCCGGTGACGACGTCCCTGGTCGACGCCAGGCGAGCGTTCGGCCTCCGTGAGCCGCGTCCGGTCCTATCCACGTTGTCGAGGATCAGGTTGCCGTTGTCGTCGATGTCGAAGGCGCCGACGATGCCGTCGCGGTCCAGATCGCCGCCGGCACCCTGCAGGCCTCTGGGCGTCGTTGTCCTGACGCGGCCCAGCTTGCCGGCACCGACGGGCGTGCCGCGCTTGGCTCTGACCGTGTAGGCGGCCGCCGTCTGGACGCGGCTCTTCGGCACCCTCTTCGCCAATGCGTAGCCGCGCTTCAGCGTGACGGTCCCGATCTTGAGGCTCCCGCCGCCCTTGACGGTCGCATACGCCGCGGCCCTCCCGGCCTTCAACACGATCGGCCCGAAGTACGACCCGTCGGCCTTGACGAGATGCAGGGTGGCATTCCCGATCCTGACGCCCCTGATCGCGAAGCGGCCGGCGGTGGTCCGGATGGTGGCCTTCTTGGCCGTGCCGTCGGCCTGTACCACCACCACCTGATAGCCCCTGGCCTTCTTCACGGCGCCGGACACGCCGGCCGCCGCCGCCGGCCCGGCGCCCACGACGGCGACGAGCAGTGCCGCCAGCACCATCGCCACCGTGACCGGGGCGCGGCGGCCGATCCGCGATCCGTTCCGTCCATCAAGTCGACCGACCATGACCAGCCCCTTTCGACGTCCTGAGACATGTATCGGCCGGGCACGTCCCCGACTCCATTCCGGGCCGCCGCGGCCCGCTCCCGGGAAGCACCCCTCTTTGCAGCACTTTCATTGCGAGGCAAGCGATCCGTTGCCGGGCCTGCCGACGCTCTTTCCGCGATCACGACCATCGACGACCGGCAGACGACACGCCGCAGGCGAAGCTCTTCCTGCCGCCCGATCTCGCCTCCGGCGTTGACACGCTGTGCTACCATGCGGCCAGCATCCGTCCGGGCTCGCGAGCCGACCGGCTCGCGGCGGAGCAGAGGGGGCGAGGTGATGACCTCGCACGCGCTCTCCAGAGACGTGCTGATGCCGCGACAGGCATGCGGACGGCGCCTCAGCGCCGTCGGGGTCCCGTGCGGACCCACGTGCCACCCTCCGGCCCCCCGCTCTCATCACCCCGGGGAGACCCCGGCTCCTGCACGTGATCCCGGCGCCCGCATCCTTCGGCCGGCCGCCTGCCGCGCGTATGCGGGACCGGCCGCGGACACCCTCGCGCACCACGCTTCGCCGGCCGACCCGCTCGTACCCGACCACCCGGCACAGGAGGATCGATGAGCACCTGCGACCACCGCTGGTCCATGACCGACATCCGCAGCGGCTACCTCGTCGTCGAGGGCTGCTATCACTGCGGGGCTCGCAGCTCGTTCTTCTCCACGGAGCCGGTGGCGCCGGTCGACGAATACCGCGAGGGGCCCCACTTCTGGGAGTACCGCGGCAGCTACCAGGCGGTCAGCTTCAACCTGGTCTGCGAGAAGTGCGGCCAGAAGGTCGACCTCAGTGACATGGCCGGCCTCATGCTCTCGACGTGTACCGACCCTGAGTGCCGGGTCGGTGCCCTGGCCGCCTCACAGCCGCCCGGCACCACCATCTACGTGGCGCTGTGCTACGACTCGAGCCACGCCTCCGGTCACTGCGTCAGCCAGGCCGGCATCACGGCCCTCAACGAGTACTTCAACCAGCGCCTGCGCTCAGGCCGCAGGAGGATCGTGGTGGTGCCGTGCAGCATGTGCAACGACCTCGACCGCTGCCGGGGCATCGTCCTCGCCGACACCGGCCTGACCGAGCTCTGAGAGACCAAGCCCGACTCCGCAGAAAGGGGACGCTTCATGAGGATCTCCGAGGTCGTCGACACGACCGCACTCGAGGCGCTCAACGCCTGGGACGACGACGACGTCGCCGGCGTGTACATCTCCGACATGGTGTCGGACATCATCACCGGCGCCCAGGCGGGCAACGTGCTGGTCACCCTGCAGACCCACAAGAACCTGATCGCGGCGGCCAACCTGGTCGACGTGGCGATGGTGGTCTTCGTGCGCGACAAGCGCCCGGCCGACGACGTCCTGGAGCTGGCCGACAAGGCCGGCATCCCGCTCTTCGTCAGCGCCGACGACACCTGGACGTACGCCGTCAAGCTGTACGAGCTCGGCATGCGGTGACCGCGGCAGTGGCCTCTACGACGTGCCGGTGCCGGAGCGGCGGGCAGACCGGCGACGACCCTCTGAGCGCCATCCTGGCGACGTGCAGCGGCGAGCGGCCCGAGCTGGTCGCCGTCCTGCAGCAGGCGCAGGACGCGCTCGGCTACCTCTCGGCCGAAACGATCCGCCGCATCGCCCGTCGCCTGCGTCTCTCCGAAAGCGACGTCTTCGGCGTGGCCACGTTCTACGCCGAGTTCCGCTTCTCCCCGCCGGGACGGCACCGGCTCCGCGTCTGTCTCGGCACCGCCTGCCACGTCAAGGGCGGCGTGCAGATGATGCAGACCATCGAGCGCCGGCTGGGCGTCGGCGCCGGTGAGACCACGCCCGACGGCGAGTACGAGGTCGAGCGTGTGGCCTGCCTGGGCTGCTGCGCACTGGCGCCGGTGATCACCCTGGACGATCAGATCCACGGTCAGATGAACGTGATCGAGCTGCAGAGCCTGCTGGATGCGCGCACAGACGACTGAACAGGCGCAGGGCGAGCGCCGGGCGTCACCGCGGCGGCGCACGGGCCGGCGACCGGAGCGGGCACAGCGCATCTTCGCGGCCCTGATGGCAGCCCGCGACCCCGAGGCCCCCATCGCCGACGATACCCGGGCCGAGGTCCGCCTCTGCGCCGGCAGCGCCTGCCACGCGTCGGGTCGCCTCGCCGTGCGGGCGGCCTTCGAAGAAGAGCTGGCCGCCCGTGGGCTCACCGACACCGTCCGCATCGTCGAGACCGGCTGCCACGGCTTCTGCGAACGCGGGCCCATCGTGGTGCTCTGGCCCAAAGGGCTGTTCTACGGCCATGTGGAAGCGGCAGACGTACCGAAGATCGTCGCCGCCAGCATCGTCGGCGACGACGTCTACAAGAAGCGCCTCTACAAGGACCCCCAGACACGGCAGATCGTCGCACGGGCCGCCGAGATCCCCTTCTACAGCGAACAGCAGCGGCTGGTCCTGGCGCTCAACGGACGCATCGACCCCTACTCCATCGACGACTACCTCGCCCACGACGGGTACCGCTCGCTGGCCGCCGTGCTGGCAGACGACGACCCCGATGCGGTCATCGAGACGCTCACCGCGTCGGGGCTGCGCGGCCGCGGCGGCGCCGG
>DIWP01000023.1:74831-75000 GCA_002423545.1 Thermoleophilia bacterium UBA6103
TACGTCTACGTGCGCCACGAGTACCAGTTCGCGGTCGAGCGGCTGCGCTGGGCGCTCGACCGGGCACGGGAGCGCGGTCTGCTGGGTCGGGACATCCTCGGCTCGGGCTTCGACTTCAGCGTGCAGATCGATCAGGGCGCCGGCGCCTTTGTCTGTGGCGAGGAGACGG
>DIWP01000023.1:75025-75263 GCA_002423545.1 Thermoleophilia bacterium UBA6103
ATCAACAACGTCGAGACGCTGGCCACCGTGCCGCGCATCATCGCCCAAGGCGCCGAAGCGTACGCGGCCTTGGGCACGAAGACATCCAAGGGCACCAAGATCTTCTCCCTCACCGGCCGGGTCGCCAACGGAGGCCTCGTCGAGGTACCGATGGGCGCCACGCTGCGACAGGTCATCTTCGACATCGGCGGTGGCATGCTGCGCGGCCGTACCTTCAAGGCCGTCCAGCTCGGCGGTC
>DIWP01000023.1:75270-80381 GCA_002423545.1 Thermoleophilia bacterium UBA6103
TCGATGATGGGCTCCGGCGGCATGGTGGTGCTCGACGACACTACCTGCATGGTCGACTTCGCCCGCTTCTTCCTCACCTTCACGGCCGAAGAGAGCTGCGGCAAGTGCGTACCGTGCCGCGTCGGGACGGCGCACATGGTCGACATCCTCGACGCCATCTGCAAGGGCGAGGCCGACATGACCGACCTCGAGAAGCTCGAACGGCTGGCTCACACCGTCAAGGAGAACTCGCTCTGCGGACTCGGCCAGACGGCGCCCAACCCGGTCCTCTCGTCGCTGCGCTACTTCCGCGACGAGTTCGAGGAGCACATCCGCGAGCGCCGCTGCCGGGCGGCGGTCTGCACCGAGCTCGTGGAGTTCCACATCATCCCCGGCAACTGCGTCGGCTGCCTGCGCTGCGTGGCGGTCTGCCCCACCGGCGCCATCAGCGGACCGCGGGCGGAGCCTCAGAGCCTGGACGCGAGCAAGTGCATCAAGTGCCGCTCGTGCGTGGAGGCCTGCCGCTACAACGCCATCTCCGGCGACGCGATCGTCGCCGACGCCGCAGACCCGACGGCCGCCGGCGCCGGGACCACCGCTGCGACGGGGGGCAGCGATGCGCGCTGAGCCGCTGCCCCGTCTCGACGCCCCATTGGTGCGCCTCACCATCGACAACCTCGCGGTCGCCGCGCCGGAAGGCACCTCGGTGCTGCACGCCGCCGAAGCGGCCGGCATCTTCATCCCCTCCCTGTGCGCGCACAAGGAGCTCTCGCCGTTCGGGAGCTGCCGTCTGTGTGCCGTGGAGATCGAGGGCATGCCGGGCCACTCGCTCGCCTGCAGCACGCTCGCCGCCGACGGCATGCGCGTCACCACTGACAGCCCGGCTCTGCGCGCCAACAGACGGGAGGTCTTGGAGCTTATCCTCTCCCAGCATCCGTCGAGCTGCCTGATCTGCGAGCAGCGGTCGGCCTGCGAACGCAGCCAGGAGACCATTCACAAGGCGGGCGTCGCCACCGGCTGCCACAGCTGCACCAACGACGGCGACTGCGAGCTGCAGCTCATGGTGGAGCGCATCGGGATACGGGACATCGCCTTCCCCATCACCTACAGGGCGCTGGAGCCGGAGCTCGACGACCCGTTCTACGACCGCGACTACAACCTCTGCATCCTCTGCGGCCGTTGCGTCCGTATGTGTCAGGAGGTCCGCGGCACCGCCGTGCTGGCCTTCAAGTACCGCGGTCGCAAGACCCTGATCGGCCCCGCCTTCGGCGAGTCCCACACCGAGGCCGGCTGCGAGTACTGCGGCGCCTGCGTCACCGTCTGCCCCACCGGCGCCCTCTCCGAACGTGTCTCCAAGTGGGACGGCAGCCCCGACGGACGGCAGACGTCCACCTGCCCGTTCTGCTCCCTCGGCTGTCAGCTCGACGTGGCCTACGTGCACGGCCGTCTCTCCTCAGCACGGGGCGCTCCGGACCCCGACGTCGGCGACGGGCAGCTCTGTGTGCGCGGCGCCTTCTGCCTGCCCGAGACCACGCACCACTACTCGCGGGCCCGCAAGCCGATGCTGCGCCAGGGCCCGTACTTCCGGGTCGCGGACTGGGAGGAGGCGCTCACCGCGGTGAGCGCGCGCCTGCGTGAGGTGGCGCCCGAGGACTTCCTGATGCTGCTCTCGGGCGACCTCCCCAACGAAGCGCTCTACTCGGCTCAGCGACTCGTCCGCGACGGCCTGGGATCCCCGGGCGTCGATTCCACCCTCAGTGCGTCGCTGCCCGGCGGGCCGCGGCGCTGGATGCGCCTGTTCGCCCTGCCGGTCTCGCTGCAGGCGCTGTCTCAGGCCGACGCCGTCGTCATCGCCGGCCTCGATGCCCGATTCTCGTTCTCGGTGGTCGGCGTACAGGTGCGCCGGGCGCTGCGACGCGGCGCCACGATCGTCACCGTGGACGCGCGCGACTCGAACCTGGCCGTCATGGCCGATCACCGGCTGCAGCCGCGGCCCGGCACCGAGGCTCGCGCTACGTCGGCGCTCCTGCGCGCGATCATGAGCCACGCCACTCCCGACGGTGCGCCGGACGGCGCCCCGGACGGCGTCCCAGACCGGCGGGCGCTGCGGCGCCTCGGCCTCGGCGCCCGGCCGTTCGCGGACGCCGTCAACGCCGTCGAGGCGGGCGGCTCGCTGGCCGTGGTGATCGGACCGCGTGTCTTCGACGGCGACGGCGCCGATCGGCTAGTCGCCGACCTCGAGCGGCTGGCGGAACGGCCGGGCGTCACGGTTGTGCCGCTGACCCTAGGGACCAACATACGTGGCGCGCTGGAGCTGGGCGCCCTGGCCAACGTGCTGCCTGGCCCGCGGCCGGCCGGCGCCGACGTTTCCGCCGACGCCTCCCGGGACTTCGGCCGGTTCTCGCTCGCCTCGCTGGATGAAGGGCGACGGCCGCAGGTGCTCTACCTGGTCGGCGAGACGCCGTTCACCACCAGACCCGACGCCGACTTCGTGATCGCCCAGGACCTCTACCTGCCGCCGTTCGAGGTCGACGCCTTTCTGCCGGCGGCGTCGTTCGCCGAAGCCGACGGCACGCTCACGAACCTCGAGGGCCGTGTCCAGGCGGTGCACGCCGTCGAGTCGTCGTCGACGGACGCTGCGGCGAGCACGCCGCGACCCGACTGGCAGGTCTTCTCGGAGCTGGCGGCGCGACTCGGGCGCCCCGACCTGCAGTACCAGGACGCCGCCGCCGTGCGGGCGGCCATCCACGCCGAGCTGCCGCGGTTCCCCGCCGAGCCCGACCGGCGGCCGCGGCGTCTGGCCTTCGTCGGTGGGCCCGTCGGCAGGCCGGGGAGCAGACCGGCGCCGTCCGGAGACACCGAAGCCGGCGACGAGCACGCCCCGGCGGGCAGCGGCCGCTTCCTTCTGGTGCCCGAGCGGGCCGGCTTCCGGCACCGCGGCATCGACCTGGCGGGCGTCGTCGAAGGGCTCGGCGAGCTGCGCCTCGAGGAGGGCCTGCGGCTCTGCCCCGACGACATGGAGCGGCTCTGCGTCTGCGACGGTGAGCCGGTGACGGTACGGGTCTCGGCGCCGCGGCGGCTGACCGTGGTGCTGCCGGCCAGGTCCGATCCCGGCTGCCCCCGCGGCGCCGCCTTCGTGACGCTCTTCGACGCGTGGGGCGCCCGGCCGGTGGACGGAGTATCGGAGGCGCTCTCACGGCTGCCGGCACGACCGGTCCGCGTGCGGGTCTCCGCCGGCGACCGCACGCGGCCGGGAGCCGCACCGTCGGCCGCCGGCGACCGCACGCAGAAGGCCGGCGGTGCAGCGGGCGCCGGCACCGGCAGGGACACGCCCGCACAGACCGTGTCAGCGCGGCCCGCACACAGGGGGCACGCGTCTGAGCGCGACACCACGCCAGGTGGGAGGTGACCGTGTTCCCCATCGTCGAGCGCCGCATGATCGTCCCCAACCTCCACGTCCTCACCGTGGCGGCGCCGGACGTGGTCGAGGGCGTTCGGCCGGGCAACTTCGTCATCCTGCGTCCCGACGAGCAGGGCGAGCGCATCCCGTTGACGGTCGCCGACTGGGACGCTCGGGCAGGCACGGTGACGTCGGTCTTCATGCAGGTCGGCGCCTCGACGACCAAGCTGGCGCGGCTCAAGGCCGGTGACCACATCCCCGACTACGCCGGCCCCCTCGGTAACCCGACCGAGATCGCGACGTTCGGCACGGTGCTGCTCATTGGCGGCTGCTACGGCATCGCCTGCATCTACCCGATCGCCCGCGCCCTGCGCGACGCCGGCAACCGCGTGATCGCGCTCATCGAGGCGCGCAGCTCGTACCTGCTCTTCTGGGAGGGCCACCTGAACCGCGTGGTCGACCAGACCATCGTCATCACGCGCGACGGCAGCCGCGGGTACAAGGGACACGTGACGCGCCTGGCCGAGATCCTGGAGCTGGAGGACCTGCGGCCCGACCGCATCATCGCCTACGGCTGCACGTATCAGATGTTCGAGGTGGCGCGTCAGACGCAGCCGATGGGCATCAAGACGATCGTGAGCATGAATCCGATCATGATCGACGGCACCGGCATGTGCGGCGTCTGCCGCCTGAGCGTCGATGGAAAGACGAAGTTCGCGTGTGTCGACGGCCCCGAGTTCGATGCCCACGAAGTCGACTGGGATGAGTTCTTCACACGCCGCGAGAGCTACAAGCCCGAGGAGGTGGAGCCGCTGCGGCGCAGCGGCTGCGGCTCCGGCGCCTGCGGGCGCCACTGACGAGGACCGCGATGGCGCTCGATCTTCACAGACGGCCGATGCCCAAACAGGAGCCGTTCGAGCGGGTCCGCAACTTCGACGAGGTGGCCCTGGGCTATCCGGCGGAGGCGGCCCGCGAGGAGGCTGCCCGCTGCCTCGACTGCAAGAAGCCCGGCTGCCGGGCCGGCTGCCCGGTCGGCATCGACATCCCCGGGTTCATCCGGCACATCGTCGAAGGCGACTTCGCGGCCGGCATCCGTACCATCAAGCAGACCAACGCGCTGCCGGCGGTCTGNNTGCCCGCAGGAGGAGCAGTGCGAGGCCGGCTGCATCCTCGGCAAGAAGGGCGACCCCATCGCCATCGGCCGCCTGGAGCGCTTCCTGGCCGACTGGGAGGCCGCCCAGGGACCCATCGAGCCGCCGCCGCTGCCGGCCGCCGTCGGGCTGAGCGTGGCGATAGTAGGGTCGGGGCCGGCCGGCATCACCGTCGCCGCCGACCTGGCGGCGCGCGGCTTCAGCATCACGATGTTCGAGGCGCTGCACGAAGCCGGCGGCGTGCTCACCTACGGCATNNTCCGCCTGCCCAAGAGCATCGTGCGCCGCGAGGTCGAGTACGTGCAGAGCCTGGGCGTCGAGCTGAGGCTCGACTACATCGTCGGCAAGACGCGCACCATCGACCGGCTCCTGGAGAGCTTCGACGCCGTCTTCGTCGGCGCCGGCGCCGGCCTGCCGTGGTTCCTGGACATCCCGGGGGAGAACCTCAACGGCGTCTACTCGGCCAACGAGTTCCTCACCCGCTGCAACCTGATGCGCGGCTACCGGTTCCCTGCCTACGACACCCCCCTCAGCCGGGCCGCCCGGGTGGCCGTGTTCGGCGGCGGCAACGTGGCCATGGA
>DIWP01000023.1:80432-80808 GCA_002423545.1 Thermoleophilia bacterium UBA6103
GAAGAGGTCGAGAACGCCGAAGAGGAGGGTGTGATCTTCGACTACCTCACCCTCCCCATCCGCCTCATCGGCGACGAACGCGGCTGGCTGCACGAGCTGGAGTGCCTGCGGATGGAGCTCGGCGAGCCCGACGACTCCGGTCGCCGTCGTCCGGTGCCGGTGGAGGGCAGCGAGTTCCGTCTGCGCATGGACGCTTCGATCTGCGCCATCGGCAACAGCCCTAATCCCCTCATCCCGATGACTACGCCGGGCCTCGAGACCGGCCGCCGCGGCAACATCGTCGTCGCCGACGAGAGCACCGGGCTCACCTCGCGTGAGCGCGTGTGGGCCGGCGGCGACGTGGTCACCGGCGCGGCCACCGTCATCAGCGCCATGG
>DIWP01000048.1:0-64490 GCA_002423545.1 Thermoleophilia bacterium UBA6103
CCGGCGGTGCATATGCACCGCCGGCCCTCGTCGACGCGAAAGAGGCTGGCTCTTTCCAAGGTCTAGCTGTGGATTACAACCTGCCGAAGGCGAGGTTGAAAGACCGCACTCGTCAGACCACGGTATTACATCATCCCCGGAGGCATGCCGCCGCCCGGCATACCGCCGCCGGCGCCTTCCTTGTCGGGCTTGTCGGCCACGATGCACTCGGTGGTGAGGATGTTCTTGGCGATGGAGGCCGCGTTCTGCAGGGCGGAACGGGTGACCATGGCGGGGTCGATGATGCCGACCTTGACCAGATCCTCGTACACGCCGGTGTCGGCGTTGAGGCCCTCGCCGGCCTTGAGGTCCTTGACCTTGTTGACGACGACGGAGCCTTCCATGCCGGCGTTCTCGGCGATCTGGCGGAGTGGCTCTTCCAGCGCGCGGGCGATGATCTGCTTGCCCGAGCGGAAGTCCACGTCGTCGGACTTCTTGTCGACCTTGATGGACCCGATCGCGTTGACCAGCACGACGCCGCCGCCCGGCACGATGCCCTCCTCGAGAGCGGCGCGCGTGGCGTTGAGGGCGTCCTCGACGCGGTGCTTGGTCTCCTTCATCTCGACCTCGGTGGCCGCGCCGACCTTGATGACGGCCACGCCGCCGGCCAGCTTGGCGAGACGCTCCTGGAGCTTCTCGCGGTCGAAGTCGCTGTCGGTGTTCTCGATCTCGCTCTTGAGCTGCTTGATGCGGGCCTTGATGGCCTCGGCGTCGCCGGCGCCGTCGATGATCGTCGTGTTGTCCTTGGTGATGACGACCTTGCGGGCGCGGCCGAGCTGACCGACCTGCGTGTTCTCGAGCTTGAGGCCCATCTCTTCGGTGATGACCTCGCCGCCGGTGAGGATGGCGATGTCCTCCATCATCCGCTTGCGGCGGTCACCGAAGCCGGGAGCCTTGACGGCGACACAGGTGAACGTGCCGCGCAGCTTGTTGACCACGATGGTGGCCAGCGCCTCGCCCTCGACGTCCTCAGCGACGATCATGAGCGCGCGACCCTGCTGGATGACCTTCTCGAGGATGGGGAGCAGGTCCTGCACGGCGCCGACCTTCTGGTTGGCGATGAGGATGTACGGATCCTCGAGGACCGCCTCCATGCGCTCGGTGTCGGTGATCATGTACGGGCTGAGGTAGCCCTTGTCGAACTGCATGCCCTCGGTGAACTCGAGGTCGAAGCCGAAGGTGTTGCTCTCTTCGACGTTGACCACGCCGTCCTTGCCCACCTTCTCGATGGCGTCGGCGATGACATCGCCGACGGCGCGGTCGCGCGCCGAGATGGTGGCCACGCGGGCGATGTCTTCCTTGTCGCCGATCTCGCGGCTCTGGCCCTTGATGGCCTCGACGGCCTCGTCGACGGCCTGCTCGATGCCGTGCTTGATGGCCATCGGGTTGGCGCCGGCGGCCACGTTGCGCAGGCCCTCGCGGACGATGGCCTGGGCGAGCAGGGTCGCCGTGGTGGTGCCGTCGCCGGCGATGTCGTTGGTCTTGGTGGCGACTTCGCGGACGAGCTGGGCGCCCTGGTTCTCAAAGACGTCCTCGAGCTCGATCTCGCGGGCGATGGTCACGCCGTCGTTGGTGACCGTCGGCGCGCCGAACTTCTTGTCGAGCACCACGTAGCGGCCCTTGGGGCCGAGGGTGATCTTGACGGCGTCCGCGAGTGCGTCCACGCCGCGCTCGAGCGAGCGCCTTGCCTCATCGGCGTACTTCAGTTCTTTAGCCACGCTGGTTCAGCCTCCCTTCTCAGCCGATCTTGGCGAGGATCTCGCTGGCGCGCACGATGAGGAGCTCCTCACCGTCGCTCTTGAACTCGGTGCCCGAGTACTTGCCGTAGATGACGATGTCGCCGACCTTGACGTCCACCGGCACGCGGTTCTTGCCCGACTCGTCCCACTTGCCCTCGCCGACGGCGACGACCTCACCCTTCATCGGCTTCTCTTTCGCCGTGTCCGGGAGCACGATGCCACTGGCGGTCTTCTCTTCACCTTCGACGGGCTTGATGACGACGCGGTCTTCAAGCGGCTGAATCTCCATTCAGCGACCCTCCTTCATGCGATGATGTGGACCGTTACAGAACGTTGTGAGCCCTCAGCTTGGCACTCAGACTGCGAGAGTGCCAATCGGGGGCTGGCCTATGGTATGACCGCCCGCGAGCGATGTCAAACCATCTCTGGCACTCTTGTCACGTGAGTGCCAGACGGAGCGCACCGGCAGTCTGTCGGCGGCGCTCCCGGCCGGCGTATGCTTACCCGACCGGGGTGCCAGCGCCCACCATCCACAAGGCTGCTCGAGTCGAGATCTCTCATGGATCACTGGCAGGATGTCTATCGCCACACCGGCGCCGTCTGGGGCGACACGCCGAGCGAGATCGCGCGGCGTGCAGTCACCGACCTCACGAGTCGCGGCCTCCACAGGGCCGGACTCCGCGTGCTGGATGTCGGCTGCGGTTACGGCCGCGACCTCGCGTACCTGCGCGACCGACTCGATGCCGTCTTCGTCGGTGTCGACGCGTCTCCCGCGGCGCTGGACCTGGCCCGCGACAGGCTGGCCGGCGACCCGCGCGTGGAGCTGTACCTCGCACGGCTGCAGGACATCGACCTGGGCCGCTTCGACGTACTCCTGGCGGCGAACGTCTACCATCTTCTGCGGCCGCCGGAGAGAGACCTGTTCCGGCGCCTCGTCCTGGGGCATCTGCGGCCGGGCGGGCTGCTCTACCTCAGCACGGCCTCGGTCCGCGACCCGCAGCACTACGGCGCCGGCCGCGCCGTCCCCGGCGAGGTACACTCCTTCATCGACCGCGGCTACCTGCATTTCTCGACCGGAGACGAGCTTGCCGACGAGCTCGGCGGCCTGCTGCGCATGGACGTGCTGGAGGAGATCGAATACCGGGAGCCGCGCACAGACGGCGGCGATCATCACCACGTCTCCTGGATCGTGATCGGCCGCACTCCGGCGGCGGTGGACGGCGCTGCGCACGGCGCCGGCGACACCCCGGCGAAGGGGCTGCGGCGGAGCCCTCGCGACCGACGGTCGAACTCGAGCTGCACGGACGGAGAAAGGTGGGATGGATGAGGGTACTGGTCCAGCGGGTGACCCGCGCCACGGTCACGGTCGAGGACAGGGTCGTGGGAGCCATCGGGCCCGGCTTCCTTGCCCTGGTGGGCGTGACCCACGGCGACACCGTCGGCGAGGCGCGCAAGCTCGCCGCCAAGACCGCCCGGCTGCGCGTGTTCGATGACCCGGCCGGCCTCATGAACGTGAGCCTCACCGACGCCGGCGGAGAGGTGCTCGCCGTCTCGCAGTTCACGCTGTACGGCGATGCCCGCAGGGGTAACCGGCCGAGCTTCACCACGGCGGCCGCCCCCGAGCAGGGCGAGAGCCTCTACGAAGAGTACGTCGCCGCCCTGCGGGAAGCCGGCGTGACCGTCGCCACCGGCGTCTTCGGCGCCCATATGCAGGTCGAGCTGCTCAACGACGGCCCCGTCACGATACTGCTGGAGGCCTGACGACACCTCCGGTGAGAGCGCTGCCCTGCGGCACGCTGTCCGCCATCGGCGTGGCGCCGGCGGTGGAGACGCAGCTCTGCATCGTCCTGTCCTGTGTCGCCGTGGCCTCTGCTCAACGTGATGCCGACACTGAGATAAGCTGACCGGGCACGAAGCGGCAGGGTCGTGCACGGACCCGGGACCCATGGCCCCGGAGACAGAGCAGCCGTACGGGAGGAGCGATCATGCCGTCGTCACGCGAGGAGTTCTGGGATCGGTCGAGCTACGTCTTCATCGGCGACTCACGCGGCTCGCGCGCGTTCCCCAAGCTCAGCTACGAAGGAGCGAGGAAGCTGGGCAAGACCGTCTTCGCGGTCGACCCGGCCGGCGGCGCCGTCGAAGGTGACCCGGTCTACGCCGACCTGGACGCTCTGCCGGGACCGGTCGAGGCGGCGGTCCTCGAGGTGCCCAAGGAAGAGACCGCCGAATGGGTCGGACGGATCGCCGACGCCGGCATCGAGAACGTCTGGATCCACCAGCAGACGGACACGCCCGAGGCGCTGCAGCTGGCCCGGGACCGCGGCCTGCGCGTGGAGCACGGCACCTGCGCGGTCATGTACGTGCGGCCGGGCTTCAGCCCGCACGCGATCCACCGCTTCATCATGAAGCTCACCAAGAAGTACTGACACCCCGTACGTGGCGGCCCGGGGAGCAGCCTTGCCGCACCGGTCGCGTGGGGCTGCGGACGGGGCGGACGGGCACCGCGAGCGAGCTGGATCCGACATGACGAGCCGGCCGGAGGCAGACATGGACAGTGAGCAGCGACCAGACGGCCCGCCGGAGGCGGTCACCTCGCGCACCGCGGTGGCGGCACCGGCCCGCATCCTGGTGACCTATGCCACCCGGCACGGCTCCACCGCCGAGGTCGCCGAGTGGATCGCGCAAGAGTTGCGCGACGCCGGCGCCGCGGTCGACGTGGCGCCGGTAGTCGCCGGCCCGCGCGTCGGCGACTACCAGGCCGTCGTGCTCGGCGGGCCGATGATCATGGGCTGGCACAAGGGGGCGCGACGGTTCCTACGCGCCCACGCCGGCACGCTCGCGACCGTGCCCACAGCGCTGTTCATCACCGCTGCCTCGCTCACCGAGACCGGCGAGGATGCCATCGACGGCATCCCGGTCGTCAAGGACCCGTGGCTGGTCAAGGAGCTGCGTACGCCGGGCAAGCCGACACGCAAAGAGCGCTATGCCAGACCGGACCACTACCTGAAGGCGGCACGCGAGGCGGCGCCGGACGTCCGCCCGGTGAGCGTCGCCTTCTTCGCCGGCTCACTCGACCTTACGAGCATGAACCTGCTCGAGAAGCTCTTCATCATGCTCGTGATCGGTGCCACGCCGGGCGACGCCCGCAATCGGAAGGCCGTCCGCCAATGGGCGCGCGACATCAGCCCGAAGCTGCACGGAGCCTGAAGCCCGCGGCGCCGTACTCCGGCTCCGCACGCTCGGACGCCCCGTCCGGACGCCGGCGCCGTCCGGACGGCTTCTACTCGAGCACGCTCGGGGCCAGCTTCCAGAGATCGATGCCGAGCTTCTCGTTCTCGCGGTAGTCGACCGGGATGTCGATGACGACCGGACCGCGCGAGCGGAGAGCGCGGGCGAGGATCCCGGGGAGGTCGCCGGCTCTCTCGACGCGGTAGCCGTCGACACCGAACGACCGCGCCAGCGCCACGAAGTCCGGATTGTCGAACCGTGTGCCCATGACGCGGTCGAAGCGCCGCTGCTGGTGCATCTCGATGAGACCCAGACCCCCGTCCGACCACACGAGGACGACCAGCGGGAGCCGCAGGCGGCGCGCCGTCTCGAGCTCGGCGACGCTCATCAGGAAGCCGGCGTCGCCGCAGAGGGCCACCACTCGTCGCGACCCCTTGCCGGCGAGGCTGCCGGCAATGGCGGCAGGAAGGCCGAAGCCCATCGCCGCGAACCCGTTGGAAATCAGGACCGTGTTCGGCTCGTGCGTCTCCCAGAACCGCGCCACCCAGAGCTTGTGGGCGCCGACGTCGCTGACGAGCAGGTCTTCCGGCCGCAGGGCCGTGCGCAGGTCGTGCAGGATCCGCTGTGGCTTGACCGGCATGTCGTCGTCTTCGCCGACGTGCAGCACAAGGTCGAACGCGCGCTGGTAGGGCGGCACCTGGAAGCGAGCCAGCGGCTTGTTCCACAGCATGCAGCCGAGCTGGTTGAGGATGTGGTTGATGTTGCCGATCAGCTCGACTTCGGGGACGTAGTGGGCGTCGATCTCCGGCGGCGCCGTGTCGATGCAGAGGATCTTCAGATCGCCGTCCGGGTTCCAGGCCTCGGGGGCCCACTCGACCAGATCGTAGCCGATGCAGACCATGAGGTCGGCGCGCCCCATGATGCCCTGCGGGTAGTTCTGTGCGCGCAGCCCGGCGGTGAACAGGAAGTGCTCGTCTTCGGCGTCGACCACTCCCTTGCCCATGAACGTGGTGATGACATGCAGCCCCGTGCGGCGCACGAAGTCACGCAACGCCAGGGCGGCGCCCTGACGCACCACACCGTTGCCGGCCAGGACCACCGGCCTCTGAGCGCTCTGCAGCAGACGCGCGCCCCGTTCGAGGGCGCCCTGGTCGGGCTCGACCATGGCCACCGGCGGACGTGTCAACGGGCGGCCCTCGGTAGGCCGGGACATGACCTCCGCCGGCAGCTCGAGATGCGTCGCGCCGGGCTTCTCGGCCACCGCCACGGTGAAGGCCTTGCGCACCGCCTCGGAGATGATGCGTGAGTCGTGGACCTGGGTGTTCCACTTGGTCATCGGGCGGAACATGCGCACCACGTCGATGAACTGATGGGTCTCCTTGTGCATGCCCTTGAGGTCGATCTGTCCGGTGAGGGCGACCATGGGTGCGTGATCGAGCGTCGCGTCACCGATGCCGGTCGACAGGTTGGTCGCGCCGGGACCGAGCGTCGAGAGACAGACGCCGGGACGGCCGGTCAGCCGGCCCCAGGCATCGGCCATGAAGGCGGCGCCCGACTCGTGCCGCACCGGGATGAACTCGATCTGGGAGGAGTCCTCGAGCGCCTGGTTGACGTCGAGCGTCTCTTCGCCGGGGATGCCGAAGACGTACTCGACGCCCTCGTTCTCGAGACAGCGGACGAAGAGATCGGCCGCGGTCTGAGCCCTGTCTGGTCCGGGCTCGGAGTCCGGCTCTCTGGCGATCTCGCGGCTCACGCCGCCGGTGACGGTCCGCCGGCAGCGGACCCGCGTAAGAAGGCTGACTGCTGCATCTCGGCCGCAGGTTAGCAGGATTGCCGGGGTGCGGCGACCGTGGCTCGCGTACGCGGCCGCCCCGGCGCCAGAGCGGCGGCGGCATATGCGTCGAGCGCCAGATACTCGGGCCAGGGCAGCGCCTCCAGATGAGCCGCCGCCAGACCGATCATGGCGGCGTTGTCGGTGCACAGCGCCGGCGCCGGCAGGCACAGCGTCAGGCCGCGGCGCCGGCACTCAGCGGTCAGCGCCTCACGCAGACCGGAGTTGGCCGCCACACCCCCGGCCACGGCCACCTGCTGCAGGCCCTCGCTCTCGGCGCAGCGGACGGTCTTCTCGACGAGCTGCCGTACGATGGCACCCTGGAAGCTCGCCGCGATGTCGGCGCGGTGACGCTCGACGAGCTCATCGCTCTGCTCTCGCAGGTAGTAGAGCAGCGCCGTCTTGAGGCCGCTGAAGCTGAAGTCGAGGCCGTGCGGCAGGACACGCGGGAAACGCGCGAACCCGTCGTGACCAGCGGCCGCCAGACGATCGAGGTCGCGACCGCCCGGATAGGGCAGACCGAGCAGGCGGGCGCCTTTGTCGAAGGCCTCGCCGGCGGCGTCGTCGAGCGTCCGCCCGGCGACGCGGAAGCGCACGCCCTCCTCGACGACGGCGAGCAGCGTGTGACCCCCGCTCACGACCAGGCACAGGAACGGTGGCTCGGGCGGCGGCGCGGCAGCCTCCGGTGACGGCTCGCTCGAGGCCTCAGGCGATCCTGCTGCGACCTCCGGCACCGCCGCCGCATCAGCGCCCGGCGCCGAAGCACCGAACGGCACTCCCGGCACGGCGTCGCCCGGCGTGACCGCATACGCGGCGGCGATGTGCCCCTCCAGGTGGTTCACCGGTACCAGCGGCAGCCGCAGGCGCCAGGCGATGGCCTTGGCCGCCGCCAGGCCCACCAGCAAGGCGCCGATGAGTCCCGGACCCACGGTGACCGCCACGGCGTCGAGATCGTCCCAGCCGACGGCGGCGCGCGCCATCGCCTCGGCGACGACGTCGTTGAGCAGCTCCGTGTGGCGCCGTGACGCGACCTCCGGGACGATGCCTCCGAAGCGCGCGTGCAGCTCGTGCTGTGAGGAGACGATCGAGGCCAGCACCTCCTGTTCCCGGACCACCGCGGCGCTGGTATCGTCGCACGACGTCTCGATGCAGAGGAGCGGCCCCATGCTCACGCGCTCTCCCCCTCCCAGTCCCGCCACATGATCAGGGCGTCCTCGTGATCGTCGTCGTAGTAGCGCGGACGCACGCCGGTGGAGACGAAGCCGAAGCTGCGATAGAGCTCGATGGCGGCGGCGTTCGAGACGCGCACCTCGAGCGTGTGGCCGCGATGCGCATGCATCTCCGTGATGGCGAAGTAGGCCTCCATAAGATCCGAGGCGACATGGCAGCGACGACACGACTCCGCCACGGCCAGGTTCATGACATGCCACACATCGACGAACATGTCGGCGATGAGATACCCCGACAGCTCGTCGTCCTGTTCGCAGACGAGCGTGATAGCCGACTCACCGGCCAGCTCCTGGGCGAACAGATGGACCGACCAGGGGCGCGGATACGTGCGTCTTTCCAGCGCGTGGACGGCGGCCAGATCGGTGGCCTGCATGGTACGGATGACGCGGCTCATCGACCCTCGCTCACAGCCGAGCGCCGACCGGCCCGCGGGCGAGCCGACCACCGTTGCGCATCGGGCTCGCGACCGTAGATCGGCACCACTCGATCACAGCCCTCGACGACGCCAGCCGCCCGGCCGTGCCAGGCCCGCAACGCCATGGCCGCGGTCGGCGGCCCGACCAGCGGCGAGAGCGTGGCCGAGGGCGGCAGCAGATCGCGATACAGCCGCGCGCCGTCGCCGCCGATCAGCGCGCCGGGATGACGGCCGAGCAACTCGGGGATGTCGTCGGCAGCCACCACGAGCGGGCGCTGGACGTCGGCGGCAGGGCCGGCGCCGGCGCCGGTCGCAGACGATGCCTCCAACACGGCGGCGAAGACCTCCCGCCGCTTGCCGTCCACGAGCGCCACGTACGCCGTTGCCCCGCCGAGCGGATCGCCGGACCGCAGCTCGACGAGGAGCGACTGCAGCGACGGGACCCCCACCAGACGCGCACCGCTCACCTGTGCCAGTGCGCGCGCCGTGGCCACCCCAATCCGCAGTCCGGTGAACGTCCCGGGACCGAGACCGACGACGACCGTGCCGATGTCTTCCGGCGCCGCCCCGGCCATCGCCAGCGCCCGATGCAGATCCGGCAGCAGCCGCTGCGTGTGTGCCGGCCCGGTCGGCGCGACGACCTCCGCCAGCAGGCTCCCGTCCTCTCCGCCGACCGCCACCGAGCAGCAGACGGTCGCGGTGTCCATGGCGACCACGAGCGTCACGGCGCCCCACCTCTCCGGCGTGCAGCGACCCGGCGCCCGTGCGCCGGCTCCAGCTCCGACTCCGGCTCGTGCCGTACGCCCTCAAGCCGCTGCTCGCGCAGCGCCTCGATCAACGCCTCTTCCATCGCGATCGACGCCCTGAGGCGGGCGACACGCTCGCCCGGAGACACGTGGTCCAGCTCCACCGCCACGTCCGGCGAGGGCAGCACACCGTACCCCGCCTCGGGCCATTCCACAAACACGATGGCGGCAGCCGAAAGGTAGTCGTCCCAGGCGAACAGATCGCTGTCCGCACCCGGGGCCAGACGGTAGAGATCGAGGTGATGCAAGGGCGCCCCGTGCCGGTCGCGATAGCTCTGCGCGAGGGTGAACGACGGGCTCACGACCTCGTCGGCGACGCCGCGCGAGCGCATGATGTGACGGACGAGCGTCGTCTTCCCCGTCCCCAGCTCCCCGGTGAGCGTCACCAGCATCGGTGGGCTGAGCACCGCCGCCAGAGCCCGACCGAGGCGTTCGGTGGCGTCAACGGACGGAAGCTCGACCGTCAGCATGCCGGATGACGCGCGCGCCGGGTGCTCAGAAGAGCCCCAGCTGGTCTTCCTCGGCCGACACGGCGCCGACGGCCGTCGGCGCCCCGGCGTTCGGGAAAACGGCAGCCACCGACGCGTCCCGTCCGACCGGTCCTCCCGCGCTCGGCGGCGCCTCTGTTCTGCCCGCGCTCCGCGGCGCGCGTCCCGCCGGGTCCGCATGCCCGTCGACCGGCGGACGGGAGTCGTCTTCGCTCGCCGGGCCGGCGGCAGGTTGCGGCAGCGGCTCGGTCAGCAGCTGGGGCAGCCGGTACATGTCGGCCCGCAACGTCTCGAGCATCGCCGGCGTGTAGAGCGCCGCCGCAGGATGGAAGATCGGGTAAAGGTGGAAACGGTGACCACCGACCTCCCTGATCTGAGGCGCCCCGTGGACCTTGGTGATCCCCGACTGATCGCCCGAAAGGAGCTTGGTGGCGAAGTTGCCGAGGCTGCAGATGACGACCGGCCGGATGAGCGCGACCTGGGCCTCCAGATAGGGTCGGCAGGCCGCGATCTCGTCCGGTCGCGGGTCGCGATTACCGGGCGGCCGGCACTTGAGCACGTTGGCGATGAAGACCTGCTCCCGGGCGAAGCCGATGGAGGCAAGCAGCTCGTCGAGCGTCTTGCCGGCAGCGCCGACGAACGGGCGCCCCTGCTTGTCCTCGTGATAGCCGGGCGCCTCACCGACGAACATGAGCCGGGCGCCCGGGTCGCCCTCGCCGGAGACTGCCTGCGTGCGTGTCTCGTGGAGCGGACAGCGCGTACACGCCCCGACCTCGCGACGCAGGGCGTCCAAGCCGGCGACGACGTCTGGCGTGGCCGCGTCGGTCACGGTCACGAGCACTGGGAGCGACGCGCGGCACGCACCTTCGCTCACCAGCCCGGCGCAGGCCGATGACAGGTGGCACACGAGGTACCGGCGCACGACGAGCAGCTCCTGCCCCCCTGCCCACCCATGCCGGGTGACGAGGAATGCACGGCGAACCGCGACAGGAGTCGCTTGACCTGCGTGGAGCCGCACTGCGGACAGGCGACCGGCACGCCGCTGCGCACCAGCTCCTCGAACGTGAACTCGCAGTCCCTGCAGGTGAACTCGTAGATGGGCATGGTCGAAGTGTACCACCGGCCGACGGCCAAGCCCGGCACCGGCCGTCCGCCGCTGTGGACCCCTCGCCGGATCTGTTTGACGAGCGGCTTCCCTGCCCCTAAGCTTTCCGTGCAAGGCCCCCGCTTCCAGCCGCAGGCGGGAGACGGGGTGCATCAGTTGTACCAGCGGCCATTGGCCGGCACGGTACCGCCTTCACCGGGCGGACTGCAGCCAGGGAGAGCCACGGCTTGCGACTGACCGAACGCGTTCATTGCATCATCGGCGCCGGACGGCTGAGCTCGGCTCTGGCGGCCGCCCTCGCGGCCGGCGGGTCGCGTCTGCTCGCCATCGGCCTGTCGCCGGACTCGCCGGCGGACCCACTGGCGACTCCGCCGCGCGTGCCGACCGGCGACGCGGTCCGCCTCGCACTGTCCGCCGGCGAGCCGCTGGTGATCTGGCTGGCCGTACCCGACGACGCCATCGCCGGCGTTGCCCGCGAGGTGGCCTCCGTGCTGCGCGCGGAGCGCCTTTCCGAGAGCGGGCAGGACCTCCTGGTGGTCCACACCAGCGGACTGCATCCGCTCGGCCTGCTCGAGCCTGCGGTCGCAGCCGGCGCCCGGACGGCCTGCCTGCACCCTCTGCAGTCCTTTGCTCCCGATCGCGACGAGGCCGCCCTGCGCGACGTCCCCGTGGCCGTCACCGCCGATGATCCGGAGACACTGGCCCTTGGTGAGCGACTGGCGACCGCGCTCGGCGGCCGGCCGTTCCCCCTGGAAGACGGCGCCAAGCCTCTCTACCACCTCGCCGCCGTGATCGCCAGCAACCTCTTCGTGGCGTTGCAGGCACAGGCCGGCGACCTCCTGCAGGCGGCCACCGGCGGCACGCTCGAGGAGGCCGTCGAGCGCCTGCGACCCCTGGTCACCACCACGCTCGCCAACGTGCACGCGCATGGTCCGGCCCACGCCCTGACGGGACCGGTCGCACGCGGCGATGTGGGCACGGTACGGACTCACCTCGATCTGCTGGCAGAACGCTCGCCGCGCTATGCGGATGCCTATCGAGCGCTCTCTCTGGAGGCGGTCGCCCTGGCGGCGCCGCGGCTCGACGATGAGACGGTCCGTGCACTCCACGGACTGCTCACGGTGCCGCCGCAGAGACCAGAGGAGGGACGATGATGATGACGGTACGCACTGTCGCCGAACTGCGCGCTGCGTGCGCCACACTGCCGCGTCCGCTCGCCCTGGTGCCGACCATGGGAGCCCTGCACGACGGCCATCTGGTGCTCGTGAGGGCCGCCCGTCGGCGCTGTGCCTCGATCGTCGCGTCTGTCTTCGTCAATCCGGCACAGTTCGGCCCCGGCGAGGACCTGTCTACCTATCCACGCGACGAGCGCCGCGACCTCGAGCTTCTGGGGCGCGAGGGCGTCGCGATCGCCTTCCTGCCGCCGGCGGCCGAGGTCTACCCGGAAGGCTTCCGCACATCGGTGCATGTGGATGGTCCCCTGACGGCGCTCTTCGAAGGCGCCTGCCGGCCCGGACATTTCGACGGCGTCGCCACCGTGGTGGTCAAGCTCCTGGGCATGGTCGCCCCGGAGGCGCTGTTCCTCGGCGAGAAGGACGCCCAGCAGCTGGCGCTGATCCGCCGGGCGGTGCGCGACCTCGACCTGCCGGTCGAGGTCGTCGCCGTCCCGACCGTGCGCGAGCCCGACGGCCTGGCCTTGAGCTCGCGCAACCGCCGACTTTCCGCAGACGAACGGCGAGCGGCGCCGCGCCTCTTCGCGGCCCTGCGGGCGGGCGCGAGCGTGGCCGACGGCCTCGATAGGCCCGCCTCGGCCGACGTGATCGTGGAGACGGTCCACGACGCCCTCGTGTCGTGTCCCGGCGGCGTCCACCTGCCGGTCGACTACATCGCCGTCGTCCACCCCGACAGCTTCGAGCCTCTGGAACGCGTCGACCGCGACGCGCTGATCATCGCCGCCGTCCATGCGGGCGACGTGCGTCTCATCGACTGCATCGGCCTCGCCGCACACCCCACTACCGCGGCCACCGGCGAGCAGCGGACCCCAGGAAGAGGATGAGAGGGACGATGGACACCGCCATGAAGAAGCCGACGAACGGGATGCGCATCAGCGAAGGGCTCGGGAAGGTCGCGACCGGCATGCTGGAGCTCGACACGCCCGGTAACGGCCACGTGTCCGGCATCACCGACAAGGTGGCCGATCTGCTTCGTTCCAGCGGGCTGACCGCCGGTACCGTCACGGTCTTCGTTCCCGGCGCCACCGGCGCGGTCACGACGCTCGAGTTCGAGCCCGGCGTGGTCCACGACCTGCAGTCGCTCCTGGACGCCATCATCCCGCCGGCCGCTCACTACGCGCACAATGACAACCTCGGCGACGGCAACGGCCATTCCCACGTGCGGGCCGGCCTGCTGGGCCCGAGCCTGGTCGTGCCCTTCGCCGAGGGCCGCCTGACACTCGGCCGCTATCAGGAGATCGTGTTCTGCGACTTCGACGCGCGACCGCGGTCGCGGCGGCTCGTCGTCCAGATCACCGGCGTCTGAACGCCGCCCGACACAGGAAAGAAGGTCGTGACACATGAGCGCAGCGCCGGGCACCTCCCCCGATCGGCGGCCGCCGGTGATCCTCCAGGTCGCCCTCGATTTCGTCGACCTGCCGCGCGCCGTCGCCGTCGCCGCTGAGGCGGTCACCGGCGGCGCCGACTGGATCGAGGCGGGGACGCCGCTCATCAAGAGCGAGGGTCTGCAGGCCGTCCGTCGCCTCAAGAGCGAGTTCCCCGATCGCACGATCGTCGCCGACATGAAGACGATGGACGCCGGCCGCGTCGAGGTGGAGTACGCGGCCAAGGCCGGCGCCGATGTCGTCGGCGTCCTCGGCGCCGCCTCGGACGCGACCATCGCAGAATGTGTCGAGGCGGCGCGCAGCTACGGCTGCCGGCTGATCGTCGACATGATCGAGGTCGACGACCCGGCCGGCCGCGCGCGTCGCGCTGAGGAGCTCGGCGCCGACCTGATCGGCATCCACACGGCGATCGACCGCCAGATGCGTGGCGAGTCGCCGTTCGACGTCGTGCGCGCCGTGGCCGATGCCGTCGACATCCCCGTCTCTGTGGCCGGCGGCGTGAACTCTGAGACCGCCGCCGCCGCCGTGGAGGCCGGCGCCGCCGTGATCGTAGTCGGCGGCGCCATCATCAAGGCCACCGACGCCGCCGCCGCGACGGCCGCCCTGCGACGGGCGGTCGACGACTGCTGCCCGGTGCACACCGATCTCTACAAGCGGGCCGGCGAAGAGACGGTCCGCACGGTGCTCGAGCGAGTCTCCACCGCCAATGTCTCGGATGCCTGGCATCGCCATCCGACGGTGCCGGGGATCTTCGCCAGAGTCCCGGGGAGCCACGTCTGCGGGCCGGCCGTCACGGTGCGCACGGCCCCCGGCGACTGGGCCAAGCCGGTCGAGGCCATCGACCGCTGCCGTCCCGGCGACGTGCTGGTGATCGACGCCGGCGGTGCCCTGCCGGCGGTCTGGGGCGAGCTGGCCACGCACAGCTGCCTGGTGAAGGGCGTCGCCGGCGTGGTGGTCCACGGCGCCATCCGCGACACCCCGGAGATCACCGCGCTGCGCTTCCCGGCGTTCAGCACGCATGTGACCGCCGCCGCCGGCGAGCCCAAGGGGTTCGGCGAGATCGACGTGCCGCTCAGCATCGGCGGACAGGCGATCATGCCGGGCGACTGGGTGGTCGGCGACGACGACGGCGTGATGGTGCTGCCGAAAGCTCAGACCGTCGAGCTGGCCAACCGCGCCATGGACGTGCTCGAGAAGGAGAACCGTCTGCGCGGCGAGATCGAGGCCGGCGCGACGCTCTCCGAGGTGGCATACCTGCAGAAGTGGGAGACGGCACGCTGAGCCTCTCAGGACCTGTCCCGACAGGGATGTGCGTTCGGGGCGTTCGTGGAGCGAGCGGGGCGGTCACGAGACGCTCTCCTCGTCGCCAAGCCACGGCAGAACCGGGGAAGGGCCGCATCCGCGACGTGTCCACGGGCCCATCCGGGCAAGCAGATCTGGAGGGATAGGTCCCCGTCCGCAGGCGCGGTCCACGGCCGGTCAAGCCGGTCCGGGGCGGCTGAGAGACCGCCCACCCAGACGGCGGGGCATCCGGCCGGCGCGGAAGCCGCCGGGCGACCGCTCGCGTGTCCCGCGGGCCTCAGGACGACGGCGGAGAAGGCGTCGGTTCCTCCGTCACGGTCGGATCCGGCGTCGGGGTCTCCGTGGGCGTCGGCGTGGGAGTCGGTGTCGGCGTAGGGGTGGGTGGCGGCGTAGGGGTGGGTGTCGGTGTGACCGTCGGCGTCGGCGTCGGCGTCGGGATCGGGGTCGATGTAGGCGTGGGGGCCTGCGTGGAGGTCGGCGACACGCTGGGCGACGGCGACGGCTCCGGAGATCCGCCTGCGCGCGTCAGTACGACGGCCGCCGCGACGCCGGCGCCGATTATGACGATCGCCGCGATCGCGGCGATCCATATCCAGGCCCGGCGGTGACCGCCGCCGGGCGGCGACCCCCCCAGCTGTGGCGGCGCCGGTATAAGGGGCGGCGGGGGATCCGGCGGTCCCATCCGCGGAGCACGACCGGCGGCCGGCAAGGGGTCATATCCGGACGACGCAGCAGGCGGCGGGCCGTAGGCGCGCGGCCCGACGGCCGACGGCCGCCTCAAGACCTGCGTCGCCTCCTCGGGCGGCTGCACGAAGGTGTCCGCGGCCTCGACGGGACGATCCGCGAGCACGGTCTCTTCCGTCCACTCATCGAGCTCCAGATCGGGCAGCGTGTCTTCCGTGTCCTGCCCGGCGCTGCGACCGGACAGCGAGTCGTGCTCGTCCGCCGAGCGCTCAGGCACGGTCTCCTGATCCGCCGCCCGCCCGCCCGACGCCGGCGCAGCATCGGCAGCAGACTCAGGGACAGGGGCTCCGCACTGGGAGCAGAAGCGCGATCCGGCGCTCAGCGCGGCGCCGCACTGTGGGCACTCCGGCATGGCCGACCCCTTTCATCGCTGGACCGGAGACAGTCTAGCGAGCGGCGTCGGCGGTGACGAATGGACGTCGGGTGTCGCGGCGGGAAGTGCGGCCGGTCGCGGCCGCGACCAGGCCGTCCTGGTCGACGCCGCCGGCGTCCTCACCTTCACCTTGCGTGCTCGCGGCGTGGCGTACCACAAGAACCTGACGCGCACCGTGGAACCCATGGCACGCTCCGCCCTCACCGCTGCCCTCCCCTTCGCCGGCCAGCGGACGATGAAGCGGATACGGCGGTAGCGTCCCGGCTTGATGGCGCCGATCTTCCGTACCTTCATCTTCGTCAACCAGCCGTTGAAGAGCACTCGCGGGCGCTTCTTGCGCGTCACGTCCACCACTCGGAGCCAAAGCCGCGGCGCAAGCCTGGCCCCGTAGGGCCCCACGATCTGCTTCTGGATGCGCTTCTTGAGACGCAACACGACGGTCCGCCGGCTGCGGTTGCCGATGCGGACCGTTCCCGAGACCTTCTTGCCCGGCGTCAGCCTGGTGGCGCGCAGGACCGCCGTGCCACGACGACTGTTTGTGATCACGACTCGCCCCTTTGACCGCGTCTCCAGTCGCACCTGCGTCTCCGCCGCTCTGGTGCCGACCTCGGCCGCCAGGGCGACGCCCGCCCCCAGCACCAGCACGATGCCGACCGCGCACCACAGGCGCACCCAGCGGAGATGTCGACGACGGTCGGTGCGTATCATGGCCGGGCCTCAGTCCGGTCCCGGCCCGCTGCCGTTCCAGATCTTGACCGGCAGCTCGTAGCGATAATAGGTCTCCGCCATGCCGCTGTAGGTCACCACGATCTGCACGCTCGGCTCGTAGAGCGTGTCCGGCGTCAGCTTCTTGAGGCGCAGGCGCAGGTTCAGCTGATACTTCTGCCCTGCCGTCAGGTTCACCGGACTCTTGCGGTTCGTGCTGCCGACGGCCGCGAATCCGCAGCCGCTGATCGGCTGGCGCCCGCTCGCCGGATCGGCGACGAGGTAGGCTGTGGTCGTGATCTGCGTGATCCCGGTCACCGGGAATGCGGGCACGGCCTGGATCGTCACGACGCGGTTGACCGTGATGTTGTTTGTGTCGGTGAAGCCTCCCAGGTGTACAGCGATCGTCTCGTCGAGCCCTGTCGCGGCAGGCACCGTGGGACTGCTGCCGCTCCTCGTCGCATATCCGGTCAAGCCATCGGGATCGCTGTCCTGTGAATAGACGTGCAGCCACTCCTGGGTGCAGTCGGTGGTGGCGCGTACGCCGGTCGTTCCCGACGAGCTGAAGGTGGCGGTGGATGAGCGCACCGCACACAGGCCTCCAAGGGTGACGCCCAGGACGAGCAGCACCACCAGCAGCGCCCGAATGCCACGGCAGACGGTCACTTGGTCGCCGCCCCGGGTCGCGGCGCCGTCGGTGCGGCGCTCTCCCTGAGCTCTGCACCCGCCCGACGCCACAGACGTACGAGTACCACCAGCGCGATCACCATCGCCGGAAGCACGAACACCAGGATCCGCACCAGTGGGAGTGAAAGGACGGCGATCACATAGCCGACATACGGGATGGCCAGCACGAAGCGCGGCAGCATCGGCGTGCGCGGAACGAAGACCCAGGGATCGCGCATCCCGACGTTGTCACCGCGTGTCTGCATCTCCAGCTCACCCGCGTCGTTACGCCGCACATCGACGATGCGGTGCGTCACCGGCGCCTCCATGCCCGGCGGCACGAAGGTCACGATGTCTCCCTCGACGAGGCTCTCGACGGCTACCGGCTGCGTGTAGATCAGCGCGCCGCGCGAGATCGTCCCGTCCATGGAGCCGCCGGTGATCACGTACGCCCTGTAGCCCAGCGAGCGCGGCACGATCAGCACCAGGACCGCCAGGCTGATGCCGGCGATGGCGACGGCGACCAGCAGCGTGTTGAGGAACTGTCTCTTCATGGCGAGACTCCCACGATCCGCACCGTCAGCTCGGCCGAGTGTCCCTGCAGCGCAGGATCGGCGGACGCGAGCGGGAACGTAAGCGAGAAGCGCAGACGTCGCGTGTCGGCGGCGGCCAGATCACCCAGCGACACGGGACCGAGCCCGTCGAGCGGACCCTGGTACACGGTCAGACCGGTGTCGAGGTCCTCGACGTGCAGCTCGAGCAGGCCGGCGATGACAGAGTCGGCCGGCGTCAGGACAAGGCCACTGGACGAGAGGGAGAGTCGCGCCGGACCGCCCTCTTCGCATGTCACCGTCAGATCCCCGGTCCGCGTCTCCCCGGGTCGCAGGCCGTCGGCGTCGAGCACGTACGACCCCTCGCGATCGAGGCCGATGAGCAGTCGATCGGCGTCCAGGGCGTTGTCGGAGGAAGATCCGGAGTAGCTGAAGGCGGCGCTTGAGAAGCCGGCCAGACCGACCACCAGCAGGAGGAGCAGGGTCAGCGCCACCAGCGCCGTCACCACGGCCCGTGGCGCGCCCGTCCTCAGCCGGGACGCCCCGGCCGTTCGCGCCGATACCGGCGGACGGGGTGTCGGCGCGTCGCGACGGAGCGCTTCGTCGTCGTGTCCTCGGGTTCGTTCAGCCACCATCTGACGGGACCTCGCTTGCCGGTCGGGAGCCTCGATCGCCGGTCGGTCGCCGGCGCTCGACGCTCACCGGTCCACCTGGAAGGGGGCTTGCGGCGCCGTCCGGGTGGACGGCGCCGCAAGCGGTCGGGGCGCAGCGGCGGCGGGAGGCCGGGGAGCACAGAGCCGCTGCCGGCCCTCAGGGGAACCTCAGGTCTGGACGGTGGTCCAGTCGAACTGCACCGTCAGCGACGAGCCTTGATAGGCGTTGTCGCCGGTGGTGTTGCTCGGCGGCTGACCGCCGTCGGGGAAGGTCACCGTGAACTGGTAGGTGCTGGACGCGCCGGCCGCCAGCGTGCCGAGCAGCGTGCTCGGCATGTCCTTGAGCAGACCGTCGTACTTCACCACGGGAGCGCCGGGGCCGGTGACGTCCTCGACCTTCAATTCAAGGACGTCGGAGAGAGCGCCGCCGTTGGCGCCGGGAGTGTCGACCAGGCCCGACTCGCCCAGGCTGAGGGCGCCGGCGATGCTGCCGGTGTTGGCGATCGTGGCGGTACCGGTGGCGGTGTCGCCGGGCTTCATGTTGCCGGCGGCAAGGATCGCGCCGGCCGGTCCACTGTGTGTGAGGATGCCGGCGGTGAACGTGTTGTTGGGGTTGGCGGTCTTGTAGCTGAACGCCGCGCCGGAGAATGCCGCCACGGCACCGGCCGCGACGAGCAGACCGACGGCGGCCAACGTGAGATAGCGGTGACGGGTCAGCAGGACGCCGACTCTCTTCATCGTACCCTCCCTAGTCCGGGCCGGGGCCACCACTCTCGTGAGCCTGTCGACGCCAGTACGACAGGGCCATCGGTGGCCCATCTTCTGGATGTGCTCGACGGCGGTCCGTCGCGTCACCACCGGTACCGACGCTCGTGGTGACGTCCGGCGATCCGTCGCCGTCTCCGGCGAGCCAGCGGGAAGCCCCCGCCGGAGTCGCACTACCTTTCGTCCAGACCGGGACCGGACTGCTTAGAACATCCATCTAGCACGCCACGATCGGTCTGCCGGAACCCGTCCAACGGGAGCGAAGAGCCGCGCGTCAGGGCCGCAAACGTACGGGGAGACGGCCGCGGACCGGTCGCGGACCCGAGAGGCGCGCGGCCGGCGGCGAACGTACCGAGCAGGCCACGGGAGACACGGTCAGCGGGAGACGGGACGGGGACGAGCGGGGTGACGAGAGTCGCCGGCCGCCGGGCGGACGGTCAGCGCAGGCGGGACCAGCGGCGGCCGGCATCGACGGTGCGCAGCACGAGTCCCCTGTGCGCGCGTGTGTCGCCGACGATCCAGCCACGACGACCGTCGACGAAATCGATGGCGCCGGCGATCGCGCCGCGCGGCAGGCGGCGGACCTGCCAGCGCCGGCCGCCATCACGGGTGGCGAGCACGGCGGCGCCGGCGCCGCGCCCGATGGCCCAGCCGCGCGATCGGGATCCGAAGGCGAGCCCGCGGAAGCTGGTGAACCGCCTCGACAGCACCGATCGCCAGCTGTGACCGCCGTCGACGCTGCCCGCCAGCAGGCCGTACGCGGCTCCCGCCGGCCCGGATCTGCCGGCACACCACAGGCGCGACGCATCGAGCGCCTCGACGGCGAACAGGACGGAGGACCTTCCGGGGTCGATCCCCAGGTCCTCCGGCCCGGCGGCCGCGGTCCAGGTCAGCCCACCGTCGTCTGTCGCCAGCACCACGGCGTTCTCGCCGGCCGCCCCGGGGCCGACCGCCGGTCCCGACCCGACCGCCCAGCCGTGCGACCGGTCGGCGAACACGACATCGTACAGACGAGCGCCCGGCCACGCTCCCACGCCGACCCAGGTCGACCCGGCGTCGGCGCTGCGCAGGATCTCTCCGACCGGAGCGCCGGCGGGACCCGACCACCCGACGACCACGGCGCAGTCGGGGCCGGTCGCCGCCACAGCGCGGAGATCGACGGCGCGGTCCGCCGGACGGCGCAGCCAGGACGCGCCGGCGTCGCGGGTCATCAGGATGAGACCGCCGCTTCCCACCGCCCAGCCACGGCTGCGGTCGACGAAGTCGACGTCGCGGAGCCGCTCGGCGTGGAGCCCGGACGAGCGTTGACGGTGCCAGAGGCGACCGGCGTTGACCGTGCGCAGTACCACACCGCGCTCGCCGGCCACCCAGCCGGTCGTGGGACTGATGAAGTCACAGGCTGTGAGCGGCCGCTGCGCCGTGGGATAGGCGCGTGCCGCGTCCGGGGGGAGAGCACAGACCGAAGCGGTGAGCACGGCCGTCGCCAGCGCCGGCAGAAGGGTGATGATGCGGCTCGCGCGACGCACGCCGGCGCTCCCCCGTCAGGCGACCGTGTCGTCGGGCGCCAGCCGGCGCCCTTTCCAGGTCGCCCGCCCGAGCACGGTCAACACGACGGAGCGCAGCCCGATCGCCAGGACGACGGCGATGGTCAGCGGGTAAAGGAGCGGCTGGTATGCGGGGTAGCCGGCCCGGCGACTCACGATCGTCCAGCTCACCAGCGCCAGGCCGATGCAGACCAGCGCCCAGACGACGGTCTCGACCGGCAGCGTCCAGCCGAAGACCAGACCGCCGAGGAGGACCACCGGCTCGAGGTAGCTGAAGGCCACGACCGTGAACACCGCCAGCGTCAGCGGTACGTTGCTGCCGAGCGCCGGGAAGATGCTCTTGGTGAGACCCTCCACGACGCCACGGCGGTCTCGATACATCCGGCATGACACCCTCGGGACGGCGTCGACGAACCGCCAGCGCAGACCTTCGCTCCTGACGCTCCGCGCCAGGGCCATGTCGTCGACCACCTCGTCCTTGATCGCCCCATGTCCACCGACCGCCCTGTAGGCCGCCGCCCGGAACAGCATGAACTGCCCGATCCCGGCCGAGAGCAGCGGCGTGCGGATCCGCTGCGCCACACCGATGGGGAGGAGAGACAGCATCGCCCAGCTGATGACCGGCACCACCACCCGCTCGGCGATGGAGCGCGTCTCCTGCCGCGGCAGACCGGTCACCAGGTCGGCGTCCTCGGCCAGCAGCTCGGCGACGGCGTCTCGCAGGCTGAGCGGGTGATGCCATGTGTCGGCGTCGGTGAACAGGTAGAGCTCACCGTCGGCCTCCTGTGAGAGCTGGTGGCAGGCCCAGACCTTGCCGACCCAGCCGACCGGCAGCGGACGCCCGCAGACCAGACGCACCGTGACCGAGGAGGACGCCAGCGCGGCGGCGACCGCAGCGGTGCCGTCGGTGGACTCGTCGTCCAGCACCAGCACCTCGAAGTCCGGGTAGTCCTGGGCCAGCAGAGACTCGATGCAGCGTCCTATGTTCTTCTCTTCATTGCCGGCCGGGACCAGCACCGACACCCGCGGCAGTCGCCGTCCGGCGATCGAGGCCGATGATCCTGGAGCGGCGTCGGCAGACGCCGGGCCCGCATCGGCCCCGGCCTCCAGGCTTCTGCCGCGAGCCATGCGGGATCGCGGACGGCCGAGCGTCGTCATGGCGCGCAGGTTCCAGACGGCGATGAGCATGACGGCGATGAGAAAGAGCAGCCCCAGCAGGCGGTGATTGTCCCACAGGAACTCGGCGACGAAGGTGATGACGCGATAGGTGGCCTCCATGAAGTCCCACCACGTGATGGCGCCGACGTGCATCGCTCAGGCGCCGCCGTTCCAGCCGGAGGAGTCGCGCGGATAGTCCCGATGCCCCGGATGGAACGATCGCAGGTGCAGGCGTTCCCGGAGATCGGAGCGGTGACGGACGGTGACCAGGCCCAGATCGAGCGTCGCCGTGACGACGAGCGGCAGTGCGGCGCCCACCACGATGAGGGCGATCAGCCAGCCGCTCATGGCGGACACGACGGTCCAGGCGTCCACGGTCTGCGCGATGAAGAACACGGCGAAGATGAGTGCCAGCAGAAGCGCGCCGAGCGGTCCCGTGAGGGCGATCCAGATGCCGAACGTGCAGGCCACGGCCTTGCCGCCCTTGAAGCGCAGGAACGGAGAGAAGTCATGACCGACGATGGGAGCCATGGCGATCGGCACGATGCGCCAGTCGCCGCTGCCGATGTGGAGATGGGCGAGTCCGACGGGCACGGCCGCCTTGCCGACCTCGAGCGCCGCGACCGGCAGACCGAGCAGCCAGCCTCCGGCGCGCCAGGCATTGGTGGTGCCCGGGTTGCCGTCGCCGACCTGACGGACATCTCGCTTCAGCACGAGACGGACGGCCCACACGGAGAAGGGCAGGGAGCCGGCGACGAAGCAGGCCAGAGTGAACAGCAGCATCTCTTCCACGTTCGCCTTCTACACGTCGACCGACAGGGCTCGACCCGGCGGGTCGGACCGCGCACGTTGAACACAGGAGCGCACCCGGAAACGTCGGGCGCGTGCGGTCCACACTAGCAGACGCAGGACCCCGGCGTCCCGAGGAACGTTCACTCCACCTTTCGACCGGTGCCCGGCCGGCCGCGGCGACGCCCGGCGCCCCGTAGCTGCAGCAGCCCGCCGAGCAGCGAGCAGACCGCCGCCAGCGACAGCAGGTAGAGGCCGGTACCGTACTCGACGCCGCCGCCGTCCCGCGTCCATCCGGAGGCCGGCGCGGCGACTTCGAGCAGGTCTTCGCGATCGACGTGCTCGACGACGCTGGCCGCCATGTCCATGACGCCCGGCTTGTCGACCAATGCCGCCGCGACGCCGGCCACAGCGACGACTCCAAGAAGCACTGCGATCCACGACGAGAGCCTGATCGCCGCGTCCGGCAGGCGGCCTGCAAGGCACACCATCGGGATCGGCGCAGCGGCGACGACACCCGACCAGATGAGCACGGCCCAGGAGAAGTGCCAGCCCGAGACGCTCAACACCACGGTCCCCTCGTCGAACCGCGCGACCAGGCTGTAGAAGGCCAGCACGATGCCCAGCGTGCCCGGCACGACCGCGGCGACGGCAAGCCAGCCGCCACCACCCGGACGGCGAGCGGTAGTCGCCTCAAATGTCATCGTCCTCCTCCCGGGACCCGGGCGTTCCCGTCGCACAACGGTACAGCATCGTGGCCGCAGACGGCGCGTGACGTCGCGGCTCCCACTCGGCTCATCCTCCACGTATAGTCGGCCTGATGATCCTCACCATGATCCTGGTGTTCCTCACCGCCATCGTGGCCGGCGCGTTCGGCGGCATGCTCGGCGTCGGCGGCGGCATGGTCCTCATCCCCATCGTCACACTGTTCCTCGGCGTGCCGATGAAGGTCGCCATCGGGGCCAGCATCGTCAGCGTCATCGCGACGTCGTCCGCGGCCCAGATCGTCTACGTGCGCCGCGGCCTCACCAACACCCGTCTCGGCATGGTGCTCGAATTGGCGACCTCGCTCGGCGCCATCCTCGGGGGCCTGACCGCCGTACTCCTGGAGGCACGCGTTCTGCAGGGCCTCTTCGGGGCCCTGCTGCTCTGGACCGCCTGGGGCATGCACCGTGGCCGGCACACCGACGGTGCCCACGAGGCCGGCGGGCTGCTGCCGCAGTCCTACCTCGATGAGAGCACCGGCCACACGGTCGCGTACGGCGTCCGCCGGATGCCGCTCGGGATGGGTCTGAGCTTCATCGCCGGCAACGTCTCCGGCCTGCTCGGCGTAGGCGGTGGCTCGGTGAAGGTCCCCGTCATGAACCTGCTCATGAACGTGCCGCTCAAGGCCGCCATCGCCACGAGCAACTTCGCCATCGGCGTCACCGCCGCGACCAGTGCCGCCATTTACTACGGCAAGGGGTTCATGGACCCGCGCGTGGCCGCCCCCACGGCGCTTGGGATCCTCATCGGAGCTCAGATCGGACCGCGTGTCGGCGCGCGCCTGCAGTCGCACGTGCTGCGGATCGTCTTCACGCTCCTGCTGCTCGCCTTCGCCGTCCAGATGTTCGTGAGCGCGGCCAGATGAGCGCCTTCGACGACCGCGCCGACCCGGAAGGCCACGCCGAGACAGTGTCCCGGCTGCCGGCGACGTCGGTCGTCGACGAACGTATCGAGAGGCTCGTCCGCCGTGTGCTGACCGCCGGCCTCGGCCTGAGCGCCGCGCTCCTGTGCGCCGGCTTCATCATCTGGGCCGTGCGCGGCGGCGCCATGCCGGCCACGGTCCCGGGGCCGCTGAGCGCAGCTCGCAGCCTCGTCGCACTCGAGCCGATCGGCCTCTTCTCCTACGGGCTGCTGGTACTGATACTCACGCCGTTCGTGCGTGTAGCCGGCTCGATCGTGATCTTCCTGCGCGAGCACGACTGGCGTTTCGCCGCCGTGACCGGCCTCGTCCTGGCGAGCATGGGAGCCGGCCTGCTGGTCGGCTCGCTGTGACCACGCCGGCAGACGGACTCCGCGGCGCGACCGGAGCGACGCGCATGCCGGACACAGCGAAGGACGATCCTCGGCGGCCCCGAAGGGGCGAGACACGACGGCACTCCTGGGCCCGGCAGAGGTCATCGTCCAGGAAGAGGTCCTCGGCCGGGAAGATGTCATCGGCCGGGAAGAGGCCCTCGAGCGGCGGTCAGGCGTCCTCGATCCTGGCGATCGTGATGCAGGCGTCCTTCGGGAAGGCCAGCTCGGCCGCCACTTCGATCGTCTTGATGATGCCGCTCGCGACCGGACACGCGGTGTGCTGCAGGTGTTGCTCGGCCAGTTCGAAGGTACGTGGACGGCCACCCCGGTAGCTGATCTCGCCGAAAGCGTCGACCTCGGTGAGCTCGGCGGCCAGCTTCTGGACATTGGGGCACTCGCTCTCGATGCCGATGGTGCACTTGTAGTCCACGCACTCCACATCGACCGTCGTCGTGAACCCGCAGATACCCGCTGTGATCTCCGAACGCGCTTGCATCGCTCCACTCCCACCTCAGTCCGACTTCACGCCCTGCTTCGGCGCACGTCCCGCATTATACCCCTGAAGGTATAGCTCAAGCTTCCTTTGCACACCTGACGGGCTTCACGGCAGCCGGTCACGCACCACCGCCCCCAGGCTGCCGGCTGCAGCGCTCACGGCGGAGCGCAGCGCCGCGAGGCTCGCAAAGCGCACCAGATGACCGGCGCAGCGGCAGTCGGAGGCGCCGAACCGCAGCCGCGCGGACGACGGACGCGGCGCTCCCGTGATGACGACCGGCGGACGTGTCCCGCCGGCGCGGACGAGCGCGTCGGCCAGCGCGCACTCCGCGCTCTCACAGACCGATGGTGAGAGCGGCGAGCGCCGCGGGACGTCGATCGACCAGGCGTGGGTGGCGGGATGCCGCGCGAACAGGTGATCGGCGTGCCAGCGCAGCGGCTTGTCGGCACGCATGTGACGAGCCACGCGCGCCTCACGCCCGCGCTGGGCGCTGCCGACGTACGCGAACCAGCCGCGATCGAGGTCGAGCTCGCCGTGCGCCGCCACTGCAAGACGCTCCCGGTGCGGCAACCGGGCGGCGACCACGTAGAGACGGCACGGTGCCGCAGCGTCGCCGGTCCGGCGGCCACCCTCAGTCGGCCGTAGCCTCATGCGCCGCCGCGGCTGACAGCGCGGGCAATAGTGGGTGCCGCGACCGCCGACGACCAAGCGCCGGATCGGCGTGCCGCAGGCTCGGCACGGCCGGCCGGTGCGCTGGTAGACATTCAGGATCTCCTGGAAGTGCCCGCGCCCTCCGGCTGGGTCGACGAAGCTCTCCACACTGGACCCCTCGTGATCGATCCCCAGCTGCAGCGTGGCGCGGATCGCCCCGTGCAGCCGCGCCGCTTCGCGCGGGCCGATGGAGCCCGCCGGACGCAGCGGATGCAGCCGGGCGCGGAACAGCGCCTCGTCGGCGTAGATGTTGCCGATGCCGGCGAGGTGTCGCTGATCGAGCAGGAACGACTTGAGCGGCGCCCGCCGCCCCGACATGAGCACCTTGAGGCGCTCGACCGTCAGCTCGTCGCCGAGCGGCTCGACGCCGAGGCCGGCGAAGAACTCCTCGATCTCATCGGCCGGCACCGCCCACAGGCCGCCGAACCGTCGCACGTCGTAGAACAAGAGTCGCGAGCCGTCGTCGAAGCGCACCGTGAAGCGCGGCGGGGCGGCGGCCCCTGGGTCGGGCTCGAACAGCAGACGTCCGGTCATCCGCAGATGGACGACCATGTACGTCTCGATCGGCGATGCTGCGCCGACCGGCGCCGCGCCGGCAGACTGCGGCGCCCCCACTTCCAGGAGCAGCCACTTGCCACGCCGCCCCGTCCGCACGACCGACCTGCCGACAAGGCGCCGGACCAGCTCCGTCTCGCTGAGGCCACTGACGGCGGCATCGGCGACCGCGACGGCGACGATGGTCCGGCCCACGACCCGAGGATCGAGGCGACGACGCACGATCTCCACCTCCGGCAGCTCAGGCACCGGTCCGGGCCTCTGGAGCCGCCTGCGCCCATGCCTGCACAAAGGCACGCGCCTGTTCGCTGTCGCGGACCTCCCCGGCGTCGACCTCTTCCCGCAGGGCCGCCAGCGCGGCGCCGATCCGCGGCCCCTCGTCCTCTCCCAGCAACTCCATGACGTCGCGACCGCCGAGGGGGAGCGGGAGCGTCTCCTTGGGTATCTCGAGCCACACCTTGCGGGCCAGCCGGTAGTGGCGCGCCATCGACCTCGCCGTGGTCCTCTCGCCACGGGTCGCCAGACGGTCGGCCAGAGAGAGGACCACCGATTCGTAGACGAACGGCTCGACGGCACGCCGGTAGCGGACCAGCGCCCGTCGCGAGAGCGGCGACTCGCGCACGAGGAAGCCGAGCCTGAGATGGTTGAGGATGAGCACACCGAGGTAGTGCGAGAAGCGGCGGCTCATGCCCAGGCGCCGCACGATGGCGTCGGCCATGGTGACCCCGACCTCGTCGTGGTGCCAGAACATGATGCGACCCTCATCATCGACGCGGCGCACGGCCGGTTTGCCGATATCGTGCAGCAGGACGGCCCACGCGAGGGGGGCGAGCGCCGGCGCTCCGGGCAGCCCGCACTCGGACGGCGGCGCCAGGAACCGCTCGCCGCCGAACTGCTCCACGAGTTGCGGCAGGTGATCGAGAGCCTCGAGCGTGTGCTCGAACACGTCGCAGTGGTGATAGGGGTTCTGGACGCACCCCTTGAGCGCCGTCATCTCCGGCAGGACGACGTCCAGACCGCCGGTCCGATCCAGGACCCTGACGGCCCGCCCCGCCGTCTTGAGGCCCAGCAGGGCGGTGAGCTCTCCGGCGACACGCTCACCGCTGACTTCGGTGAGGCCCGCCGCTGCCTCGCAGGCGCGGCGCATGAGACCGTCGACGGGCTCGAGCTCGAGCGCCGCACTCAGACGGGCCAGGCGGATCACGCGAGCCGGATCGGCGACGAGTGCCGTCTCGCTGCAGTCTCGCAGCCGGCCGGCGGCAAGATCGGCCATGCCGCCCAGCGGGTCGTTCGGCACGCCGAAGCCCACCCGCCCGCCGGGATCGCCGGCGCGCACCTTCAACGCCATGGCATCGACGGTGAAGTCACGCGCCAGCAGGTCGTCCTCCAGGCTCGCGCCGCGTAACGGCGCGACGTCCACGACGCCGTTCGGCAGGACGATGCGATGAGCGGAGAACTCCTCCGAGTAGGTGAAGTACGAGCCGCCCAGCACGTCGGCGATCCGCCGCGCCAGCCGCGCGGCGTCGCCGTGCACGGCGTAGTCCAGATCCCTGCTGGGCCGTCGTGCCAGGCCGTCGCGCACGGCGCCGCCGACCAGCCACGCCTCTTCGCCCGGCGACAGGCAGGCGGCCACCACGCTGCTGACGCGGGCCGCCTCAAGCATCGCCCGTCCGTGTGTGTCGCCTGGGCAGTGTCATGGACCGCATCGCTCGCCGGTGTAGCGGCGCACGGTGCGCGGGCTGAGGTCGCAGACGATCTCGTAGTTGATCGTCCCCAGCAGTCGCGCCATGTCCTCGCAGAGGATCCGCTCGCCGCCGCAGTCGCCGATGAAGACGACCTCGTCGCCCGGCGTGCAGGCGTCCCACGGCAGCCGCACGGTCAGCTGGTCCATGCTGATGGTGCCGGCGATGGGGCAGCGGCGGCCGGCGATGAGCACCTCGCCGCGATCCGTGAGCGCCCGGCAGACGCCGTCGGCGTAGCCGATCGGCACGATACCGATACGGGTGCGCTCCGCGGCGATGAACCGTCGGCCGTAGCCGACCGAGCCGCCCGGCTCGACGACACGCTCGCCGGCCAGATAGGAGCTCCAGCGCAGAGCCGGACGGAGGCCGAAGGTCTCCGGCGTCCGGTTGCCGGGATCGAGGCCATACGTGGCGATACCGGCGCGACCCATGTCGAAGTGGGCGCGCGGCTCGCGCAGGATGGCGGCGCTGTTGGCGATGTGCGCGATGGTGCCCGGGAAGCGGGCCTTGAACTCGCGCTCCAGCGCCGTGAAACGGTCGAGCTGGCGGAAGAAGAACGTCTGGTCGTCCTCATCGGCGGTCGCCAGATGGCTCATGAGCCCCACCAACCGCCCGCCGCCCGTGACGATCACGGCCGCCAGCTCGAGGGTCGCCGCCTCGTCGACACCGAGGCGGCCCATGCCCGAGTCGTACTTGATGTGGGCCGCCGCGCCGGCGGCGCCGACGGCCAGCGCGAACGGCCGCGACCAGACCACCACCTGCGCCGCGGCGGCGACGGCGCGGCGCAGCTCGGCGCCGGTCATGGCGCCGAACACGAGGACCGGCGCCGTCAGGCCGGCGCCACGCAGCTCCTCCGCCTCGGTGACCGTGGCCACCCCGAGCCAGGTCGCCCCCGCCTCAAGGGCGGCATGCGCCACCGGCAGTGCACCGTGACCATACCCGTTGGCCTTGACGACCGCGCAGAGACCGGCAGCGGCCGGCAAGCGGCGGCGCAGAAGGGCGATGTTGTGCCGGACGGCCGCCAGGTCGACCAGCGCCAGAGCGCGCTCTCTGCCGTCCAGCATCGACGTCCTCAGAGGCCCATCGCCCGCAGGACCTCGTGGCGGGCGATCAGACCCACGACCTTCTCGCCCTCCACCACCGGCAGACGGTTGATGCGCTTGTCGGCCATGATCGTCGCCGCCTCGCGGACCGCGGTCTGCGGTGTCACGGTGAGCACGTCGGTGGTCATGAGGTCTTTGACGGTCGCGCCGGTGATCTTCCGCAGCCGGTCCTCGAACTTCTTGGGGCTCTGCAGGTAGATCTGAGCGTCGAGGAACTGGATGTAGCGCGGGAAGTGCAGATCCGCGTCCTGAGCCACCAGGTCGCCTTCGGTGACGATGCCGAGCAGCGCGCCGTCGGCGTCGGTGACCGGGCAGCCGCTGATGCCGTGCTCGTGGAAGAGGTCGGCCAGCTCCCTGACCGTCGCATCGGGCCCGATGGTGACGACGTCCGTCTTCATGTACTCGCCGACGAGCGGTTCGCCTTCCGCCGGCTCATCGTGATGCCGCGCCATGCTCTTCCTCCTCTTCGTCGGCGAGCTCGCCGCCGGTCTTGACATGCTCTACCGCAGCCGGCAGGAACTCGAACAGGTCGCCGGCGATCAGGCACTCGGTCCCCACGGCCAGATCGGCGGCCAGGTCGGCGGCGAGCCCGTGGAGATAGCCGCCGAGGCAGGCCGCGTCGGTGGCCGGGAGTCCCTTGGCGAGCTGGGCGACGATGGCGCCGCTCAGCACGTCGCCGGTACCCGGCGTGGCCAGCCCCGGATTGCCGGTGGGGATCACGTAGGCCGCGCCCGATGGGTCGGCCACGATGCTCGCCTCGCCTTTAAGCAGCACGGCCGCCCCGCTGCGACGGGCCGCCTCGCGCACGCTGCTCAGACGATGGGCGCTCACCTCGTCCGCCGAGGTGCCCAGCAGCCGCGCCAGCTCGCCCTCGTGCGGGGTCAGCACGGTAGGCGCCTCGCGGCCGGCCGGCGCTTCGAGGTCGTCGCCGAGCGCCCACAGGCCGTCGGCGTCGATGAGCATCGGCACCGGCTCGCCGATCAGGGTGCGCACCACGTCGACCGTCTCCGGCGCCCGGCCCAGCCCGGGACCGAGCGCCGTGGCGCGCAACCCGGCCATCTCCTCGCGCAGGGCCTCCAGGCTGACGGCGCTGAGGTGCTGTTCGTCGGGCAGCGGCACGGTGATGACTTCCACGAACGGCCTGTCTGAAGCGGCGGCCGCGGGGACGGCGCAATGCACCAGGCCGGCCCCGCTCCGCAGGGCACCCATGGCGGTCATGAACGCGGCGCCGCCCATGCCGCGGCTGCCGCCGACCACCAGCACCGTACCGACCGAGCGCTTGTGGTCGAGGGAGCCCTTGAGACGCAGCAGCGGCGCCAGGCCCTCGGCGTCGAGCAGCCAGACGTCGGGCTCGACCTCGCAGGCTGGCGGGATACCGATCGGCACCACCACGACCTCGCCGGCGAGCGCCCCGCCAGGCGTGACGAAATGGCCGATCTTGGCGGCGTGGAACGTCACCGTGAGGTCGGCGTCGACCGCCGGCCCGCCGACCTCGCCGGTGCTCGCGTCCACTCCGCTGGCGACGTCGACGGCGACGACCGGCGCCGGCGTGCGCCCCATCAGGGCGATCGCCTCGGCCGCCGGGCCGCGTGCCGCACCGGAGAAGCCGGTGCCGAACACCGCGTCGACCACGAGGTCCGGGAACAGATCGGCCTCGTCGTCGGCGGCGGGCAGCCCGTCGCGCACATCGATGCCGAGAGCCTCGATGATGCGCAGGTTCAGGAGCGCCTCGGCCTTGTAGCCGTCGCGGCCGGCAACGGCGAAGACTGTGACGTCGATGCCCTCAGAGGCCAGCTCGCGGGCGATGACGAACCCGTCGCCGCCGTTGTTGCCCTTGCCGCAGTAGACCACCACGCGCGCCGGGTCGTAGCGCTCGAGGATCTCCGTCGCCACGCCGGCGCCGGCGCGCTCCATCAGGTGGCCGCCGGGGATGCCGATGCCCTCGATGGCGCCGGCGTCCATGGCGCGCATCTTCTCGGCCGAATACAGCCCGCCGAGCAACGCGTCGATCATGAGGTGCCTCCTTCGGGCGACCGCTCCGGGAGAGTGATACCCGCCACCGCGACCGCTATCGCGGCCGCGTACGTTGCCGTGTGCGTCAGTGATATCTCGACGGCGGCGACGCCTCGTTCGCCGGCCGCCAGAGCTGTACGGCCGGCCAGCCGTACACAGGGCCGGCCGCCGCCCAGCACCTCGATCTCGCAGAAGTCGATGACACCGGTGCCGAGCGCCTTGCCGACGGCTTCCTTGGCGGCGAAGCGTGCCGCGAAGCGCTCACCCGGCGTGGCGCCGCCGCGACAGTATGCGCGTTCTCCGGCCGTGAACAGGCGCTCCTCGGCGCCCCGCCGCCGGGCGAGCAGGCCGGCCACTCGAGCCACGTCGACCAGATCGACGCCGACGCCGACGACCGCTCCCGGACCGCGCTGCCCACCGGCAGGCGTACCCGTCACATCCGATCCGGCGATGCTCATCGCCGGCCTCTCGCCGTGACGAGCGTCCCCGTCATTCCACCGTGACCGTCTTGGCCAGGTTGCGGGGCTGGTCGACGTCGCAGCCCTTGAGCCGCGCGATGGCGTACGCCAGCATCTGCAGCGGCACGACGGCCACGATCGGCGCCAGCCAGGGGTCGCAGCGCGGCACGTACAGCACCGCCGCCGCGAGGTCGTCGATGGCGGTGTTGCCTTCGCTGGCAACGGCGATGACGTCGGCCTTGCGCGCTCGCACCTCCTCGATGTTGGAGACGAGCTTGGGGTAGATGGGACCGTCGGTAGCGACCACGACGACCGGCGAACCCTCGTCGAGCAGGGCGATCGGCCCGTGCTTCATCTCTCCGGCAGCGTACGCCTCGGTCGGGATGTAGCTGATCTCCTTGAGCTTCAGCGCCCCCTCGAGGCAGACGCCGTAGCCGGTGTGCCGGCCGAGATAGAGGAAGAACCGCTGGCTGTGGTAGCGCTCGGCGATCTGATCGAGGCCGCGATGGTTGTCGAGGTAGGCCTGGACAAGGTCCGGCACCTCGCGCAACTGGCGGCCGATGCCGGCCAGCTCGGCCGCGTCGGCGGTGCCGCGCACGCGCGCCATGTGCAGGGTCAGCAGCAGCAGCGCGGCGACCTGGGCGGTGTGCGTCTTGGTGGCCGCCACCCCGATCTCCAGACCGGCGCGCGTGAACAGCACCGCGTCGGCGTCGCGCGTGGCCTGGCTGCCCATGATGTTGGTGAGCGCCAGCACCGTCGCCCCCGCCGCTCGCGAGAGACGCATGGCCACAAGCGTGTCCAGCGTCTCACCGGACTGCGTGATGCCGATGACCAGGGTCTCAGGATCGAGGACCGGGTCCTTGTACCGGAACTCGCTGGCGACCTCGATCTGCACCGGCACCCGCGCCAGCCGCTCCATGGCGTACGACGCGACCAGTCCGGCGTGATACGAGGTGCCGCAGGCGACGATGAAGACCCGCCGGATGCCGCGCAGCAGCCCGTCGTCGAGCCCCGTCTCGGTGAGGTCGACCGAGCCGTCCTCGCGGAGCCGTCCGGCCAGCGTGGCGGTGATGGCGGCCGGCTGCTCGTGGATCTCCTTGAGCATGAAGGTCTCGAAGCCGCCCTTCTCGGCCGCGTCGTCGTCCCAGGGGACGTCCTGCACCGGCCGCTCGACGGGGGTACCTGAGGAGCCGGTGAGCGTGGCCCCGTCGGCGGTGATGCACACCACGTCGCCGTCCTCGAGCACGATCATGCGCTTCGTGTGGCTCAGGAACGCCGGGATGGCGCTGGCCAGGAACATCTCGTCCTCCCCGACGCCGACCACCAGCGGCGCCTCGTGCCGCGTGCCGACGATGAGGCCGGGCTCGTCGAGCGTCACCGCGCAGAAAGCGAAATGCCCCTCCAGGCGGGCGATGGTGGACCGCACCGCCGCCTCGAGACCTTCGTCGATGCGCTCCTCGATGAGATGCGCCACCACCTCGGCATCGGTCTCGGAGGTGAGGACGTGGCCGGCGGCCGTGAGCTCTTCGCGCAGCGCCTTGTAGTTCTCGATGATGCCGTTGAGTACGATCGAGATGCGCCCGCTGCAGTCGCTGTGGGGGTGCGCGTTCTCCTCGCTGGGCCGGCCGTGGGTCGCCCAGCGGGTGTGGCCGAGACCGACCGGGGCCTGCGACGGTTCTCTGGACGCCGCCGCATTCAGGGCGTCAAGATTGCCGACCGCCCGCGTCACGGCGATGCCGTCCGGCTCCACCATGGCGATGCCGGCCGAGTCGTAGCCCCGATACTCCAGTCGCTTGAGCCCCGCGAGGATGATCGGCTGTCCCGCTCGATGCCCCGCGTAGCCGACGATTCCGCACATACGGCCTCACCTTTCATCGTGTGCCCGAGCGGTCCGCTCGGTGAGGGCAGGCGGGCAGGATCGTGACGGCACTCGCGGAGCGTTCTGTCCCCGGCGTTTCCGCCGGGATTTGTCGGTCCGCTGACGACCGTGCCTGGCCGGGAGGCATCCGCCGAAGGATTCGATGAACCTCCCCCTCGTCACCCTGCGCCCCCGGACCGTTGACCGATCGCCGAGCGATCGCCCCGGCCGGGCCGACGACGGCACAAGGCCGCCGTGCGTGCGCGAGGGTCTGGCGCTTCTGTGCGTGCCCGCTCGCCTCTTCCTGATCGTCCTGCCGGCGTCCTCCGCGGCGCCGTCGCCGCCGTACGCCGCCTATTCTACCCGGGTACCGGCCGGCGGCGTCGAGCCTGCCGGTGGCGCCTCGAGCGACGGCGGACGCGTTCGGCCGCACGCCGGCATGCCGGCACGCGACCGTGGTCTCACCGGCTTGACAGTCGCCGCGAAGGATCAGCCGAGCTCGTCCCGGACCACGCCGGCGAGGCGGTCGCAGACCGCCTCGCACTCCTCGAAGCTCGGCGCCTCGACCATGATGCGCACCAGCGGCTCGGTCCCCGAGGGCCGCACCAGGACGCGGCCGCGGCCGTCCAGACGGCCGGCTTCCTGCTCCACCGCCGTCCAGACCGCGGCCGCCTCGCCCAGCTCGTCGCGGTCGCGCACGGCGACGTTGACCAGGCGCTGCGGCAGGCGCCGCATGATGGCGGCCGCCTCGTCGAGGCTGGTGCCGGCAGCCCGTAGCGCCTCGAGCAGCAGCAGCGCCGTGGCCAGACCGTCGCCGGTGGTCGAGACGTCGCGATCGATTATGTGGCCGCTCTGTTCACCGCCGAGCACATAGTCTCCGCGCAGCATCTCCTCCAGGACGTACCGGTCGCCCACGTCGGTGACCTTCACCGCGATGCCCTCGCGCTGCATGGCGTGATGGAAGCCGAGGTTGGTCATCACCGTCGTCACGACCGTGTCGCCGCGCAGGGCGCCGGTCTCCTTGAGGTGCCGGGCGAGGACGGCGATGATGAAGTCGCCGTCGACGAGCTCGCCGTGCCGGTCGACCGCCAGCACGCGGTCGCCGTCGCCGTCGAAGGCGAGGCCGAGATCGAAGCCGTCGGCGCGCACCGTCTCCTGCAGCATCTCGATGTGAGTGGAGCCGCAGCCGGCGTTGATGTTCAGGCCGTTCGGCGCGCAACACGAGCACGAGACCTGAGCGCCGAGCCTGGAGAACGCCAGCGGCGCTGCCTCTGACATCGCCCCGTTGGCGCAGTCGACGGCGAACCTCAGGCCGGAGAGCTCGACCGGCAGACGGTCGAGCAGCGTATCCACGTACAGCTCGACCGCATCGTCGACGCTACGGGCGGCGCCGAAGCCGGCGCCGGTGGCACACGGCGGATCGTCGACGAGCAGTCCTTCGATCTCGGCCTCCTCCTCGTCCGAGAGCTTCATCCCGGCGTGATCGAAGAGCTTGATCCCGTTGTCGGCGAAGGGATTGTGCGAGGCCGAGACGACCACCCCGGCGTCGGCGCCGCGCTGGACGACCAGCGCCGCCAGTCCGGGCGTCGGCAGCACCCCGGCGATCTCGACGTGTCCACCGCCGGACGTGAGACCGGCCACCAGCGCCGCCTCGAGCATGGGGCCGGAGAGACGCGTGTCCCTGGCGATGACGAACAGCGGATGCTCGCCACGGCGGGCGGCCAGGACCACGGCCGCCGCTCGCCCCACCTTGACCGCGAAGTCGGGCGTGAGCAGCTCGCCGGCCACCCCGCGGATGCCGTCTGTGCCGAAGTAGGTGCCCATCTGTGCTCACCTCCCGAGCGGTCTGTGGCGACGCTCCACGGGCAGCGACGTGCCGCCGTCACGGCACGTGAGCCCCACCCTGCGAGGCCCACCGCCGTCCGGGCGCCCGCGGTATGCTATGCCGCCCCTGGATCGACGGCAAATCGAGCCGCCACGGCGGGACGTCGCCGCCGACCGTCGCCACGGCGAAGGATCGCGGGAACGCCGGCGCCGCCTCAGACTGCGTCGCGGAAACACGAGAGGCCGCCGTGTGGCGGCCTCTCGTGAGAATGCTGCGATGGTCGCGCGCGATACGCGGCGACGGGCCCGGACCGTCCGGGAACGCCCGCCGGCCCCGTCAGCGCTTACTGAACTGCGGCCGCTTGCGTGCCTTGTGCAGGCCGGCCTTCTTGCGCTCGACGGTCCGGGAGTCGCGCGTGAGGAAGCCCGCCCGCTTGAGCGGCGTGCGCAGGCTCTCGTCGGCCTCGCAGAGCGCCCGGGCGATGCCGTGCCGCATCGCTCCGGCCTGACCGGCGACGCCACCACCGCGCACATTGACCTTGACGTCGAACTTGCCGGCGGTATGAGTGGTCTCGAACGGCATCATGGCGACGGTCTGCAGCACCTTGCGGCCGAAGTACGTCTCAAGGTCACGTCCGTTGACCTCGACGCTGCCGCTACCGGGGATGAGCGACACGCGCGCGACGCTGCTCTTGCGCTTGCCGGTCGCCCTGTAGACCACTGCTGCCACGCTCTTACTCCTTGATCTCCAGCACCTGCGGGCGCTGGGCCTTGTGGGGATGATCGGCGCCGGTGTAGATCTTCAGCTTGCGGAGCTGCGCCCGGCCGAGCCGGTTGTGCGGCAGCATGCCGCGCACGGCGCGCCGCACGATCTCTTCGGGGCGGCGGGCCAGCAGGTGCTGGAACGACTCGGCTGTGAGCCCCCCGGGATAGCCCGAGTGCCGGTAGTACATCTTCTGCTCGGCCTTCTTGCCGCTGACACGCACCTTCTCCGCATTGACGACGATGACGAAGTCGCCGGTGTCGATGTTGGGCGTGTAGATGGGCTTGCGCTTGCCGCGCAGCGTGTCGGCGATCAGCGTCGCCACCTTGCCGAGCGTCTGGCCGGACGCGTCGACGACGTACCACTGCTTCTCGATCTCTGACGGCTTGGCGACGTACGTCTTCATGCTTCGCTTTCCGGGATCGGTGGGACACGGAAACGTGCCGCTGGGACACGCGAGCGGGTAGTCTAGCCCACCGGCTGCGCCTATGCAAACGAGGGCGTGACGCCCGGCGTTGCATCCGCCGGACCCGGAACGGCCGTTGCGTCCGCCCCGTGTCCCGCCGCCCCGTGCCGCCCTCAGGGACCGGCCAGCCGGCGCAGGCCGACGACGTCCCCGACGTCGAGGGAGAGCACCTCGGCCGCCGAGCCCTCGCGCACGCACACCGCCGCCTGTCCGTAGCTGTCGATGAGCACCACGATGTCGCTGCGCCGCACGCCGGAGAACGTGGACGCGACCCGTGCGTGGTAGCGCTGGCCGCCGCTGACCAGCTCGATGTCGCGCCCCAGGTCCGCCGACTGCAGGCAGTCGCGAGAGCAGTCGAGCGCGACGTTCCCGTACCTGTCGATGAGCACCGCGTGGGCGTCGACGCCGTCTGGCGCATACTGCGGCTCGGGAACGTCGAGGCGGACCAGCTCGTCCGGCTGCAGTGGACGGCCGGCCTCGAGCAACGGCACGCCCTGCGCCAGATGGGCCGCGACCGGCGCGAAGATGTCGCGACCGTGAAAGGTCGCCGACAGCGGCTCGAGCCAGAGCTCGGCGCTGGTCAGCTCGATCGCCTCGACGATGCCGTCGTCCGCTTCGGCCGCCGGCACCAGCAGCCCGTTGTCGGGGCCCACGAAGAGGCGGTCGCCGGCGCTGCGCAGGGCGACCGCCCGCCGCTCTCCGCCGACGCCCGGATCCACGACCGCCAGGTGCACGGCACGCTCCGGCATGTACGGCAGCGTGTTGCGGACCACGAAGGCGCCCGAGAGCACGCTCTGCGGCCGGATGCCGTGTGTCACGTCGATGACCTGCACACCGGGCGCGATGCGGCTGATGACGGCCCGGCAGACGCCGGCGAAGTCGTCCTCGTAGCCGTAGTCGCTGTAGAAACAGATGCTGCGCATGGCGCCTCCTCTCAGGTCTCGCCGGACGGCGGGTGGTCGCGGTCCTGCCGATCGCCCGCCGGCGCGTCTCGCCCGGCGCTCGCTGCGGCCGCCCCGCCCCCTGGATCGGGGGTCTCACCGCCGGCGGCCGCGTCCGGTCCGGTCGCGCCGTCGCCGTCCGGCACCACCTCACCGGCAGCACGCACCCCGTCGCCGTCCGGCACCGCCTCGACGGCACCGCGTGCCCCGTCGCGGCCCGGCGCCGGCTCGTCGCTCTGATCGGTCTCGCGCAGAGCATTCACGCGCTGCGTCAGGCGCACGAGTCGCCGTGCCAGGACGGCGAACAGCAGCAGCAGAGCCACCAGGACGACCGCGTAGGCCGCCGCCACGTACCAGACCGCCTCTTCCAGGTTCATCGTTCCTCCAGGAGGTCCTTGACCTCGTCGAGCGCTCCGGCCCCGGCGGCGAGCGCGACCTCACTTCGCAGCAGGGCCGCGAGCAGGGCGACCATGCCGAGCGTGCACACCGCGAAGGTCAGCGCCATGCTCGTCTCCATGCGCGCCTCCGACGCCGTCATCACGACAGGATGCAGCCCCTCGGGCAGGTACCGCGTGGCGAAGAAGGTCACCGGCACCGTCACGAAAGCGATGATCGCGTACACGGAGCCGACGGTCTCGCGGCGCTGCACGTCGTCGATCGAGCCGCGCACCACGAAGTAGGCGGCGTAGACCAGCAGCGCCATGAGGAAGGTCGTCAGGCGCGGCTCCCAGGCCCACCAGACACCCCAGGCCGCCCGTCCCCAGATCATGCCGGTGACCATGACCAGACCGCTGAAGAACAGACCCAGGCGGACGGCGGCCACCTCGAGCCCTGCGGGAGGACCGGCCGATCGGACCAGGCGCAGCACCGCCGCCACCAGCGCCACCGCGAAGGCGATCAGCGCCGTCTCGGCGATCGCAGCGTGGAAGTAGAAGATCTTCTGGGTGAAGCCCAGGCCCGAGGCGTCGAGCGGCGCCACCAGGAACGCCAGCAGGACACCGGCGCTGAGCAGCAGCGCCGCCGCGACGTACAAGAAGGGAGCGCTCACCAGGCCACGCAGCAGGCTCGCCGGCCGGCCGGCCGGAGCGAGGCGAGCCACCGTCGGCGTCATGGCCACCTCCTCATGCATCCTCACAGGGTCGTCCGTCATCGCCGCTCACCGGTCGCCTTCAGTCTCTCATGAGCAGACCGTACGTGCCCCAGGCCAGCACCAGGAAGACCGCGTCGTAGGCCGCCAGGAAGCCGAGCCTGCCGAGCACGTCTGCCAGCGGCGCTCCCCGGTCGACGATCGCCGCCGTCGCCGACGTGGCTGCGATGACCACCGGCACCAGCAGCGGGAGCAGGACCACCGGCAGCACCAGGTCGCGCGAGCGGGCGTGCAGCACCATGGTCGCCACCAGCGTGCCCACCGAAGCCAGACCGATGTCTGCCAGCAGCACGACCGGCGTGCAGACCAGCAATCTCACGGCCGAGCCCTCGAGGAAGAACAGGCCGAAGACCGGGATCGCGACCACCTGCATCACCAGCAGCAGCGCCAGGTTCGTGATCGCCTTGGCGCAGAAGACCAGCACCCGGTCGACAGGGCAGAGCAGCAGACCGTCGAGGCAGTCGTCCTCACGTTCATGCGCGAAGGTCCGGCTCAGGCCGAGCATGGCGGCGAAGACGAAGATGACCCACAGCATGGCGGCGGGGACGGCGCCGACGGTGGGACCGGCTTCGCCGACGGGTGCCGTGTCGCCCGAAGGGAAGGACGCGCCTGAGGGACCCTGAAGGTCGGCGCTCCACCCGTAACGGACCACGACCATGGCCACCACGGCGAAGATGACCATGCTCAGGACGGTCTGCAGCCGTCGCGTCTCCAGGAGCAGGTCGCGCCGCAGAAGGGCGATGAGCTGACGGCCGGCCACCTCAGCGCCTCCCCGCGTCCAGCACATGGACGTCCCGGGGATGCAGCCGGCCGTCCCGCACCTCGCGTACCGCGGTCGCCCAGCGCATCGGCCGGGCCGGCTCGTGGGTCACCAGTACCACGGTCGTGCGACCGGCCTGCTCCTCGAGGATACGGTCGAGCACCGCCGCAGCGCGGTCGTCGAGCCCCCCGTACGGCTCGTCCAGCAACAGCACCGACGGGTCGTGCAGGAGCGCCCGGGCGATGGCCAGCCGCTGCCGCATGCCGCGCGAGAGCTCGCCGGCTGCGTCGTGAGAGCGCCGGCGCAGCTCCACGCGGTCCAGCATCTCCGCCGTCCGTGCGGACGGATCCGGCAGTCCGTACATGTCGGCGTAGAACCGCAGGTTCTCGGCGGCCGTGAGGTCGCGATAGAGCAAGGGAGTGTGCCCCACGTAGCCCACGGCCCGCCGCACAGCGACCGGCTCGGTGCGTATGTCGTGGCCGGCGACCTCGGCGCGCCCGGACGACGGCGGCAGTAGCGCCGCCAGGATGCGCAGCAGCGTGGTCTTTCCGGCGCCGTTGGCCCCCAGCAGCAGCAGGAAGGCACCCTGCGGCAGCTCCAGGGCCACCTCACGCAGCACCTCGCGGCGACCGAAGCGGCGGCTCAGACCCTCCACCGCTATCCACGCCCCTGCCTGCGTGACTGCCGCGCTTCTGCCGGTCATGCAGGTCCCTTGCACGTTTCGGCGGCGGCCGGCCGGGCAGCGTCGGCCGGCCGGGCAGCGTCGGCCGGGGCAGCGACGGCCGACGGAGCGTCGACGCCTCCCGGCGCCGCATCACGCCCCGGCGCAGCAGGCTCCTCTCGCGCGGCGACGGCCGCTCCAGCGTCTGCCGGTGCCCGAGCATCCACCGGCGCCCCGGCGTGAGCCGGCGCCCGAGAGTCGGCCGGCGCCCGACGGCGGCGCGGCCACAGCGCGACCAGGCCGCCGATCACCAGAAGAGCTGAGCCGGCCCAGATGAACCGGACCAGGGGAAAGACGACCACCTCCACGACGATGCCGTCGGTGCTGAACGACAAGGGCGAGACGAACACGTCCTGCCAGGCGAGGCCGAGGATGTCGGCGCGGGGCACCGTCTGACCATCGTCGGCGTAGTAGTCGATCGCCGGCGCCACCGAGCCGCGCGAAAGGCCGTCGCGCTCCACGTCGAAGCGGATCGCGACCCGCTCACCGCCCTGGGCGACGGCACCGACGTCAAGGCCCGCGATCGTGAGCCGGAAGTCGCCGACCGAGGCTACGGCGCCGCTCTCCGGCGGCAGTTCGAGCTGTGCCCGCTCTCTGTACATGCCTGCCCCGATCAGGCCGGCCACCAGCACCGCCAGGCCGATGTGGACCAGCAGCGCACCCCAGGGACGGCGGCGAAGCGCCGCGACCGAATGACCGGCCATGGACGCGCCGGGCGGTCCACGCTCGGCCCGCGGACGGCACCAGGCGAGGGTGGCGGTAGCGGTGAAGGCGCAGACGGCCAGGCCTGTGAGACCCAGCGGCTCGCGCGCCCAGCCGACCGCCGCCAGCCCGGCGACGACGATCACGGCGACGGCGACCGGCGCCACGAGGCGCTCGACAAGCGGGCGCGGTCCCTCGCCGGAGCGGCCCAGAAGAGGACACACGCCGGCGCCGAGCACCACGAGCATGCCCAGCGGCCGCGCCAGCGCCTCGTAGGTCTGCGGCCGCACGGTCTGACTCAGCGCCAGGGGCGCGACGACGGTCGTGAACGCCAGGGTCAACGCCAGCGTCGCGAGCGCCGCATCGAGAAGCACGTACATGACTCCCCGCCGCCCGAGGGGAGACGGTGGGACGGACACGGGCGCCGTCCCCGCGCCGTCGATCGGCGCGCCCTCGATGAGACCCCGGCTTTCACCAAGAGCTTTCCAGCGTGCCACCAGCAGCGCCGTCGTGACCGCTGCCACGACACCGAGCAACGTGGTGAGCACGAGCAGCAGCAGATCACGCTGCGCGAACGCGTGGACGGAAGAGACCGCGCCCGTCCGCGTCGTCCAGGCCGCCACGATCGTGAGCCAGAAGGTCAGCGGCGCCAGGACCGCCGTCCAGCGGCGCAGAGCCGGATCGCGGCGGTAGACGTGCATGGAGTGCAGCAGCGCCGTCGCCGTCAGCCATGGGACCAGCGACGCGTTCTCGACCGGGTCCCAGCCCCAGTACCCACCCCACGACAGGATCACGTAGGCCCACCAGGCGCCGAGCCCGATCCCCAGTGACAGGAAGACCCAGCCGCCCAGCGCCCATGCGCGCGAAAGGCGGACCCAGCTCGCGCCGAGCCGGCCGCTCGCCAGGGCCGCCAGCGTATACGCGAACGGTACCGCCAGACCGACATACCCGAGGAACAGCGCCGGCGGGTGCAGGGCCATGGCCGGATGCAGCAGCAGAGGGTCGAGGCCGGTCGGCGCCGGCGCCGGGACCGGCGCTGCCGAGAAGGGGTCGGAGCCAGCGTCGAAGGCGATGAGCGCGACGAGGAAGATCGCCACGCAGGTGAGTACCAGGACGGCGCCCTCATGCAGAAGCGGGTCGCCGTCGCCGGCGGCCCCGGCTCGTCTTCGACGGGCCCGCAGAGCCGCAACGGCGATGATAGCCGTGGCCGCCGTCAGGAGCGTGACCCAGAGCAGCAGCGACCCCTCGGCACCGGCCCAGAGCGCCGCCACGCGATATTCCGGCGAGAGGTCGGAGTCCCAGTGCTGAAGCACGTAGAGAAAGCCGGTATCGCCGGCGAGCAGCGCCGTCACCAGCGCTCCCGTCGCGCAGAGCGCCGCGAGGGCGCCGGCGCAGGTCAGCCAGAGGCCGGCGCGCACCGGTCCGCGGCGCCGCAGAGCCAGACCGACCGCCAGGACTGCCGCCGCCGCCAGGAGCAACGCCAGCAGCACCAGCACGGCGATGCTTCCGGCTGGCCTCACTGCGTCGGTGAGGCGCGCGGCGTCGGTGAACGGCTCGCCTCGTACTTGGACGGGCACTTGGTCTGCAACTCGTCGGCCACGATGAGTCCCGCGGCGGCATCGTAGGTACCCAGCACGACGACGTCGGCGTGAGGGCCGAACGTGTCCGGCACGATGCCCGCGTACCGCACCTCCACAGTCTCTGAGGCGCCCCTCAGATCGGAGATGACGAACGTTTGCAGCGAGCCCTGCGCGGCGATGCTGTCCGGGACCACGCGGCCGCCGACCTTCACGACCTTGCCGTCGAGGTCGGCGCCGCCGAGCTCAGCGACCTGCCGGTAGTAGGCCCCCTGACTGCGGACCAGCCACACCGCCGCCGTCGCGAAGGCGACGACGAGCACGGTGACGGCGATGAGCAGGCGACGACGGGTGAGGCGCTCCATGATGCTCGCGATTCTATCGCGCTCACCGGCGCCGGCACGGCCGGCCGCTGATGTCCACGGACACCGGTACGCGAGCAGGGGGCCGGGATCGGGCTGCGGTGCTGTGGGCAGGATTCCCGTCCGGCATGCCGTAGGACAGGATGCGATGCCGATCGATACCCGCAGAGACCCGCGACTCGTCGCGGCGCTGTTCGCCGATGTCATCGGCTCGAAGGCGATCGCCGACCGCGCCTTCCTGTCGCGCTCGCTGGCCCTGACGGCGCGCACGCTCAACGCCGCCTTCGAGCCGGCCGTCACCGAGCCGTTCGCCATCGTCGCCGGCGACGAGATCCAGGGGGCGCTCGCCGACCCGGCGCAGGCGCCCCTCTGCCTGACGGTGCTGCGGGAGACGCTGGCGCCGATCCGGGCGCGGGCGACCGTCGCCATCGGCATCGTCGAGACGCTGCCCGCCCGCGACAGACCGCGGGATCCCTTCGCCGCCGCCGCCGACAACCTGGCCGGCCTCAAGCGCAGCGGCGGCCTCACCAGCTACAGCGGCACCGGCCCTGCCGGCGACATCCTGCTCAACGCCATCTGCCGTCTCGTCGACCCGCTCCTTGAGGCGCGCTCGGACAAGCAGTGGGAGGCGATCGCCGCCTACCGGCGTCTCGGCCAGCAGCGCGCCGTGGCGGACGAGCTGGGCGTCACGCGGCAGAGCGTCGGCGACCGGCTTGCCGCCGGGAACTGGCGGGCCAGCGAAGACGCGGCCGCCGCCATCGCCGCCTATCTGTCGCTCATCTGCGGCACCTGACGACCGCCCGGTCGCCTTCGGCGCCCGACGACCCGTGCCGCGCACGGTGCACGACGATCGCGGACCATGGGCAGAGGTCCAGCGCACGTAGTACTGGTCCCACCGGTGCTCTCCACGGACTTCAGCGAGCGCAGTCGCCGCCCTGGTCGAGCAGCTTCTCGATCCCGTGCGGCAGCGCCGCGCGGATCATCTCGAACTGCTCACGACAGGCTCGCGGGCTGCCCGGCATGTTGATGATGAGCGTGCGGCCGCGCAAGCCGCTCTGCGCCCGCGACAGCATGGCGTGCGGCGTCTTCTGCAGGGAGAGGAGACGCATCGCCTCGGCGAACCCCGGCGCCCCGCGATCGATCACGTCGAGAGTCGCCTCCGGCGTCACGTCGCGGCTGGTGAATCCCGTCCCACCGGTCGTGAGGACGAGGTTGACGCCGCCTTGATCGGCGAAGCGGCTCAACGCGGCAGCTATCTGCTCGCGCTCGTCGGGTACGATGGCCCGCTCGACATGCGTCACGCCCATCCCGCGCAGCAGCTCCTCCAGCGCGGCGCCGCTCTGGTCCTCGCGCAGGCCGGCAGCCCCCTTGTCCGAGACCGTCAGCACCGCGGCGCGGATGAGCGCGCGGCGCGGATCGACCGCCGCGCCCTCCGCACCGTCACCGCGCGCCGCCGACGACGAGCGGTCCACCGAGTGCTGCGGCCGGTCGCCGTCTGCTCCGCCGGATCGCCCGCCGCTCATGTCTCCACCAGCCCGTCTCCGTCTGTGCGACCGCCGTCGTCGTGCACCGCGGCTCCATCGCCCGGAGCATCTCCCTCCTGGGCCACACGCGTCTCGACACCCAGCACGCGGACCTCGTCGCCGGGACGGAGCGACCCGCCGCGCAGGACACGGACGAAGATGCCCTCACGCGGCATCACGCAGTCGCCGACCTGGTGGAAGATGGCGCAGCGGTCGTGGCATTCCTTGCCGATCTGCGTCACCTCGACCAGACAGGAGCCCAGACGCAGCCGGGTCCCCAGCGGCAGCTCGTGCACGACCACGCCGCAGGTGGTGACGTTCTCACCGAAGGCGCCGGCGGAGACGTCGGCGCCGCAGGCTCGCATCCGCTCGATGCTCTCCTCGGCCAGCAGGCTCACCTGGCGGTGCCAGGGGCCGGCATGCGCGTCCCCGGCGACCCCGTGATCGACCGCCAGCTCCACCGACAGGCGCGGCTCCTTCTTCACTCCGGTGACCGTGGAGGTGTTGACCGATACGACACGGCCGGCGGCCGCGTCTGCTCCGGACCCGCCATCTGCCGACGTCATCGGTCGCCGCCCACGACGCCGCGATCCGAGGCTTCGCCCGCGTCGGCGCCGGCCGTCTGATCGCCGCGCCGCCAGCGCCCGCTGCGGCCACCGCGCTTCTCCAGCAGCCGCACGGCGTCGATCTGCATGCCGCGATCGACCGCCTTGCACATGTCGTAGACGGTGAGCGCCGCCACAGCGGCCGCCGTGAGCGCCTCCATCTCGACCCCGGTGCGGCCGGTCACCCCGGCCTCGGCGACAATGCGCAGACCCGGCAGCTCCTCGTCGACCTCGATGTCGACGTCGACCACGTCGAGCGGCAGCGGATGACAGAGCGGGATCAGCTCCGACGTCTTCTTGGCCGCCATGATGCCGGCCAGGCGGGCGGTCCCCAGCACGTCTCCCTTGGGGGCCGCCTCTTCGACGACCATCGCGAGCGTGGCGCGCGCCATGCGCACCGAGGCCTCGGCCCGCGCCAGGCGCTGCGTCTGCCCCTTGTCGCCGACGTCGACCATGCGCGCCCGTCCGTGCTCATCGACGTGTGAGAGCCGCTGGGCCATGGTCAGCCTCCGATCTGCGACATCGACCGACCGCCGTCACCGAGCTCCGCGCAGCGGTCGTACGTCTTGGCATCGAGTGCTGCGACCACCGCCCGCCTGAGCTCTCGCGGCTGCTCCAGCAGCGGGCGCACATCGAGCTCGGCACCCGAGAAGAGACAGGTACGCAGTCTGCCGTCGGCGGTCAGCCGCAGGCGGTTGCAGGTGCGGCAGAAATGGTCGGACACGCCGGCGATGAAGCCGATGGTGCCGAGCGCCCCGGGCTGGCGCCAATACACCGCCGGTCCGTGACCGTACGGTCCCTCCACCATCTCGAGCCCGACGGTGTTCCTGAGCTGCTCCAGCACGACCCCGGCGGAGACGAACGTCGTCTCGATGCCGTGGCGGCGATCGACCGGCATGTACTCGATGAAGCGGACGTGTACCGGGCGTTCGCGCGCCAGCGTCAGGAACGCCGGCAGTTCGTCCTCGATACCTTCAAGGAGCACCGTGTTCACCTTGACCGGGTCGAAGCCGGCGGCCAGCGCCGCCTCGAGACCCGACAGAGCTTCTTCCAGGCGGCCGCCACGGGTGACGGCCGCGAATCGCGCCGCATCGAGGCTGTCGATGCTGACGTTCACGCGCCGCAGGCCGGCCTCCCGCAGCGCCGATGCGTGGCGCGGCAGCAGCAGACCGTTCGTGGTCAGCGACAGGTCGGTGATGCCGCCCACGCCGGCCAGCATGCGGACGAATCCGACGCATCCGCGGCGGACGAGCGGCTCGCCGCCGGTGATGCGGACCTTGGTGATCCCGAACTCCACGGCCACACGTGTGAAGCTCAGCAGTTCTTCATAGCTGAGGATATCCGCGTGTGCCCGTGGCGCCACACCGCCGGGCGGCATGCAGTAGGTGCAGCGCAGATTGCAGCGGTCGGTGATGGAGAGCCGCAGGTAATCGACACACGGTCGCTGGTCTGGCGCGAAGGAAACGGTCACTCTCACGTCCCGATGGTCGTCTGGGCGGAAGCCGACAGCAGCAGTCTAGACCGCCGGCCCACGCTCATCATACCCGGGTCGTGACAGACTGCTCGCGAGACTCACTTCTCGACCAGCACCTCGGTCGCCTTGATGACGGCCGTCACCGTGTCTTCGGGCTTCAGATCGAGGTTCTCCGCCGAACCGCGGGTGATGACAGACGTGATCATCTCCCCGGTGCTGAGCTCGATAGCGACCTCGGCCATGACTTCACCGAGGACGATGGTCTTGACCGTGCCTCTCAGTTGATTCCGTGCGCTGAGCATACCGACACCTCCTGTCGATCCGGCCGGCGATGCCCCGCCGGGTCGGACCGGCGGCCGCCGGAAGCAGCCTCGGCATGAGCATTCCCCGCTCAGGGTCCGCCAAACGGACTGCGATCGTCTGCGCCGATCCCACCGGCGTCCGGTGCTGCGCCTCCGGGCTGCTCACGTCCCTGCCACTCGAACAGGTGCACGGCGCTCGCCGCCAGCTCGACGTGGACAGTGAGACCCGGCGACAGCGATTGCAGCGCCACCTGACGCCGCGTCATGAGCGCCGTGAGCGTGACCGGCAGCGCCACGCGCACCAGCGCCGTGGCGCCGAGGTCGAGGACCTCGGTCACCACGCCCTCGAGGCGGTTGTCCGCTGCCCGGCCGGTCGGACATCGGTCCCCGCCACGCGACACCTCGGCGGCGCTCACCTGCAGTTCCTCGGGTCGCACCGAGACACCGACGCGGCCGGTCATCGCCGTCGTCGAGACCAGCCGCGTGGGTCCGTCGATCTCCACGATGGTGTGGTCTCCGGCACGTCTCGCGAGCCCGCGGAACACGTTGCGGCCGCCGGTGAGCCGCGCCACGAACTCGTCCGCGGGGCGCCCGAACACGTCGCCCGGCGCCCCGACCTGGTGCAACCGTCCGTCTCCCAGGACGGCGCAGCGGTCGGCGAGCACCGTCGCCTCCGGCAAGTCGTGCGTGACGTGCACGACCGTCGTGGGAAAGCGCCGGTGGATCTGCCGCAGCACCGACTGCAGGCCCTCGCGGGTCGGCTGGTCGAGGTTCGCCAGCGGCTCGTCGAGCAGCAGCAGACGCGGCTCGGTCACCATGGCCCGCGCCAGAGCGACGCGCTGCTGCTCGCCGCCGGAGAGCCCACCGACCGCGCGCTGGAGAAGCTCGCCGGCGCCCACCAGATCGGCGGCGGCCGCCACGCGAGGGTCGCCGGCCGCTCGCGGACGTCGGCGCAGGCCGGCACCCACCCAGGCTCGCGTCGTGACCGGGCCGAGTCCAAAGGCGATGTTGCCGGCCACGTCGAGGTTGGGAAACAGCAGGCTGTCCTGGTAGACGAAGCCTACCCGCCGCTGTTCCGGCGAGAGCTCGGCAGCATCACGGCCGTCGAGCAGGAGGCGGCCGCCGGCCGGCGACCGCACGCCGGCGATCGTCTCCAGCAGGACCGTCTTTCCCGACCCGCTCGGTCCCAGGACCACGAAGTACTCGCCCTCCCGGACCTCCAGGTCCAGCGGCCCGATCCTGAACGGACCGGCCTGAGCCACGAGCCGCTCGATGGAGATCAGGGCTCGGCCCTCCGGCCGGCGCCGGGACGGGCGCTGCGAACACGGCGCGGCCCCAGGAAGGCTCGCAGCGCCACGAAGACCACCAGCGCCACGAGCACGATGATCACCGCCACCGGCTTGGCCGCGTCGAGTCCGAAGCCCTCGAAGCGCTCGTAGACCAGCACCGGCACGATCTTGGGGTTGTAGGCCAGGATGACGACCGCCCCGAACTCGCTGATGCCGCGCGCCCACATCATCACCACACCGGCCAGCACGCCACGACGGGCCATCGGCAGGGTGGTGCGCAGAAAGGCCACGCCGGGTGAGGCGCCGAGCGTTCGCGCGACCTGCTCGTAGCGAGGGTCGACGAGCGCGAAGGCCTCCCGCGCCGTGTCGACCAGGAACGGCAGGCTCACGAACATCATCGCCACCACGATACCCGGCACGCTGTCGGTGAACGTGAGGCCCAGCGGTGCCAGCAGCCGGCCGAGGATGCCGTCCTGCCCGTACACCGTGAGAAGAGCCACCCCGGCGGCGGTGTGCGGGAACACGATCGGCACGTCGATGAGTCCCTCGATGAGCGCCTTGCCGCGGAAGTCGCGACGGGCCAGAAGATAGGCCAGGGGGACGCCCAGGACGAATGCGATCGCGGTCGCGATGAGCGCAGCATAGAGGGTGAGCCACAGCGACCAGCGGACGACCCCCTCATCGAACGCCTCCGCCACCGAGCCGGGGCTGGTCCCCAGGATGAGCGCCATGACCGGCACCAGGACAAAGGCCAGCAGCACGGCTCCCAGGAAGGAGAAGAGGACGACGATCGCGGTCGGCCGCCGGCGACGCGTGCTCACCGTACGCCCACCCGCAGCAGCACCGGGTCGCCGGGCCCCTCCCGCGCCCACGCGAGCCTCACGGCGTGGTGCTTCACGGCGCCGTCCCCCCGGCCGCGTCGGGCACCGCCACCAGGCGGCGCAGGGACGCCGGCAACCGGTCCGCGTTCTGCGCCGTCGGCGGCTCGATCAGCGGCTGGTGATGCTCGGCGAGGATCCGCCGTCCCTCGTCGGAGAGCAGGAAGGCCGTGAACCGCCGCCCCGCGTCGGCGTTCGGCGCGTTGACCGGGACCGTCATGCCGTACGCGATCACCTCGCCGCGGAACTCGGGCTTGACGGTCTTGAAGCGCTGCATGTCGATGCGCACCACGACATGCCGGTACAGGTCCTCGTGGGCGGCGTCGCTGAGGTCGATCTGTGGCGGCAGCTCGAGGTACTCGAGACCGCGCTGCCGGGCCACGCTCTCGTACTCGATGGCGTAGTCGACGTCGCCGGACTCCAGCAACGGGAGCAGCTGCACGCTCGAGCCGCGCAGGACCAAGCCTCCATCGGGCGTCGTCGCGAGCAGCTCCGGCACCAGGATGACGTCGTCGGCCCCGTCGCGCTCGGTCACCACCGGCGGCGCCAGGCGCCCGAGCGTCAGGTTCTCGAAGATGATCGGATCGCCGTAGTGATGCTCGGCGAGCTGCAGCACCATCAGCGTGCGGTAGCCGGCCGCGTCGAAGCGCGGATCGGCGATGCCGAACCGTACGCCCGGCCGCGCCACGACCTCGTACCAGTTGTCCTGGGTGATCTCGTCGGCATGGCGGCTCTTCTCCGAGTACGCGAGCACTAGGCGGTTGGTCGCGAAGAGGACCTGCCAGCGCGCATACGGCAGACCGCTCTTCTCGTCGTCCACGTCGAACATCATCGGCGGGACGAGAGAGTAGTCGGCTGACACCAGCAGGTCGAAACGCCGCCCCAGCTCGGTGATCTGCCGGATGCACTGAACGCTGCCATGGCTCTCGGTGGTCACCCGAAGGCCGGGGTTCCGGCGTTCGAACTCCCGCGCCAAGCTCTCGAACGGCACGATCACGCTGCCGGCGTAGAGGAGCCGTAACGTCTGCCTGCCGTCGTCGTGACCGCAACCACCCAGCACCGCGACGCTTGACAGCGATGCACCCGCGGCCATCACCACCAGCAGGAGCGCACAGACTAGCGTGACCCTGCGCGGATGCGCTCTCACGCGTGCCCGCGCGCCTCGACCGTCACTGCGGGATGCGCACAACGACCTTCACGACCTTGCCGACCATCTGGCTCTGCTTCAGACCGGGCCCCACCAGCCGCAATGGGAAGTACTCCTCCGGCAGCTCCTGGCCGGCCAGCTTGGCGGCCAGCAGGATCTCCTGGTCCGAGAAGAGCTTCTTCGATGAGATCGTGACCGTGGTGCCGTCCTCTGAGCGGATCTCGATCGGGTAGCCCTGCTTGGCGAGCGTGCGGCCAAAGGCGCCCTCGTCGTGCTTGACCTGGTCGTCGACGAGGCCCACGGCGCGCCACAGCGGGATCCCCTGCCAGAGCTCGCCGCTCGCGTCGGCCCACACGGCGCCGTGACAGCCGGGCGACGAGCAGGAGCGGTACGACTCGCGCGTGATCTGCGCATCGACGGCGCCCTTGAGCACCAGCGACCAGTCGGCGGTGGCCGCCTTGACCTCGACACGATCGACCCACTTGACGGTCCAGTGCCCGTCGACCAGCTGTGCCGGCTCGGGCTGGGCGATCTGCAGGCGCAGGGGGCCCTCCTGTTCCGGATCGATCGGCTTGCCTTCTCTCTCGTAGGCGAGGATGACGGTCAGCGGATACGACGCCGGCTCCTCCTCTCCGGTGGCGGGATCGAAGGTGACGAAGTCGCCGTCGTAGACCTGTTCGTGAGAGAGCGTCATGCCGTACCCGTCCTTGGCCAGCACGGTGACGCCGTTCTCCTTCGTGATACCGCCGACGAGCTTGCCCAGATCGGCGAGGGCCACGCCCTTGTACTTGACCGGAGCGATGAGCGTGCCGACGCTCGTCTTGATGCCGGCCCAGCCTTCGTAGGCCGGCAGGGCCCTGAGATCGGCCATGGTGAGCCGCTTCTCGCCGTCGTCGCCGATGAGGGTCAGGACCGGCGGACCGGCGGGGCTCGGCGACGCGTCCGGTGCGCCCGCCGTGTCAGCATCGGACCCACACCCCACGACGACGACGAGCAGCGGAGCGAGCACCGCGATCGCAAGGATGGTCACCCGGCACATGAGCCGCTGGCAAGACATGCCAGTCCGGCCGCTCCTCGTGATCCGCATAGCCTCGCCCCTTTCTGAGAGGGGGCGCGGCCGTGGCTCGACGCCGCGGCCGCGCCCCTCACGCGTCGCTGTCACCGCTGTGCGATCACCTCGGCACGCCGCGCAGCCTGATGCTCTTCACACCGTAGATGCGCTTGGCGCTCTTGACCTTCTTGCCCTGGAGCCAGATCGGCATGTACTTGCCGGTCAGGTCCTTGCCGTTCTTCTTCCAGGCGACGATGATGTTCTTCGATCGGGAGGCGATCAGCTTCGAGCTGATCGTGACCTTCTTCCTGCTGTTGCGGAACTCTATCTTGTACCCCTTGCGCGCCTTCCGCGCGTTGAAGTCGCCCCAGTTGTTGTTGTACTTGTTGTCGTCGAACTTGCCGATCAGGTAGTAGAGGGCGATGCCCGAGTACCGGTCCTTGCCGACCTTGATCGTGCGCTTGTGGCAGTTGTAGCAGCTGTTGAAGTCGTTGCGGGTGAGCTTTGTCTTCTTGTTCGGCCCGTAGAGGTTGACCGACCACTGCTTGGCGACGGTCGCCTTCACGCGGATGCTGTCCACGGACTGGACGCTCCAGTGACCGTCGATCAGCAGCGGCGGCTCGCGCCAGGTGGCGTACGCCGTCCAGAGACGGAGCGGGCCACCGTCGGTGCCGTAGTCGTACCAGCCGGCATCGTAGGCCGGGTTGTCGTGCGCCGTGCGGTTCTCCGCGTAGGCCAGGATCACCTTCGGCTCGCCGGCCGGCCACGTGACCGCCGTACTGGCTGTCTGCTCCGGCTTGAAGACACTGGTGTCGCCCAACTTGTACCAGGCGAAGAACCACCAGGGATCGGTGACAGCCCGGGACGAGTAGAGCATCTCGTAGCCGTCGACCGCATGGACGACGAGGTCGGTGGTGGCATCGTAGCCTACCTGAGCCAGGAGGTCCGAGAGGGCAACGCCCTTGACGCCGTACGGCCCGAACTGGTTGTTGGCGCTGTTCTGGAATCCCGTGAAGCCCACGTACTGCGGGAATCCCGCTTTCAGCTGGGCGAGCGTGTACGTCCTGGCCGTCCCGTCCTTGCCGGTCACTGTAAGCACGACGGGATCGGCCCGTGTCGCGGAGGCCGACTCGCGGGCCTGCGCGGCGGGGACGAACGCGGCCGCCAGGGCGATGGCCGCGACCGACAGCAGCAGTACTCGTCTCATCCACGTTCTCATGCGTTCCCCTCTCGCTCGCCGCCCGGCCTCAGAAGAGCAGCCGGATCCGGACGATCATGCGGGCCGAGTCCTTGCCGTAGAACGGCTTGATGAAGCCGCCGACATACCGGTACGGCCCCTCGCCCTCACGCAGCGGCTTGCCGTTCTTGAGGCGCGCGATGATGTAGGTCTTCTTGCCGACGATGGTCCGTGATTTGATCACCCGCTTGTAGCCGTCGCTGCAGATGAACTGGATCTTGTATCCCTTGCGGGCTTTCGTGACGTTGAAGCTCTTCGGGTCCTTGTCGTCGACGAGGCCGACGAGCTTGTACAGCGTCTGCCCCCTGTACACGGCACGCAGGCTGGGGTTGATGTTGCCGGCCTTGCGTCCGTCCCATTTGACGGAGACGGGCAGCTTGCCCCAGGCGATCGTCCGCTTCAGTCTGCCCTGCAGGACGAGCGGAGGATTGCCGGCCCTGGCCTCGAACGCCGCTTCCTCCCGGCAGAGCGTGTGCGCCGCCGGTCCGGCCGCGAAGGCGGCGGCCGGCCACAGCATGGTGGCGGCCGCCGCCCCGCAGGCCACGGCGACGATCGCGCGAAGTCGACTGCGCTTCACGTCGTCATGCACCTCCTCGCGTCATCGCGATCGCCCGCGGGCGAGTCCTCAATCCTGCACCAGCGGCGCACCGAGCATGATGCGGTTGACGCCGCCGATGCGCTTCTTGCCGCTGGTGTCCGGCTCGGCGCCGACCAGCTTGGCCGGCCAGGCGGGGATCCAGCGCGGTGTGTCGCGCAGCTCGCCGAGCGGCAGCGTGACGCGATAGTCGGCGCCGCCGGGCGAGTAGTGAGTGGCCACGATGATCTCCAGGGCGGCCACATCGGCGCTGTTCCAGGTGTAGGTGAAGCCGTCGAGCGACTTGACCGCCACCGAGTACGAGTTGCCGGCCGCCTTGGCCTCGTTGAAGCTGCCCGGCTTGTTGTCGTCGACCAGGCCGACCAGGCGCTTGAGGGTGACGCCGTAGTAGACATCGCCGGTATCGGCGTCGGTCCAGGTGGCCTCGGAGGCTTTGCGGAGCTTGGCGAAGCCGCGGTAGGTGAGCTCCTTGATGCGGCCGTTGCCGTACTTGCCGCCGACGGCCTTCATCATCCAGGCGGCCGAGGGCAGCACGGCGACGGTCTCGTCGGCACGTGCCGACACCGTCGCCGCCGCCCCGGCCGCCGGCGCCAGTACGAGCGCCAGCAGCAGGACCGCGACCCCGACCAGCGCGATCTTCGTCTTCATCTGCGGATACCCCCTTGCTCGAGTGACGGCACTCTCCGCCTCTTCGGATGATGAGCAGTGCGAGCGCGTGCGCACGCCATCGTCCACGGACGTGGAAGGAGGATGAAGACAACGGCAGCGCGAGCACGAGCGACGGTCCGCCGGGAAGGCTGCCTGACGAAACGAGCCTTCCCGTGCGGAAAGGCTCGTGGACACGCGATCGCTGCCCGCTTCTCCTTTCCACACTGGGAGACACGGCGGTTTCCCGCTGTACCCTGCCGGCGCCGGCTCCATGGGCTCGCAGAGAGCCTGTAGGAATCCAGCGCTCGAAGAAGCAGCCGCAGCCTACACGAACGGGATGGGTCCCGGCAACTGCCCGCGAAAGACCGTCCGTCGCGGCCTCACTGCGACGTGCCCGGCGCGATCTCGATGGAGACCACCGCGCTCGCCGCCCAGCGTGCGTCGACGAGCTGCCCCGGCTTCGCCTGCGCGACCTGGATCATGACGCGGCCGTCCCTCTCCGCGTCGAGCGGTCCCCCGCCACGTTCGTACGCGAGTATCGGCGTGAGGGCCTGTGTCGCGGCGGCTTCCTCACCGGTCTGCGCGTCGTAGGTCACGAACCCGTCGCCCTGCAGCTGCTCGTAGCTGAGATCGACCGCGTAGCCGTCGGCCGCCGTGACGGTCACGGTGGAGCCGGAAGACGCTCCGCCGACCAGTTCGGCCAGTTCGATGAGCTTCACGCCTGTGTATTCGTCCGGGCCGATGAGCTTGGCCGCCTGTGTCTTGATGCCGGCCCAGCCGGTGAAGGACGGCAGCTCCGTGATCTCGGAGTACGTGAGCTCGGCCGCGCCCTCGGGACCGCTGAGGCTCAGGAGCGGCGCCTCCGCCGGGCCGGTGTCGGGAGTGGCGATCGTCCCGGTGGGACTCGAGGCGGGCGCTGCGCCCTGACCGTCCCCGGCATCCCCCTCGCCGCCACACGCCGACAGCAGGGTCATCATCAGCGTCAGCATGACGACCGCCACGGCGGCGGCTGCCACGGCAGGTCTCGACTGCCTGATCCTCATGTGCTCGACCTCCACTTCTCTGTGGCGGCCCCTCGGCGACACAGACGCCTCACCGGCGGCGCGCGGCCGTAGTGGGTGCGACGACGACGCGTACGGCTTTCATCGGCGCCGGTGCAGGACCTCCACGCCACCGCAGGACGGTGAAGAAAAGGAGGGCAGCGGGGTGCGCCGCCGCCCGGGCGTCATCGGCCCGGGCCTGCCGGTGAGCATGCGCCGACCGGCGTGAGCGGCAGCGTCCCTGGTTCCTTTCCAAGCACGAGGAGGTCCGCGCGTTTCCGTCACGGGCCCACGACAGCGCCCTGTGCGCTGCCCCACGGTCTGTCCGTGGTACGGCCCAGCGCCCCTAGCGAGTGCCGTAGGGCGAAGGGCTTGGAGTAGGACGTCATCTACCGTAGCAGCCGAACGAGCGGCCGACAACACCGCGAACGGCGGCGCCGGCGGTCACGGACGCGGGCACCACTCGATCTCGCGCACCGCCACCATCTTGAGCTCGGTCATCTCGGCGATCGCGTACTTGAGGCCCTCGCGGCCCATCCCGCTGAGCTTCTTGCCGCCGTAGGGCATGTGATCGACGCGGAACGTCGGCACCTCGTTGATCATGACGCCGCCGACCTCCAGCCGGCGGGCGGCATAGAGCGCCTTGTTGAGGTCGCTGGTGAACACACCGGTCTGCAGGCCGTAGTCGCTGTCGTTGGCGATCTCGATGGCGTCGCAGAGGTCGCGCGCCTCGAGCACGCTCACCACCGGACCGAAGACCTCGCGAGAGCACACCTTCATGTCGCGCGTGACGTTGGTGAGCACCATCGGCAGCAGGCCGCCGTCGGCCTGCGGCCCGCCGGTCTCGAGCCGCGCGCCGAGGTCGAGCGCCTCCTGGACCCAGGCTCGCACACGCTCGCTTTCCTTGTCGTCGATGAGCGCCGAGACATCGGTGGCCTCGTCCTGCGGGTCGCCGGTGCGCAGCGCCGCGACCCGCTCGGCCAGCTCCAGCACCACCTGCCCGTACACAGCTCTGTCGGCGATCACCCGCTGCACGGAGATGCAGGTCTGACCGGAGTACGCGAACCCGCCGGCGACGATGCGTTGCACGGCCAGCTCGAGATCGGCGTCTGCCTCGATGATGGTCGCCGAGTTGGAGCCCAGCTCGAGCGTCACCCGCTTCATGCCGGCGTCGGCGGCGATCTGCTGCCCCACGGCCGGACTGCCGGTGAAGGTCACCATCGCCACACGCGCGTCCTTGACCAGCGGCGTGCCGATCGACCCGCCGGCGCCGACCACGACCTGCACCACGTCCTCGGGCAGGCCGGCCTCGTCGAGCAGGCCGATCAGGTACAGCGCCGTCAGAGGCGTGGCAGAGGCCGGCTTGAGGACCACCACGTTGGCCGCCGCCAGAGCCGGCGCCACCTTGTGTGACACCAGGTTGATGGGGAAGTTGAAGGGCGAGATGGCGACGATGACGCCGAGCGGCTCCCTGATCGTCCAGCCGAAGCGCCCCTGGCCGATCTCTTCGGCGCCCATCTCGACCAGCTCGCCCATCGTCCGCTTGGACTCCTCGGCCGCCCAGCGCCACGTCGACGCCGCCCGCGCGGCCTCCACTCGTGCATCCTTCAGCGGCTTGGCCGCCTCGGCGGCGATGAGACGGGCGATCTCCTCGCGGCGCTCGGTGATCAGCTCGGAGACGCGATGCAGGATCTGGTAGCGCTTCCAGCTCGGCGTCCAGCGCCACAGCTCAAAGGCCGCCGCGGCGCGCTCCAGCACGGCGTCGAGCTCCTCGGGCCGGGCCGTGGCGATGCTGCCCACCTCGTGACCGTCCCAGGGACTGCGGACCACCAGCGGTCCACCGCTTCCGACGGGTTCACGCAGCGCATAGTCCCTCGGCGCCTCCCCCTGCCTGAGCACCACGTCCACGTCGTCCTCCCTCCGTCGCGGTCACGGGCAACGGCGACACTCTGCCCGGACGGACGTGGTGTCAACCACGAAGCCCGGCAGATGGTGCGCGGCACCCCGCGCACGGACGCGTGACGAGGACCACAAGCCCCACTCCGCGACGCACAGCTGATCACCCTGCAGCGGACAGCCACAGGAGGACCACGAGTGCAAGGGGCGGCCGGCGGGTCCGGCCGCCCCTGATCTGCTCTGGTCTGCGGTCAGACGCAACGCCGGCAGTGCGCTACCCACTCACCCTTTCCGGCCTCGTCTCGGCGAAACGGCCGTCGCTCCAGGAGCACCTCGCTGTCACCGGTCGGGACGGCTTCGAGCCCTCGCGCATCGAGCTGCCGGGCACCCTGCTCGCGAGCGCCTTCTTCGCGTTCGATGCGCACCTCACCGTCGCGGCCGGCCGGGAACACGCCCAGAGGCTCCGTGCCGAGGTTGATGTTGATCTGCTTGACCTCCTGGTACTCCTCGAGGCCGAAGCTGCCCAGCTCGCGACCGACGCCGCTCTGCTTGTAGCCACCCCAAGGGGCTTCGCTGTAGGTCGGGTGATAGGTGTTCGCCCATGTGATGCCGGCCCGCAGCCGCTTCAGCACGCGGACGGCCCTGGTGATGTCACGGGTCCACACTGCACCGGCGAGGCCGTAGATCGAGTCGTTGGCCAGACGGACCGCCTCCTCCTCGTCGTCGAACCGGATCGCCACCAGGACCGGACCGAAGATCTCCTCCTGGGCGATGCGCATGGAGTTGTCGACGTCGACGAAGACCGTCGGTTCGTAGAAGTAGCCGGGCCGGTCGAGTCGCCGGCCGCCGGTCGCCAGACGAGCGCCCTCCTCGAGACCGATGTGCACGTAGTCCTCGACACGGCGGAGCTGGTCGGCCGAGACGAGCGGACCCATCTCCGTAGCCTCGTCGGTCGGCGATCCGACGCGGATCGCCATGGTGCGCGAGACGAGCTCGCCGACGAAGCGGTCGTAGATGCCGCGCTCCACCAGCAGGCGCGAGCCGGCCGAGCAGACCTCGCCGCTGCCGGCGAAGATCGCCGCCAGGGCGCCGTCGATCGCCGCCTCGAAGTCGGCGTCGGCGAAGACGATGTTGGGGCTCTTGCCGCCCAGCTCCAGCCCCACTTTCTTCACCGAGTCGGCGCCGACCCGCATGATGTGCTTGCCGACCTCGACGCTGCCGGTGAAGGCCACCATGTCGACCAGTGGCGAGCGCGCCAGGTGATCGCCGATCTCGCCGCCGGGGCCGGTGATCACCTGGACCACCCCGGCCGGGAGACCGACCTCCTCGGCGATGGCCGCCAGCTCCAGCGTCGTGGTCGGCGACACCGAGGCCGGCTTGAGGATCATGACGTTGCCGGCCGCCAGTGAGGGGGCCAGCTTCCAGGCGACCATCAGCAGCGGGTAGTTCCACGGCGTGATACCGGCGGTGACGCCGACCGGCTCGCGCACCACGATGCTCAGGGCGTCGTCGGGTACCTCGAGCGTCTGACCGTGCTGGCTCATCGCCAGACCGGCGTAGAGCTCGAAGGTGTGGGCGGCATCGTTCACGTCGACCAGCGAGTCGCCCAGGAGCTTGCCCATTGTGCGCGTCTCGAGAAGTGCCAGCTCGTCGGCACGTTCACGCAGGCGAGCGGCGATGGCCGTCAGATAGCGTGCCCTGTCGACGGCAGTGGTGCGACGCCAGGGACCGGCATCGAAGGCTCGCCGCGCCGCCTGCACGGCGGCCTCGGCGTCGGCGATGCCGCCCCGTGGCACCACCGCGATCAGCTCGCCGGTCGCCGGGTCGTGGACTTCATAGGTGGCACCGTCGACGGCATCGGTCCAGCGGCCGTCGATGTACATGCGATAGGAGCGTGGGCCGGGATCGCCGGCCGCGACGGACGCCACTGCGGACACAGCCCGAGCGGCGTCGGGGATCAGGGTCTTCATGATCGCCTCCTCACGGAGCGAAAAGCAGAGTAATACGGTCAAGATTCCCCTGCGGACCGTGGCCGAACCCCGCTGTGAGGCATGGCGAGCAGGAAGACTGCGCCGGCCGCCGGACGCGGCCGGCGCATCGACGGTCGGCTCAGAAACAGCCGAGCTGGCAGGCGACGATCTTGATGTCCAGCTCGCTGCAGACCCGGCCGACCTCGGCGATGGGCACCTCGAGGTCGGCGGCGATGCGGAACGCCTCGCCGCACGCCAGGCGGTTGTCCTCGCCGGCGCGCTTCCTGAGCACCTCGATGAGACGCGGGATGTTGCCGGAGGTCATGACGGCAGTCTACCCGACGGGAGCCGCTTGAGTGCCGCGCTGTCCGTCTGGTACCCTTCATCGGTCGCGCCGCCGACCGGCGGCCATCACCCCTGCTCCGGCACCAGGGCCGGGGCCGCTTCAGACCACAGGAGGTGAGTCATCAACAAGTACGAGCTCATGCTCATGCTCCACCCCGAGACCGCGGAGGAGCGCCAGGCGGAGATCCAGGCCCGACTCCGCAGTACCATCGAAGACGGCAAGGGCACCATCATCGGACTCGATGACTGGGGACGCCGCAAGCTCGCCTACGAGATCAAGGGCCAGACCGAGGGTCTCTACAGCGTACACACCTTCAGCGCCGGCCCCGAGACGCTGGCCGAAGTGGAACGCCAGCTCGGCATCACCGACGAGGTCATGCGCTTCATGACCACACGACCTCCCGTCCGTTCGCCCAAGCCGGAGTAAGAGGAGCTCGCCATGGCCGGGTCCATCAACCGCGTCGTGCTCGTCGGCAACCTGACGCACGATCCCGAGCTGCGGGCACTGCCCAGCGGCACCAGCGTGTGCCAGCTGCGCATCGCCGTCAACGACCGCATCAAGGATCGCAACACCGGCGAGTGGACCGACTACGCCAACTATTTTGACGTCAGCGTGTTCGGGCCGCAGGGCGAGAACTGCGCCCAGTACCTCAGCCGTGGCCGCCAGGTGGCCATCGACGGCCGTCTGCGCTGGCGGCAGTGGGAGGCGCAGGACGGCGCCAAGCGGTCCAAGGTCGAGGTCGTCGCCGACAGCGTCCAGTTCATCGGACCTCGTGACGGCGGCGGCGGGGCGGCGCCTCGCCAGCAGAAGGGTCCGGCGTTCAACAACGCCGGTCTCGATGTGCCGGAAGAGGACTTCGACGCGGACATCCCGTTCTGATCGTCCCGGATCCGTATCGGCCGATCCGCGTACGCAACCACGCGACGATGCACCCGGGGCCGGACGCCGTCCGGCCCTGAAAGGAAGGTAGTCACATGCCAGCAGTCAAGCCCAGGCGGCGCACCAAGCCCAAAGGGGCCGGCGCCGGTCAGGGTAAGCGGCGATACTGCCAGTTCTGCAAGGAGAAGGTCGACGCCGTCGACTACAAGGACACCGCCGTCCTCAAGCGGTTCGTCTCCGAGAAGGGCAAGATCCGCTCGCGACGCATCACCGGCGCCTGTCGCCGTCATCAGATACAGCTCGCCGCGGCCGTCAAGCGGTCGCGCGAGATGGCCCTGCTCCCCTACGTGTCTGGAGGTCCCAGTGGAGATCATTCTCCTGGCCGACGTTCCCGGTCTCGGGACTAAAGGCTCACTCGTCAGCGTCAGCGACGGCTACGCGCGCAACTACCTGTTGCCGAAGAAGCTGGCCGAGGTCGGCTCGCCCGGCAAGCTGGTCGAGTTCCGGCGTCGCGAAGAAGAGCGCAAGGCGCGCGAGGCCCGTCTGGCGGCCAAAGCCGAGGAGATCACCAACACCCTCAACCGCACGGTGCTCACCCTCGAGGCGCGCGCCGGAGAGGGCGACCGGCTCTTCGGCTCCATCACCAACGCCGACATCGCCGACGCCATCTGGGAGGCCCGTCGCGAGCGCATCGACAAGCGCAACGTGCGTCTCGAGGAGCCGATCAAGGAGATCGGCGCCTATATGGTCGACGTCGAGGTCGCCGAGGGGTTCGTCGCCACGGTCAAGACGATCGTCGTCCCGGAGTAAGCCCGCACCACCGACTCGCGCCGTGACGCGCGGGAGGTCTGACTGAGTCATGGCCGCCGAGAACGCCCGCCAGGTCGAGGCCCGCGTGCCTCCGCAGGACACCGAGGCGGAAGAGGCGGTGCTCGGCGCCATGCTCATCAACCCCAACGCCATCCCGGTGGTCACCGACGTGCTCTCGCGCGACGACTTCTGGCGCGAGAGCCACGCCATCGTCTTCGACGCCATCCGCGCGCTGTACGCGGAGAACAACGAGGTCGACGTCGTCACCGTCAGCGCCGAGCTGGAGCGGCAGGGCAAGCTCGAGCGGGTCGGCGGACGCGACTTCGTGCACGCCCTCGCCGAAGCGGTCCCGGCGGCCACAGCCGCCGGGCACTACGCCGAGATCGTGCGCGAGCACAGCGCCCTGCGGGCGCTCATCCAGGTCGGCAACGAGATCGCCGAGATGGGCTACAAGCGCCCCGACGACGTCGCCCAGCTGCTCGACCGCGCCGAGCAGCGCCTCTTCGCGGTCGCCCAGCAGCGGCGCGTCAGCGACTTCCTGCCCATCCGCCAGATCGTCCACGAGAGCTTCGACCGCATCCAGTCGAGCCAGGAGGGCAAGGCGCACGAGGGCGTGCAGACCGGCTTCAAAGACATCGACGACCTCATCCTCGGCCTCTTTCCGTCCAACCTGATCGTGCTGGCGGCGCGGCCCAGCATGGGCAAGACGTCGCTGGCGCTCAACATCGCCCACAACGTGGGCGTCGACCAGAAAGTGCCGACGGCCATCTTCAGCCTCGAGATGAGCGGCCTGGAGCTCGGCGACCGCTTTCTCTCCGGCGCCGCCCGTGTCAGCACCCACAAGTTCCGCAATCCGCGGCTGCTGCGCCAGGACGAGATGGACAAGCTGGTGCGCGCCTCGGCCCAGCTCACCGAGGCGCCGATCTTCGTCGACGACTCGGCCGGGCTTACCATGTTCGAACTGCGCTCCAAGGCGCGCCGCCTGCACGACAAGCACGGCCTCGGTCTGCTCATCATCGACTACCTGCAGCTCATGGTCGGCGACACGCGGGCCGAGAACCGCCAGCAGGAGGTCGCCGGCATCTCGCGCTCGCTCAAGCAGCTGGCCCGCGAGCTCAAGGTGCCGGTGCTGGCCGTGAGCCAGCTCAACCGCGGCCCCGAGAAGCAGACCGGCGGCGGGCCACGCAAGCCGCAGCTCTCGGACCTGCGTGAAAGCGGCGCGATCGAGCAGGATGCCGACCTGGTGCTGTTCATCCACCGCGACCCGACCGACGAGACCAAGAAGGGTGTCGTCGACATCGTCGTCGCCAAGCACCGCAACGGCCCGGTGGGAACGCGGCCGCTGGCGTTCGTCGAAGAGTACACGCAGTTCCGGACCATGGCCCGGTCGGACGACCGCGAGCCCTTCTAGCAGGCTCGAGACCCCGTCGGGACCGCCTCATGAAGCCGCTCACCACCATCCTGCAGCTCGACCGCTTCGACCCGGTCGCGATCATGCGCGCCCTTGGGCTCGAGGGAGAGGCGCCGGTCGTATTGCTGGACTCGGCCGGCGGCTCGGCGGCTTTGGCGCGGCGGCACTACCTGGTCTGGCGTCCCGCTCTCCGGATACGTGCCAAGGACGGTCGCGTCCGGCAGAGCGGTGCGCTGCCCAGTTCGGATGACGCGTCGGCGGCCGGTCGCGATGCGGCGACCGACGGCCGGACCGAGACGGCTGTGGGAGCCGGACCGAAAGCCGATCGTCGCGACCCCTTCGACGCCGTTCGCGCCGCCGCGGCGGCAGCGCAGGCACTCCTGACCGGGGCGCCGTTCCCCGAGGCGCGCTCGCTGTTCGGCCTCGTGTGCTACGACGCCGTCCGCTATCTCGAAGAGCTCCCCGACGGCACCCGCGACGACCTGCGCCTGCCGGACATCGACCTCTTCCTGCCCACCCGCGTGGTCCGCTACGACATCGAGAGCGGGGCCGCGGAGATCGTCTGCTGGCCGCTCGCCGAGGCGGCGGCCGCGGGCGCCGCGCCGGCCGGTCGCACGCCTCCCGAGGCAGCAGATTCGGCAGAGCATGCGGCGGGCCAGGCCGAGGCGGCGGCCGCCGACCTCGGCCGCATCGCCGCCGTCCTCGCAGCCGGCCCCGAGACCGGCCTGGAGCCTCCCGAAGGCTCCGAGATCCCCGTCTACCGCTCCAACTTCGCCCGCGTGCACTACGAGAACGTGGTCGGCCGCACCCGCGAGTACGTCTTCGCCGGCGACATCTTCCAGGCGAACCTCTCGCAGCGCCTTGAGCTCTGCTACGCGCTGCCCAGCCTGCACCTCTACGACACGCTGCGGCGCGTGAACCCGTCGCCGTTCGCCGGCTACCTCGCCTTCGGCGACTACGAGCTCATCTCGTCGTCACCGGAACGGCTCGTGGAGCTGGACCAGGACGGCTGGGCGCAGACCCGCCCCATCGCCGGCACCCGGCCGCGCGGTCAGCACGACGAGGCCGCCCTCGACGACGGCCAGATGACCGAGGAGCTCAACCTGGACCCCAAGGACCGGGCCGAGCACGTGATGCTCGTCGACCTGGAGCGCAACGATCTCGGCAAGGTCTGCGCGTACGGCACCGTGCGCGTCAGCGAGCTGATGGTCAACGAGTACTACAGCCACGTCATCCACATCGTGAGCAACGTCCGCGGCCGCCTGCACGAGAGCCGCGACGGCGTCGACCTGCTCAAGGGCTTGTTCCCCGGCGGCACCATCACCGGNNTCATCGACGAGCTCGAGACCGTGCGCCGCGGGCCCTACACCGGCTCGTTCGGCTGGCTCTCGCTCGACACGCTGGACATGAACATCATCATCCGCACGCTCGTGCGCGTCGGCGACCGGCTGTTCCTGCAGGTCGGCGGCGGCATCGTGGCCGACTCGGTGCCCGAGAAGGAGTTCTTCGAGACGCTCCACAAGGCACGCGGGATGTTGCGCGCGGTGGCGGCCAGCATCGTCGAGCGGTAGCCGCAAAGGGTCGAACGAGAGGCGGGACGCATGATCGCAAGCATCGACACGAGCCTGGTCATCCTTCTGGTCGTCGTCGGCGTCCTGCAGCTCACGCTCCTGGTCTGGGCGCTGGTCGACCTGATCAGGCGTCCGCAGACATCGGCGCTGCCACGCTGGGCCTGGGTCGTCATCGTCCTGTTCGCGAACTTCCTGGGACCGATCCTGTACCTGCTGATCGGCCGTACGCCCGCGCAGTCGGTGGACGATCGCCGCCTGCACACCGCCGACCCGCGGGAGCCGCCGGAAGGCGGAAGCTCCACTGAGGCGTCTCCCGGCCCGTCGAAGACCGAACGGGCACTCGACGCCGTCTACGGACGCGACGACACCGACGCATGACCGCGGCCGCCGATCACGCCGTCGAGCTGCGCGGCGTGCAGAAGGCGTTCGGCGAGCGCCGCGCCCTCGACGGACTCGACCTGACCGTACCGCAAGGGTCGGTCTACGGATTCCTGGGACCGAACGGGGCCGGCAAGACCACGACCCTGCGCATCCTCGCCGGCCTTGCCAGACCCACCGCCGGCACCATCCGTGTCCTCGGTCACGACCTCGCCGCCGATCCCGGACTGATCAGGCCCCTCGTCGGGTACCTGCCCGACGTCCCCGGCTTCCCGGGCTGGATGACGGCGCGGCGCTTCCTGCGTTACACCGGCGAGCTCTTCTCGCTGCCCCGCGCCGTGCTCGAACCGCGCATCGAGGCCCTTCTCCAGCTCGCCGGCCTTGAGCACGAGAGCGCCCGCATCGGTGCGTACTCGCGCGGCATGAAGCAGCGGC
>DIWP01000048.1:64546-74247 GCA_002423545.1 Thermoleophilia bacterium UBA6103
GGACCACCGTGTTCTTCTCCACCCATATCCTGGCCGACGTTGAACGGGTCTGCGACACAGTCGCTATCCTCGATCGCGGTCGCGTGGCGCTGCAGGGACCCATCGACGAGCTGCGGGCGCGCCCGCGAGAGCGCCACCGCGTGCGGGTGGAGGTCGACGACCCCCAGCGACTGGTCGACGCGCTCCAGACGTGCTCCTGGGTGGAAGCCATCGACCAGGCCGACCGCGGCGCCCTGGCCGTCGCCACCCGCACACTCCCGCTCGCGCAGCGCGAGCTGCCGGCCATCGTGGCGCGCCTCGGCCTCGAGCTGCGCCGCATGGAGACCGCAGAGGCCGGGCTGGAAGACGTGTTCGTCGACCTGGTCGGGGAACGGCCCACCGGCTCCGTCGACGCGGGCGTCCCCGGTACCACAGACGCGGACGGCGCTGCCACCACCGACGCGGACGTCCCCGGCACCACCGACGGCGCGGGGGGTGCGTCGTGAACGCCACCGCCGCCTTCGCCCGCAAGGAGCTCGACGAGGTCACCCACACCTGGCGCCTGTGGGTGTTGCCCGGCATCCTGCTCTTCTTCGGCATCACGGCGCCGATCATGGCCGCTCTGCTCCCCAGGCTGGCCGAGTACGCCGCCGGTGAGGCGCCCGGCACCGTCATCAAGGTGCCTGCCCCGACCGCCATCGATGCGTACGTACAGTTCCTCGGCAACCTGCAGCAGCTCGGCTCGCTGGCGGCGGTCATCATCGGCGCCGGCATCGTCGCCGCCGAGGTGCGGAACGGCACGGCCGCGCTGACGCTCGCCAAGCCGCTCGGCCGCGGGCCCTACGTGCTGATCAGGGCGGCGACCCACTACGCGCTGACCGTGGTCGCCACCCTCATCGGCGGCGCCGCCTGCGTCGCCGTCACGGCCCCGCTCTTCGGCCCCGGCCCGCTCGCCCGCGCGGTCGCCGCCGTCGGCTGCTGGTTGCTGCTGGTGGCGTTCCTCATCGCCGTCGCCGTTCTGCTCTCCACCCTGCTGCGCTCGCAGATGGCGGCCGCCGTGATCGCCGCCGCCGCCGTGATCGCCGTGGGAGCGCTGGCGCAGTTCGGCGCCGTGGCCGACTGGTCGCCGGCCGGCCTGTGGACGGCGAGCGCGGCGCTGCTCACCGGCCGTCCCACGGCCCTGCTCGTGCCGATCGTCTCCACCTTGACGGGTACAATCGTCGTGCTGGCCGGCGCCGTGGCCGTCTTCCGGCGCCGCGAGATCTGACGATCCGGCCGCCGGCGGCCGCTTCCCCAGACGAACTGCCTTCTGGTCTCAGACACGCAGAAGGGACCAGCAGTCGCACGCCACGTACTCGACACGCTCACATCTGCGCCCGTGCGCCGCACCGCGTCGGTCTCGCCCTCCCGCCACCCGCCGGATACACTCGCACGAGCTCGGAGGCCGTGGCGCAGCCTGCGTCGGGCACCGTGCGCCGACCACCGGGGACCGGGACTAACGACCGACCTGAGGCGAGGTGAGCCGCGATGACGATGGTGATGCTCAACGGCAGTGTCGAGCCTGCCGATCGCGCCCGCGTACCGGCCCTCGATCGCGGGCTGACGCACGGCCTCGGCCTCTACGAGACACTCAAGCTGCTCGACGGCGTGCCGGTCTTCTTCCACGAGCACGTCGCCCGCATGAACGCGGGGCTGGCGACGCTGCGGATCGACCTGCCGGAAGACGCTCCCCAGCTGGCGCGGCAGATCGTCCAGCTGGCGCAGGCGGCCGGCGTGCCGAACGGGGCCTGCCGCGTCCTGGTCACGGCCGGCCCTCCAGACGGCCGCCCGACGCTGCTCATCCAGGTGGAGGTGCGTGAGTTTCCCACCCACCCACTACGACTCATCAGCTACCATGCACTGCGCTCCACCGCCGACATGAAGTCGAAGAGCTTCACGACGTCGCACCTGGCGATGCAGGCCGCCAAGGCAGCCGGCGCCGACGACGCCCTGTTCGTCGACGAGCAGGGCCGCGCGCACGAGGCGACCACCGCCAACCTGTTCGTGCGCACCGCCGATCGGCTGCTCACTCCACCGCTCGACGGCTCGATCCTGCCCGGCGTCGTGCGCACCAGGGTGATGGAGGTCTGCGCCGCCGCCGGTGACCCGGTCACCGAGCGTCCGATCGTCGCCGACGAGCTCGGCGCCGACGACCAGGTGCTGCTCACCAGCAGCGTGCGCGGCCTCGTCACGGCGCAGTCGCTCGACGGTCGCGCGCTCAAGGTCGACGCGCAGGAGCTCGAGCGCCTGCGCTCACTCCTCGGCGCCGCGGAGCAGGCGAGCGCCGAGCGCTTCCGGCGCACCTACCTCTGAGGCACACCGGCGTCGATCGCCCCGGGGAAACCGGCTCGCGCCGGAACGCGGCTCAAGCCGCGCCGCCGCGTTGCCGACCTTCTCTTGCAGAAGCATCGATCGCGCGGCGTCTCACTCGTCGTGAGGCGACCACCGGCGCCGGCACGGCAGCCCGAGAAGGAGACCAGCATGGGCAGAGGATCTGGAATGCACCCATCCGGCACGGTCTGGAGGCAGGTGGCGCCGATCCTGCTGACGGCGGCGCTACTCCTGCTGGTCCTGCCCGCCGTGGCCGCTGCCGCGCCACAGCCGGTGCTGGCGCCCGTGAACCCGGACTATGCTGAGGCCGTCGCCAAGCGAGCGTTCGTGCGTCCCTCCTACGAGCCCCGCACCGACATCCTCCGGCTCGGTGCGCTCCCGGATCCGGTGCTCACCCACAAGGGTCCGCAGACACACAGGGTCGTCCGGGACGAGCTGCCGGCCGCCTACGACCTGCGCGATCACAACAAGCTCACCGCGGTGCGCGACCAGGCCCCCTACGGCACGTGCTGGGCCTTCGCCACCATGGGCGTCCTCGAGTCGTACCTGATGCCCCGACAGCGCACCGACTTCAGCGAGGACAACCTGGTCAACTACGCGGGCTTCGACACGGGCGACCCGTATGAGCACGGCGGCAACTACACGATGTCGCTCGCCTACCTGCTGCGTCGCTCCGGCCCCAAGTGGGAGCAGGCCGACGTCTACGGCACGCCCGAGTACACGCGCAACGCGAAGACGCAGAAATGGATCGGCGGCGCCTACCTGCTGCCGCCCCTCGACGACCCCGAGCTCGTGGAGCTTGCCAAGTCGCTGATCATGGAGGTCGGCGCCGTCGGCACCATGATGTACTGGGACGAAGAAGACACTCGCTACGATCCCGCGTACGCGTCGTATTACTACGACGGCGAGCCGAACGTGAACCACGCCGTCTGCATCGTCGGCTGGGACGACGGCTTTCCGCGGACCTCGTTCCTGGCCGGCAACCAGCCATCCGAGGACGGCGCCTGGCTCATCCGCAACAGCTGGGGCACGTCGTTCGGGGACGGCGGGTACTTCTGGATCTCCTACAGCGACACGGCGCTCGGATGCGGCAACAACCTCGTCCTCGACAGGGTCGGGAACCCGCGCCAGGGCACCCGGCTGTACGGTCACGACCGCCTTGGGTACACCGGCGAGATGGGCTTCGCCGCCAACGTCGCCAGCGACACCGCCTGGATGGCCAGCCGCTACCGCGCGACGCGGCGTGAACGGGTCACCGGCGTCGGGTTCTACATGACGAGCGGCGGGAAGGCGACGGTCTACGTCGGACGGACCAAGCGGACGCTGCGCCGGGTCGGCACGGCGAACCTCTACCTTCCCGGCTACTACACTGTCGATCTCAGGAAGAAGCTCAAGCTGAAGAAGGGACAGCGGTTCGTCGTCGCAGTGAAGGTACGCACTCCCGGCTATGAGTTCCCCATCGCGCTGCAGTCGCCTACGGACATCGCCGTCTGCAAGGCCACATCGGGGATGTCCTGGGTGAGCCCCGACGGCAGGCGCTGGACAGACGCCACCCGGCTCGATGAGGGCACCGCCGTCTGTCTCAAGGCGATCACCAGACGCTGATTCGAAGGACTGTCGGCCCGGCCGTGCGACGGCACGGCCGGGCCAGGACGTCACGCCACGCACCGTCGCAGCGCCGATGGTTCAGGCCGCCGCCCGACGGGCACACGAAGCTATGGCTTCGCGCAGACAGAGACGCGGCATCGGTCGACCGGGCGCCCTGTCCGCACCGATCGCCGCTTGTCTCGCGATCGCTCTGATCACGCTGACGGCCGCCTGCGGCAGTGGGACGTACAGTGGCGGCGGCGCGCCGACCGCGACGGCCGGAGGCGGCGCGCAGCCGACCGACCCGCCGAGCCGGCCGTCCACCGGCGACGGCCCGGACGGCCCTCTGCCACAGCTGGGTCTGGAGCTTGTCGGAGAGCTCGAACAGCCGGTCTTCCTGACGACCGCGCCGAGCCGGACCGACCCGCTGTACGTCGTCGAGAAGAACGGGCGCGTGCGGGTGATCCGCAACGGTCGCACGCTCACCGCACCCTTCCTCGATCTCAGCGACAGCATCTCGGACGAGGGCGAGCGCGGTCTGCTGTCTGTCGTCTTCGACCCCCGCTTCCCGGAGGTCGATCGGGTCTACGCCTACTCGACAGCAGCGGACGGCGCTCTGACCATCGACCGCTTCCAGGTCGCGGCAGACGAACTGTCGGTGCTGCCGGGCTCGCGACAGACGCTGCTCTCCATCCCGCACCCGCTGACCAACCACAACGGCGGCCAGCTCGCCTTTGGCCCCGACGGCCTGCTCTATGCCGGCACCGGCGACGGCGGCGGCGCCGGTGACCCCGAGCGCGACGCCCTGGACCCCGACAGCCTGCTCGGCAAGCTGCTGACGCTGGACGTCGAGCAGTCGCGCCCGCAGCCGTCCATCTACGCCCTCGGACTGCGCAACCCGTGGCGGTTCTCCTTCGACCGTCAGACCGGTGACCTGTGGATCGGCGACGTAGGCCAGAACGAACGCGAGGAGATCGACTTCCTGCCGGCCGGCACGCCGGCCGGCGCCGACTTCGGCTGGCCGGCCTACGAAGGCACGCTCGACTACGAGCCGCGGGGGCTGGCCCGCGACGGTCTTGTCTTCCCGGTCTTCGAGTATGGCCGCGACCAGGGCGGCTCGGTCACCGGCGGCTACGTCTACCGCGGTACCGCGATCCGCGACCTGCTCGGTACGTACCTGTTCGCCGACTTCCTCTCGGGCCGGGTGTGGGGCATGCGCGGACCGGGGACGGCCCCGCAGGAGGTCGACCTGGACATCGATGTGGTCTCACCGGTCTCGTTCGGTGAAGACGGGGCCGGCGAGCTCTATCTGCTCTCCTTCGCCGGCCCCGTTTACCGCATCGTCGCCCGCTGACGGCGAGCGTCGGCCTCCGAGCGCGAGCTTCCGCCATTTCAACGCCGGATCCCCGACGTCAGCGGTACGGGCTCACTCCACGTCGGGCTGCGGTGAGGTGCAGAACGGGCAGCGCTTCGCACCCCGCGGTATCTCGCTCAGGCACTCCGGGCATTCCTTGGTGGTGGGATCCTGCCCGGCCGCCTTGCGCTCGCGCCAGTGGTTCATCGGCGCCACCACCACGAAGTAGATGGCGATGGCCACCAGCAGGAACGAGATGACGGCGTTGATGAAGTTGCCGTACATGAACTTGGAGCCGTTGACGGTGAAGGAGAGGTTCGAGAAGTCCGGCTGGCCGAAGATGGCCGCGATCAGCGGCGTCAGCAGGTCGGCCACGAACGAAGCTATGACCGCTCCGAAGGCGGCGCCGATGACGACGGCGATCGCCAGGTCGATGACGTTGCCGCGGGCGATGAACTCCTTGAATCCTTTCAGCATCTTCATGGTGCGCTCCCTCCTTGCGCATGACGTGCGGCGATGAGCCGCAGCAGCGCCACCGCCGCCTCCTGCGGTCCCTTCGTCTCAAAGCCCTCGATGCCGAGTTGCGTGCGCAACTGCCCGACGAACGTCTCCGACGCGAAGACCGCGTCGAAGACCCTTCGTGCGATGGCGTCGTGCTGCTCACGCCGCTGCGTGGCGCCGAAGACGTTGACGAAGTAGGTGCTGGTGAGTCCGGTCGACGTGGTCGTGCCCTTGGACATGGCACGGCCTTCACGGAAGACAGCCAGCGCCGTCTCGGCGTCGGCGAACGGTTCGACGACCGGATGTGCCTCATCGACCCACTCGTAGTTGTTGGCGTACAGGCAGATGTCGACCTGATGGCTGTGCAGGACCTCTTCCAGGCTGGTCACCGGGACCACCACGCGGGCGTTGGTCTTCTGCGGGCTCATGAAGATGGCGCGGTCGAGCTGCTGGAAGGCGTAGCCCTGGCTCAGGTCGTCGAGGCGCACGAAGGCGCCTATCTCGGTGCCGTACGCGGCCACCCTGCCGGCGTCGTCCACGGTAAGCGAGCCCATGTCGTCGGCGACGATGCGCAGCTCGCTGATCTCGTCGCCGGCCAGCTCGCGCAGCGCCTCGAGCGTCTCCGACTTGCCGGCCGCCGTGTCGCCGATGATGAGCACGTTGGCCGCCGCGCCGCTCTCGAGCACGACGCGGGTGAAGGCGCCGTGGAACGGCATGCGGCCGGCATTGAGCGCGACCACGTTGTGCAGCGTCAGGACCATCTTCTTCAGATAGCCGAAGTACCCGAAGCGGTCCTCGCAGGGTATCGCCGCGACCAGCAGATCGGCCTCCCGATCGGCGTGGAAGACGGTCGGCAGATCGCCGTAGCGGGCCAGCGTCTCCGGCGGCACGCCGTACAGGTAGACGGCGTCCGGGCCGGCGGCGATCTGCTCGTCGGTCGCCGGCTCGAAGAGGTTGGCCAGCGCACTGCCCAACGCGATGAAGCGCTGGTTGACGTACACGAACACGACCACCGGGCCGACCACCGCCGGGTAGCAGATCCAGCGCGCCGGGTCGAGCTCCAGGCCGGCGATGGGGTCGTCGTCGACCTCCACGAACTCGCCGCTGCGCTTGTTGGTCGGCGGGTCGGTGATGAACGGCGGATCGATGACCACGTGGCGGACGAACGGCACGCCGGCGAGCGTGGCGCGATAGGCGTCCGGGACCGGCCAGTCGCGGTGGCCGACGACCAGGCCGACCTCGCATCCCGCCGAGACCTGGCGATAGACGCGCGGGTGATCGCCGGTGATGTTCTCGACCACGTCCCGATAGAGACCGCGTACCAGCATGGCGAAGGTCTCCATGGTCTGGTTGAAGTCTCGGTGAGGGCGGCCGGCGGCAGACACGCCGCCCTCGTCGTGGGCGACCATGAAGCGGTCGTACGAGCGCCAGTAGTCGTAGAGTCCCTCGACCAGCTCGTGCAGGGCCTCGCGACGCTCGGGAGTCGCCGCGCCATCCCCGTCGGCGACTCCGGTGACGCGGTCGAGCGGGTTGTTCGTGAGCAGCCGCAGGACGTCGAGCAGGCCGCGCAGCGACTCCGCTCGTCCCTCGGCCAGGCCGGAGACGCCGAGCCCGGCGAGCAGCGGCGAGCGATGCGCCCGCAGGCGGGCCACGTAGGCGCCCAGGATGCGAGCGAAGGCGTCGCTCTCCACGATCTCCTGCGTGCTGCGACAGACGGCGCCGCTGGCGTGCATCACGATCTGCCGCGCCTCCCTGTCGACCCTCACGATCGCCATCGATCTCCTCTCTCGTCGCTCATCTTCCGGGTCGGGGGATGATACACGGCCGCCACAGCGGCTCGGCGTCACATGCCGTCCTCGCCGGGCCACGAGCCAAACGCGCTGCGGGGCAGGACCGGCTCACAGCAGGTCGACGACCGCGTCCGCGTAGCTGGGCGCGAACAGCGCCGGGCTGCCGCCGGTGTGCAGGAACACCACCGTGGCGCCGCGCCTGATGACGCCGCCCTCCACCAGCTCTGGCAGGGCGCCGAGAGCCTTGCCCGAGTAGACGGGGTCGAGCAGGATGCCGCTCGTCCGCAGGGCCACGGTGATCGCATCCGCACCCTCGGGCGTCACGACCCCGTACGCCGGCCCCGTCCCGTCGACGAGCACCAGGTCTTCGGCGGCTACCGCCGCCTCGCTCCCGACGAGCGCCAGACACCCGGCGGCGATCTCCGTGACCACCGGGCCCAGCTCGCCCTTGCTCTTGGCGACATCGACACCGACGACCCGCGGCAGCGTCGCGTGCGACGATGCCGCCGTCCCGTCGACGGCCCGTGTCACGCCGGAACCGGTCGCCGCGGCCAGCGCCCGGCCGGCCAACAGCCCGCCCTGGGTACCGCCGGAGCCGCAGGCGTGTACCAGGTACTCGGCCTGTACGCCCATCTCGTCGAGCTGTGAGACCAGCTCGAGATAGGCGTCGGCGTAGCCGACCGCCCCCAGCGGCATCGACGCCCCCACCGGGATGACGCAGCAACGGCGCCCGGCTGCCGCCAGCTCATCGGCGACGGCCTGAGTCGCCGCGTTGAGCTCGTCCCACGTCTGCGTGCGCACAAAGTGCAGCTCGGCGCCGGCCAGCCGATCGAGCACCAGATTGCCGCCGCTCTTCTCGACGGGGTCGCCGTCGAGCACCAGATGCACGCCCAGGCCGCAGACGGCGCCGGCCACGGCCGTGAGCCGTGCGTGGTTGGACTGCACGGCGCCGGTGGTCACCAGCGTGTCGCAGCCGCGCTGCAGGGCGTCTGCCACCACGTACTCCAGCTTGCGGATCTTGTTGCCGCCGACGCCCGGGCCGTACAGGTCGTCGCGCTTGACCCACAGGTCGACGTCCACGTCGAGCCCTGATGCCAGTGCCGGGCGATGCTCGAGCGGGCTCGGTCTCATGCCCAGTTCCAGACGCGACAGACCTCCGAGGCCGATCACCCTGTCCTGTGTGTCCACGGTCCCCCTCCCAAGTCGCACGTCTGTCTCCCTGCAGAGCAGGGATCGCCGTCGTCGCAGCGTCCCCACACCGCGGTCACGTGCCGTTGCCACGGCACCGGATTCACCAGCCGTCGCGGTGGACACGCCTCGCGTCATAACGGCCGGAGGGCGGCTTCTCCTCGGCCGGGTGGCCGACCGGGACCAGGGCGAACGGCACCACCTGCCGCGGGATGCCCAGCAGCGACCGCAGTCCTTCGACCCTCTCCTCGAGCGGATGGACGCCGAGCCACACGGTCCCGAGTCCCAGCGACCGTGCCTCGACCAGGATGTTCTCGGTAGCCGCCGAGCAGTCCTGGACCCAGTACTGAGGCCACTTGCAGCTCTCCGGCTCGCCGCAGACCAGGATCGAGACCGGCGCCTGCGGGACCATGGCGGAGTAGGGGTGTACCGACGGGATGCGGTCTCTGAGCTGTCGATCGCGGATGACCACGAACTGCCACGGCTGCTGATTGCCGGCCGACGGGGCGCTCATGGCTGCCTGCAGGAGCCGCTCCACTGTCGCGTCGTCGACCGGCTCCGCGGTGTACTTGCGGATGCTCCTGCGATCCATCACCGGGTCTGTCGTCATCTCGACCTCCTCGCCGTCACTGCTGCCGGTCCGCCGGGCGACCGGTGATGCTGCCGGTCGGGTCTGCCGATATGGCCGCCGGGCCGACCCCGGGGAAGGGTCGGGGGCGGGGGACCGCCATCCGGTCCCGCCGCCCCCGATTCTACTCGGCCCGTCGCGCCCGCGGGGCGCTGCGCTCCTTCAGGCGCCGGCCCGGTGGCTCCTCAGGGCGTCGCCATGTTCTGGCTCACGAAGTCCCAGTTGACGAGCGTGTCGAGGAACGCCTGCACCCAGTCGGGGCGCCGATTCTGGAAATCGAGGTAGTAGGCATGCTCCCAGACAT